>NZ_CP035733.1:0-600000 GCF_009768975.1 Sphingorhabdus lacus | reverse complement strand
CCATCCGTTCCGCGGATTGGAAAAACATATCGTGCATGGCCAGCGGTGCAAAATGCTGGTCCCATTTGGTCGGGTGGAGATAGTGGCTTTGCCAGTTGCGCGTCGTCATGTCGTTCTTATGCCGCGTGATACCAGCCAACGCCATCGCGGATTTCGCATTTGATGCGTCCCGTGAGGTGCAGATGCCGCAGATGCGCCTGTGCCTCACCGGTCGCGAGGCCATAAACGCTGTCGTCTATTTCGCGATCAAAGAGCAAGTCAAATGTGTCGACCGCGCGCATCTCTGTATCCCGCAAGGCGACTTCCAGTTTTTCCAGCCGTTCGTGATGGCCGGACGCCAGCTTGTCGAGGCGGACATGGACGCCTGTGAACGGCTCGCCATGCGCGGGGAGCACGAGCATGTCGGCAGGCAGGGCCGCGCGGAATTTGGCGATGGAGTCGAGCCACTCACCCAAGGGGTCAGCCTCCGGCTCGCTGTCCATGACGGAGACGTTGGAGGTGATCCGCGGCAAGATCTGGTCGCCGGCGATGATCATTCCATTGTGGAAATCGACGAGGCTCGCATGCTCAGGGGTATGCCCGCCACCTGTCATAACGGTCCAGTCGCGTTGCCCAATGCGGACGACCTGTCCATCATCCAGCCGCACATGCCCGGTTGGCAGGCGCGATACGGCACGGGCAAAGCTGCCCCAACCGCCCTTGCGCATCTGCTCGATCCGTTCCTCGTCATAGCCGGCAAAGCGGCGTCTGTTGAGGACTTCTTCGGGCGGGTGATCGAGCTGCTCATTTGTCAGCATCCGGACCATCAGCCATTCCGTCCGGTTCATCCAGATCGGCACCTTGAACTTGTTGGCCAGCCATCCGGCGCAGCCTGCATGATCGGGATGGAAATGCGTCACAAAAATCCGCGTCATCTGCCGGTCGGACAGCACGCCCGCAAACATCGCCTTCCAATGCTCAATTGTCCCCGGCATGAACAGTCCGGTATCGGCGATCGCATAACCGTCTCCGTCGTCGAGTATCCATAAATTGATATGCGCCAGATTTCCCGGCACCGGCATCCGCGTCCAACCCAGATCAGGCGCCAGTGGATAAATCTCTCCATATTGCGGGGCATGGTCGCCCAAGGGATAGGTCAATCCCTTGAGTTCCTTCGCTTCAAAGCCATGATCGGCCAGGGAAGCGTCATAAGCGGGGGGTGTTTTGGGTGCCATTGCATAGCCGTGCCTTAATCGCGCGGTTAAGGCAATGCTGACGTTAGGAAAGGTGGTAGGGCCTAAGAGAAATGCGCCGCTATCAAGCATGCGTCACCCTGAACTTGTTTCAGGGTCTTAGTTTTCAACGTCAAGGGAATACGGCCCTGAAACAAGTTCAGGGTGACGGGTATGGGAGTCCGAACGCCCCCTCTCCCGTTGGGAGAGGATACGGAGCCTTGGCCGACAGGCCTAGGCGTTGTTCGTGAGGGGCGCGACGGTGAAGGGGTATGCGTCGGGTGTTGGGGACAGTCCCTTCAGGGACAGTCCCCGTAGATGCATCGTTGTCGCCCGAACCTTGAGGGCCGGACGGAGGAAGGAGAGAGCTTACTCGCCCGTTTTCTTGAACAGCGTATCCGCCGTCAGTTCCGGCTTCACAGCCGACTCTTCTTCACCGTTCAGCGCGGCTTCTGCCTTGCGGGCGGCCTCGGTGCGTTCGGCGCGGAGTTCTTCGATCAGGGCTTCGCGGTCGGTGCCAAGACGCGCGTCGTCGGCGGCGCTGTTGTCGATGCCGGCCTTCTTCGCCGCGCGGTTGACGATGGCGTCGAGTTCGCGCTGCGACGTCAAGCCAAGCGTGACCGGATCCTTCGGCTGGATTTCAGCGATGTTCCAGTGGCTACGCTCACGAATGGCGGTAATCGTGTTGCGGGTGGTCCCGATCAGCTTGCAGATCGCGCCGTCCGAAATTTCCGGATGGTTACGTAAGAGCCAGGCGATGCCATCGGGCTTGTCCTGACGCTTCGACACCGGGGTGTAGCGCGGGCCCTTTGTGCGGCGGACCTGCTCGGGGCCCTTGCTCATCTTCAGGACATAATCTTCGTCGGCCTGACCTTTTTCGATCTCGTCCATCGACAATTCGCCGGCGTGAACAGGATCGCGTCCGGTATATTTCGAACCGGTCATATCGTCGGCCATCGCCTGCACTTCGAGGATGTGAATTCCGCAGAACTCGGCAATCTGCGAGAAGCTCAGGCCGGTGTTGTCAACAAGCCATGCGGCTGTTGCATGCGGCATCAAAGGGGTGGCCATCTACTCTACTCCAATAATAAGGGCCGCCCCTTACCGGAGCGGCCTGAATTTGCTGGAGGGCGGTTTAGGCCAAATTGATCGCGGCGTCTAGTCGCTGTTTTGCGGCTTTTTGGCACAATTTTGTCCGTGCTTAGCGTTGAACCGGAAAGACACGCAGCCGGGGCTTGCCGACGTCCAGGCCCGATTGTCCCGTCACCGAATAGGCGATCGACATATCCGTACAGGGATTATCCTTCGGCCATTTGCACCGTCGGGCGCTCAGTTTATCGCCTTCGCCACCGCTCCATTCCTGGTCTTTGGTGGCGGCACCGTTGAATATTTCCACCATATCTTCCCACCGCTGCGCACCGCGTCCCTTGCGCACTTCGACATGGCTGTTGTCTTCGGAAATTCTCAGCAAAGGATAACTCATCGTAGGGCTCCTTACAGCATAGCTTGCTTTACGCCTTTCTTTGCAGCATTTCAACGCCACTAGGGGAGAGAGATGTAATGAAGAAATTCCTGAAATGGCTGGCTGCTTTGGTCCTGGTCGCGGTCGCGGCGCTTTTTATCTGGGGCTATGCGCCGGACACCGATGGCGCGGCGATGAAGGCCAAATATGGCAATGCCGCGTCGCGCTATGTCGAGCTTGAGCCGGGCCTGACGGTCCATTACCGCGATCAGGGCAAGCGCGACGGGCGTGTTGTGATGCTGATCCATGGATCGAACGCCTCGCTGCACACATGGGAGCCTTGGGTGGCAGCGCTGGGCAAGGATTACCGCATCGTCTCGCTCGACCTGCCTGGCCATGGCCTAACCGGCAGTCATCGGGGCGGGGTGTATGATTATCCGGTGTTTGTCGATGTCGTCGACAAGCTGATGACGCGGCTGGATATTCCCAAAGCCGTGATTGGCGGCAATTCGATGGGCGGCGGAACGGCGTGGATGTTCGCCCTCGCCCATCCGGCCAAGACCGAAGCTGTTTTACTGGTCGATGCGGCGGGTGCACCGCAATGGCAGGCGCGCAAGATACCCATCGGCTTCCGTCTGGCGCGGATGCCGGTGGTCAAGGAACTGACCCGCTTCATCGCCCCGCGCAGCATGTTTGAATCGAGCATCAAAACTTCGATGAGTGTGCAATCCAAAATCGACGACGCGCTGGTCGACCGCTATTGGGAACTCAACCGCTATCCCGGCAATCGCGAGGCGACGATGAAGCGTTTCTCCCTGCCGCATAACAACAGGCAGGCGAGCAAGGAGACACTTGCGGCGATTAAGGTGCCGACGTTGATCCTATGGGGCGAAGAGGACAATCTGATCCCGGTCAAATCGGCGAACTGGTTTGCCGAAGCCATTCCAGGGTCGAACTTGATCATCTACCCTGCGGTCGGGCATATTCCGATGGAAGAAATTCCGGAAAAGAGCGCGGCGGACGTCAAGCTGTGGCTGGACGCGCTGCCGACGCCTTAGACCTCGAGTATAATTTTGCCGACATGGTCGCCCGATTCCATATAGGCATGGGCGGCCGCGGCTTCCCGGAGCGGGAAGATACGGTTCATTTCGGGGCGGAGCGCGCCGTCGGTGACCATGGGCCAGACCGACTGATAGATTTCCAGCGCCAACAGGGCCTTGAACGCGGCAGTACGCGGGCGCAGTGTGGAGCCGGTCAGCGTCAGGCGGCGCATCATGACCTGCGCCATGTTGATTTCCGCGACCATGCCGCCTTGCACCGCGATGGTGACATGGCGTCCATCTTCGCGCAGGCATTGCAAATTCCGGGGGACGTAGCTGCCCGCGACCATGTCGAGCACGATATGCACCCCGGCACCGCCGGTGATCGCCTTCACTGCCTCGACAAAGTCCGTGCTGTTGTAATTGATCGCATGGTCGGCGCCGAGGGCTTTGGCGGCGTCGCATTTGGCGTCCGAGCCGCAGGTAACGATAACCTCCAGCCCGTATAGCTTGCCCAGCTTGATCGCCATGGTGCCGATGCCGCTAGTCCCGCCATGGACAAGGATCGTCTCCCCGTCGCAGGCATAGCCGCGCTCGAACACATTGTGCCAGACAGTGAACAACGTCTCTGGCAAAGCCGCGGCTTCTGCCATGCCGAGCGATGCGGCTACGGGCAGGCACTGGTCGAGGCGGGCAATGCAATATTCGGCATAGCCTCCGCCAGAGACCAGCGCGCAATAGCGGCCGCCCATCTCGCCGTCATCGACGTCCGGGCCGGTCGCAACAACGGTTCCCGAAACCTCCAGCCCCGGCAGATCGCTCGCGCCCGGTGGTGGCGGATAAAGGCCCTTGCGCTGGACGACATCGGGGCGGTTGACCCCTGCATAAGCGACCTTCAGCAACACTTCGCCGGGTCCGGGAACCGGCACGGGACGGTCGCAGGGCTTCAACACTTCGGGACCGCCCGGCGTGGAAATTTCGATCGCGGTCATATTATGTGGCAAATCTGCCATGTCAGTCCCCATTTCCGCCCCTGTTCCGGCGGGAACTTATTGACAGCAACCGCGGTCCAGTCAACACTGGTCACCATGGAAAGCGACGAGAATTTACCGCTGCGCCGTGACGACCCGCTGGCCCTGTTGGTCAGGCAGGACCTCGATCCCCTGTCGGTCGACGAACTGGAAGCGCGGATTGCCGCCCTAAAGGCCGAGATTACAAGGTGCGAAGGCAAAATCGCCTTCGCCACCCGCCACCGCAGCGCCGCCGACGCGTTATTTAAAAAGTGAAAAACCATGGCGCGGCATGAATTTTTCACCCTTTTGCCGTTAACTTCAGAAATGCAGTTGAAAGCGCAAAAGACGAAACCGATATAGAGTGAACTGACCCCAGCGACCCCAGTTTAAGGAACAACACCATGCCATCATTTGCGGAATCGCTGGAAGCAACGCTCCACAACGCGCTCAAGCATGCAGGCGACCGCGCCCATGAATATGCGACTCTGGAGCATCTTCTGCTCGCGCTGATCGACGATGCCGATGCCGCCAAGGTGATGCAGGCCTGCGGTGTAGATCTCGGTGAATTGTCCGACGTCGTCATCACCTATCTCGACAGCGAGCTCGAGAGCCTGCGCGTCGAAGGCAAGGTTGACCCCTCCCCCACCAGCGGTTTCCAGCGGGTGGTGCAACGGGCAATTTTGCACGTCCAAAGCTCCGGCAAGGATGTCGTCACCGGCGCAAATGTGCTCGTGGCACTCTTTTCCGAACGGGAAAGCTACGCCGTCTACTTCCTGCAACAGCAGGATATGAGCCGCCTCGACGCGGTATCCTATATCAGCCACGGCATTGGCAAGGACGGCAAGCTGGCTGAACCTCGCCAGGTGCAAGGCAGCGAACAAAAGGGTGAAGAACCAGAGGAAAGCAAGACCAAGAAGGACAAGAAAGAAGGCGCGCTTGACCAGTTCACCGTCAATCTGAACGAAAAGGCAAAGCAGGGCCGCATCGATCCGTTGATCGGGCGCACGGCCGAGGTCGACCGCACGGTGCAGATCCTGTGCCGCCGGTCGAAGAACAACCCGCTTTATGTGGGCGAGCCCGGCGTCGGCAAAACTGCCATTGCCGAAGGACTTGCGCGGCGCATCGTCGAAAAGCAGGTTCCCGAAGTACTGTTGCCCGCCGTCATCTACTCGCTCGACATGGGCGCCTTGCTTGCAGGCACGCGCTATCGCGGTGACTTTGAAGAACGGTTGAAGGCCGTGGTATCGGAGCTTGAAAAGCTGCCTGACGCGATCCTGTTCATTGATGAAATCCACACCGTCATCGGCGCTGGCGCAACCAGCGGCGGCGCAATGGATGCGTCGAACCTACTGAAACCGGCTTTGTCGGGCGGCACCATCCGCTGCATCGGGTCGACGACCTACAAGGAATTCCGCAACCATTTCGAAAAAGACCGCGCCCTGCTGCGCCGGTTCCAGAAGATCGACGTCAACGAACCCACAATCGACGACACGATCAAGATCCTGGCCGGTCTGCGCAGTGCCTTTGAAGACCATCACAAGGTCAAATATACGCCCGACGCGCTGAAGGCCGCTGTGGAACTTTCCGCGCGCTATATCAACGACCGCAAATTGCCGGACAAGGCCATCGACGTCATCGACGAAGTCGGCGCGATGCAGATGCTCGTTGCGCCGTCCAAGCGCCGCAAGCTGATCACCGCACGCGAGATTGAGGCCGTTATTGCCACAATCGCGCGCATCCCGCCGAAAAATGTGTCGACCGACGACAAGACCGCTTTGGGCACGCTCGAAGCCGATCTGAAGCGTGTGGTCTTCGGGCAGGACAAGGCCATCGAAGTGCTCGCCAGCGCGATCAAATTGTCGCGTGCCGGTTTGCGTGACGGCGACAAGCCCATCGGCAACTATCTGTTCTCCGGCCCCACGGGCGTTGGTAAGACCGAAGTTGCGCGCCAGTTGGCAACGATCATGGGCATCCCGCTCAAGCGTTTTGACATGAGCGAATATATGGAACGCCATTCGGTCTCGCGCCTCATCGGTGCACCTCCGGGCTATGTCGGTTTTGACCAGGGCGGTCTGCTGACCGATGCGGTCGACCAGAACCCGCATTGCGTGCTGTTGCTCGATGAAATTGAAAAGGCCCATCCGGACCTGTTCAACATTCTGCTGCAGGTCATGGATAATGGCCGCCTGACCGATCATCATGGCAAGACGGTCGATTTCCGCAATGTCATCCTGATCATGACGACCAATGCCGGCGCCAGCGACATGGCGAAGGAAGGCATCGGCTTCGGCAATAATATCAGCAAGGAAGATGCAGGCGACGAAGCCGTGAAGAAGCTGTTCGCCCCTGAATTCCGCAACCGTCTCGATGCGCAGGTGCCCTTTGGCTATCTGCCGACCGAGGTTGTGGCACGCGTGGTCGACAAGTTCATTCTGCAACTCGAACTGCAACTGGCCGACCAGAATGTCCATATCAAGCTCGACGACGAGGCGCGTGCCTGGTTGACCGAGCGCGGGTATGACAAGCTCTATGGCGCACGCCCGATGGGCCGCCTGATCCAGGAAAAGATCAAGCAACCGCTGGCCGAAGAATTGCTGTTCGGAAAGCTGGTGCATGGTGGCGAAGTCGCAGTGCACATGAAAGACGGCGCCCCCGCCTTCGAAATAACCCCCGCCCCGCCCAAGGCCGCCAAGCCCAAGGCACCCAAAAAGGCGACGGGTAAAGCCAGCAAGGCGAAGTGATTGATGACGGGGAATTGTCCTGTGAAGGGCAGTTCCCCGGTTCGCTATGCTGACCGTTACTTCGGCACGACCGAACTCAACGTGCAATCATAATCAGTCCAGGTCTCTCAATAGCCCCGTCACCCTGAACTTGTTTCAGGGTGACGGTGTGGTGTAACTAATTGGTGCACCCACATCTTCTTGCGAAATGCGGTTTGGGACGGTTCAAAACTTCAACCCACTCCCGGAACCGCTACCAAATGCGCCGCGGGGCCGATGGCGTCGAACAACGCGGCTTCGGTTCCGGTCATCCACACCTGTGCGCCCGTCTCACCCAATCGCGCGAACAACGCCGCGCGGCGGTCGGGGTCGAGGTGGGCGGCGACTTCGTCGAGCAATAAAATCGGCGGCGCGCCACGCTGCGCGGATACCAGTGCCGCGTGGGCGAGGATAAGCGAGAGCATCAGTGCCTTCTGCTCGCCGGTCGAACAGCGGTCCGCCGCCTGCCCATTGGCACGGTTGTGCACGACCAGGTCGGCGCGGTGGGGGCCGGTCAGAGTGCGCCCTGCCCCGGCATCCTTGCGCCGTGTCGTGCGCCAATGGGCTTTAAGATCATCAGCCGAAACCGGGCCGTCCATCGCCAGAATAATTGCAGGCACTGGAAAAGGGTCCGTCGGCGCATGGTCCAGTTGAACGGCCAGCGACTGCAACATGCGCGCCCGCGCTTCGATGATCGCCGCCCCGCTCTCGGCCATTTGCGCTTCAATCGCGTCAAGCCAAAGAGGATCCGCGCCATCCGGCGACGTCAGGATGCGGTTGCGCTGCTGCACGGCCTTTTCATAGCGGCTGCTGTTGCGGGCGTGGTTCGGCTCTAGTGCAAGGACCAGCCGGTCCAGAAACCGCCGCCGCGCGCCGGCACCATCGACAAAGAGCCGGTCCATCGCCGGGGTCAGCCAAATCGCCGAAATCCACTCCGCCAGATTGTTGATCGTGGCATTGGCGCTGTTGATGCGCACTTTGCGCCGTTCGGGCTGGGCAGCGTCTATACCGGTGCCGATGACGGTACCATCGAGCTCGGCCGAAATCGAAAAGCCGCCGCTCCCCGCGCTATAGGCCATTTCGGAAAGGGCCGCACGGCGCAACCCCCGCCCCGGGACCAGCAAGGATACCGCTTCCAATATATTCGTTTTCCCCGCCCCGTTCGCGCCGTAGAGCGCAATGAACGGCGCTTGCGGAGTCAACGTCAGATGGACGTGATTGCGAAATTCGGTCAGGGTCAGTCGGGAAAGGGCCATCTGCCGTTTCTGCTATATCATGGCGGGCTAGGGTCAACCCGGTTATTTGGCGAAATCCACTTACCAACTATTGGGATATTTCACCACTTTATGAAATGTTACAACACTGACGATTGCTTCATAATTCAATTATAGCATTGTATTATATGTCTTTTTCAAAACTGGCACACCCCGTGCACAGTAGTCTGCATAGCCGGAATGGTTCGGCAAATTGAAAAGGAACTTAAAATGACACAGTCTTCGCGTAATCAAATCGTATCGGTCTTTGCAGCAGTTGTATGCGCATTCATCACCATCGGCCTGAGCGTTGCACCCGCTGTTGCTCCTGTTGCAAGCCTCGTTGCTTAAGACGGCGCAAACCATCCACATTCATCTTGTTTAGGGAGTTATAAAAATGGCACGTTTGGTTCTGGATAAAGCCAATAAGAAGATCCTCGGCGTATGCGCTGGATTGGCAAATTGGTCCGGGATTGACCCGATGATCGTTCGCCTGATCTTTGCGGTAGCCACCCTGATTGGCTTTGGTTCGCCGATCCTGATCTATATCCTGCTCGCCATGATATTGGATTGATCCGAAGCGGACATAAAGGATTGCTTGCCGCTGCCGTTAAGGAAACTATATTTCCGTTTAGCAGGAGGCAGCGGTTGGCTGGAGACGAACATCTCTTTAACTCGCGCCTGTTCCGACGGGACGAGGTCCGCATTGCCGGTGAAGTCCGGGAAAGAGGCGGAGGGAAGCAAAAGATATCCGTTATAGACCTGTCGCAATCAGGTTTCCGGATGCATTGTGTTTTCCTGATCCCCAAGGATCGCACCATTTTTCTGACCATGCCGGGATTAGAGGCGATGGAAGCCCGGATCGCCTGGCACGAGAACGACTATTATGGCTGCGAATTCAAACGGAAACTCTATCCGGCGGTTTACGAGCACATCATCAAAACAAATCCGGCGCTGGCCTTGCGACACTGACATCAGCGCCGGACTGAAAAATATGAAAGTGGCTTAGGCGACCTTGCGAACAAAGACACAGCCGGCCGAATAACCCGCGCCAAACGAACAGATCAGCCCCACATCGCCCGCCGAAAGATCGGCATTATGCTTGTGGAAAGCAATGATCGAACCGGCGCTGGACGTATTGGCATAGGTGTCAAGCACGGTCGGACTTTCATCTTCGCTGGCTTCATGTCCCAAAACCTTATGCGCGATCAGGCGGTTCATGCCGGTATTGGCCTGATGCAGCCACATGCGGCGCAAGTCCGATCCGGACAGCCCCAGACTGTCGGCATGCTCCAGGATCATCTGCCCGACCATCGGCACCACTTCCTTGAAAACCTTGCGCCCTTCCTGCACGAACAGCTTGTCGTTGCGCGGTCCGCTCTGGTCGACAGGACCGTCGCCATGGGCGCGGTTCAGGAAACCGAAATTGTTCCGGATATTATTGGAAAACTGGGTCTTCAGGCGGGTGCCGAGAATTTCCCAATGCTGTTCCGGAGCAATATCACGCGCCTCGACCAGTATCGCTGTTGCGACATCGCCGAAAATAAAATGGCTGTCGCGGTCGCGCCAGTTCAAATGGCCGGAGGTGATTTCCGGATTGACTACCAATACCGACTTTGCATTGCCGCTACGGATATAGTCGGCGGCGGTCTGGATACCGAAGGTGGCGGACGAACAGGCAACATTCATGTCAAAGCCGAAGCCGCGCTGCATTCCGAGCTCATGCTGTATTTCGACCGCCATTGCCGGATAGGCACGTTGCATATTGGATGCAGCGCATAAAACCGCGTCGACATCAGCCACATCGCGTCCGGCGGCCTCTAGCGCTTGCCGGCAAGCGGCGACGCCGATTTCCGCCATCAGCGAAATCTGGTCGTTGGGCCGTTCGGGATAACGTGGCTCCATGATATCGGGATCGAGGATTGCAGCCTTGTCCATCACATGGCGGGATTTGATGCCACTCGCCTTTTCGACAAATTCGACCGAGCTGTGGGTCAGCGGCTCGGCATCGGGATGCGCTGCATTATAGCGGTCCGCATAGGCGTTGAAGCTGGCGACGAGCTCTTCATTGCTGATCGTATCGGTCGGCGTAAACAATCCCGTTGAGGATATCACCGGTATTGCACCCTGCGCGTTTTGCGACATTATTTTTCCCGCTTATTTGTTGTCATTGCGTCCGGATGCCTAGCGCCTGCGTATCTTTGAAACAAGCCGTTTGCAGCAGGCGGTAACTTCGTTAAGCAGAGATCCGGGGAGGACAAGAATGTCATTTGAGGAGCGGAAGCCAAGCTGGATTTCCCGGCTTTTCCGAAAAGCACTGGTCGGCATCTACCGGCGGCATGGTTGGCGCGCGCATGGAGTTGTGCCGGAACCGCGCAAATTCGTGCTTATCGCCGCCCCGCACACCTCCAATTGGGACTTTGTCTATTTTCTCGGACTGACCGATGAACTCGGTATCCGTCCACATTTCATGGCCAAAAGCTCGCTCTTCCGCTGGCCCTGGAAAAATTTCATGCTCGATATGGGCGGCGTGCCGGTCGACCGGTCGTCGAGCAAAAATTATGTCCAGCAGATGGTCGACGAATTTCAGCGGCGCACCGAATTCATGCTGACCATTGCGCCTGAGGGGACCCGTGATACGGTGAAGGCGTGGAAGACGGGTTTCTACCATATCGCGGTAGGCGCGGGCGTGCCGCTCGTGGTCGGGATGATGGACTATCCGTCCAAATCCGGTGGACTGGGTCCCGCAATTTGGCCAACGGGCGACTATAAGGCGGACATGGCCAAAGTGGCCGAAATCTATGCCAAGGTGACGCCCAAGCATCCTGCAAAGGGCATGACCGCAGTGTTGGCGAAGGACGAAGAATGACCGATGTTTTTTCTACTCTCGCCCTGAACGGCGTGGCGCTGATGGTCGCGATATTGCTGCTCTGGGCATATTCGGTGCGGATCCGGGATGTGTCCTTTATCGATGCCTTCTGGGCATTTGGCATGGTCGTGCTGGCGTGGGCGACATGGGCGCAGTCGGCTAATCCCGGCGCGCGCTCCAACCTTATTCTGGGACTGACGACGCTGTGGGGAATGCGGCTGACGATCCATTTATGGGTCCGCTGGCGCGCGCATGGCGAAGACCCGCGCTATACCAAGATCATGGCCAGCCGTATGGAGAAAAAGGGCTGGAGCTGGGCCAAAACGTCGCTGATCGCAGTATTTCTGACGCAGGCGCCGCTGCTGTTCATTACCTGCCTTCCGGCGCAGCTTGGCATCTGGGCGAGCGAGGGTGGCCGCACCGTTATTGGCCCGCTCGGCGCCGTTGGTGCCGCCATCGCGCTGATCGGTATCGCCTTTGAAACCATCGGCGACGCGCAGCTCAACGCCTTTCGCAAGGATCCGGCCAACAAGGGTAAGGTGCTCGACACCGGCCTGTGGCGCTATACCCGCCACCCCAATTATTTCGGCGATGCCTGCACCTGGTGGGGCATATGGCTGATTGCTGCGGAATCGGGCCTGCCCGGCTGGATCAGCATCGTCGGCCCGTTGTTCCTGACCTTCACGCTCACCAAATGGTCGGGCAAACCGTTGCTGGAATATGGCATGAAGAAAACGCGGCCGGGCTATGCCGAATATGTGGCCCGCACGTCCGGCTTCTTCCCGCTACCGCCCAAAAAGGGGTAGCGGTTACTTCACCAGCCAGATTTCGCCATAGCCGTTAAAGGCAGGTGCGATCTTGTGCTTTACCTCGCGGCCCGGTGCAAAGGCGAGGTCGGGGAAGCGTTCGAACAGCAACGGCAGCGCAATCTTCGCCTGCGCCTTGCCCAGCCCCGCGCCAAGGCAATAATGCGCGCCGCCGCCAAAGGCGAAATGCTGGATATTGGGCCGCTCAATGTCGAATTTCAGCGGGTCGGGATTGACCTCCGGATCGAAATGCACGCCAAAGAGCGACATGTGGATCGTGTCGCCCTGCTTCACCTGCTTGTCGGCAACCTGCATATCCTGATGCGCGCTGCGCAGCACTTGCGTCACTGGCGGTTCGACACGCAGGATTTCGTCCATCGCATTGTCGTGCAGGTCCGGGCGCGCGCGGAATTTGGCGAGCTGGTCGGGATTTTTCAGCAATTGAACGACCCCTGCCCCCAGCATGTCGGTCGTGGTCGAATTCCCCGCGATCAGCAGCAAGCGGATCAACAACACGATGTCCTGCGTGGTCAGTGTATCGCCCGCCTCCTCGGCCTGCGCTAGCCGGGTGATGAGATCATCGCTCGGGTTAGTCCGCCGCAGGTCGACCTCGCGCGCCAGATAATCGGCGAGCACGGTCGTCGATTCTTCATATAAGGCCGTCTGCTCCGGCGTGCGGAAGGGATTGAGCGCCTGCATACAGCCCAGCGACCAGCGGCGGAAATCCTTGCGATCCGCCGCATTGATCCCCAGCAATTCCGCCATCACCGTGGTCGGCAGGGGCGACCCGAAAAGCTGCACAAAATCAAACTCGCCGTCCGTAGCGGCGATGTCGTCAAGCAGGTCACACGCGATCTGCTCGATCCGGGGCAGCAGCGCATCGACCGACCGCTTGTTAAACGCCTGCAATACCAACGTCCGCTGCCGCTTATGCTCAGGGTCATCGAGCATCAGGATCGAAAGCTCTTTGCTGTTATTCCCGTACAGCGTCTTGGAAAAACTGCCGTCATTGGCCTTGCGCGGGTCGGCATTCAGTTCACGATTTTTGATAAGCTCGGACACTTCCGCGCCACGGGTCAGGAAATAGCGGCCCAGTTGCTGGTCATGATGCACAGGATCCGCCGCGCGCAGCCGGTCGAGCGGCACCCACGGTGTCTCGCGATAGGTCGGATCCAACGCCGAAAGCTGGTAGCCGGTAGGAAGCGGATTATCGTCGGACATGGGGGACTTTCGGTTATCGGGTTTCGCTCCGACTATCCCAGATGTTTTTTCGCGGCAAGCGATGTGTGGTGGTCAGGGGACAGTCCCCAGGGGGACAGTCCCCAACGCCGTACAGAACCCTACCCCGCAATCACCCCAAACAAGTCATGCTCATCCGCATCCTCGATCGCGACCGAAACGATATCGCCTTCCTTCACGGTCGCCGCGACGTCGCGCAGGTAGACATGGCCGTCGATTTCCGGCGCATCCGCCTGGCTGCGGCCCGTGGCGCCGATGCTGCCGTCTTCGTCGGGTTCACCAATTTCGTCGATGATGACCGGCAAAGTGCGTCCCACCTTCGCTGCCAGTTTCGCCGCGCTGATGGCGGCGGTTTTGGCCATGATCCGCTGGAAACGCTCTTCCTTTACCTCTTCCGGCACCGGATTGGGCAGCGCATTGGCCTGCGCGCCTTCGACCGGTTCGAAACGGAACGCACCAACGCGGTCGAGTTGTGCTTCGTCCAGCCATTCGAGCAAATATTCAAAATCCGCCTCGGTTTCGCCGGGGAAGCCGACGACAAAGCTGGAGCGGATTGCGATATCGGGCGCAATATTACGCCAGTTGCGAATGCGTTCGAGCACCTTGGCTTCATTTGCGGGCCGTTTCATGGCCTTCAGCACATTGGGCGCGGCATGCTGGAACGGAATGTCGAGATAAGGCGTCAGGAAACCTTCCGCCATCAACGGGATCACATCATCCACATGCGGATAGGGATAGACATAATGCAGCCGCACCCATGGCGCGACGCCTTCGCTTGTCCGCAGACCGCCCAGCTCGCGGGCCAGATCGGTCATATGCGCGCGGACGTCGCGACCTTTCCACTCCCGGCTTTCATGGCGCGTATCAACGCCATAGGCCGATGTATCCTGGCTAATGACCAGCAATTCCTTGGTCCCCGCGGACACCAGCTTTTCTGCTTCACGCAATACGGCATCAATCCGGCGGCTGACGAGTTTGCCCCGCAGTGACGGGATGATGCAAAAGGCGCAGCTATGGTTGCAGCCTTCGGAAATCTTCAAATAGCTATAATGGCGGGGTGTCAGTTTCAGGCCACCCTCGGGCACCAGATCGACAAAAGCACCGCGCGCGGGCGGGGCTGCAGCGTGGACGGCGGACACCACATCTTCATATTGATGCGCGCCGGTAATGGCCAAAACGTCCGGAAAACGGGCGCGAATGACGTCGGCTTCATTGCCCATGCATCCGGTAACAATCACCCGGCCATTTTCGGCAATCGCCTCACCAATGGCTTCAAGGCTTTCCTCTTTGGCAGAGTCGAGAAATCCGCAGGTGTTCACCAACACCACGTCTGCACCTGCATAATCGGGCGACAGGCCATAGCCGTCGGCGCGCAGCTTCGTCAGAATACGTTCGCTGTCGACCAGTGCCTTGGGACAGCCGAGGGAGACCATGCCCACCTTGGGCGCTGCTTTGATTTGAGTTGCCATGATGGCGGCGCGCATAGCGGGTTTGTACGCGCTTGTCACGGCGCCAGTACAATGGCATCCGGCGCAGGTTTTTCGAGAAAGAAGCGACCATGTTGAAGATTGAGTTCACAAAGGGATCGGACCGAGACTGGATTGTCGCCACCCGAGACAATGGATCAATGGAAAAACTGAGTTTCCCTAAGAAGGGACCGACGTTGCACGACGCTGTTCACTTCTTTGTCGAACAGGCTCTGTCGATGCATGATGCATTTTGGGGCAAGGTCGAGCAGGGCTTAAATCCAGAAGAAATTCAGGCCTTGGCTAAATCGGGTGGCCATGCGAGCGCGACGCGGGCGGAAAAGCCCGATGACGGAATCACCCAATTGCTGCAAGCCGAACGCTTGGTTGAATGTTTTGAAGCCGATGCATGGGGACAACCCGCCGAGCCCGAATCCTTTTTGGACATTGCCCGATCGGCTTGCGAAGCCTCACATGTCCCGATGCCAGACATGGACACGGCTAAGGTGAAGCAAATCCGCGAAGACATGGCCGCCTTTCATGCTGACTGGATAAAGGCACCTGCGGGGTATACAACCTGCCTTCTATGGAGGAGGTAATCATGGCAAATGCAAATTTACTGGCGATTTTAGTCGCCGCGGCGGCCGGATTTCTGGTCGGCGGGCTTTGGTACGGGCCCATATTTGGCAAAATCTGGATGGCCGAAAATGGCTTTACCGAAGAAGAGCTTAAAAAGGCCAATATGCTGAAGATTTACGGGCTGACCTTTGCCTTTTCAGTGCTTTCGGCGGTGTTTTTGGGGCATTTGCTGGCGTTCTTCGACACCAATACGCGGGCAACGCTGATGATTTCGACCGGAATTGCCCTCGGCTATATCGTGCCGGCCATTGGCACCAATTATTTGTTCGCACGCAAATCGGGTAAGCTGTTCGCGATTGATGCGGGCTATTGGGTGGTGTTCTACGCCGCGATGGGGCTGGTTTTCGTTTTTCTGGGCAGTTGATGTCGGTTGGGGACTGTCCCCAACCCCGTCAGCCCCCATAAGCCTGATGCAACGCCGCAAGCGACTCGCGGTGCGTCAGGTCGAGTTGCAACGGCGTCACGGCGATATAGCCGTCCTCGATGACCTCGAGGTCCGTGTCATGGCCCGAAGTGTGCACCATGCCGTGCAGGCCGAACCAGTAATAATCATAGCCACGCGGGTCGGTGCCTTTGACGATCGAGCCCCGGCTATAATCATGGAACCCCTGCCGCGCGACCTGGATGCCTTTGACATCCTGCGGTAACAGCGCGGGGAAGTTGATGTTAATCAATGTGCGCGGCGTGGCCGGCATGTCGAGCAAAGGCCGAAGAACGCGTTCACCCCAAGCCTCTGCGGCGGAAAAGGGCACGCTGTCGGCCATGCCTTCCTTGCTGTAGACTTGGCTCATTGCAATTGACCGCACGCCGGCAAGCGCGCCTTCCATGGCGGCGGATACGGTGCCTGAATAGGTGATGTCATCGCCCAGATTTGCGCCGCGGTTGACGCCGGACAAGATCAGGTCCGGCTTCGCGTCTTTCATGATGACGCCCAGACCGAGCATTACCGAATCCGTCGGTGTTCCCGAAACCGAATAATGCTTGTCCCCATGCTGCCGGATGCGGACCGGACGGGTCAGAGTCAGCGAATGCCCCGCACCCGAATTTTCCTCGGCTGGGGCGACAATCCAGACATCGTCGCTGATTGTCCGCGCTATCTGTTCGAGCACCTTTAGCCCCGGCGCATTCACGCCGTCGTCATTTGTCAGCAAAATACGCATCAGGCCATCGGCTCCAATCGGGTAATTCCGCCCATATAGGGCAGCAAAGCCGAGGGAATTGAGACACTTCCATCGGCTTGTTGATAATTTTCGAGAATGGCCACCAATGTACGACCGACGGCGAGGCCGGAGCCGTTCAGCGTGTGCACGAACGCCGTCCCCTTGCTGTCGGCGGGGCGATAGCGGGTGTTCATCCGGCGGGCCTGCCAATCTCCGCAATTGGAGCAGCTCGAAATCTCGCGATAGAGCCCCTGCCCCGGCAACCAGACCTCCAGATCATAGGTCTTGCGCGCGCTCGCACCCATATCGCCGGTGCACAGCAACATCTTGCGATATGGTAATTCCAGCGCCTGCAGGATGCCTTCGGCCGACTCGACCATCCGTTCATGTTCCGCAACGCTATCTTCGGGACGCACGATAGAGACCAGTTCGACCTTTTCAAACTGGTGCTGGCGAATGAGCCCCTTGGTATCGCGTCCTGCGGCACCTGCTTCCGACCGGAAACAGGGCGTCAACGCGGTCATACGGATCGGCAGCGCGGCATCGTCCAATATCTGTTCGCGCACGCTATTGGTCAGCGATACTTCCGCGGTCGGAATAAGCCAACGGCCATCGGTAGTCTGGAAATTATCCTCGGCAAATTTGGGGAGCTGGCCGGTGCCGAACAGCGATTCCTGTTTGACCAGATAGGGCGTCGCACATTCTGTATAGCCGCGCTGCACGGTGTGGTGATCCAGCATGAACTGGCCAATCGCCCGGTTCAGCCGCGCCATTTGTCCGCGCATGAAAGTAAAGCGCGCGCCCGAAATGGCAACGCCGGTTTCAAAATCCAGCCCCAATGCCGGGCCAAGGTCTGCATGGTCCTTGGGTTCAAAATCAAAGTTGCGCTGCTGGCCCCAACGAAGCTGTTCGACATTCTCCGTCTCATCCGCTCCATCGGGAGCTTCATCCGAAGGCAAATTGGGTAGAGCGGCGAGCAGCCCGTCCAGTTCGGACGCCAGGGCGCGTTCCTGCTCTTCCATTTGCGGCATGCTGTCTTTCAGCGATGCGACCTCGGCCTTCAGCGCTTCTGCCGTGGCGGTATCGCCCTTCCCCATGGCCGCACCAATGGCTTTCGACGCTTCATTGCGCCGTGCTTGCGATGCCTGCATTTCAGTCTGGACCGCCCGCCGTTTTTCATCGAGCGCCAGCAAGGACGCCGACACAGCAGCCGCCCCGCGCCGTTTCAGCGCCGCGTCAAAAGCTTCGGGATTTTCGCGTATATATTTCAAGTCGTGCATGGCGGCAGGCTATGCCGACGCGCCGGAGGTTTCGCAACGAAAAAGGGTGTGTGGGGGTATGTGTTGGGGACAGTCCCCAACATCCCCACATAAAAAAAGGGCGGCTCCGAGAACCGCCCTTTCAACAGATACAAGGCAGCACCCCCTATGCTGCGATTGTATCCTTGGATTTCTTGGCTGCGCGGCGGCGGGCGAACAGGCCGGCTGCGGCTGCGCCGAAGAGCAGGACCATAGGCGGGGCCGGAACATCGGTGCCGCCGGTGGAGCCGCCCGTCGATCCACCGCTCGACGAAGACGACGAACTGGAGGATGAAGAAGAGCTGCTGCTCGACGAAGACGCACCCGAAGATGTGCCGCCGAACGAGGAAGATGTGCTGCCGCCAAAGCTGGATGAACCGCCCGAAGACGAGGACGAGCCAGAAGAAGACGAACTCGACGATGACGACCCGCTGCTCGAACCCGAGCTGCCCGACGAGCCGCTGGAGCCGGAGCTGCCCGAAGAGCCGCTCGAACCGTTGCTGCCGCCCGAACCGCCGTAGCTGGACGAACCGTGGCCGCCTGAACCGCCATAGCTCGAGGAACCGTGACCGCCAGAGCCGCCGCCATTTCCACCCGAAGACGAGCTGCTGCTCGACGACGAACTGGAGGATGAGGATGAGCTGGACGAAGACGAGGAAGACGAACTGCTGACGGCACCGCTTGAGGTGCTGACATTGCCCGACGATGTGGAGACGCCACCTGTCGAAGTCGAAACGCCACCGGTCGAGGTTGAAACGCCGCCGGTCGAGGTACTAATTCCACCGGTCGAGGTCGAAACGCCGCCGGTTGAAGTGGAAACGCCGCCTGTCGAGGTCGAGGTGCTGACACCGCCGGTCGAGGTCGATACGCCGCCCGAGGTGCTCGAGGTGCTCGAACCACCCGTGGATGTGCTGGAGCCGCCGGTCGAGGTGCTCGAACCGCCCGAAGAGGTCGAGCTGCTGATACCGCCGGTGCTGCTGGAGGTGGACGAGATGACCACGGTACCGCTGCTTCCGCCGCCACCGCCTGAGAAGCCGCCAAAGAAGCCGCCGCCGAAACCGCCGCCAAAGCCGCCCGATCCGCCGATGATGACAGGAACGCCGCCGCTGCTGCCGCCTTCATAAGGTGCAGGTGGCATGAAAGGAACGGGAATGGGTGGCATGCCCTGGCTTGCAACCGTCACAACGCTTGGTGTGCAGGTGCTCGTTGTTGTCGTGCGGACAACCTTGCGAACGCGCTTTACCTTGCGGACGGGCTTATGGTGCGCGATCTTGCGTACCTTGTGCTTTTTCTTGGCAACCTTGTGCACTTGAGCAGGGGGCGTATCAGCGACTTGCATCGCACCACCACCGATCAAAGCGCCGCCGCACGTGCAGGCACATAATTTCGCTAAAGCCATGCGTACTGACATAATCTCGACCTTCTTCAGCATTGGGGCTGGGAACGGGATCTGGGCTACAGACCTTTGTTCACGCCTCCTGATGTAGCGAGAAAGGCAGAACTATTGGTTAAGCTCAATTGTATTAACCCTGTTTCGAGACCCCGCTTTGTGAAAAATGCGGAATTTCAGTGGGGAAAAGCCAAAGCGTCCCGAACTGGAACTGTTTACATTGCGACTATTTACAGCCCGGAGCCATTTCCACAGCTTTTGCGGGCCCAAAATGCGGTTCGGCAATTTGCTGCTTGTGTGCCTATAACCCCGAGTCTATATCGCCGCCCGAGAGTTGTATTCATGCGGGTCCCCGGGTTCCCGCCCGGGCCGCAAGAGGTGGAGATTACATAATGGGCGCCAGCGCCAAGCCTCAAGATAATAGCAGTGAAACCAGTGGCTTAGACATTGATCTAGACCCGTCATATGTGCCCTCGGACGACGAGCCATTTATGAACGAAAAACAGCTGAAGTTCTTTGAACGGCAGCTGATGGACTGGAAGAACAGCATCCTTGCCGAAGCGCAGGGTACTTTGAACCAGTTGCAGGACGGTCCGATCCGCGAACCCGACCTCAACGACCGCGCATCAAGCGAGACCGACTGGAGCATCGAGCTGCGCACCCGCGATCGCCAGCGCAAGCTGATTTCCAAGATTGATGCCGCTTTGCGCCGCATTAGCGAGGGTGAATATGGCTATTGCCAGGTCACTGGCGAACCGATCTCGCTCGCCCGCCTACGCGCCCGTCCGATCGCGACGATGACGCTGGAAGCGCAGGAACGGCACGAACGGCAGGAACGGGTTTCGCGCGACGATTAAGGTCGTCCGCGTTCCGGTCAAACCTATCCATCATGTTGGCCTTCTTGGTTAACGGATGCTTCGTCTAATCCTCGAAAATCGGTGGCCATTAACCTTTTGGCTACATTTTAATGGCAGTAATAACGCGTAACATAATAGGTAACTTAGCCTTCTGGGTGCGCGAAATGAACGATCTGCTGAATATTGATAATCCTGCTTCAGCCAAACGTGGGAATAATCGCGATAGCCTGCTTTTGAAGGCTGTACTGCGTTTTGCCAATGTCAGCGAAGATCGCGAAGTCCGGATCCGCAACCTGTCCGCAGGCGGCCTGATGGCCGAAGCCCCTTTACGCGTTGCACGTGGCGAGCCTGTGGAAATCCACCTGCGCAGCATCGGCTGGATCAGCGGCCATGTGGCATGGGTCACCGAAGGCCGCATCGGCATCGCCTTCGACCATCCGATCAACCCCATGGATGCACGCAAACCTGTCGGCCAAGCCGAACTGGAAATGCCCAACTATCTGAAAAAGCTGAACGAACCGGCCGCACCGATCAAGTATCGCCGCCTCTAAAGTCAGGCGTCCAGACAGTAGATGTCGACCGGGATGGTGATCTTTTCGAGCACCTGACCCACCGGATAGCCGGACTTCGCACCGTCCTCTATCGCCTGCTCCAGCACCTCGCGCTTTTTCGCGCCGGAGATCACCAGCATCGTTGTACGCGCAGACGCAATCGCGGTGGCTGTCAGGGTCACGCGGTTGACGGGCGCTTCTTCGGGCAAGGGATCCGGCGCGACGCCCACGGCACGCACATCCTTGCCGCCGTTCAGCGCATCGTCGAGATCGGGTCCGGGAAAGATCGAGGCCGTATGCCCGTCCGCGCCCATACCCAGCCATACCAGATCAGGCGGCCAGTGCAGGTCGGCAAGCCGTGCATTTGCCGCGTTTCCGGCGAGCTTATGATCCGCCGCATCGCTCGTGATCGGAAGAACGCGCGCGCCTTTGGGAATGAAAATCTTCGCGATCATCGCGACATTGGACAGCGGGCTATCAACGGGGACCAGCCGGTCGTCGGTCGGAATGATCGTCACACTCTTCCACCGGATTTTCGATTCGGCGAGCTTTTCCAAAATGGGTTTTGGCGTCGAACCACCGGGAAAGGCCACCAGTGCCTGCCCGCGCGCGTCGAGGGCGCTTTCGATAATGAAACTCACATCGCCGACTACCGCATCAATCAAATCCTCGGCGGCATCAAATTCCCACCATTCAATCTCTTCGGCCATCTGCTTGTTACTCCATCATGTGCGTAGCGCCGCGGCGGCGCGCGCTGCAGCCTCTATCGCCACAACATCCGGTGTCCCTTTACCAACAAGCCAGCTACCGCCAACACATAAAATTTCAGAAACCGCCAACCAATCGGCAGCGGTTTCCTGTTTGATGCCTCCCGTGGGGCAAAATTTGCATTGACCAAAGGGACCGATCAGCGATTTCAACGCCGGAAGCCCGCCATTCGCCTCAGCCGGGAAAAATTTGAAATGTTTGAGGCCCAAATCCAGCCCGCGCATGATATCGCCCGCATTGGCGATGCCCGGCAGGAACGGAATGCCCTTGGCAACCGCAGCCTTGCCAAGATTTTCGGTCAGACCCGGCGACACAATAAATTCCGAACCAGCGGCAATGGCGCTTTCAAGGCCGGGGATATCGACAACGGTCCCTGCCCCCACAATCGCGCCGGGCACTTTCTTCATTTCCGCAATGACATCCAGCGCCGCCGCCGTGCGCAAAGTCACCTCCAATACGCGAAGCCCGCCGGCGACCAGCGCTTCGGCGACCGGGCGGGCATGGGCGACGTCTTCGATGACGAGCACCGGAATGACCGGTGCGGTGCGCATGATGGTTTCGATTGCGTTCACTGCGCATGCTCCTGTGCATAAGCCGCCGCCGCGCCGAAAAGGCCGGGTTGCGGATGGGTAATGAGCTTGACCGGAATTCCGGCCATCAACGATTCGAAGCGCCCCTTGGCGCGGAAACGCTCAGCAAAGCCGGAGCGGACGAGGATATCCTTGATCCGCAGTCCGAGGCCACCGGCGATAACGACACCTGCAAATCCGCCCTGCGCGAGGGTAATGTCGCCCGCGACGCTGCCCAGCGACAGACAGAAACGGTCCACCGCGGCTGCAGCAAGACTGTCCTCACCCGACATGCCCAATTGCCAAAGCTGCTTGTCGTCAAGTTGCTGGACGGCTTTGCCTTCCAGCGCGGCCAAGGCTTCGTAAATTTCCACTAGCCCCGGCCCCGACACGACGCGTTCCGCCGAAACCCGGCGATACCGTTTCCGCAACCGTTCGAGCAACGCATCCTCTATACTGTCGAGAGGTGCGAAATCGATATGCCCACCTTCGGTCGCTTGCACATGGTAACCGTCGCCCTTGCGCCAGACATGCGCGACGCCAAGCCCGGTTCCGGGTCCAATGATGCTGATCGTACCACTATCGGCCAATGGCTGTTCCGGCCCCGTCAGGTGGAGAAAATGCTCTGCACCCGCCTGCGCCACCGCGTGGCCCACGGCGCCGAAATCATTGACGA
Source organism: Sphingorhabdus lacus (assembly GCF_009768975.1). Lineage (NCBI taxonomy): Bacteria > Pseudomonadati > Pseudomonadota > Alphaproteobacteria > Sphingomonadales > Sphingorhabdaceae > Sphingorhabdus > Sphingorhabdus lacus. Next base: position 576,974 of record NZ_CP035733.1, on the reverse strand, counting down.
TGACAAAACTGTCGACGTTGAGTTTTTCGCAGACCAGTGACCGCCGTATAATCCAGGGATTGTTGGTCAGCTTGATAACGTCTGCATCGACAGGCCCGGCAATCGCAATTGCGGCAGCGCGCGGCAAAGGCTTTGCGGTGATCCGGCCAAAATCTTCCCATGCAGTTTGAAAGCTCGCATGCTCCGCCGTCTTGAGCGTTACCGCTTCACCCAGCGAGACAACACGCCCACCGGACACCTCGGCAATGGCGAAGCGGGCATGCGTGCCACCGATATCGACCGAAACAATCTCCATCACAGACCTGCCGCCGCCAGCATCGCCGAGCCGCCCTTCTCTGCCTCATCGGCGGTGGCGCGCATCAGCGCGAACAATTCGCGTCCTGTACCCACATGGCCCGAAGGCATCGGAACAGCCATCCGACCCGCCCATTCCGCTTCGTCGACCAGAACATTCAGCGCCCCGTCATTGGCGCACAGCCGGACCACATCGCCATCCTGCAATTTCGCAATGGCACCGCCGCGTGCAGCTTCCGGACTGAGGTGGATCGCTGCAGGAACCTTGCCCGACGCACCCGACATACGGCCATCGGTGACGAGTGCGACCTTGAAGCCCTTGTCCTGCAGTACACCGAGCGGCGGGGTCAACTTGTGCAGTTCGGGCATGCCATTGGCGGCCGGCCCCTGGAACCGGATAACGACAATCACATCGCGATCGAGTTCACCCGCCTTGAACGCGGCCAAAGCGTCGTTCTGGTCGTGGAAGACCCGCACGGGCGCTTCGATGGTCCACCGCGCCGGATCGACTGCGCTGGTTTTGAAGGTAGCGCGGCCCAGATTGCCGGTGACGAGCCGCATACCACCATCCGGACTGAACGGGTTGGAGGGCGGGCGGAGCATCGATTCATCGGCCGTCACGGCAGGTGCCTCGCGCCAGCTCAGTTGCTCATCCTGCAAAACCGGTTCTTGTCCATAAGCGGTCAGATCGTCCGCCGCGACGGTCATGATGTCGCGGTGCAACAGCCCTGCATCCAGCAACTCGCGGATCACATAGCCCATCCCGCCTGCCGCGTGGAAGTGGTTCACGTCACCCGAACCGTTGGGATAGACACGTGCAATCAACGGCACCACGGACGACAATTGGTCGAGATCTTCCCAATCAATCATGATGCCTGCCGCACGCGCAATAGCGGGAATATGCAGGGCATGGTTGGTCGACCCGCCGGTGGCCAGCAATCCGACGCAGGCATTCACAATCGCCTTTTCATCGACGCAGAGGCCAAGCGGACGGTAATCTTCGCCTTCCCAACCAATTTCGGCAAGACGGTGCACCGCCGCGCGCGTCAATTCGGTGCGCAATTTCGTACCCGGATTGATGAAGGCCGCACCGGGAATGTGCAGCCCCATCACTTCCATCATCATCTGGTTGGAATTGGCCGTACCGTAAAAGGTGCAGGTCCCTGCCCCATGATAGGAGGCAGCTTCCGCATCCAGCAATTCGGCGCGGCCAACTTTGCCTTCGGCATAAAGCTGGCGGACACGCTGCTTTTCCTTGTTGGCGAGGCCGGACGGCATGGGGCCTGCGGGAATCAATATCGTCGGTAAATGGCCGAAGCGTAATGCACCGATCAGCAAGCCGGGCACGATCTTGTCGCAAATGCCGAGCATCGCGATGCTTTCGAACATCCCGTGGCTCAGACCTATGGCGGTCGCCATGGCAATCACGTCGCGGCTGAACAGCGACAATTCCATCGAATCCTGCCCTTGCGTCACCCCGTCGCACATGGCCGGGGTGGCTCCAGCGACCTGTGCCGTGGCGCCGACTTCGCGGGCGAATATCTTCATCTGTTCAGGGTAGCGTCCATAGGGCTGATGCGCGGACAGCATGTCATTATAGGCGCTGATGATGCCGATATTCATCGCCTTGCCGCCACGGATTGCGGCCTTGTCTTCACCGCTGGCGGCAAAGCCATGGGCGAGATTACCACAGCTCAAGGTCGGCCGGTTGACGCCGGCATCCCGTTGCCGCGCAATCAGGTCCAGATAGGCAGCGCGTCCCGGCTTTGACCGTTCGATGACCCGCGCGGTAACCGCTTCCAAGGTGGCGTTCAGCTTACTCATGCCAGCTTACTCCATCCCGTTCGGCAAGTGCGATGGCGGCATTGGGCCCCCAGCTACCTGCGCCGTAATTTTTGGGCCTCAATCCGGTCGTCTTCCAAAGTTCGCGGATAGCATCGACCCATTTCCACTGTGCCTCGACCTCGTCGCGGCGCACGAACAGGGTCTGGTCACCCTCAATCAAATCGAGCAGGAGCCGTTCATAGGCGATCCGGCGGCGCGACCCTGCAAAAGCGGTGGTAAGCGACAGGTCGAGCGGCACTTCACGCAGCGTAACCCCGCCGCGATCCAGACCTGGCTCCTTCGCCATCACCAGCAGCCGTACATATTCCTCTGGCTGCAACCGGATGATCAGGGTGTTGGCCTCCAACCGTCCGCCGCGCGCGCCGAACACATTGTGCGGCACCGGTTTGAATTGGATTACAATCTCACTCCGCCGTTCAGGCAGACGCTTTCCGGTGCGCAAGAAAAAGGGCACACCCTGCCAGCGCCAATTATCGACATAGGCCTTGATGGCGACAAAGGTTTCGGTGTCGGATGGCTTGCCCAGATCGGAATCATAGCTTTTCACCGCCTCGCCCTTGACTGCGCCATCGCCATATTGGCCGGTCACAACATCGCCTTCGGCAACGGGCCGCAAGGCGCGGAGTACCTTGACCTTTTCATCACGGATTGCAGTGGCGTCCAGGTTGGCGGGTGGCTCCATCGCGGTTAGCGCCACGAGCTGAAGCATATGGTTCTGCACCATATCGCGCAGTGCACCGGTGTCGTCATAAAAGCCGGCACGTCCTTCCAGACCGACCGTTTCGCTGACGGTGATCTGCACATGCTCAATGGCGTTGGCGTTCCACAACGGCTCGAACAGCATATTGGCAAAGCGCAGAGCCATCAGGTTCTGCACCGTTTCCTTGCCCAGATAATGGTCGATCCGGAACGTCCGCTTTTCCGGAAAGACGGCGTTGACCGCATCGTTGATCTGGCAACTGCTGGCCAGATCATTGCCGAGCGGTTTTTCCAGACCGATACGCACATTGTCGCCCGCGAGCCCTGCGCTGTGGAGTCCTTTGATGGTGGGTTCAAACAGCGACGGGGCGGTCGACAGGAATATCGAAAGGCCGCCCGAAATGTCGCCGATTTTGTCGGCCAGCGCAGCAAAGCCGTCGGGCTGCGATGCATCCAGCGCCTGATAGTGGAGACGCTGCAAAAAGGCATCAATCATGCCTTCCGCCTTGCGGTCCTCCGGTAGAAATTCGCAAAGCGCTGTGCGCGCAAATTCGCGGAACTCGGCATCGCTATAGGCGCTGCGCGCGGTGCCAAAAATGCGCAAAGCAGGGTCGATCAGCTCGTCGGCGTGCAGCGCATAAAGGGAAGGTAGCAACATCCGCCGCGAAAGATCGCCGGTCGCGCCGAATAACAAGAGGGTCGAACTATGCTCGCTCATGCAGCCTATCTCCAACAATCGGCGTCCTGCGCGTCGATTACGCGCCATCCCTTAGCTTGCCGACCCCTCGCGTCTAGCGCTTATTCGTATGCACCGCCCTTAACGGACCACCTGCGCCCTCTGATCGGCTATTCCCATCGACAATATCACCGGATTTTCAGCCTGACGGGCCTGAAAATCCGTTTTTCCGGAAAGGCCGCGCCAGTCTGATCCGATCAGGGCCTGCGCGGTAGGTGCGCCGAGCGTTGTGCCGGGGCCCAGGACGATGATCTTATCCGGCGCAAATTCCGCCGCCGCGACCTGAACCGCGCGGGTAAAATCATAGGTCCGGTTCAACTGTGCACCTAGAGTATAGTCATACATTGCCGCCGGATCGAATGCCTTGGGCGACCAGACCTTGCCCTGCCCGTCCACCGCCGAAAGTTCACCTGCACCGAAATCCGCCAGCGGATTGGCGGCGCGCGCCATTTCCGGGATATGGTCGAGCAGCGGGCTGTGGAAAGCCGCATGGTGCATCAGACGCATCGGGAAGCGGTCGTCCTTGGGCAAACGCTCCGACAACCATTTCAAGCCCTTATCATCCGCCGCGAACACGATCATGCCGCCGAGATGGATGGAAATATGGACTTCTATATCAGGGAGAGATGCAACTTCTTGATGTATCTCACTGACTAATTTGTCTTTTTCGGGATCGATACGCCAATCGGCATCCACAATCGGCCAGACGATTTGCCCGCCGACGCCATGTTGGTGCATCATACCACCCATGGTGTTGACCAACCGCGCTCCACCTTCAAAATCGAGTATTCCGGCGCAAGCCAATGCCAGATACCAGCCCATTGAATTGCCGGTGACCGCAACAATATCGTAGCGTTCCCGGTCAATCGCCGCGAAGTCGGCCAAGGCACAGGCGTAAATCAGCAGGGATGCGTTATCGCCGGTCATATGGACCGAGGGCGTATATTTCTCGGCACCGTCCAGCTCGGAAATCGGCACCTGCCCCAGTGAACGGCGGAGCGCGTCGAGTTGCTCAACCATTGCCCAGCGGTCGGCATGATGGGTTTTCAGATAACCAAGTTCCGGCGCATTATAGGTGCCACGTCCGGGGCAGACGACAAGTGCAGTCTCTTTCATGCCACGGCCGCCTTTGCTGCTGCGATGATCGACTCGCGACTTGGCAAAACCAGCTCTGCGGCGGGCCCTAGCGGTATGAAGCAATCCTCGGCGGTGATCCGGTGCGTCACATCGCCGCGTCCGGCCTCGGCCAGGATCGTCATCAGCTTCTCGCTCAAACTGCCTGTCCGGCGGCTTTCATCGACGATCAGGATATTCCGGCAGTCGGCAATAGCCTCCACGATGGCGGCATCGTTCAACGGGTGCAGCCAGCGAAGGTCGATGATCCGCAGATCAATGCCCGCTACGCGCAATTCAGCCTCCGCTTGCCGAGAAAGAAAATAACCATTTCCGTAGGTTATGATCGCAAGTTGCGAACCACTCCCATGCTGGTGCAATTCGCCAAAGCCGATACGCTGCGCCTCAGTGGGCGCAGTATAAGGTGCCGTCCACGCCCCGTCATTGGCCTCCACCAAATCGGTCGTGTGATAAAGAGCGATGGGTTCGACAAAAACAACCACCTTGCCATCTTCATGCGCCATCCGGACACATTCGCGCAGCATGGCGGGCGCGTCTGCGGCATTTGAGGGACAGGCGACGACGATACCCGGAATATCGGTCAACACCGCAAGGCTATTGTCGTTGTGGAAATGCCCGCCAAAGCCTTTTTGATAGGGAAGTCCTGCGATGCGGACGACCATCGGGTTACGATATTGGCGGTTCGAGAAGAAGGACAGAGTCGCCGCCTCGCCGCGTATCTGGTCCTCGGCATTGTGCAGATAGGCCAGAAACTGGATTTCCGGGATCGGCACAAAGCCATTATGCCCCATCCCGATGGCGAGGCCCAATATGGTCTGTTCGTCGAGCAATGTATCAAAGACCCGCGCCGCGCCGAATTTCTCCTGCAGCCCCTGGGTCACCCCGTACACCCCGCCCTTGCGCGCCACATCTTCGCCAAATAGCGCGATATTGGGGTAGCGCTGCATCAGATCGGCGAGCGCAAAGTTGATGGACTTCGCCAGCGTTACAGGCTTGGCCAAATTGCGCTGATCCTTGGCAAACAGCGCATCACGGGCCGGTGCATCCGGTAAAGGCGGCGATGCTTTGAAACCTTCTATGGGGTCAATCGACGCCATGACGTCAGTTGCGGTCTCGATCCGTGGCTTGGCCAGCGCGTCCTGCGCCACATGGTCGACGCGGGCGCGCATATCCTGATAGCGTTGGACGATTTCGTCCCCTGAAAGCCCCGCCTGTTCATGCAAAATGCGGGCGCTGTGCAGCAACGGGTCCTGCGCCTCGGCAGCCTCGATATTGGCGAGCGCGGAATAGCTTGCCTCTACGTCTGCCCCGGCATGGCCCATCAACCGGACGGTGCGCATATGCAGGAACACCGGCTTGCGCCGCGCCCGCGCATAGTCGACAGCTTCCCTGCACCCGCGCACGGCATCGTTCAGGTCTGCCCCGTCGCACTGTATATAATGCAGCGCAGGCCGGTGCGCGAAATTCGCTTCGATCCAGCCGCCGGGCGTGCGCACCGATATCCCGATGCCATTATCTTCACACAGGAAGATGATCGGCATCGGCAAATGCTGATAAGCGGCCCAACAGGCCGAATTGAACGCCCCCTGCGACGTCGAATGGTTCGCCGACGCATCGCCGAAGGAGCACAGTATCACCGCATCATGCGGTAGGATAGCGTCCTTAAGCTTCAACCGCTGTGCCATCCCCAGGGAATGCGCCGCGCCCACGGCCTTCGGCAGGTGCGAGGCGATGGTGCTGGTTTGTGGGGGAACGAAGGTATTGGCACAGCCCAATACCTTGTGCCTTCCGCCCGATATCGGATCGTCAGCAGCGGCGGCAAAAGACAGAGCCATGTCGTATAACGGAGTCAGACCGCCGAACTGCTTCTTACGCTGGATCAGGAACGCAGCATCGCGATAATGCAGAAACGCCATATCGGTGTGCCGCGTCGCCGCCGCCATTGCTGCGGTGCCTTCATGGCCGGAACTGCCGATCGAATAAAATGTCTTCCCCTTCGACCGCCGCGCCCACAAATCGAGATGGCGGCTCATGATCTGGCTGTCGAACAGATCGACCAGTTGATGCGCAGGAACGGACAAAGGCGCCGAATTGCTGCGCTGTGCCGGAAAGTCTTGTGCGGCGACGCGGCGCACAAAGGCTTCGTCGATGATGGTGGGGCGGTCAAACATAGCCAAGGGCTATAATATCCTGCGCGACGGAAAAGCCACAGTTATTTGGCAAATTCAATCGCGCGATTAAATTGCTGGATTTGCCAAAAATCGTTGATAGGATGCGGCTCGAGAGAGAGCTTGTTCCCCAGGAAGATATCCTAGTGAATTTGTAAATGGCGGTTTGGCAAAGATGAACAGGAATGTCGCCAACCAAATCGCCGGTTAAGGAGGAGAGAGAAATGCGTCGATTTAATCATATACTGACGGCTGCGCTATGCAGCACGATGTTTGTTCCTGCCGTTTATGCCCAAGAAGCCCCACAGGCCGAAGAGGATTCCGGCAACGAACCAATCATCGTGACGGCAACCCTGCGCGCGATGGATGTCCAGGACATTCCCCTCGCCGTTACCGCGGTCGCCCCGGAAGCCCTTGAGCGCGAAGGTGTCTCGGACATCAAGACGCTCTCCTCGATTTCACCGAGCTTCAACATCCAGTCGTCACAGACCGAAACCCAGGGCACATCGATCAAGATTCGCGGCGTCGGAACCACCGGTAACAACACCGGCCTGGAAAGCTCGGTCGGCGTATTCATTGACGGCGTCTATCAATCGCGCCCTGGCGTAGCCCTCGGCGATCTTGTCGATCTGGAGCGCCTCGAAATCTTGCGCGGACCACAGGGCACCTTGTTCGGCCGCAACACATCGGCAGGTGCGCTGAATATTTCGACCAAGCGCCCGAGCCTTTCGGAATTCGAAGGCTTTGCGAACGCTAGCTACGGCAATTATAACTTCATGAATGTGCAGGGCGGCGTCAGCGTTCCGATTGCGCAGGATGTGGCCGGTATCCGCTTGTCGGGAACATGGCGCAAGCGTGACGGCTATCTGAAGAGCACCACAGGCGCGGAAAGCAATAACCGTGACCGCTACATGCTGCGCGGACAGCTTTATGTCGAACCCAATGCCGATGTGAGCATCCGGTTGCTCGCCGATTATTCGAAAGTCGACGAAAACTGCTGCGACGCGGTTATCGTGCGCGAAACAGAATTGGCGCCCTTCTTTGCGTTCCACGGCCTCACCAGCGACGGCGTAGATGCATCGGGCCCAAGCGCGCTACAGGGGCTCGACACCAACAGCCAATTGTTCAAAAACGGTGCGGAACAATGGGGCGTCTCGGGCGAACTGAAATGGGATTTCGGTGGCGTAAAGCTGACCTCCATCACCGCCTATCGCGACTTCAAATCGAGTTCGACGCAAGAGTCCGACTTTACCAGCCTGAACATCTTTACGGCTGGCGCAGGTGGCTCCAACTCGCGTCCGGGCATTCTGCCCAATGGCGACAAGATCAAGACCTTTACCCAAGAGCTTCGGTTGCAAGGCACGGCGTTTAACGACCATCTCGACTGGCTTGTCGGTGGCTTCTATTCAAAGGAAGACATTACATCCAACCAATCGATGACGTTCGGCACCGATTACCAGCGCGCCAACAGCGCGTTCAACTTTGCCAACGCACTCGGCGTCAATCCGCTCTTCGCTCTCACGGCGTTAGGCAATGGCGGAATTCCGGTCAACTCGGCCGGGTCCTTCGCGGAAAACGTCTTCTCGCAAAGCGCAAAGAGCTTCTCGGTCTTCACGCATAATGTCATTAACTTCACCGACAAACTGAGCCTCACGCTCGGTGCGCGTTATGTTGATGAGAAAAAGACAGCATCGTTCGACCAGATCAATGGAAGCAACGGCGCGTGCCAAGCCAGCGTTAACGGCGTTTTGAGTGGAGCATTTGGATTGGCCGGACTTCCAGGCGCCGTCCAGTCCGGCGTCGTCGGCCTGAACTGTTTCCCGTTTGCGGCACCGGTCACATTGACCGCGCCAGCCGGACTCGGCGGCGGCCTTGCCAGCCGCTTCCTGCCTTTGCCGCGGGAATGGGCGAACGTGTTTAAGGATGACGAAATCACCTACACCGCGCAGGTCGGCTACAAAGCCAATCCAGACCTGCTGATTTATGCCGGCTACAGTCATGGCTTCAAATCAGGTGGTTTCAACCTTGACCCAACCGCTGCAAACATCACTAACTCTGCGGCAGTTTTGGCAGGGGGCGGCACAGTTGCTCCAATCTTTGCCGATCCACGCTTTGAATCGGAAAAGGTCGATCAGATTGAAGTTGGCGTTAAAGCTACCTTCGGTCCGATCAAGGCAAACCTCGCCTTGTTCGACATGAAGATGAGCGACTTCCAGGTTCTTGAATTCACGGGCGTGCAGTTCCTCACCTTCAACGTCAATTCGGCTCGTTCGACCGGCGCTGAATTGGAACTGTTCGGAGACTTCGGCAATTATGTGAAGGGCAATTTGGCCATGACATATGCCGATGCCCGTTATCCCGGAAACTGCGCAGTTGGCGTTGCTCCCGGCGCACTTGGCTCGGTGACCCGTCTCTGCGGACAGGATCTGACCAACGCACCGAAGTTCACCAGCGTGGTCGGCCTGACGTATGACGGTCCACTCAACAGCTCTGGCTGGGGACTGCTGGTCAACGGCAGCATGAACTATTCGGACAGCCGGACCACACGTACGATCGACCTCGACACCAATGGTCTTCCCATCCCGCTCGCGCGGCAGGAAAACTATTTCAAGATGAACGCACGCATCGGGCTCACCACGCCGGATGAGCGCTTCACCTTTGAATTGTGGGGTACGAACCTGTCGAACGAAATTACCCGCGGCATTACCGCCAACACCCCGTTGCGTGGTGGCGCCGGCACCCGTTCGCTGATCGGCTTTGTCGAAGAACCCCGCATGTACGGCTTGACCGTCCGCGCGAAATTCTAAAAAGCTAAGACGAAAAAGGGGCGGGCTTCCCAGTGGAGGCCGCCCCTTTTTTTATGCCGAATATACGGAACACAATCACATTCCAGAGACCGTCACCCTGAACTTGTTTCAGGGTGACGGTTGGGGTTCCGTAAGAGCAACCGCACATCCTGACCGAAGTGGCTCTGTCTCAAATATACCCCCTGAATACTTCCATGCCCAATCCGTTCGCATCGAGCGTAGTCGAGATGCCGTGCAGTAGTGCGCTACCTATGGGTGTCTCGACTTCGCTCGACACGAACGGGAGAGTTTAATTGACGATCTGCAATATTACGCAGCCGCCTTATAAAGCGTCGCCCCTGTATCCGCCATTTCGCGAAAGCTCTTGGGTGGCGCGAAACGGCTGCCAAAACGCTGTGCGAGGCTGTCGGCGGTGCGGACGAAGTTTTCGAGGCCGACGGTGTCGATATAGCTCATCGGACCGCCGGTATAGGGCGCAAAACCCCAACCGAAAATCGCACCCAAATCCGCACTTTGCGGATCGCGCACGACTTCTTCTTCGAAGCATTGCGCCGTCGCAATCAACTGGATGTAGAGAAGGCGTTGCTTGACTTCTTCCACCGTCGGCTGGTTTTCCGCGAGCGGATAATGATCGGCCATTCCCTGCCACAAAGTCAGGCGCTCGCCCTTTTCATCATAGTCGTAAAAACCGGAGCCGAAGCGGCGACCCTTACGGCCCAGCTTGACGACCATCAGTTCCATGAAATCTTCGGTACCGCTTGGCTGGTAAGCATCGCCCAATTCCTTCTTGGTCGATTGCATCACATCATAGCCAAGCTGCAACGTGGTTTCGTCGAGCAGTGCAAGAGGACCGATCGGCATGCCCAGCGACTTGGCCGCATTTTCGATCAGGGCAGGCTTCACACCTTCAGTCACCAGCTTCATCGCCTCGCCCATATAAGGTGGGAAAACGCGGTTGGTGAAGAAACCACGCACGTCTTTGACGACGATCGGGGTCTTTTTGATCTTCGCATTATAATCAAATGCTGCGGCCAAAGCGCGGTCGCCCGACAGTTCGCCGGGGATGATTTCCAGCAATGGCATTTTTTCGACCGGCGAGAAGAAGTGCAGACCGATGAACAGTTCCGGACGGACCGAATTTTTCGCAAGGCCAGTGATGGGCAAAGTGGACGTATTGGACGCAAATACGACGTCGGGGCGAATGACCGCCTCTGCCTTTTTGATGACGTCGGCCTTGACGTCGGGGCGTTCGAACACCGCCTCGATGATCAGGTCGACATCTTTCAGATCGTCATAATTATCGGTCGGCGTAATGCGGGCCATGAATGCCTCGCCCGCTTCCTTGGACATTTTGCCACGGCCCACGGCCTTTTCGATAATCTTGCGGCTGTATTCGACGGCCTTGTTGGCGTCTTCCAGACTGCGGTCGAGCACAACGACATCCATGCCGCCCTTGACGGTCACATGGGTGATGCCCGACCCCATCAGGCCGCCGCCCAAAACGCCGACTTTCTTGATTTCGACAGGTGGCACATCCTTGGGACGTCCGGCGCCCTTTTCCGCAGCCTGCTTGTTGATGAACAGCGTGCGGATCATATTCTTGGCCTGGCTACCCGAAAGAAGCTTGGTGAAATATTTCGATTCCACGCGAAGCGCCGTGTCGAACGGCAGGATCGAACCTTCATACAGGCAGGACAAGATCGCCTTCACGGCATCGAAATTGCCTTTGCTTTCCTTGTGCGCCATGGCGTTCAGGCCGATGAAAAGCTGGACCGAGCGCGGGTCCATAGCGCCTGCGCCGCCGGGGAATTTGAAATCCTTCTTGTCCCACGGCGCGGTGGCCTTGGGATTTGCCTTCACCCATGCCTTGGCATTGGCGATCAACTCCGCAGCCGGAACAACGTCGTGCACCAGACCCTGCGCCTTTGCCGTTGCGGGGTCGAGCGACTTGCCCTGAATGATCATCATGGCCGCATTTTGCAGGCCGATCAGCCGTGGTGTACGCTGCGTACCGCCGCCACCGGGCAAAAGGCCAACCAGCACTTCGGGCATGCCGAGCTGGATTTTCGGATTGTCGGCGACAACACGATAATGGCACGCAAGGGCCAGTTCCAAGCCACCGCCCAGAGCGAGGCCGTTAAGGGCACATGCGACCGGCTTTGCCGAGGCCTGACCGCTGGTCAACGCCTTGGCGGTCTTACCGCCGGCTTCCATCTTACGCAGCAAGGCGTTTAGCGCGAATGCCTGATCAAAGGCTTCTTTCGTGCTGTTCGCCTTTGCCCCGCCCAGCATGGTAAGGTCTGCGCCCGCGAGGAATCCGGTAGCTTTGCCGGATGTGATGACGGCACCCTTGACCGCTTCATTGGTTGTGAAGTCTTCGACCCACGCACCGAATTCGGCAATCAGGTCGCCATTCCACACATTCATGGTCGCTCCGGGAATGTCGATGGTGACAAGCGCGATGCCGTCGCTGTCGATGTCGACGGAAAAAGTTTTGTAAGTCATGTTCTAAATCCCGATCAATTCACGCGTTCGATGATAGTCGCAGTGCCCATGCCTGCGCCGATGCACAGGGTGGTGAGCGCGGTCGATTTTCCGGATCGTTCCAGTTCGTCCAGAACGGTGCCCAAGATCATCGCGCCGGTTGCGCCCAGCGGGTGGCCCATAGCAATCGCGCCGCCATTCACGTTGATATCGCCATGGTCGATGTTGAGCGCTTCCATGAAACGCAGGACGACCGAAGCAAATGCCTCGTTCAATTCCCACACATCGATGTCGCCCTTGTCCATCCCTGCCCGCGCGAGCGCTTTTTGCGCGGCAAATTCGGGGCCGGTCAGCATGATCGAAGGTTCGGAACCGACGGACGCCATCGAAACAATGCGTGCACGTGCCTTCAGGCCATATTTCTCGCCCGCTTCCTTTGTGCCGATCAGGACGGCAGCCGATCCGTCGACGATGCCCGAGCTGTTTCCGGCATGGTGGACGTGGTTGATCTTTTCGACGTCGGGATAGCGCATGATCGCGATGTCGTCGAAACCGGGCATCATCGTGCCCATCATCTGGAACGCAGGGGCCAAGGCACCCAGCGACTGCATGTCGGTTTCAGGACGCATCAGTTCGTCATGGTCCAGAATGATTTCACCGATGACGTCATGGATCGGCAGGATCGACTTGGCGAAGCGCTTCTCGCTCCATGCCTTGGCGGCCCGCTTCTGGCTTTCGACGGCATAGGCATCCACATCGTCGCGGCTGTAGCCATATTTGGTCGCGATCAAATCCGCCGAAATACCCTGCGGAATGAAATAGTTGGCAATCGCCGAACGCGGGTCAATCGGCCATGCGCCGCCATCGGACCCCATGGGAACGCGGCTCATCGACTCAATTCCGCCGCCAATTGCGAGATCGCATTCGCCCGACTTCACCTTGGCCGCCGCAATATTCGACGCTTCGAGGCCTGATCCGCAGAAGCGGTTTACCTGAATACCGCTGGTTGTGTGCGGATAGCCCGCCGCCAGCACCGCGGTGCGAGTGATAACCGCACCTTGTTCGCCAACCGGCGACACGCAGCCGAAAGCAACATCTTCGATTTCTTCGCCCGACAGACCATTGCGGTCGCGGATCGAGGCGAGCACCTGCGCTGCCAAATCAATTGGCGTTATTTCATGCAGCGCGCCATCAGAACGCCCCTTGCCCCGGGGGCTGCGCACCGCATCATAAATATAGGCTTCGGTCATGGTATCTTCCTAGTTGGCAATCACGGCACCGGCCGCGATCAGTTGGGATATATCGTTCTCGCCAAGGCCAGCCTCGGCAAGGATGGCAGCATAATCGCCGCCTTTTGTTGCAATTTCGAAATGGGTAGCCAGCGGCTGCGTTGCAAGGCGCGGCGCGATTTGCGGGTGCAGCCAGCGACCATCCTGCAGGACAGCCTGACGCTTGGCATTGGCGGGGTGCGCTGCGGCTTCGACATAGTCCAGCACCGGCGTGACGCACGCATCGGTCCCGGCAAAAATCGCCTCCCACTCATCGCGGGTTTTGGTCGCGAACACATCTTCCAGCATCTCGTGCTGTCTCGCCCATGAACCAAAATCAAGCTGGGCCCCGAAAGCCTCCGCATCAATGGGCAGGCGCTCCATCATCGCCGCAAAGAACTGCGGTTCGATGCAACCGACAGCCATGAATTTCCCGTCGGCCGTCATATAGCAGCGGTAGAAAGGGGCCGCGCCGTCAAGCAGATTGGATTCTCGCTTCGGTTGCCATTGGCCGACCCCGGCCATGCCGTGGACAAAGCTCATCAGACTATGCGTGCCATCGATGATGGCGGCATCGACCACATTGCCCTTACCCGTCCGTCCACGTTCAATCAGTGCAGCCAATATTCCGGTCATAAGGAACATCGAACCGCCGCCAAAATCGCCGACCATATTCAACGGCGGCACGGGCGGTTGTCCCTTCTTGCCGATGGCGTTCAAGACGCCGGTCATGCTGATATAGTTGATGTCGTGCCCGGCCATTTGGCTCCACGGGCCACTTTGCCCCCAGCCGGTCATGCGTCCATAAATCAATCCCGGATTGATGGCGTGGCACGCTTCTGGCCCCACACCCATGCGCTCGGTCACGCCGGGGCGCAGTCCCTCGATCAAGACATCAGCCTTGGCCACCAGTTTCAACAGCGCTTCGACAGCCTCCGGCTTTTTAAGGTCGAGCACGATCGACTTTTTGCCGCGACCGTCCACTGCCTTGGGCAAGGATCTGCCCGGCCGGTCGATCACAACCACATCGGCGCCCATATCGGCCAGCAATTGTCCGGCATAGGGACCGGGGCCAATACCGGCCAGTTCAATGACCATGATGCCGGCGAGCGGGCCGGTCTTGGCAGGGGAATCAGTCATGGCATCCTTCCGTTACGGAACAGGCGGCACAGATATTTAACCGCACGATTAACTGCGGCCTTCTACCCCGTCCGGGAGGTTGACGCAAGCGTCAACTAGCGGTTTTGCCGCCCCTCGATCAGCGCATCAACCACGCTGGGATCCGCCAATGTCGACGTATCACCCAGCGCGGCAAAGTCATTTTCCGCAATTTTGCGCAAGATGCGCCGCATGATCTTGCCCGACCGTGTCTTGGGCAAGGCGGTGGTGAAGTGGATATGGTCGGGCGATGCAATGGGGCCGATTTCGATCCGCACCTGCTGCCGCAATTCGGCGTGAAGTTCGTCCGACGGCTCCTCGCCCATGTTGAGCGTGACATAGCAGTAGATGCCCTGCCCCTTGATATCATGCGGAAAACCGACAACCGCCGCCTCGGCCACCTTGTCGTGCAGGACGAGTGCGCTTTCGACTTCGGCGGTGCCCATGCGATGGCCGGAGACATTGATAACATCGTCCACCCGGCCCGTGATCCACCAATAGCCGTCTTCATCACGGCGGCAGCCGTCGCCTGTGAAATATTTGGCCTTATAGGTCGAAAAATAGGTCTGCACGAAACGGTCATGATCGCCATAGACCGTGCGCGCCTGCCCCGGCCAGCTGTGCGTGATGCACAAATTGCCGCTCGTCGCGCCGCCGATCTGCTCATCTGCCAGCACAGCACCTTCGGCATCGACCAGTTGCGGGCGGATGCCGAAAAAGGGTCGGCCTGCGCTTCCCGGCTTCATGCCATGCGCGCCGGGCAGCGTGGTGATCATCACCCCGCCCGTCTCGGTCTGCCACCATGTATCGACGATAGGCAATTTCCCCTCACCCACCGTGGCATGGTACCAGCGCCATGCTTCGGGGTTGATCGGCTCACCTACTGTGCCCAAAAGCCGGAGCGATTGGCGTGATCGTGCCTTCACAGGCCCGTCGCCGTCGCGCATCAAGGCCCGCAAAGCTGTGGGCGCGGTGTAGAAAATGTTGACCTGATGCCGGTCAATAATGTCCCAGAAGCGTCCGCTGTCGGGATAGCTCGGTATTCCTTCGAATATCAGGCTGGTCCCGCCATTTTGCAGCGGACCGTACACCACATAGCTGTGGCCCGTGACCCAACCGATATCTGCCGAGCAGAAAAAGACCTCGCCGGGTTGGTAATCAAACACATAATGGAACGTCGCCGCGGTCCATACGGAATAGCCCCCGACTGTATGCAGGACGCCCTTGGGCTTTCCGGTCGAACCCGACGTATAGAGAATGAACAACGGATCTTCGGCATTCATGGGCTCGCAGGGGCATTCGCCCGAAACCTGCATGTCGTGGAACCAATGATCGCGACCCTCGTGCATCGCAACGGCTTCGCCCGTATGCCGCACGACCAGTACCGCATCCACGCCGCCGACCTTTTCAAGCGCGGCGTCGATATTTGCCTTCAACGGCACCGACTTGCCACCCCTGACGGCGGTGTCGGCGCAGATCACGAACCGGCTGGCGCAATCTTCGATACGTCCGGCGATGGCTTCCGGCGAAAAGCCACCAAATACAACGCTATGCACCGCGCCAATCCGTGCGCAGGCCAGCATCGCAACCGCGCCTTCGACACACATGGGCATATAGATTGTTACCCGGTCGCCCTTGGCAACGCCCAACTGTTTGAGCGAATTGGCCATGCGAATGACGTCGCCCTGCAACTGGGCATAGCTGACACGGCGGGCATCCTGTGCGGGATCATCCGGTTCAAAGATAAAGGCGATTGCATCCCCGCGCCCTGCGGCAACATGGCGGTCCACCGCATTGTGGCACAGGTTCAGGACGCCATCTTCATACCATTTGATCGAAACAGGATCATAGGACCAGTTCGCGATTTTCGTGGGCGGCGTGAACCAGTCGATACGCTCGGCCTGCTTTGCCCAAAAGGAGTCGGGTTCGGTGATGCTTTCGGCATAAAGCCGGTCATAGTCTGCGGCGGTGCAATATGTGTGCTCGGTTGCGCTTTCGGGAACGGGAAACCAGTCCTGTTGCTCACTCACTTGCTCTCTCCTGCGCTGGGCCTTATGCTGCACCCTGCTTAAGTGGAGTATGTCCGGTGATTCAAGGGTAAAGAGCAGAACGCCTCTCGAAATAACGTCCGTCGGTCTGAACCGGATTCAGCATGGCGTTCGCCTTGAAGTCCATTCTACAGGATAACCCTATGCCCAAATTACAGAATAAATCCGCCCTCGTCACGGGCGGCGCGCGTGGAATTGGCGCGGCCATCGCCAGACGCTTTGCCGAGGAAGGCGCCCATGTCATCGTTGGCGATATCGACACCGAAGCAGGTTCGACCCTCGCCGCAGAAATCGGCGGCCGCTTTTTCCCGCTCGACGTCGCATCCGAAACAGATTGGCAGAATCTGGCCAGCGCAATTCCCGAAATCGACGTTGTCGTCAATAATGCCGGGATCACCGGGTTCGAAGACAGCCCCGGCCCGCACGACCCCGAACACGCCAGTTTGGCCGAATGGCACCGTGTCCATGCGGTGAACCTCGATGGCACTTTTCTAGGATGCCGCTATGCGATTGGCGCAATGCGGGCAAAGGGGGCAGGCGCGATCATCAATATGTCGTCCCGCTCCGGCCTTGTCGGGATACCGGGCGCGGCCGCCTATGCCTCGTCCAAGGCCGCCATTCGCAACCACACCAAATCTGTTGCACTTTACTGTGCACAACAGGGTCTCAACATCCGCTGCAACTCGATCCATCCGGCCGCCATCTTGACCCCAATGTGGGAGGCATTGATCGGCGACGGTCCGGATCGTGAGGACCGCAAGGCGGCAATGGTCGCCGATACGCCGCTAAAGCGGTTCGGCACAGTCGAAGAAGTCGCCGCCATCGCTCTGATGCTGGCGTCGGATGATGCCACCTATATGACCGGCAGCGAGGTCCATCTGGATGGTGGATTGTTGGCCGGTTCCGCGGCGTCGCCGGGAGGGTGAGCATTTTCAAAAGGTTGCCGGGAGGGAACTACAATCGTGCAGCCCCTCCCGCCAGATAGAACAAATGGTTATTCCATGCGCTCTGCGTAGCATTTTTTCATCGCGGCCTGTTCTTGTTTCGCATCGCCCAGACCTTTAGCTGAAGCACGACATTTGCGGAATGGTGTGCTCGCCTCAGCCATTTTCATGGCTGTTGAAGAGTTGTAACTTGGCGATAACTGGCCATTCGCGCCAAAGGGTACGTTCTGCGCGACCTGCGCCATCAGCTCGCGGCCAACGGGAAGGCGCGCGCGCTTTCCGGTAATGAAGCCAGCGAACACACCGATCGCGATCACGCCAACACCGGTGGCGACGGTGTTACCCTCACCTTCCTGTCGGAAGCTGCCGGTTAAAGGAACCTGCGTGCCGTCGAGATAGATGCTGCGGAGTTCGAATTCCATTTTGCCTGATTTTCCAAAGGCGCCCTTGCCAGTCCGCCAGGTAATTTCAGCTGTCGCCGGTGTGCCACGCGGGATCACAACAGTTTGGCCAATTGTAACATCGTTAAGGACGGTCAAACGAAACTCGTCACCTTCTTTATGGGTGCTGCTGTTGACTTCTTCCGAAACGGCAAGCGTAATTGGCGTTCCCGCATTAAGGACAAGGTCTTTTGGCGGCTGTGGCTCGGCAATTACTTCAGCCGGAACCGAGGTAGCTGGTACGGTACCCGGATTCACTTCTTGGGCGGAAGCCGTTGTTGACAATGCACACAGACTAACCGCGCACAAATACTGTGCCGCAAATGTGATTTTCATAATGTTCCCCATTTTTTACACTGGATGATCCAGATATTTAACGGGATAAACAGCCCCTCTTAGCTGTCAACAACAGACTGTTCGGGTTCTGTGTAAATTAATCCACATCCTCAACAGCGACCGCCTCACCCGTCACACGCTGCGCTAGCGCGGCTGCGATGAAGCTGTCGAGGTCGCCGTCAAGCACATCCGATGGCGTAGGTGACGTGACGCCGGTGCGCAGGTCTTTCACCATCTGATAAGGTTGCAGGACATAGGAACGGATCTGATGACCCCAGCCGATTTCGGTTTTAGCGGCATATTCGCCGCTTGCCGCTTCTTCACGCTTGCGCAATTCCGCTTCGTACAGACGGGCCTTCAACATACCCATCGCGGTGGCGCGGTTCTTGTGCTGGCTTCGGTCGTTCTGGCTGGCGACGACAATGCCCGAAGGTTTGTGGGTGATCCGGACCGCGGAATCGGTGGTGTTGACGTGCTGGCCGCCGGCACCAGATGCGCGATAGGTGTCTATTTTCAGGTCACCTTCGTTGATTTCGATATCAATATTGTCGTCGATAACGGGATAGACCCAGACGCTGGAAAAGCTGGTATGCCGCTTGGCTGCGCTGTCATAAGGCGAAATGCGCACGAGACGGTGCACGCCGCTTTCGGTCTTGGCATAACCATAGGCGTTTTCGCCCTTCACCAGCATGGTGGCGGACTTGATGCCTGCCTGGTCGCCGGCCTGATAGTCGACCATTTCGACTTTGTAGCCGCGCTGTTCCGCCCAGCGGTAGTACATGCGCTGTAGCATTTCGGCCCAATCCTGGCTTTCGGTGCCACCTGCGCCTGCATGGATTTCGATAAATGTGTCGTTGCCGTCGGCTTCACCCGACAAAAGGGCCGAAACCTTGTCCCTGTCGGCACGGTCCGCCAGAGCCTTGAGCGAAGCGGCACCTTCGTCGCCCAGGGCCGTATCGCCTTCCATTTCCGCGAGCTCGATCAATTCGACGGTGCCGCTTTTGTCGGCGTCGATTTCGCGCACGGTAGCGATAGCCGCATCCAGACGGCGGCGTTCGCGCATCACTTCTTCGGCCGCCTTGGGATTGTCCCACAGCGTTGGATCTTCGACCTTGGCGTTCAATTCGTCCAGGCGACGCAGTGCGCGGTCCCAATCAAGCGACATCTTGACGAGATTAAGGGCAGCATCAATGCGGGCAACATAGCCTTCTGCGTCGGCGCGCATGGGGAAACTCCAAAGGGAATGAAATCAGGTTGGCGGCCTTTAGCCGATTAGCAGCCCGAGTCAAAGGGAGCTAATGCCGCGGCCTCTCGTTCAGTAGTTTGACCAATTTCGTGATCGAACCGAATTGCGCGATTGTCTTGCCGAGCAACTCACGGTCGCGTTTGGGACTGAGCGTTGCGCTTTCAAACATATTGCCGGTGTGCAGGGTGACGATCAGGTCACCGCCCAAAAACAGCGCCGCCAATTTATCCCCATCGAATTCCTGCTCCATTTCGATCAGACGCTCGCAATAGGCCGGGTGCACCAGATAGCGGGCCTCAACCTGGTCAGTACCATAGACATCGAAAGCGTCTTCGAAACGAGGATCGACCATCTTGATCCGCTCCAGCGTCTGGCCGTTATAGGTTTTGTTGTCGCCAAACAGGGTGATCTTGAACCCGTCGCGGCGGACCAGCGTCGTGCCCAGAAAGGGCCGTGCAAACTGGAACCGCAGCACAACGCCTTCGAATTTGGTCACGGTCCGCCGGTTCTTGCCCGAACCCTGCTCCTCCGTCAGCTTGGCTTCGTATAAGAGGAAATCCGTGCCATCGATTGACCCATGCCATTGGTCCTGCAAATATTTATCGTCATAGGTTGGCAACAGTCCATAGGTGCGGGCGTTTTCAAATTCCTGTCCTGAAAATGCGGAGACCGAATAGTCCACCTGCAAACTGCGGGCGAGCGCGCCGTTCATTTCATGCTTCAGGGAATCGATCATCTGTTGCCGGTTATTGCTGGCCCACGCCAACGCTCCGCCACCGACAACCGTAGCCGCGAAATAGCCGATTTCCTCAAGCCCAAAGGTGTAGAAAATGAAACCGACCAGAATCGCCGCAACAATGCCGCCTGCACCCGTCCAGATCATTTTTTCCTTGGCCTTGGCCCGATCCGCAACCAAGGAATCCAGCCGGTCCTGCAAGCCACCCGCCATTAGCGTGTCGACATCAGGCAATGCTATCATCTTTGCTTTCCCCTTCCCCCGTGATAACCAATGCTATCGACCGTTACAGGGGGAGTAAAGCGATGGGTTTGGTCATCATTGGTATCGTTGTTTTTTTAGGCCTGATTGCGATCCTGATTTATAATAGGCTCGTCGGATTGCGGCAGAATGTGCGGCAGGGTTGGGCCGATATCGATGCCCAGTTGCGCCAGCGGCACGATCTTATCCCCAATCTGGTCAACACGGTCCAGGGCTATGCCACGCATGAAAAATCGACGCTGGATGCCGTGATTTCCGCGCGCAATTCCGCCTTGGGCGCATCCAGTCCCGCCGCAGCGGCAGCCGCGGAAAATGGACTTTCCGGCGCATTGAAAAGCCTGTTTGCACTGGCGGAAAACTATCCGGACTTGAAAGCCAACCAGAATTTCCAGACGTTGCAGCATGAACTTGCCGATGTGGAAGACAAGCTGGCCGCATCGCGCCGGGCCTATAATGCGGTCACGGCCGACTATAACGGCGCGCGGCAGGCTTTTCCTGCGGTTCTGTTCGCGGGCGCTTTCGGCTTTGGCGAAGAGAAATTCTGGGAATTGGGCGCTGAAGAACGCCCGACAATCAGCGCCGCGCCTGAGGTGAAGTTCTAACTCATCCCTGCGTCGGGGCGGTAATCAGTAGATTCCGCCTTCTTGCTGGATAAACTCCTGATCGCGCTTGGTTGCCGAGCTTGGCCCTTGCCCTGCGTTGGCATTGCTCGACCCGCTCTTGGAGTCCGATGAATCCTTCTTCTTCGGCTTGTCGCCGCGCGCCGCCAATTCGTCCTGACGGATCGAACGCTTGGGCTCGGTCTCGGCCTTGAACGCTTCCCAGATCACCGCGCTTTTGGGATCATCGCCCGGCCATGCGCCATAGACGCGCTTGCCGCTCTTGCGGTCGATACGCACGAGACGTGTTCCTGCCGGGGCGATGAACGGCGTCTTGGGCATATCGGCCATCGCCGCGCGGGCGAATTGCTTGAATACGGGGGCAGCCAGCGAGCCGCCCTGCGCATAGCCACCCATGTTGCGAGGCTGGTCAAATCCAAGATACAGGCCAGCCACCAACTGCGGCGATCCACCAATGAACCACACATTTGTGGGGCCAGTCGTCGTTCCGGTCTTGCCGAAAAGTGGACGGTCAAGATCGCGCAATATCGTCGCTGTCCCGCGCTGGATGACGCCTTCGAGCATGTGCACGGTCTGATAGGCTGTAATTGGATCCATCACTTGCTTGCCGGATGCAGCGAAGCGCGGCATCGGCTTGCCATCCCAATCTTTTGCCCGGCAACGGTTGCACGGTTTCCAGTTTTCGGGGAAGATGACCTTCCCTTTGCGGTTCTGCGCAAAATCGATCAAAGTCGGCTTGAGTTCGCGGCCCTGGTTGACCAGCATGGAGTATGCGTTGACCATTTTCAGCACGGTCGTGTCGCCAGCGCCCAAAGCGTAGGACAGATAGTCGGGGTAGTCGCCAATCCCCATGGCGCGGAACGTGTCGGTCACATTGTCCATCCCGGAATCCGCTGCGGCGCGTACGGTCATCAGGTTGCGGGACTGTTCCAGACCCCAGCGCATCGTCTGCGGCCCTGCCCCGCCGCCACCGAAGTTGCGGAAGCATTTCTGGCCGAGCGATGCGCCTTGCCAAACGCAATAAGGGCCATCGACAATGATCGACGTCGGGGTCATGCCATTGTCGAGCGCGGTCGCATAAACGAAGGGCTTGATGGTCGACCCGGGCTGACGTTGTGCCTGTGTTGCCCGGTTGAAGCTTGAAATCCGGTTATCAAAGCCACCCTGAATGGCGAGCACCCGGCCATTGAGCGGGTTCTGAACCACCATGCCGCCGCCCACTTCGGGGACCGAGCGGACAGAGAAGCTGTTCGCACCATTCGGAACAACGGCGATTACGTCGCCTGCCTTCATCGCGGCAGGACCGCCGTTCAGAAGACCAACGGTACCATCGGCAAAACCTACCCGACCCTTGCCAAGGGCCACCCCTGCCCGCCAATTGGCGTAATCGATGCTGATATTGGTCGATGCAAAGCGTGACGCCCATTTGTCGTCGGACACATCGATCGTGCCCATATTGGCCTTCCACGCCTTGCCCGCATTATAGCGAAGCAAGCCATCACGCAGCGCCTGAGTAGCCGCCACCTGGAATTCAGGATTCATCGATGTGCGGACCCACAGACCACCGGCATAGACGCTGTAGGGACCATCCTTGTCGGTCTCGCCGAACTTCTCGATCAATTGGCGGCGGACTTCTTCGGTGAAGTACCCGCCGATATTCTTATATCCTGTCCCGCGCTGCGCAATCAGGCCCAGTGGCATGGCCCGCGCCTCAGCCATTTGCTTTTCGGTGATCCAGCCATTGGCGAACATTTCGCCCAGCACCCAGTTACGCCGCACTATCGCCGCTTCGGCATTTTTGGCGCGGCCATAACGTTCCGGCGCTTTAGGCAATATCGCCAAAAACGCCATTTCATGCAGCTGCAGCTGATCAACGCTCTTGCCGAAATAGGCCTGCGCTGCGGCTTCAACGCCGAAGGATTGGCGGCCAAGGGCAATTTCATTGAGGTAGAGCGACAAAATCTGCGGCTTGGTCAGCGCGTTCTCAATACGCTTGGCAAGGATCGCCTCCTTGACCTTGCGGGTATAGCTATATTCGTTGGTCAGCAGCAGGTTCTTGGCCACCTGTTGCGTAATCGTCGAAGCGCCGCGCGAACGGCCGCTGGTAAAAATATTGTCGAAAACAGCCGATGCGATGCCTGGATAATCGATGCCGCCATGGCTGAAAAATGTCTTATCCTCTGCCGCCAGATAGGCGCGGATCAGCAAGCGCGGGAAATCGGCATATTCCAGCTGGACGCGACGTTCGCGCGCATAGCTCTGAAAAGGCTCGCCATTGACATCCCGCACCACCGTCGGCAGCGGCGATTCATATTCGATCAAAGCCTCCGCATCGGGAAGGTTGCGGGCGAATATGGCCCAGAAGAGCAACAGAAACAGAAATGCAGCACCCGCAGCGTAGACCACCCAGCGGAAGCGCTTGCGCTGCCACCAGATCTGCCACTTGCCGATAAACCCATCGACATCGCGCTTCAGCTTATAGCTGATGTTTGTCGGTTCTTCGGGCGGGGTCACGGCGTCGGTCATTACGGGCTCTCTCTAACCGATTTGTTGCCAAGGTCCAGAATGTTAATAGGCGGCTCCGCCTGTTTTTACCTCTATTGCGAAGCGAGACGGCGGGCAAAATGGACCTGGATGGCGCTCGCGACACTGCGCGCTACCTTTTGCCGGCCGGATTCGGAGCCCAAAAACTCCACATCATCCTCATTGCTGAGATAGCCTGTTTCAAACAGGACCGATGGCGTATCCGGTGCCTTCAGGACAATGAACGAGGCGAAGCGGTGCGAGTTGGTCCGGATCCGCATGTTCGGCCGCGATTCGCGTAGGAGCAATTTGGCAAACTCCGCCGACACATTCATCGTTTCGCGCTGGGTCAAATCGATCAGGATCGAGGACACATCCGCATCCGCGCCACCAAGGTTGACGCCGTTGATAATGTCGGATTTATTTTCTCTGGACGCAAGCCGCTGCGCCTCGCGATCCGATGCGACCTCGGACAGGGTGTAGACAGTTCCCCCGCCCGCTTCGGGGTTTTCGGCGCTGTCGGCATGAATCGAAATGAACAGGTCCGCATTCATTTTGCGCGCAATTCCGTACCGGTCCTGAAGCACGAGAAATTTGTCGGAATCGCGCGTCAGAGCGACACGGACACGTCCGCTTTTCAACAGCTCGGTGCGGATCGCCCGTGCAATCGCCAGCGTCACATCCTTTTCGCGTTTCCCGCCGTGCGGACTTATAGCGCCAGGATCATGCCCGCCATGTCCGGCATCAAGCACGACCAGCGGCAAGCTTTTGTCCTTCGGGCCGCTGATGGCGGGTAGTCCTTTGCCGACACGGGATACTATCGGTGCGGATACTTCATAGCGTCGCTTGGGCGGCTCGGCCCGAAACGCTTGCTTTTGAGGGACGAGCGTTGATTGCAAAGCTACTGGCGCAGCATCGTTCCGGACAGTGTTCACCACCGGTAAAGACAGGGCCATATAAAAGGCCGGCAAGATCGCCACGGACAGCATGTCTGTCTTATGCGTTTTTGACAGGCACCCGGTCCAGAAATTTCTTTGCGCGATAACAGCTCGACATGAAATTCGCCAAAACGGCAGGCTGATGCATGTATGCGGTGACGAAAGTTGGCACATTCGCGCGCGCTATCCTTTTAACGCGCAGGGATTTCACGCATTCCCTTGCCGTTAGGGCAAACGGGTGCTAGCAATGCTGTGTGGGGCTTATATTTTTTGGTCCCTTTTATCGGGGCCACATTGTTTCGTGGCCGTTTAACAGGTTGACGCTGCATGAAGCATGATATTTCCGCCACCGCCGCCCTTCAAGGGAACGGCGTATGGGCTGGAAATCAAGCGCGCGCGAAATTCGCCCGCCATGCAAAAGCAGCAGACGCAATTTTTTCTTATCCACCATATCGCCATGCCGACGCCGACGCCCCGCGTCCGATGCGGCTTGGCACCAACAATAGAGCGGGCGGCCTACGGCTGACAACCGGAGCGGTCACCCGCTGGAGTAAATTTAATGACCACGCGTATGCTCATCGACGCGCGTCACCGGGAAGAAACCCGGGTCGCAGTCGTAACAGGAAACCGGATTGAGGAGTTTGATTTTGAATCGGCCGAGCACAAGCAGCTCAAAGGCAATATCTATCTCGCAAAAGTAACCCGGGTCGAACCGTCGCTTCAGGCGGCTTTCGTCGATTATGGCGGCAATCGCCATGGATTCCTGGCTTTTGCCGAAATCCATCCTGACTATTATCAAATCCCCAAAGAAGACCGTGAACGTCTTTTGGCTGAAGAAGCCGAGGCTGCCGCTGAAGAAGCCGCACTTCGCGAACAGGAAGAAGAAGAGAGCGAAGAGCCCTCCGACATTATGCAAGGCTCGGAAGAGCGTGAAGACGAAGTGTCCGATTTCATCGAAATCGACAGCGACGACAGCGTCGACACCATCGATATGAGTGAAGGCGAAGAACCTGACCTCAGCGCCAATGGCGACGAGTCCGCAGAAGAAAACGCACGGGACGACGCCAATTCACGCAACAACCGCCGTCGTCGTGGACGTGGTGGTCGCAATGGTGGCGAAGGCCGCGCTCCAAAAGCCAGCGATGAGGTTCGCGCCAAGCGCATGAACCTGCGCCGCCGGTACAAGATTCAAGACGTTATCCACCGCCGTCAGGTTTTGCTGGTGCAAGTGGTAAAGGAAGAGCGCGGCAATAAAGGCGCAGCTCTGACCACCTATCTCAGCCTTGCAGGCCGCTATTGCGTATTGATGCCCAACACCTCGCATGGTGGTGGCATCAGCCGCAAGATCCACAGTGCAGCCGACCGGAAGCGTTTGAAGTCGATCATTTCCGACCTGACCCTGCCATCGACCATGGGCTGCATCATCCGCACCGCCGGACTTGCCCGCACCAAGCCTGAAATCAAGCGCGACTTCGATTATCTCGCGCGTTTGTGGGATGAAATTCGCGAGCGCACGCTGCGCGGTGCTGCGCCGATGCTGATCCACACCGACAGTGACCTGATCAAGCGCGCCATCCGCGATATCTATAATAAGGATATCGAGGAAGTCTTCGTCGAAGGTCCTGAAGGGTATAAAGCCGCCAAGGATTTCATGAAGCTGCTGATGCCAAGCCACGCCAAGCGTGTGCAGCATTATGCCGACCCTGTGCCCTTGTTCCAGCGCTACCATGTCGAAGACCAGTTGAACGCCATGTATCAGCCGATCGTACAGCTGAAATCGGGCGGTTATATCGTGATCAACCCGACTGAAGCGTTGGTATCGATCGACATCAACTCCGGCCGGTCGACAAAAGAACACGGCATCGAAGCCACCGCGCTTTCGACCAATCTAGAAGCCGCACGCGAAATTGCCCGTCAGTTGCGTTTGCGCGACATGGCCGGTCTGGTTGTCATCGACTTTATCGATATGGAGCATCATTCGAACGCCCGCAAAGTCGAGCGTGCGATGAAGGAAGCCCTGAAGCATGACCGGGCCCGGATTCAGGTCGGTCGTATCTCGGGCTTCGGCCTGATGGAAATGAGCCGTCAGCGTTTGCGCACCGGCGTTCTGGAGGCATCGACACGCCAGTGCCCGCATTGCGAAGGCACAGGCCTCGTCCGCACCGCCTCCTCCGCTGCACTGTCCGCATTGCGCTTGATCGAAGAGGAAGCCGCAAAGGGCAATGGCAACCAAATCGTGCTGCAAGCGAGCCAGGAAGCGACAATTTACTGCCTTAATAACAAGCGCAGCGAATTGGCCGACATTGAGGAACGCTATCATGTCCGCATTCTGATCGTCCCCAATGGCGAAACCGAAGGTGCGAAATTGGCGGTCAGCAGTTCGGGACCACGCCCCGAAGCACCTGTTGCCTTGCCGCCCATCATCGATCTCGAAGAAGATGATTTCGAAGACGAAATCGACGACACCGAAGTCGAAGAGGAAGAAGTCAGCGAACCGCGCCGTGCACGCGAAGACCGTCCCCGCGACGACAGCGAAGGTGGCGAAGGCCGTCGTCGCAAACGTCGGCGAGGCCGTCGCGGCGGCAAGTCGCGCGATCGTGACGAACGTCCTGAAAATGGCGATGGCCAAGGCGAAGTTGCGGCCGAGAGCGCCGAGCAAAACGACGCTCCCGAAGCACCAACCGCCGAGGAGACCAAGCCGAAAACACGCCGTGGCCGCCGAGGTGGTCGTGGACGCGAACGTGGCGAAGCGGAAACCGGTGAAGCCACCGCAGAAGCGGTTGAAGTAGAAGCGGTTGCTGCGGCTGAGCCAGTAGCTGTTGAACCGGTTGCTGAGGAAAAGCCGAAGCGTCGTAGCCGGGCAAAACCTAAGGCCGAAACGGCAGTGGCTATCGAAGCTCCGGTGGAAGCCGAACCAACTGCAAAGGCAGCGCCCAAAAAGCGTGGCAAGGCGAAAGCCGAAACGCCCGCCGCCGAGCCCGAAGTGGTTGCGGAAGAAGTCGCACCTGCCAAAGCCAAGGCACCCCGTAAAAAAGCCCCTGCAAAGGAGGCGAAAGCAGAGCCCGCCGCTGAACCAGCGGCAGAGAGTGACGCACCGCCCCGCACTGGCTGGTGGCAGCGCACTTTCGGTTAAGACAACCGATCATGCATAAGGATTACCCCGCCCGTTTCGACCGGCGGGGTTTTCTTTGTGGTCCGCAAACCGATTCTTCATTGCCTGTTCACTTTGTTAACGCCACAACGGCGCATATGTTGAGCATATCACTTCGCCATTTGCGGGCAGTCATCGCGTGCGTTCTGGCCCTTACCTTGTGCGTGCAACCGGCGATGGCGCAATCCGTTTTGCGCGATGCCGAAACAGAAGCGTTTTTCGAAGAAATTTCAGCGCCTTTGATCAGGGCAGCCGGCCTTGATCCGGCCAATGTCGACATCGTCCTGATCAACGACCGGTCGATCAACGCTTTTGTGGCAGGCGGACAGATTGTCTATATCCACAGCGGCCTGATCGAGGCAGCAAAGACCGCCAATGAAGTGCAAGGCGTAATCGCGCATGAATTGGGCCATATCGAAGGTGGCCACGTCATTCGCTATTCGGACGGCGCAAGTGCCGCAGGAGGCATCAGCATTGCGACGTTGATCCTGGCCGCAGCCGCCATTGCCGCTGGCGCTGGCGAAGCGGGCATGGGAATCATGGCCGCCGGGCAGCAGGCGGCGCTTGGTAAGTTTCTTGCGTTCAGCCGTGCGCAGGAAGGCACGGCGGATGCTTCGGGTGCGCGCTATCTGTCCGCTGCCGGGATTACCGGCAAAGGCTCCATCAACTTCTTCAAGACGCTCCAGAATTACGAATTCCGCCTCGGCATTCCGCAGGAAGACAGCTACGGGCGGACCCACCCGCTGTCGGGTGAGCGTGTTTCCGTATTGGAAGACACCTATTCGGCAGATCCCGCCTGGAACAAGCCGCTGAACCAGAAATGGGAAGATGATTTCAAACGCATCAAAGCCAAGCTGACCGGCTTTTTGGCAGACCCCAAGGAGACGATGCGCGACTATCCGGAAAACGACAAGAGCGTCCCTGCCCGCTATGCGCGCGCCTATGCCTGGCATAAGGGGGCCTACCCGCAAAAGGCTTTGGATGAATCCTCTTCCCTCGTCGCCTCCGCGCCCAACGATCCCTATTTTCTGGAGCTTCACGGCCAGATCCTGCTCGAATCCGGAAAACCCGCCGACGCGGTCACACCGCTCCGCAAGGCCGTCGAGCTTACCGGAAACCAGCCGCTGATCGCGGCGATTTTCGGCCATGCCCTTATTGCTACCGAAGACAAGTCGAACCTTGATGAAGCCGCGACCGTTCTGAAAGCCGCCGTGACCAAGGACAACCAGAACCCCTTCGCCTGGTACCAGCTTGGCGTTGTCTATGAACAAAAGGGCGATACCGCACGTGCCGCGCTTGCCAGTGCGGAACGCTATCTGATGGAGGGCGCACCCCAATTTGCGCTCCCCAATGCGCAGACCGCAATGGCGGGCCTGCCTGAATATACGCCGGACTGGATCCGTGCGCAGGACATCAACATGGTTGCCGAAGCACAACTGGCCCAGTTGAAGAAGCGGCGGCGTTAAGTCCCGTTGCGTGCAACCACTGGTCAATTTCTCCTATTCGCGTAAAGCCCCCCCATCATGAACGACATTGTTAAAAACAACCGCATCCCCCTCGTTATCGCAGCGCTCGGGACAGTATTGCTGATCATTGTTGGCGTATATTTTTTTGAACGCCAGTCACCCGATGCATTTTCGGCGATTAGCGGGAAAAATGCCGAGCAGGCCACAAGCGCCGCCGATTCTGCTGTCGCCGCCGCCGGAATGTCCGATGCGCAGCGCGAGGCTACCAAAGCGCTGGTTCGGGCAACGCTTTTGGAAAATCCCGAAATCATCACTGAAGCGGTTGAAATCCTGCAACAGCGGGAATCCGCGAAACGACTTTCATCGGTTCAGGACAAAGTGACTACACCCTTTCCCGGTGCCGAAGCGGGTAATCCGAAGGGCGATGTTACGCTCGTCGAATTTACCGATTATAGCTGCGGCTTCTGCCGCGCGAGCGTCGCCGATGTGAAGCGCCTGCTGAAAGATGACGGCAATATTCACCTGATCTACCGCGAGCTCCCGATTTTATCCCCTGCAAGCCGTGAGGCCGCCGCATGGGCCCTCGCCGCTGCACAGCAGGGCAAGCATCAGGCATTTCACGACGCCATGTTCGATGCAGGTCCGCCCAATGCCCAAAGCATCCGTGCTGCAGCAACTAAGGCCGGCCTGAACATTGCCGCTGCGGAGGTATTTGCAGCATCTTCCAAAGCCAAAGCCGAGATTGAGAGCAATTTGGCGCTGATGCAGCAGGTCGGCTTTAACGGGACGCCGACATTCGTGATCGGCAGCCAGATCCTCGAAGGCGCATTGGGCTATGATGCGCTGAAAGACGCCATTGCAAAGGCGCGCAAACAGAAATGATTCCAGCAATCAGAGCCTGAAATTTAGGCTCAAGCTTTCTTTCCCTGGGCGATCACATACCATTCGACCGAGCCTTTGCGGCTGGCGGGCGGCTTTGCGTGCTTGACCGTCGTGAAATTGCTTTTGAGGATCGACAGCAAGGCTGGATCGGTTCCGCCCGCAAACACCTTCGCAACAAAGTCACCGCCGGGTTTCAGAACATTGACCGCAAAATCCACAGCCGCCTCAACCAGCCCCATCGTCCTCAGATGGTCCGTCTGCTTATGGCCGACGGTATTCGCCGCCATATCCGACAGGATCAGGTCCGGCGCACCGCCCAAAGCCTCGATCAGGCGATCGGGCGCGCTGTCGTGCATGAAATCCAACTCGAACAAGATAACGCCGTCGAGCGGCTCGACAGGCAGCAAATCAATGCCGACGACGGCAGCTTTCGGAATTTGCCGGCGAACGACCTGCGCCCAGCCTCCGGGTGCGATACCCAGATCGACCACCGCACGCTTCCCGCGCAGGATATGGAATTTCTCGTCCAGTTCGACCAGCTTATAGGCAGCACGGCTGCGGTAACCTTCCGACTGCGCGCGGCGGACATAGGGGTCGTTCAGTTGCCGTTCCAACCACCGGGCCGATTGCACCGTACGCCGCTTGGCCGTCTTGACCTTTTGCCGTCCGGCAAGGCTGCGGCCTGAATTTTTACCGCCAAAGAGATTGTCCGCCATATCAGTTACGCCGATTACGACGTTTGGCATCGCTCGCCATCAGGGCTCGCAAGATACCTTCGCGAATACCGCGGTCCGCGACACCCAGACGTTCACCGGGCCAGATGTCAAAAATGGCTTCCAAGATAGCGCACCCCGCCACGACAAGATCGGCACGCTCATGGCCGATGGTGGGGAATTCGGCACGGCCCTTAACGGTCCGGCTAGCAAGTTCGCGGCTGATTGCGCGCATCGCTTCTGTCGGCAGATGCAAGCCATCTACGGCACGGCGGTCATAGCTTTGCAGTTTCAGGTAAACGCTCGCCAAAGTGGTCACGGTGCCCGATGTCCCGAGGAGCCGGTGATGCCCGCCATCCTTGGGTAGGCGCGCCGCAAATTGCGCAAAGCTTGCACCAACCTTGTCGCGCATCACCTGATACGTCGCAGCTAGGCTCTCGGCATCATCCGAATCCTGCCGCTCGCTTTCGGTAAGGGATACGACGCCCCACGGCACGCTCACCCAATCGAGAATTTCAGGCACAACGCCATCGGTCGACACCAGAACAAGCTCGGTCGAGCCGCCGCCAATGTCAAAGATCAAGGCAGGGCCCTCGCCTTCCTCAAGCAGCGCGTGGCAACCCATAACGGCGAGCCGCGCCTCTTCTTTCGGGCTTATGATGTCGAGATGTATGCCCGTTTCGCGCTTCACGCGTTCGATGAACTGCGCACCGTTGACGGCTTGGCGGCACGCTTCGGTCGCGACCGATCGCGCGAGCACCACATTGCGTTTTTTCAGTTTTTCGGCACAGACCGTCAAGGCTTCGACCGCCCGGTCCATGGCTTCATCGCTCATGCGCCCGGTCGACGTCAGCCCCTCACCCAGTCGCACCACGCGCGAGAATGCATCGACGACGGTAAAATCATCACCGCCTGCCTTGGCAATCAGCAGCCGGCAATTGTTCGTGCCAAGGTCAAGCGCGGCATAGGCCGTCCGCTCGAACCAGTTGCGGCGCGAAAACGCGCTATCGTTGGCTTGCGCTGCGCCTGCCATTTCCGGATGTGCGCTATTTCCCGCATCCGCTGCGGCGCGTGCGTTTTGGGATGGTCGCTTTGCGGAACGCGCAGCGACATTGGCCGAAGCCGGCTGCCCATTAGCAGCCCTTGGTGCCGCTTTCTTGCGACGGGGCGACTTTCTATTTTTACGCCCACGTGCCTTATGCGGCGATGGTGCGATATTTTCGCCCATGGCCGTAACTCTCTTCTTATTTTCTATCCGGTTCGGATAAGCCGCCGGTACCTGTCGTCCGTGCTACGCCGAACAGGTTAAAATATCAAGATTTTTGCAAATCTGATGCAAGGCCTGCGATTCAGCGGGTTGACCACCCCACGGCAGCGGCATATAGGCCCGCCCACTGTTCCCCGGTCGTCTAACGGTAAGACTACGGACTCTGACTCCGTCTATTGAGGTTCGAATCCTTACCGGGGAACCAGTTTTCACTCAGATTTACACTGTTTTTCCAGATCCTTAATAGGATCCGGGAACCTCGCGCTGTGCGACATTAGGTGCATCTGGCAAGGGTAATACCCGGCGTTCCTTTTGCGACATCGCGCTTTGTGCGCTTTGGCCCGCGATGACCGGGGTGCAGCTTCGCCCGGCCAAGAAATCAAGCGCAGAACGCAGCGATGCTTCCTGCGGGTCGCCCAAAGGGCGTGTGATGTCATCGGCCGCGGCGCAGGTTGTCCGCATGGTTTGCGCCAGACCATTAAAATAATCACCCTGCCCGGCCGCATTCTCCTTGGCAAAGGCGACGACCCTGATGCGATCATCGCAGGCGGTTTGATCCAGCGCGATCTGTCCGACAGGTTTTCCAAAGCTGTTGCTGCCCACCAAAGCCGCATTGACACCTAAAAAGGGTACAAAGCTGTTCATCACCAATTCGCTCGCGGACGCTGTAGCGCCAGTCGATATGAAGGCGATTTTCACCGGCGAAACCGACTGCGATTGCGCGCTAAAGCGGCGGGTTTCGTTGTTGGACGACTTGGATGGCCGGAACCGTGTAAAGGTAAAGACATCGCTGCTGAGGCGGTTGCCGCCGAGCAGATCGCCCATCAGTTCGGCCGTGGATACAAGACCGCCGCCATTATAGCGGAAGTCGATCACGAAATTGGTGATGCCTTGCGCACGGAAATCGGCAAATGCGGTCCGCAACTGGTTATCGGCCGTCGAAATAAATGTCCGCATATTGATATAGCCGACACGTTGACCACCATTATCGATGGTTTTGACGCCGTAGCGCGTCGACAAGGGGTCGATATTGAAATTGCCCTTTGTCACGGTGACGTCCCGCGTGCCAGAGGCATTGGATATACGCAAAACCCGGCTTGTGCCCGCGGTGCTTGGACCCAATGCATCGGTAACGCCATTTGCGCCCTGGGTCGCCAGAATGTCGCTCACATTGACCAGGTTCGAACCCGTCGTTCCGATGGCAAGTATTTCCGTCCCGCGATCCAACCCCGCCGCAAGAGCAGGCGCGCCTTCAAACGCTTCTATGACAAACAGACGGTTGCCTTGATAGGCGAAACGGACACCGAAACCGGCGGTCGAACCGGACGAGAAAAACGCATTTTCTTCCTGGATGGACGTCACATAGGTGAAAAAACGGTCCTTGCCTTGTGCACGGGCTGTTGCCGTTAGAGCATCGATATAATCCTGGACGGTCGTATAAGACGCTGGGCTCAAACTTGATGGCAAGAGTTCTGGAAACAGATACCATTCATTGAGAACGGCGAAAGCAAAATCCTGGCGACTGCGAAGACTGCACGATGAGGAAGTCGGCGGAGGCGGCGTGGGTGTTATGCTGGTAGGAGGAGCAGATCCGCCCCCGCCACCAGAACCGCCGCCGCCACAGGCTGTGGTAGCCGCAGCCAGAATGATGATGACGTTTTTGAGCTTCCCCAATTTCATACCAGTACATCTTTCGCGGTTATATTTGTATTCAGCGCCGGGACTCAACCCTGCCGAAGGCGTTCATACAATATGCGGGTCTCCAGCAAATTGGAAATCCGTAAAGCAACTTCAATGACGTCGAACGGTTTCGCAACAAAATCTTTCGCACCAAGCGCAAGAGCACGTCGGCGGGTCTGCAGGGTCGTATCCGCGGTAAGGACAAGGACCGGCCGAAATTCGTCGGGTTGATCATGCCGCGAGAAGGCTTCGAGCAATTGAAACCCGTCAACTTTCGGCATCATTAAATCCAGCAGCACCAGATCAGGTGATAGTTTAATATACATTTCTAGTGCCTGCTCGGGGTTTGTCAGGCAATGGACATCCCGATAGCCTTCCCGGTCCAGCACATTTGCGAGCAAAAGGACGTTGGTTTCCTCGTCATCGATGGCCAAAATGCGTCGACTAAGAAGTTCCTGATTACTGATCAGTCTGGCTGGCATGAATTTTCATCTTCCTTAATGGCTTTGGCGACAGGCAGTGTGAACCAGAAGCACGCGCCCTTTTCTCGGGCGTCAAAACCGATTTCGCCGTGCATGGATTCGACCAGCCGTTTGGAAAGGGCCAACCCGAGACCTGTCCCTTCCACCTTGGCACGGGTTTGCTGCCCGAGGCGATCAAAGGGCGTAAACAAGCGGGGAATGTCCGATACATCAATGCCATCGCCGTCGTCTTCAACCAAGACCTGCACCATGTCGTTAATGGGTCGGCACGACAAGCGCACCATCGAACCGCTTCGATTATATTTCGCCGCATTCGCGACCAGATTCAAAACCACCTGTGTCGCGCGCCGCCGGTCTGCCTGGGCGAAGAGGTCTGGTGCGGGTAATTCAAGGACAAATTGCAGCCCCGCGGATGCTACGATCGGTGATGCAAATGCGTGCACCTCCTGCAGCAATTCGCTCATGTCGACATCTTCGATCGACACCTCGGTACCACCGGCTTCAATACTGGAAATGTCGAGGAGGTCGTTGATCAGCGACAGCAGATGTCGACCTGCCTTCATGATCTGGTGCACCGCCTCCTGATGCCGTGGCGAAAACTGTTCCTCGTCCAGTTCCAGCAATTGCCCGAAGCCCAAAATCGCGCTGAGAGGCGTCCGCAATTCGTGGCTCGTCCGGGATAGAAACTCGCTTTTTGCCAGACTTGCAGCGACCGCCTCCTCACGCGCAATGCGCAATGCCTCTTCCGACCGGCGCCGCTCGGTCATATCACGGGTCACTTTCGCAAAGCCCCTGAGATCGCCGCGATCGTCGTAAAGTGCGGTGATCACGACATTTGCCCAGAAACGTGATCCGTCCTTGCGGATACGCCACCCTTCATCCTCTGCGGTACCCGCTTCGCTCGCGCGTTCGAGCATCTGCGAAGGCAGGTAGGTTCGCGTTTCCTCGGGATAGAAGCGACTGAAATGCTGCCCCAATATCTCTTCGGCCATCCAGCCTTTGATCCGCTCGGCTCCGAAATTCCAGCTCACCACTATGCCGTCCGGATCGAGCACAAAAATTCCGTAATCGCGGACCCCTTCGATAACGAGGCGAAAACGTTCCTCGCTTTCACGCAGCGCTTGTTCGCGTGCGCGAAGAAGGGCGCTCGCCCTGTCCATCCGCTGCCCCAAAGTTCCAATTTCGTCAGCATCGTCCGGCATGGGCGTCAGGGCTTCGCCTCGCGCCAGCAGTTCTGCATTATGTTCGAGTGTGCGGACGCGGCGTACGATGCCGGTCGAGAACAGATATACGGCAGCAAGACTGCCCAGCAATCCGATCATTGCGCTGATCGCTGTCAGAAGCAGAAAGCGGTTGCGCACCTCATCGACCTTGGCTTGCCTCTGGTCGAGAAGAACGCGTTCGCGCCGTTGGATATTTTCAATCTCCCGCCGCATTCCGTCGAGAACAATCTTGTTCGAAATCAGCGCTTCTTCGATCGCGAGTGCATTTGAGGACCGGACGGCAGGCGATCCGGCGAGCGCAACAATTTTTTTCAGACCTTCGCGTTTGCGCACTGTGGCCTGTCTGATGCGTTCGAACCGTTGCCGCACTTCCGCGTCCCGGATTTCCGCATCGAGGCGCGTCATGGTCGCGGGCAGTTCCGCCTCCGCTTTACGATAGGGTTCCAGAAAGCGCGACTGACTCGTGAGGACATAGCCCCTGACACCTGCCGCCGCTTCCGCCAGCAAGGCATGCACCTGATAGGTATCGCGCTGAATCGCAAAGGCACGGCGAACATCGTCTTCGG
The DNA here is from genome assembly GCF_009768975.1 of Sphingorhabdus lacus. NCBI lineage: Bacteria > Pseudomonadati > Pseudomonadota > Alphaproteobacteria > Sphingomonadales > Sphingorhabdaceae > Sphingorhabdus > Sphingorhabdus lacus. The sequence goes on along the minus strand of NZ_CP035733.1, from coordinate 540,859 downwards.
CGCGCGATTCCGCATTACTTGCCAAATAGAGGGAAATGAGCGCCCCGAACAAAATGCCGAGCGGGAGCGCCACAACAACGAGGCCTTTGAACGCGAGCGGACGGTCAGTCCAATAGCTGGTTATCGCCCAACCGGATTTTGCAGCAGGCATTGCTTAAGCGTCCTTCGCGCGATCTTGGGTGGCAACGACCGCGGCCTGGGTGCGATCCGAAACGCCGAGCTTGGCAATAATCCGCTCCACATGCGCCTTCACTGTGGCCGGACTGATGGTCAGGGTCCGCGCGATTTGCTTGTTCGTCATGCCTTGGGATACCAGCATCAACACTTCATGCTCGCGTTCGGTGAGGACTGCTTTGGTATCTGTCGGGCGCAGCGAGCGCTCCGGCGCGCGCAGCGCCGCGTTCATCAAATCGAGCGGCACCGCGGTCTGCCCGGCCAACACCTGGGTCACTGCGCGCCGCAGGTCTTCAATCGCGGTGTCCTTAAGGACATATCCGGCAGCGCCTGCCGCCAGAGCTTCTCGCACATAGGCGGGCATATCGTGCAGTGTGAGCATGAGAACGCGGGTTGGCAGATCTAGGGCCACAATCGCCCGTGTTGCCTGCAACCCGTCCATTCCGGAACCGAGCCGGACATCCATTAGCACAATGTCGGGCAGATATTTTTTGACGAGCGCAACGGCTTCTTCCCCCGTTGCAGCCTCACCGACAATTTCAAAGCCTTCGCCCGCCAGAACCGCCTTCAAACCTTCGCGCGCAAGCGCGTGATCGTCGACAATCAGTATTCGTGCTAGCGCCATAATCAGAAGGTGACCGGAAACTGGGCAAGGACGCACACACCACCTTGTGGTGGCGACGTCCAGCGCAAGCTGCCACCGACAGCGGCCATTCGTTCGCGCATAACCCCTATGCCGACATGGCTACCCGCGTTTACCGTCGGGCTTTCCATCATCGGTGACGGACAGCCTTTGCCGAAATCCTGAATGCGTAAGAAGCAGCCATCGGGCTCATCCGACACCGCCAGTTCCACCACAACGCGGCACGACGGACCGGCATGTTTACGGATATTCGCAACCGCCTCTTGCGCCACGCGAAACAGGGCGGTTTCGAGATGCGCGGGCCATGTGACGGCCTGTTTCGAAAGATCAACGGCAACGTCATAACCATCGACGCGAAGGGCGTCGGCCAGCGCGACCAGAGCGGCTTCAAGCCCCAGATCATCGAGCAATGTGGGCCGCAGCCCGCCGATGACTCCGCGCAACTCTGTCACCAGATCGCGCGCAATTGCCGCAAGCTTAACGCGTTCCGCAGCGGGAATATCGGCGTTGGGCTGTGTTGTCGTGCCCTCAAGAATGCGCACCAGCGCCGTTGCGGTCTGTGCGACCCCATCGTGCAATTCCTGCGACACGCGGCGACGTTCTTCCTCCTGCGTGGAGAACATGCGTCCTACGAGATATTCAAGACGAAGCTCGCGTTCCTGCAATGTATTTAACAGCCGGTCGCGATCATGGGCGTCATTCATGCGCGCAATTGTCGCGCCCATAAGTTCCAGATGCATCCGGAAAGCTTCGGCATCCTCACGGTCAACGATTTGCTCAATCCCCGTCAGGCCGTCGATGATGATGCGACCGACGATGCGTTTTCCTTCGCCGGGGGCTAGTATGGCGATCCCGGCATCTTCTGGCCGCAAACTGATCTCGGCACGGGATTTGCCAACAAAAAAGGCCAACCTTTCGGCGCAGCGCCGCAACACCTCTGCGCTATTCTCCTGCGTGGCCTGCGCCATTTCACGTCCACTCGTCGACAGCAACCGCAACCGCGCGCCGCGCGCTTCGGACGCGCGATAGAGCTCGCGCAATTCCGTGATCGTATCGATCTGCTGGTCGAGGAGCGGTGACGAGATTCGCATCGCGCCGTTGTAAACATTCGGGCGCGGAGTGCATAGGCCAACCGGCCTAGGCCGCGCGGCGGGCCATCCGGCCAATTTTAGCCCCCTGCGAATAACTCTATCTCTTCGTCATGGGCACCAAGTCCATTGTTCATGCCGCACCACCTGCACGTCCGCAGAGTTGCAGCGCGGCTTTAAATCGGGAGTGCAGATTATGAAGAGTTTTCGTTTGAAGATCGCAGCCGCAGCGCTGCTCCCCCTGTCGCTTATGGCCTCGCCTGCCATCGCCGGAACACAGTCGGTACATGCCGCTTCGGCACCTTATGCGCCGATTACACTGGCCGAAGTCGAAGCCGCGCAACAGGCTTGGGGCCAGGCTCTGGTCGCCATTTCCACCGAATATGACCGCAAAGGCTATGCCGCCGCGAAGCGCCTCGCTGAAACCGTTCTCGACACCGCTTATGGCTACAATATGGGCCCTGTCCTGTTCAAGCCGACGTTGACCGTTGCACCGCAAACATTCCGCACCCAGCGTGACGGTGCCCTGGCCTATTTTGTTGGTGGCGACAAAAACTTTCCCAAGGACACCGGCTTCGCGCTGAAAGGCTGGCGTTCGTACAAGATCGAAAATGCAAGCGTGCTGATCACCGGCAACTCGGCAACGTCAATGGGCAATGTCATGCTAACCGACGCCAAGGGCAATGTGACCACGGTCGACAAGACCTGGGGCTATGTCCGCGACGGTGAAGGCAAATTGCGGATCGTTCTGCACCATTCGTCTTTGCCCCACAAAGACTAATGCCCCCCAGATGGTCGCCCTTAACGGGCGGCCATCCCCTCCCCCCAAACGGGACATTCCTCCCCAGAATTCCCCATAAGGAAAAATAACGATGAAAAGGCATAACCTCCTTTTTGCGGCCTGCTGTGCTGCCGCAATTTCTATGGCAACACCCGCCTATGCCGGAGACAATGAAGGCAAGATCCAGTTGAAGGCATTTGCAACGGGCGTGCTGCCCGACGGCGCCATCACCGACGTCAAAACCGACCTTATCGGCTTGCCCGCAGGGTCGCAGACACGCGCCACAGACTCTTACGTCCCCACCATCGCCGCGGAATATTTTCTTTCGTCCAATTTCTCGATTGAGACCATCTGCTGCATCACTCCCCATGATGTGCGCGGAACGGGCGCGTTGGCCAGAGCTCGTCTGATTGAAAATGCGATCATCCTTCCCGCCACCGTTACGGCGAAATATCATTTCAATCTGAGCGAAGGCGTGAAGCCCTATCTCGGCGCAGGCCCCACCCATTTCTTCATCTTCAGCGAAGATGTGGGCGCTGACGCCGCCGCCTTGGGCGCAACCGATGTCAATCTGTCCGATGAACTTGGCTTCGTTCTGCAAGCCGGTCTCGACCTGAAGCTGAACGACAAAGGTCTTGGTCTTTCGGTAGATGCAAAACGCTATTTCGTGGGAACCACCGCAACATTCCGTGCGGGCGCTGCAACGGCGCTACAAACAAAACATGACCTCGATCCGTGGGTCATTAGTGCCGGTCTGGCGTACCGCTTCTAACGGTTCACCAGACCGTCGCGTGGAGGCTGCCTGCAACCGTCGATCCCACCGCAGGCAGCCAAAACGCTGGATATATTTTACGTAGTTTCTATCCGGCCCGCGTTTTCGTCCGCAAGCTGTTCCAGCTCGCATCGCCGGTCCAGCCGCCGTCGACCGGCAGGCTCACGCCATTGATGAAATTATCCTCAGACGCCAGGAAAGCGATCGCGGCCGCCACATCTTCGGCTTTGGCAAAACGGCCCATGGGAACCCGGTCAATGATGTCATCATCATTATAGGCGCCCGTGGCCTGTGACATGACATCCATGTCGGTCTTTATCCAGCCGGGGCAAACGGCGTTAACGCGAACTCCGCGTCCGCCCCATTCGGCTGCCAAAGTACGGGTCAGGCCGATCAAGCCATGCTTGGACGCGTTATAGGCCGCGCGGTGGATAATCCCATAAAGTCCGGCAATAGACGCGACATTGACAATACTGCCACTGCCTTGCGCCAACATCTGGCGTCCAAAGGCTTGCGACAGGAAAAATGCGGCTTCCAGATTGATCGACATCACCTTGTGCCATTCGCTCCGCCCGATTTCTTCGGCCGGGACGATCATGCTGATCCCGGCATTGTTGACCAGCACATCGGCGGCGCCATGTTCCGAAGCGACCTGACTGGCAAGCGCAGCGACAAACTCTTCCGAAGCGATGTCGCCGCTAATGCCCTGGACCGATAATCCGGATGCCGAAAGCTCCGCGATTGTGCTTTCCAAGGGTTGCAGGTCGGTCAAAACCACATGAAAACCGTTGGAGGCCAATTTGACCGATGTCGCCAGACCGACCCCTTGGGCTGCACCCGTCACCACTGCTGTTTTCAAGACCCCACGCTCCTCTAATTTACCGACAATTGTTGCGCTTTTACGCCTTGGCGACTTTCAATATGCAGTCAACAAATCCTTTGGGATCATCTTCCTGAATGAAGTGCCCGCCTTTTAACGTCGTGTGCGGCTGGCCTTCAGTTCCCGGAACGCGGCCAATCCACCTCGCCTCGCCTCCTCGGGTAACAGGGTCACCATCGCTGAAGCAGCAGAGAAATGGCTTGTCGAATTTCTCGAGAACCGCCCAAGCCTTTTTCTGGTCAGGGATCGCGACATTATTTTTGAAGGGAACGAAGGATGGAAATATCCGTGCTGCAGCCGTGTATCCGCTGTCGGGAAAAGGCGCGTTGTAGGCGGCAATTTCCGCATCACTCAACCCGCGCTTGGTTCCTGCGCTGACGATTTTACCAATCGGAAAAATGGGGCTCCATTTCGAAAAAGCGCGCCAGATCGCAAAGGCACGCGGCGCGGGGCCGCCTTCAGGCAAGCCCCCGTTTGACAGTACAACGCCAGCGAAGCGGTCGGGCATTTCGCCCACTAGACGCAAACCGACCAGCGACCCCCAATCCTGACACACAAGGGTGATATTGCGCAAATCAAGCTTCTCGAGCCAAGCCCGCATCCACGCCACATGGCGCGCATAGCTATAATCGCTTTTCTTCGACGGTTTGTCCGATTTTCCAAATCCGATAAGATCGGGTGCCACGACACGAAGCCCCCTTTCCGCTACCGGAGGAATCATATGCCGGTAAAGATAGGACCAGCTCGGCTCGCCATGCATCATGAGAACCACCTGGGCATCCCGGGGCCCTTCATCGATATAGTGGACACGCAAAGCGGTTCCGTCCTGCGGATCGGAAATCTCGGTATAATGCGGCTGGAACGGGAAATCCGCGATGTCCTCAAAGGCGGCATCGGGTGTGCGCATGACTTTCATAACTATCTCCGCCAATATATTGGCACAAACAGTGCCATATTAAATTTATATGGTCAATCTGATGCGCCGGCGCACTTATTGGTCGGGCATATGCTGCAACGCGTCCGCCAGCATTCTTTTGATGACGAGCCCCGCTTCCTCGGTCGACAAGCCCTGATCATGACGCAACAGACGCCAAGTCTGAAAACTGAGGATGACGTTGAGGCCGCGTGCGCCAACACTGTCTTCTTTGACGCTTCCGGGTAACAGCGCCTCTACTCCGTCCGCCTCTGCCTTCAGCAGGCGTTGATAATCCTGCATCAAATAAGATGACTGGAAACGTTTCAGATTGGCGGAGATCCGAAAGGGCAGAATAGTTTCAAAAACGATGGCACGCCGGTCCGCAATCTCGGTCATCCTGGCTTTCCAGTTCGGACCCTTCAATGGCTCTGCGATAATCGGCAGCACACGTTCCTCGATCACCGCACTCATTTCGCGGTAAAGCGTGTCCATATCGTCAAAATGCCGGAACACCGTCCGCAAACCGACGCCTGCAATGTCAGCAACGCGCGCCGCACTTGGGGCGACATCGCCGTTCCCGACCAACTGCAACATCGCCTCGACAATTTTGGATCGGCTGGACCGGCTGCGGGCACGACGGCCATCCAATTTCAAGGCTTCGGTTTTCTCGTGCGCCGATGTCATAGGCATCTTTCTCGTTTCATATACCAGCTATTACAAGGCAATGCCTGACTTGCCAAACTCTATTGGCACATATAATGCCAATATAATGTAGCGAAAATAGTGGAGCTGAAACGATGCGGAATTTAGGTGTTTCGATCATAGCATGCGTGACCATGCTGATAGCCACGCCGGTCGAGGCGCAAACAAGCGTCCGCGAGGCTTGTATGGCCGATATGAAGAAATTCTGTTCGCCGGAACTGGCCACATTTAATCGGGATAAAGTTCGGGCTTGCCTGATCCGCAACATCCAGAAAACATCGCCCGGATGCAAGGAAGCGGCCAAGGCCCAACGCGACCGTCAGCGCGCCCTGAAATCAGGCGCAGCGGGCAAAGAATGATGGCCGTTGCCGTCATCTGGGGATCGGCGCTGGCGCTCTATCTGCTGTTCCGCCTTTGGTACGACAATTGGTCAGGCCCCCTCAAAGCGGACGAGATCGACTCCTTTATCGATGCAACACAAGATCGCTTCGAAGCATCGGGTAATAACGTCTCGGTTTTACGCGCCTTTCTGGAAGCGGATGACGGCCGCGAATTTATCATGCTCAATCTGGTCAAAGCGCAGATGGACGACGTCAAGGACCCTGTAACCGGCCAGATGGTGCAAGGCCTGAGCCTCCTCCAGCGTTATTCGAAGCGGTTCATGCCGGTACTTTTCCGGAACGGTGGCCATCCGGTCATGGTAGGGCGTAAAGTCGGCGGATACATCGATGCGTGGAATACCGAGGGCGATCCCGGCTGGACGATCTTCGGTCTGATGCGGTACCGAAGTCGGCGCGACATGGTGAAGCTGGTGATGGATCCCACATTCAAGGAAGGCCATCCAGACAAGATGCTCGGCACGCTAGCGACATTTTCATTCCCGACCCAACGGGTGCTGTCGCTTTATCTGGGGCCCAGAGTCTCGTCTGCGATCGTCATCGCGCTAGGTGCCGCAATTGCGCACATCATCTGGCTCAGTGTCTGAATTCTGCCGCGGTAAGTTTACCGGACGAGAAACAGCTCCGCCATCGCATCGATAACCGCATCGGCGTCGAGCCTGTAGTTGCGGTAAAGATCGGGTAGATCGCCGGTTTGACCGAAGCGGTCCGTTCCGAGCGGGCTGATCCGCATGCCTTTGACGCCGCCGATCCACGACAGCGCCCCCGGTGAGCCGTCGATCGCCGTCACAATCCCCGCATGGGGCGCAAGGTCGGACAATAATGTCTCTATATGGCTGACCGCTCCATGACGGCCCGTCCATCGCGCTGCCTTCTGCGCAGACCATTCACGGTGCAGGACATCGGGCGAAGTGATATTCAACACCCCGAGCCCGGGAATGTCATCCACCAATTGTTCGTATGCCGACAGGATTTCGGGCGCAATTGCACCGGTAAAGGCAATAGCTGCCTGCGATCCCGGTGCGGGTTTGCGCAACCAATAGCCACCTTTCAGAGCGTCTTCCTCCCACTGCGTATCTTCGCGGGAGACTTGCGGGATTTGCCGGGTGCTGAGCCGTAGATAGACCGAGCTGCCGTCGGGCTGCTGCAGATATTCAAAGGCCCAGCGCATGAACAGCGCCACCTCGTCCGCATAGGCAGGTTCGAAATAGGCAAGGCCGGGCTGCCCCATACCGATCAGCGGCGTGTTGATCGACTGGTGCGCCCCGCCTTCTGGTCCCAAGGTCAGGCCCGATGGTGTGCCGACCAGCAAAAAGCGCGCGTCCGAGTAACAGCCGTAATTCAGCGCATCGAGCCCGCGCGAGATAAACGGATCATAGACCGTGCCCACCGGTATCAATCGCGTCCCGAAATGTGGGGCAGCTAGGCCAAGTGATGTCAGCAACAGGAAGAAGTTATTCTCTGCAATGCCAAGCTCGATATGCTGGCCAGCGGCATGCGCAGCCCATTTCTGGGCCGACGGAATTTTCGCCTCGCGAAAGATGTCCGCGACTTGGGACCGCCGGAACAGACCACGTTGATTGACGAAGCCGCCCAAGTTCGTCGTCTGGGTAACATCGGGCGCCGTTGTGACAATATGGTCCGCCAATGGCTCGGACGATTTTGCCAGATCGAGCAGCACATGTCCGAACGCCGCTTGGGTCGATTGTGTTTCGCCAGTCGGAACCGGAAGGCGCGCCGGCACGAAGATGGGTGGAGGCGAACTTTCCTCGTCCTTTTTCGCAAGGACACTCCGGTCGACAAAATCCTTCAGCCGTGCCGCCATATTGCCGCCGAGACCGGCGAAAGGCTCCCATTCCTGCCCGGCTTCAATGCCCAAGCTTTCGCGCAATTGTTCTATTTGCGCAGGGTTCATCATACCCGAATGATTGTCTTTATGCCCGGCCAGCGGCAGGCCATATCCCTTGACCGTATAGGCAATGAACAAGGTCGGTCGGTCGTCGTCCGCGCTGTCAAACGCTTCCATGAGCGAGGCGATGCAATGCCCGCCCAAATTGGTCATCAAGGCGCCCAGACCATCATCATCAAAACTGTCGAGCAGCTTTTTGACATGGGGTTTGTGGCCGATATCGTCGATCAACCGCGCGCGCCACGCGGTACCGCCCTGATAGGTCAGCACGGCATATTCGGCATTGGGGCAATTTTCGATCCAGTCCTCAAGTGACTTCCCGCCCGGCCGCGCAAATGCCGCGCGCAACAGCTTGCCGTGCTTCAGCGTAATGACGCGCCAACCGCAGGTTTCGAAAATGTCATCAAAGCGGCGGAACATGCGGTCCGCCGTGGTGCTGTCCAGCGACTGACGGTTGTAATCCACCACCCACCAGCAGTTGCGGATGTCATGCTTATAGCCTTCGATCAGGCACTCATAGATATTGCCTTCGTCAAGCTCGGCGTCGCCCATCAGCGATATCATCCGCCCCGCATCGGCCTCGGCCATGGAGCCATGGGCGACCAGATAGTCCTGAACAAGGCTTGAGAAAGCCGTGATAGCCACGCCCAGCCCCACCGACCCGGTGGAAAAATCGACGGGGATTTTGTCCTTGGTGCGCGATGGATAGCTTTGTGCGCCGCCCAAAGCGCGGAACTGCTGCAGCTGCTCAAGCGACTGGTTGCCCAGCATATAATGGATCGCCTGCAACACCGGCCCCGCATGCGGCTTTACCGACACCTTGTCATTGGGCCGCAGGGCATGGAAATAGAGTGCCGCCATGATAGCGGTCATGGAGGCGCAGCTTGCCTGATGCCCGCCCACCTTCAGGCCATCACGCTTTTTGCGGATATGGTTGGCGTTATGCACCGTCCAAGACGACAGCCAACGCAGCCGCGTATCCAGCGCCTCAATGGCCGCTATCTTCTCTTCGCGCGCATCCGCAAATTTGGTCGCCATTATTATTTGTCCCGGAATCCTGTTGACCGGAGTTTAGCCAGCGGACGTTAGCATGTCCTTGCGTATAGCTGGGTTCTGCGGCATATTTTTGGCAGATAATCCCATTAACGACACGAATAGAGATATAATATGCCAGAAAATGCGCTGGACGCGATAGACCGCAAAATTATCGATCTGCTTCAGGCCGACGGGCGAATGTCTAATCAGGAGCTTTCCGACCGCATCGGCCTCTCCCCCAGCCCTTGCCTGCGCCGGGTCCGGCAGTTGGAAGCGAACGGCACCATCGCGCGTTATGTGGCACTGGTCGATCCGGACAAGGTTGGTCTGTCGGTCACCGCCTTCGTCCGCGTTCGTCTCGATCAACAGGACGACCGGCATCTGCAGGAGTTCGAAACGGCCGTGGCGGGCTTTCCCGAAGTCATGGATTGCTATCTCATGACGGGCGAAGCCGACTATCAGCTTCGCATATTGGTAAGCTCGCTCACCCAGTTCGAGGACTTCCTCCGCAGACGTCTGACCAAGGTCAACGGCGTTGCAAATGTCACCACCAGCTTTGCCTTGCGACCTGTCATTTACAAAACCGCCGTACCGACGCTACAACCCCTTTGAACCAGGGGGATATTTTAATGGAATCAAGCATAGCGGCACCGAATGAGCTGAGCCGGTCACTGAAATCGCGCCATGTGTCGATGATCACATTTGGCGGTATCATCGGCGCGGGGCTGTTCGTTGGCTCCTCTACTGCAATCGGCAATATCGGTCCGGCAGCGGTGCTGAGCTATGCCATTGCCGGGTTTCTTGTGCTGCTCGTCATGCGGATGATCGCGGAAATGTCGATCGCCATGCCGGGCACGCAGACCTTTCCTGATTTTGCGCGGCAGGGCGTGGGCGACTGGGCCGGCTATATGGTTGGCTGGCTTTACTGGTATTTTTGGGTCGTTGTGATCGCCATCGAGGCCATTGCCGGAGCCAAAATCATCAACGGATGGTATCCGCAACTGGAGGTCTGGCAAATCGGTGTCGTGCTGATGGCGGTGTTGACCGCGATCAACCTGATGTCCGCAAAATCCTATGGCGAATTCGAATTCTGGTTTGCGTCGACCAAGGTTGTTGCGATCATCGTCTTCATTCTTGTGGCCGGGGCCTATGCAACCGGCGTGACGTCCCCATCCGGATCGACCTTTGCGAACCTGACAGCGCATGGCGGTTTTGCGCCGGCTGGAGTGGCCGCGATATTTGCAGGTGTTGCGACGACGATCTTCTCGCTTTGCGGGGCTGAAATCGCGACGCTGGCTGCGGCAGAATCGGAGGAAGGCTCCAAGACAATCGCGAATATGACCATCTCGGTTTCCTTGCGAATCCTGATTTTCTTCGTGCTTTCCATTTTCCTCATCGTCTCGGTTGTTCCCTGGAATGAGATTGAGGCGGGAACTTCGCCTTTTGCCCATGCGCTCCGGCAGATGGGCTATCCCGGTGCTGACCTGATCATGGAGGGCATCGTCCTTGTCGCGGTCCTTTCATGCCTGAATTCAGGGATATACATCACATCGCGGGCGATGTTCGGCCTCGCCCGCAATGGCGATGCACCCCAATCCTGCGTGAAGCTGAGCGGTGCCCGCGTTCCGGCAAGGGCGATATTGATCGCCAGCCTCTTCAGCTATTTTGCCCTCGCGGCATCCATCCTGTCTCCCGACCAGGTGTTCAACTTCCTCGTCACATCTTCAGGCGCCATCATGCTTTTCATTTACATTCTGGTGGCAGTGGCCCAGCTTCGCCTTCGCGCGCAATTCGAGGCGGAAGCGCCGGAGCGGTTGCAGGTTCGGATGTGGCTATATCCCTTTGGCACATGGTTCGCGATTGCCGGTATGGGCGGTGTCCTTGTGATGATGGCATTGTCACCGACAAGCTCAAAAGAATTATGGGCCAGCATGATTGTGACCGCAGCTTTCCTGTTCGGTTATTGGGCGAAAAACTATTTTGTTTCGCGATCGAAAGATGCGTGACCGAAAGCAAAATTTTCCAGTCGGAATAAAGATTTGAGTCGCACCAAATTCACTGACCATTGCATAAGCGGTGGACGCGTAGTGCCGGAGTCCGATTATGAAACTTGAGAATGATCCTTTAGCCGCATTCTGGATGCCCTTCACGGCAAACCGGGCGTTCAAGGCGACGCCGCGGCAGCTGAAGTCCGCAAAGGATATGCATTATACCAGCGATGATGGCCGGCAGATCCTCGACGGCACCGCCGGACTTTGGGCCGTAAATGCAGGCCACTGCCGTGCGCCGATTGTGGAAGCCATCCAGAAGACGGCATCCGAACTCGATTACGCCCCGCCCTTCCAACTGGGCCATCCGCTGGCCTTTGAACTGGCGTCGCGGCTGGCGACACTCATGCCCGAGGGGCTGGACCGGATATTCTTCACCAATAGCGGATCGGAATCGGTCGACACCGCGCTGAAGATCGCCCTCGCCTATCAACGCGCCATTGGCCAAGGCACCCGCACCCGCCTGATTGGCCGGGAACGTGGCTATAATGGCGTCGGCTTTGGCGGCATTTCGGTGGGCGGCATCGTCAACAACCGGCGACAGTTCGGAACGCTGCTGACTGGCGTCGACCATCTGCCGCACACGCACAATATGGAGCATAATGCCTTTACCATGGGGCGTCCCGAATGGGGCGGGCATCTGGCCGACAATCTGGAAGCCATTGTCGCACTGCATGGGGCAGAAACCATCGCAGCCGTCATCGTGGAGCCGATGGCCGGATCGACAGGCGTGCTGGTGCCGCCGGTCGGCTATCTCGAAAAATTGCGCGAGATCACCCGCAAGCATGGCATTGTCCTGATCTTCGACGAAGTCATCACCGCCTTTGGCCGCGTCGGCGGGGCGACCGCCTCGGGAACCCTTGGCGTGACGCCGGATATCATCACCATGGCCAAGGGCCTGACCAATGCCGCCGTGCCGATGGGCGCAGTCGCGGTCAGCCGCCATATCCATGACGGCGTGGTCGAAGGTGGCCCCGATGGCATCGAACTGTTCCACGGCTACACCTATTCCGGCCACCCTCTCGCCGCCGCCGCGGGTCTGGCGACGCTCGACCTTTACAAGTCTGAAGGTATTTTTGAACATGCAACATCCCTGCACAGCTATTGGCAAGACGCCGTCCACAGCCTGAAGGGCAAGCGCAACATCATCGACATCCGCAACATGGGCATAGTCGCCGGCATCGAACTCGCACCGCACAGCGCCGGGGTCGGAAAGCGTGGCATGCAGCTGTTCCACAAATGCTTCGATAACGGATTACTGGTGCGCGCAACCGGCGATATCATCGCCCTGTCCCCGCCGCTCATATTGGAAAAGGCGCATATCGACGAAATGATCGGGCGGATCGCGGAGTTGGTGGAAACCATCGACTAGATTTTCGCGCGATGCCGAAGGGCGTGTGGGTTGGAGGATGAGTTGACGACGGCCAATGAGAGATCGAAACTCTGGTTGGTATGTCTGGAAAGGTTTGCGCCTTGAAAAGGGACTGTCCCCAACCCCCCCATCATACCCACCCGTCACCCTGAACGAATGGCAGGTTTCAGCGTACCGAAAAACTAGCGGGAATGACCGGAATGTTGTGGAAAGCGGACCGACAGCTTTCAGGAGGTTCAGGCCAATAGCAGCCATTCATACAGTTTTGGTGACGACAGCTATGCTCACAAAAATAGTCGTTAAACGCGTTGGCGCGCTCCCCAAAAATCGGACATTAGATAATTAAGGTTGATATGTCTGCTTTGTTGGTCGAAGCCTATCGTCTGATCTTCTGCGGGCTCGATGCAGCAATCATCGACCAGTTGAATCAATGTAGCGGGTGACGCTGCAAAGGCAGCAGGCGAGAAACCGCTTCCAAATATCGATGGAGCCAGAGATTTCTTTTTTCGTTCTGCATCCGCAACGTGAGTTCGCTCGTAACTGTTGCTGCGCACGTCAATCGGCTGGCGACGGTTCTGGGAGAAAATGGATGGGGAGTTTTTTAAAGTTGGCAGCAATGCCGTATCGGGCCGGAGTGGTAGCTGCCAGTCTTACTGCAACATCAATGCCCGTAAATGCCGACAATGCATCTGCCGCAATCGAGATCACCAATTTTGTCGAAATTTCCGATGGTGAACAAAGCGCAGAAGCGGATGAAGGGGCTGTCAACAAAAGCGAAGAAACCAGCGAAAGCAGGCGATCGTTTTTGTCCGGGGGTGGACGGCTTTTGCTGACTGGCGGTGTATCGACAATCGAGGGGGCAGGCGGCGGTGGCCTGGTGCCTTGGGCACTGATTGGCGGTTATGGAACGCGCAATGAATTTGGTCTGTCAGCCTTCGCGACAGGCGTCGATACAAAAGACTTTACGCTCGCAGCTTACGGCGGTGCGATCAATTTCAAGAATCGCGTTGAACTGTCGGTAGCGCGGCAGAATTTCAACCTCCGCGAGGTTGGCAATGTGCTCGCACTTGGCAATCGCTACACGATTAGCCAGACGATAGTTGGTGCCAAGGTGCGGCTAATTGGCGACGCGGTGCTTGAGCAAGACAGCCTGTTGCCACAAATAGCCGTCGGCGCACAATATAAGATAAATGACAATGATGCGATCGTCGGCGGCGCCCTCGGACTGAAGCAAAAGGGCATCGATTTTTATATCGCTGCCACAAAAATTATCCTCTCGCAAAGCCTGTTGCTGAACGGCACAGTGCGCATGACCAAGGCTAACCAATACGGCATTCTGGGATTTGGTGGTCTTGGCGGAAAGCAGCAAGGTTACAAACCGCAATTTGAAGGATCGGCGGCGCTGTTGCTGACCCGAAAACTTGCGATTGGCGGCGAATTCCGCACCAAATCAAACCGGTTGGAAGGCGCGCTGGGCGGCACATCGTTCCGCGAAGAAAATGCCTATGATGCGTTCATCGCCTACGCGCCTGCACGCAATGTATCGCTAACGCTGGCTTACGCCCGGCTTGGCCAGATCGCGCTGCGCCGCCAGAACGGTGCTTATGCCTCACTACAGATCGGCTTCTGATCGCCTGTTTCTTTCCGGAGATTTTAATATGAAAATCATTCTAGCTTCGACATTCTTTTTAACCGCAATGACGATCACTGGCACGGCAATTGCCGCCGAACCTGCTATTAGCGACACCGAAATCAAGCCCTCGGCACCGACCTTGCCTATTATCACCGACGACACAGCCCTGTTTGAACAGTTCGGCGGGCGCGAAGGTCTGACGAAGATTATGGACGATGTCATGGTGCGCTGGCTTGCCAATCCGCGCACAAAGCCGTTCTTTGAGAATTCCGATCAGGACCGCATCAAATTGCAGCTTGTTGAGCAATTCTGCGTCATCATGAAAGGACCGTGCGAATATTCGGGGCGGACAATGGCCGAGGCGCATCGCGGCATGAACGTCAACGAAGGCTCCTTCTATGCGCTGGTCGAAGAATTGCAGATCACGCTGAACAAAATGGATGTGCCGTTCCGTGCTCAGAACCGGCTCATCGCGGCGCTTGCCCCCATGCACCGCGATATCATAGACAAGTGATGACCTACCGTTCATTTATTCTTCCTGCTGTGATGGCAGCGCTGGCGATTTCCAGCGTTGCCATCGCACAATCGCCAAACGCCACGCCGCAAGCGGCGGCTGGGGCAAAGCTTTACCAGTCAAAATGTTCGAGTTGTCATAGCATTGCTGCGAACAAGATTGGTCCAGCGCATCGCGGCGTATTTGGGAGGGTCGCAGGAGCGGCATCCGGGTACAAATACTCGGCGGCGCTCAAAGGCTCAAAAATCACCTGGAACGCTGCAACACTCGACAAATGGCTTAGCGGCCCACAGAAATTAGTGAAAGGCAGCAAGATGTACCTTGTTGTCACCAATGCTGACGAACGCGCTGCCATTATCGCATATTTGAAGACGCAGTAATTGCTTCGCCGATTGAGCGCTATAGCGGCCAGTTTCAGCTATTGTATGGATGCCGTTAGATGATCACGCAGTTAATGAGTTTAGTAGGAGATAAATGCATGCTTTTTCACACCATGGTCGGGTCAAACGACATCGAGCGATCCAGGAACTTTTACGACGCGGCGCTCAGCGTCCTTGGAATAAACAAAGCATCGAACAACATAGCTGACAGCGGCCATATCCGCCTTTTGTATCAAGGCGAGAATGGCACCAATTTCATTGTCACTCAGCCCATCAATGATGAGTTGGCAACAGTAGCAAATGGTGCAACGATTGCTTTTTCATGCAGCTCACCTGAGCAAGTGAAACAATTCCACGACGTAGCGGTCGCCAACGGTGGTACGTCGATTGAGACAGCGCCGGGGCCCCGCAACACCCAATCGTTGGGTGTAGTAGAATTAGCCTATTTTCGTGACCCCGATGGCAACAAGTTGTGCGGGATCCATTTTCCTAAATAGCGGCTTGTTTCAGAGGTCTGCAGAAATGAGCCGTTAGCCCTTACTTTAGGCTGGCGGCTCGTGAACAGCCGCTACCTGTGGTGATCTTGTAGCTGTCTGTCTTTTCTGAAAGTACGGCAAGTTATTAAGAACAGGCACCTGGAGGTGAATGGCCATTTGGCCAGCGTGACCGGAACAAGCAGCTATGTCCGCTTTGTAGTCGTGTCCTGACAGTCCTCTTTCGATCAGTCGCCTTCGAAAGCAGACGCGCTCAACCCCGTTTCCCCTAGCAATGTTGGATAAGATTTGAGAGCGTCCTATCGCTCTCTCGTGAAGGGAGCATGGCTCTTTGAACTGTTGACAATTGGCGCAAATCCCGAACGGGCCGCGTTAACTTAAAGCAACAAAGGATACATTTTCAGTACGTCTTTGCGTATCTTTTGTATCCTTAGGTTTAGGACCGCTTAAAGGACCAGGACAATCTTTCCCACATGGCGCTTCGTCAGAAACGCCTCCTGCGCTGCGGCGATGTCGGTGATGGGATAGGTGGCGGCGACCACGGGTTTGATTTCACCGCGTTCGATATAGCCGATCAGATTGGGAAACACTTCAGGCTCCAGCACGGTGCAGCCGATAAGGCGCAGGTCTTTCAGGTAGAGAGTCCGCAAATCGAGATCGACCACCGGACCGGAGATCGCGCCCGACACGCCGTAACGTCCGCCACGTTTAAGGGCATTCAGGATGGGCCCGAACTGCCCGCCGCCGACGATATCGACCGCAGCGTCGAAATATTCGGAGCCGAAAAGCGATTCCAGATCGGCGTCGCGTGGGACGACCTGGCTTGCGCCAAGGTCGCGCACGGTCTCTGCCTTTGCATCTGCGGCCATGGCCGTCACTTCGGCACCGCGCCGCTTTGCAAGCTGGACAGCGGCCGAACCGACGCCACCGGATGCGCCGGTGATCAGCACGCGTTCGCCCGCCTGCAACCCGATGCGGGTCAGGATATTTTCCGCGGTGGCATAAGCGCAGGGAAAGCTTGCTAGCTCCACGTCGGAGCAAGTGGATTCGATGCGGTGCGCGTGGACGGAGGGGACCCGGGCATATTCGGCAAAGCCCCCATCTACTTCGGACCCGAAATAGCGGATATCGAACCGGCTATGGCCCCGAAACACCGGCTCGACCAGCACCCGCTGCCCAATTCGGGAAGAATCTACGCCCTCACCCACGGCTACAATCTGCCCGCAGGCATCGGCGCCCTGAATACGCGGAAAGGTGAACGCAGCGCCCGACCAGCCATCGTCGCCTGCGCCTTCAATGCCCGTTGCTGCTCCCGCATCGGTCGCTTCTGCAACCGCTTTCGAATACCAGCCGATCCGGGTGTTGATGTCGGTGTTGTTCACCGCCGCCGCGCCGATCCGGATCAGGACATCACCCACTTCGGGAAGGGGCACGGGGACATCGGTTCGCCATTCGAGCTTGTCATAACCGCCATAGCCGGTAAGCAGAACGGCACCCATGACAGCGGGCAGGGTCATTCGGCCCGCGCAAGCCCGAACTGGTTCAGATACCATTTCTGGAATTTGATGACGCTGCCTTCCTGATCGGAATAGCGCCCGGGACGATAGCGGGTGGACATGATGCCGGTCTGGTTATTCTCGGTGATGACTTTGTCTTGCGTCGTGGTGGCATGATAACCCCAGGTCATCTTGGGGATGTCGACCTCATCCTCCCCTGCCCGGCCGTCGACAATCCAGATCATCTCGACATCGGTTTCCAGCGCGCTGCGCGGTGTGAACTGGAACAGGATCGCGAAATGATCGTCAGCGACGATCTGGCTGAAGGGGCTGAAGCTCAAATGCATCCGGCCGCCATCGGCTTTGCTGCGTTTGCCCATCAGAGGCGCTGGCGCCGATCCGTCCTGCGTTTCCGATGACCAGCCGTCCTTGTTCATACGCTGCATCATCAGGCGCAAATGGCTGCTGTCGGGGGCATCGTCGATATTGCCAATGGGACGACCCGCGGCAGCAGCGCTTGTCTCCCACGCCTGCAATTTGGGGGTGAAGCTTGCAATCGCATCGGCAGGTCCGGAACTTGGCCCTGCCCCCACGGCAACAATCGATTCCGCCGCATGCATCGAACAGAATTCGGGGTGGGACGGGACGCAATGATAGCATTCGAAGAAATTCTCGACCACCAGCTTCCAGTTGGCCGTCGTGGGGTAGCTACCCGCATGGGCGATGCGGGCCGTATCAAAGCCGTGATAGTCAAGGATCGGGCCCATTTCGCCAAAGGTTGCGTCAAAATCTACCGGTTCGTCTTCGCTCATATTGATGAAGATTAGCCCGTGGAAAACGCGGATATGGCAGGCGAACAGGCTGTTCTCCGCCTTGTCGAAATCCTCGGGCATCAGACGCGCGGAGAGAAGTTTGCCATCGAGGCCGAAGGTCCACGCATGGTAGGGGCAAACAAGGCGCGGCGCATTGCCGCTTTCGGCCTGGCAAATGGTTGATCCGCGATGGCGGCATACGTTGAAATAGGCCCGGACGCTGTCGGCATTTTCGCGGATGACGATGATCTGCTCGGCACCGACCCGGAACAGGAAATAGTCGCCCTTGTTCGGGATGCGGGAGATATGTCCGGCCAACAGCCATTTCTGGCTGATGATCTTATCCATGTCGGCCTTGAACACCGCTTCGCTGGCGTAAAATTCCTGATCGAAACTATACCCCACGCGGGTATTGGCGGCGAGCCTTTGCATCAATTGGCTTTGGGTTTCGGTCATCAGATTTTTATCCGTGCGTTGCTGGGGTCGTAAAGAGGTTTGAGCGAGGCCAATGCGGGATAGCGCACACCGGCAATCTCGATCTCAAAATCGTCGGCTCCAATAGCGCCGACAACGCCATCGTCCGGCGCTGTAATATAGCCAAGTCCGCACGCACCGCCCAGACCATGGGCATACATGCCCGACCGGATATAGCCGGCAATCCGGTCGCCCTGCCAGATCGGCTCATTATGGTAGAGCATCGGCTCTGGCGATTTCAGCAGGAACTGGACGAGCCGCTGTTTAAGCCCCGTCTCCTTCTGCCTCAGCAAAGCCTCTCGCCCGATAAAGCCGCCTGCCTTGTCCATCTTTACCGCGAAGCCCAGACCTGCTTCAAGCGGCGTGTCTTCATCGGTGATATCATGCCCCCAATGGCGATACGCCTTTTCCATCCGCAGCGCGTTGAGCGCATGATATCCGCAATGCTTCAGTCCAAAAGCAGCGCCGGCCGCGACAATCTCATCATATACACCGGTCATGAACTCGGTCGGAATATAAAGCTCCCACCCCAGTTCACCGACATAGGTAATCCGCGACGCCCGCACGAGAGCGTAGCCCAATTCGATTTCCTGAGACGTCGCAAATGGAAATGCCTCATGCGACAGATCATTGGGGCAGATTGACTGCAATAAATCGCGCGCTCGCGGGCCCATGATGGAAATCACGCCCATGGCCGAGGAAATATTGGTCAGGACAGCGTGGGCGTCGTCCGGAATATGCCGCTTCAGCCAGTTGAAGTCCTTCACCTCTGTTTCGGCGCCTGTGACGATCAAATAAGCGGTTTCCGACAAGCGCGTGACCGTCAAATCCGCTTCGATGCCGCCCTTTTCATTCAGCCATTGCGTGTAGACTAGGCGTCCGGGTGCGACGTCAACATCATTGGCGCACACCCGGTTCAGCACGGTCATGGCGTCACGGCCTTCCAGCCGGAATTTTGCGAAGGAGCTTTGATCGAACAGCCCGACCGCTTCACGCACCGCTTTGCATTCTGCGGCATTGGCTTCAAACCAGTTTTGCCGCCCATAGCTATATTCATAGCGCGGGCTGCTGCCCGGTTCGCCATACCAGTTGGGCCGTTCCCAGCCAAAAGCCTCGCCGTGGCAAGCGCCGGCAGCTACAAGCCGGTCATGGATTGCAGACCGGCGCACCCCCCGCGCGGTTTCATATTGTTTGAAGGGGTAATGTGTTGCGTAGAGCAAACCGAGGCTTTCAGTCACCCGCTCCCGCAGATATTTGCGGTTGATCTGAAAAGGCATGTTCCGGCGAATATCGACCGTCCATAGGTCCGCAGGCGGGATGCCGTCGCGGATCCAGTCCGCCATTACCTTGCCCACGCCACCGGCGGATTGTAGGCCGATGGAATTCAAGCCCGCCGCCACGAAGCAGCCTTTCAATTCCGCGCTTTCACCCAGATGATAGCGTACGTCGGGGGTAAAGCTCTCCGGTCCGCAGAAGAATTTCTGTATCCCCGCCTTTTCCAAAGCAGGCACACGGCGCATCGCGTCCATCAACAACGGTTCAAAATGTTCAAAGCTGCCCGCGATTTCGTCGAAGCAGAAATCTTCGGAAATGCCGTCCATTCCCCAAGGTCGGGCGTTGGGTTCAAAGGCCCCGACCAGTAGCTTTCCGGCGTCATATTTATAATAGCCGCAATAATCATAGTCGCGCAAAACGGGCAGCGTGGAGTCTATCCCTTCGACCCCTTCGAACAGCACATAATAATGCTCGCACGCATGAAGTGGCGCGGCCACCCCGACGCTAGCGGCCAGATCGCGGGTCCACATGCCACCGCAAATGACAACATAATCCGCGTCGATCGATCCGTCGTCCGTATCGACCCCCGTCACCCGTTCGCCATTGTGCCGGATTTTGGTGACCTTGGTGTTCTCGAAAATGCGCGCGCCGCCTGTGCGTGCACCCTTGGCCAAGGCCTGTGTAATATCGACCGCATTGGCATAGCCATCGCTGGGAATATGGATGCCGCCCACGACATCGTCGACATTTACGATATGGGCGAGGTCTTTGATTTCTTGCGGTGTGACCACATGGACCGGTAAGTCGAACACCTTCGCCATGGAGGCGCTTCGCTTCAGTTCCTCGAAACGCTCTGCATTGGTTGCCATGGATATGGAACCGCATTGGCGATAACCAGTTGCCTGCCCCGTTTCCGCCTCCAAACCGCGATAGAGTTCGCCGGTATATTTGGCGAGCTTCGTCATATTAATCGACGGCCGGAGCTGTCCGACAAGTCCGGCGGCATGCCATGTCGTTCCGCTGGTCAACTGCTTGCGTTCGAGCAGGACAACATCGTCCCAACCGATTTTGGTCAGGTGATAGGCAATCGAACAGCCGATGACGCCGCCACCGATGATGACGACCCGCGCCTTTTTGGGAAGTTCAGCCACGTTTTAAACCTTCATTTTCGCATTGTCGGGGTCATAGGCGGGATGCTCCAGCACCGTCGCCGAGCGGCGCTCGCCCTGCAGATAGATGTCGAACGTCGAACCGGGTGTTGCATGTTCCAAAGGAACACAGGCGAAGAACAGGCTCTTTCCAACGCGGTGGCCATAGCCCCCTGACGTGGTCAATCCTATACAGTCGTCGCCAATCAAACATGGTTCGGCGCCGCGCACATCCACATTGCTGGCATCAACCGCGCCATAGACAATACGGAACCGGTCCGGCGCATCCAGTGTCGCCTGCTTCCCGACAAAATCATCCTTCGTGAAGTTGATGAAACGCGGCATGTCGGCCTCCACCATGGTAAGTTCGTTGGTAAGTTCACTACCCCAGGCCTTGTAGCCCTTCTCCATCCGCATAGTGTTCGCGGCGTAAAGGCCATAGTTTACGATCCCGAACTCTTGCCCTGCCGCCCACACAGCATCGTACAGCGCAGCAAGATCACCCATCGCGGGATGCAGCTCCCAACCGAGTTCGCCCGCATAGGACACCCGAAGCGCACGCATCTTCATGCCCGCAATGATTATATCCTGCCCGCTCAGCCAGCGAAAGCCCTCGTTACTCAGGTCTGCATCCGTTAGCTTTGCCAGCACATGACGCGATTGCGGGCCGTTGAGCACCAGCACGCCAAAATCCATGGTTAGATTGCGAATGGTTACGTTTTCATTCGGTAATTTGCTCTGGGTTAGAAAATCCCAGTCCCGCTGTTCGGCTGCGGCTGCGGACAGGCAATAGAAATGATCATCGGCAAAGCGCGTCACCGTCATTTCGCCATAGATACGGCCCTGACGGGACAAGGGATGTACAAGCCCGATTCCGCCCTGCTTCTTCGGCATTCGGTTAGCGCAAATACGGTTCAGAAATGCCTCGGCATCCGGCCCGGTCACATCATATTTGGCAAATCCGGATAGGTCGAGCACACCGACCCGTTCCATGACGGCCTTTACCTCACCCGCAATCATTTCGAAACTATTGGTGCGCTCATATCCGCCCTGTTCCGGGGCGCCGTCGAGTGCAAAATATTTGGGCCGCTCCCATCCGTAAGTTTCGCCGTACACCGCACCTGCGGCTTTCAGTGGTTCATAAAGCGGACTTGTTTTGCACGGACGGCCGTCGGGTTCCTCTTCGCCCGGCAAGCGCGTCGTAAACGTCATACGATAGTCGAGAAACACCTTATCGCGGCTATAATCCTCATCCGCAAATGCACCGTAACGGCGCGGATCAAATTCGGTCATGTTGATGTCGGCATCACCATAGACCATCCACTGCGCCAGATATTTGCCGGACCCGCCACCCTGCGCGATCCCGAAGGATGTGCCGCAGCAGTGCCAGAAATTCTTGAGGCCTGCCGCCGGTCCCAGCAATGGACCTCCATCCGGAGTATGTGGTATAGCTCCGTTAACAATCCGCCGGATTCCAACCTCGCCAAAAACGGGCATCCGTTCTATGGCGCGCTCCAGCCATTTGGAGATACGGTCCAGATCATCGATGAACAGTTCGCTGGTCGATTCCCACTCCGGCTGGCCTTTGGGGGCCCAGGCTTCGGCAAGTCCGATATTCTCATATACGCCGATCAGGCCGCTCTTCTGCTCCTGCCGGAAATAGCCCGAAACATAGGGGCAGCGCATGACCGGTATTTCCTCATCCCGTTCCAAAAAAGCTGGAATGGGATCGGTGACGATATAGTGATGCTCCATATTGGTGACTGGAATGTCGATTCCCGCCATTTGCGCCACTTGGCGGGCATAGCACCCCGCCGCATTGACCACGATCTCGGCACGCACAACGCCTTTTTCGGTCGCCACATCCCACTCACCCGACGGCAATTGGGTTAATCCGGTAACACGATTTTTGCGAACAATCTTCGCGCCCATATTTTTGGCACCGATGGCCAACGCATTGCAGATACCTGACGGGTCGGCATGGCCATCGCTCGTTGTACGCGCGCCTGCGATGACACCGTCAGTCGTCAGAAATGGATTTATCCGACGGATTTCTTCGGGGTCGATAATCTCCATGTCGAAACCGACGATTTTGGAAAAGCCATGAATGTACTTGAACCAAGCCAGTTCGCGTTCGTTGGTCGCAAGACGAATACCGCCGGATTTGTGCCAGCTAACATATTGGCCGGTCAGCCCCTCGAGACGCGGATAGAGATCGTTGCTATAGGCGTGGATTTTGGCGAGATTGAAACTGCCGGTGATACTCGGACATTGTCCGGCAGCGTGCCATGTGGACCCCGAGGTCAGCTCGTCCTTTTCAATCAGCAGGCAGTCCGTCCAGCCAAGTTCGGCCAGATGGTAAAGCAGGGACGCCCCCATGATGCCGCCACCGATTATGACAACTCGCGCATTGGTTTGCATTTAAACTCCGTCTCTCCAGCGACATCCAACTTTTGCGATATTTGAAGGCATCCCGGATGAATGACAAATGTGCAATTCGCCGCGACTGGTTCAAAAAATTTCATTGTTGCACATAAGGCGCTTACCGACGGCGATGTAAAACGTCACAGCAGAGTCACAGACCTGCTGCATCAATCGATTGATAGCTCAACAATCCCACGCTAGGGCCGAATCGAATGTCTACAATCTCCATTTCGCTCCCGAAGGCAGAGCCTCAGGCCTATTTGCTCTGCGCGATGCGGATCATCTGGATTGCTCTCCCGTTACTATTCTTGCTGCCCTTGCATCTTGTCTGGCACCTGCTGAAGCTGCCGTCGCCGTGGGCTATGCTTTTCTTGCGGATCGCTGCCCGCGCATTGGGGGCCCGTGTAAAAGTCCATGGAACCCCGCTGCGTCGTGATGTTTTCTTCGTCGCCAACCATCTGTCATGGCACGATATTCCCATATTGGCAGGTATCACCGGAACGGCCTTTGTGGCGCAGGACGGTGTTCGCGACTGGCCGATTATCGGATGGCTTGCGACGCTCAACCGTACTATTTTTGTTAGCCGGACCGAAAAGCAGAATGTCGCAGGGCAAGTGGCCGAACTGCGCGAGGCCATTGCGGAGAACTGGTCTGTTACCTTGTTTCCGGAAGGTACAACCTCGGACGGGCGTCAGTTGCTGCCTTTCAAACAGTCGCTATTCGCAACGCTGGCCCCACCACCAAAGCCGATGCTCATTCAACCCGTGCTTCTCGATTTTGGCGATGCTGGCCCAGATATCGCTTGGCTTGGGGAAGAAACGGGCTGGGAAAGCGCATGGCGTGCCTTTACGCGTCCCGGAACCTATGACGTCGGCGTCCATTTTCTAGAGCCTTTCAACCCGGCCGAAATGGCTGACCGTAAAGTAGTCTGCGCTCTTTCCAGAGCGCGTCTTGCATCCGCCTTGTCCGCGACACTCGGCTATACAGTTACGTGAGCATCGGATTTGGCTAAGACCTAGCCGCCACTCTGGTTGAAAAATATTTCACCCGATAAGCCAAATTTTTCAATTGTGGTCTGCCCCGGCTGACGCTCTAACTTTGCTTTAAATTGCACAATTGCCGTGCCGTCCAGCGTCGCTCTGACACGACGTACAAGGGCGACATTTTGGGGGATGGACGGGGCACTCACATGAAAATTGGATTTATCGGCCTTGGTAATGTCGGCGGAAAGCTCGCCGGAAGCCTCATCCGGAACGGCCATGACGTTACCGTTCGCGATCTCGATGACAGTCTTGTCGCCGAATATGTCGGGCGCGGGGCAAAGTCGGCGACGTCTCCCAAAGAATTGGGAGAGATGGTCGACTTGATCGTGACGTGCCTGCCGTCCCCAGCGGCTAGTTCTGCCGTGGCCGAAGGCGAAGATGGATTTCTTCAAGTAATGCATCCGGGCCAAGTTTGGCTGGAAATGAGCACCACCGATTATAGCGAAATTATTCGCCTCGGTGCCTTGGTCGAAGCGCGTGGGGCGATGTTTATGGAATGCCCTGTTTCGGGCGGCTGCCATCGTGCCGACACCGGAAATATTGCCATATTCGCAGGCGGCCCAAGAGCGGCTTTTGAATTTGTCCTTCCTGTTTTGACAACAATGGGCCGCCGGATATTGCACACAGGTGATTTGGGGACGGCATCGCAATTGAAGGTAATGACCAATTATCTATGCACCGTGCATTTGGTTGCACTGGCGGAAGCTTTGACGACATGCAAAGCCATCGGCCTCGATATGAACACAACCTATGAAGCGATCCGCATTTCTTCAGGGAACAGTTTTGTCCATGAAACTGAAAGCCAGGTCATCCTGAACGGCAGCCGCGATATCAACTTCACGATGGATCTGGTCAGCAAAGATGTTGGCCTGTTCGATAAAATTGCCCATGAAGCGAAGGTTCCTGTCGAACTGTCCCCTTTGATTGTCAAAATCTTCAAGGAAGGCGAGGCGGCCTTTGGTTCGCGCGAGTTCTCGCCGAACATTATCCGCCGCTATGAAGAGCCTCTGGGCATAAAGGTGCTTGGAACAGGCTTCCCTGCAGAAATGGTCGACGATGAGCCCGAAGAGCCTGGATATGAGGTCGTCGCCAAACGCTAGGTCGTAAAGGCCATTCGGCTGGTTTCGACATTTTGCGTGATCCAATCCATGAACGTGCGGATACGCAGATTTTCTTTCATGTCGGCACGGCAGATTAATCCCCATGCACCGGGGCAGATTGCCTTATGGGCGATCGGCTGAACCAGGCGGCCAGCGGCGAGGTCTTGATCGACAAACGGACCATTCACTAGAGCAATGCCCTCACCATTCAACGCCATTTCGAGCGCAACCGCCAAGGTGTCGACCATCAGATAGGGTACCGACGGTTTGAACATTTCGCCCGCTGAAACAAACCATGTTTCCCAGTTCTGGACCTCGGTATAGATCGCAACAAGAGGCTTTGCCATGAGTTCGCGGGCGCAGGGATTTGGCCCTAGTGTCTTTGCCACATCCGGACTGCACACAGGGAAAAGCGCATATTCGTAAAGCGGCACCCAATGATATTTGGCGGGGTCCGGCGCGGTTTCGCAATAGACCAATCCTACATCGGCATGGACATCATCAAATTCCCACTCGACCGCACAGGTATTGAGTGTCAATTTTATCTCGGGATGATCGGCCAGAAATTGAGGAACGCGCCTTGCGAGCCAGCGAATGGAAGCCGTGACATAAGTCTGCACCCTCAAGGGCTTATCTAGCGCACTGCGATGTACTTCTTCAACGCCTTCCAAAAGGGATTCAAAGGCGGCCCGGACATAGGGATAAAGTACTCTGCCCTCTTCGGTCGAAACGATGTGCCTCCCCTCCTGCGCAAAGAGGCTGACGCCCAGGGCATCCTCGATCAGCTGGACTTGGTGGCTCACAGCGGGGTGCGTCAAACATAGCTCATCAGCGGCATCCCGAATGCTCTGGTGCCGCGTCGCTGCCTCAAAACCTTTCAGCGCTTTGAGCGGCGGTAATTGTCGAAGATCTATCTTTGGATGCATCGCCCTTCCCTCCCCGGACTCGCGTTGTGTTTGGATTAGCATAGCTGGGAAGGACTGGTAAATTAATTTAACGCATCATTTTGCGTCCGCGAGGACCATCGCCGCGCCCTTTTCCGCAACCATAACAGTCGGCGCATTTGTGTTACCCGAAGTAATCGTCGGAAATACCGATGCGTCGATCACGCGCAACCCCGCGGTGCGATGGACATTCAAACGCGCATCGACAACGGAAGACGTCGGGTCCGGACCCATCATGCAGGTGCTGGTCGGGTGGTAAACCGTGTCGGCGCGGGCACGGAAATCGGCGAGTAGCGCTTCGTCGCCTTCCACACCAGCACCGGGAATGAGTTCTTCTGTAATGATATCAGCCAGTGGACGGGTCTGTACAAGCTGACGCAACAATCGGTTCCCCGCCAGAACGTCATCGATATCATCTTGGGTAGCCAAATAATTGGGATGGATGACTGGGTAGGTTTGCGGGTCGGAACTCGCCAGCTCGAGGTGCCCCCTGCTCGTAGGGCGGCAGGGATTATGCGAGAGCAGAAAGGCCGAGAACGGGTCCGGGTTCAACAGCTTCCGTTCCGATAGCGGGGTTTTGGTGTAGCTGACGGGGCTAAAATAGAGCTGCAAATTGGGGTAGGCTTTTCGCGGATCACTGCGGACGAAGCCTCCGCTTTGATTAACACTCAGCGATAATGGTCCGGCGCGGTCCGCCATGTAACGCAGTCCAGCACGTATCTTGCCTAACATAGGATGCAGCAGATCGTTCAGCGTCGCTGTGCGCACCTTATAGAAATAGGAAACGGCAATATGATCTTGCAGATTCTGTCCGACGGCCGGTGTGTTCACCACGGATTCAATGCCCAAATTCTTCAGTTTCTGCGCGTCACCGACACCCGACAGCATCAGCAATTGCGGCGAATTAATTGCACCACCCGATAAGATAACTTCCCGGCGCGCCTTGGCTTTGCAGACCCGCCCCTTATGCGCATATTCTACACCGACAGCACGGCGGCCTTCAAAAAGGATGCGCTGCGCATGGGCGTGGGTATGCAGAGTGAGCGAACGCCGCTTGCGCGCAGGATGCAGAAAAGCATTGGCTGTCGATGCACGCCAGCCGCCCTTGGTGTTGATCTGGTAATAGCCCACACCTTCCGGCTTGCCTCCGTTAAAGTCGCTGCTGGCGGGAAATCCAAGCGCCTGTGCGGTTTCAACAAAGCTATGGCAGACAGGGTGCACATAGGGCGATATATCGGTCACATGCTGCGGACCGCCACGCCCGTGATGTGCGCTGTGCCAATCGAAGTCTTCCGATTTTTTGAAATAGGGCAATACATCGTCCCAGCCCCAACCCGGGTTGCCCAGCTCTTTCCAGTCATCAAAGTCACGCGGTTGTCCACGCACATAGACCATCGCGTTAATCGACCCTGACCCGCCAATCACCTTACCCCGCGGCCAATAGCTACGCCTTCCGCCCAGGGATTCCACAGGTTCGGTGTCGTACATCCAGTTAATTCGCCGATCGAAGAAGGTGCGCCCATAGCCGATCGGCATCTGTATCCAGATAGACCGATCGCTACCCCCGGCTTCGACAAGGAGAACCGTGAAACGTCCATCTTCGGTCAGGCGGTTGGCAAGGACGCATCCTGCCGTGCCTGCGCCGACGACGATAAAATCAAATTCGTCTGTCACTGGACCGGATTCTGCGTCATTTCGAGGTGGAGCATGGTTCCGGTGTAAGGGTTCGCATTGGCAACATCCTCATTCAGTTCGACGCCCAAACCCGGATCATTGGAAGGGATAACATGGCCTTCTTCAAAACGAATAGGGGTTTTCAATATCTCGCTATGAAAGCCGCCCCATGTTTCGATGCTTTCGAGGATCAAGAAATTGGGCGAGCAGGTCGCGATCTGGATATTCGCGGCCCCGACGATTGGACCGCAATAAAGATGCGGTGCGATTTGCACATGATCGACCTCGGCCATGGCGGCGATTTTCTTCGCTTCCAAAATACCGCCAACGCGTCCCAAATTCATTTGTAGAATGGCCGCAGCACCGGCCCGCAGTAAGCGCGCAAAATCATATTTTGTTGTCAGCCGCTCCCCCGTCGCAATGGGTATTGAGGTGGCGCGTGCCACCTTTGCCATTTCTTCGGGCGCATCCGGCGGGACAGGTTCTTCCAACCAAAGCGGGTCGGACGGCTCCAGCCTTTTGGCAAGACGGATCGCGCCTGCTGCCGTCATTTGTCCATGGGTGCCAAAAAGCAGATCCGCTTTCATGCCCACTGCTTCGCGTAGCTGGCGCGCAAAACGCTCGCATAGATCCAACGCCTCAAGCGATAATTGCCGGCCGTCAAAGGCCGAATAGGGTCCCGCTGGGTCGAATTTCAGGGCAGTAAAGCCTTGGTCCAGATATTCGGCCGCCCTCGTCGCAGCGAGATCGGGGTCATGATAAACATCGCTTTTGTCGCCGGGTCGCGGATAAATATAGGTGTAGGCACGCAACCGTTCGTGTACCTGCCCGCCCAGCAATTTATACACCGGCTTGCTGGCCTCTTTGCCAATAATGTCCCAGCATGCCATTTCCAGCGCGGACAATACGCCCATCAACGTGAGGTCCGGATGCTGGGTAAAGCCGCTGGAATATACGCGCCGCCACATGTTTTCGATATTATGGGGATCGTTTCCGGCGACATAGCGCGCGAAAACATCCTCAATCATCCGGGCGACAAGATGCGGTTCAAACGGAACGCAATAAGCCTCACCCACCCCCGACACGCCGCTGTCGGTGGTCAGTTTCACAAATACAAAATAGCGTCCGCCAAAATGGGGTGGCGGATTACCGACGACGAAAGTCTGGATGTCGGTAAGTTTCATCCTTCGAAACCGTTGATGACCTTGATTTCGAGGAAGTCATGCAGACCCCACTCGCCCCATTCTCGCCCATTGCCGGATTGTTTGTAGCCGCCGAAGGGCGAAGCGTAATCCTGACCAGCGCCGTTTATGCTGACTCCGCCCGCTCGCATCCGGCGGGATACACGGCGCGCACGTTCCATGTCACCGCTCTGCACATAGGCGGCCAATCCATAGGGTGTATCGTTGGCGATCTCGATGGCTTCCGCCTCATCCTTGAACGGAATCATGACCAGTACGGGGCCGAACACTTCTTCCTGGGCAATCGCCATCTTATTGTGGACGCCAGCAAATACTGTCGGCTTCACATAATAGCCACGATTGAACCCCTCGGCACGACCGACACCGCCCGCCACGACTTGAGCACCTTCGTCAATACCGATTTGGATCAGGCGCTGTATCTTATCAAACTGCAATTTGCTGACGACAGGGCCGAAATGGCGACCCTTTTCCATCGGATCACCTAGCTTGGCCGCTTTGGCCGTTTCCGCTGCAATAGCGACCGCCTCATCATATACCGATGCCTCTACCAGCATACGTGTTGGCGCATTACAGGACTGCCCGGCATTTTCGAAACAATGCAATACGCCGCGCTTCACTGATGCAGGCAGATCGGAGTCCGCAAAGACAATATTGGCGGACTTGCCACCCAGTTCCTGCGACACGCGTTTGACGGTATCCGCAGCCGATTTGGCGACCTGGATACCCGCCCGCGTCGACCCGGTGAAGGAAATCATGTCCACTTCCGGATGGCTGGTAAGGGCATCCCCTATCGCCGGGCCCGTGCCGTGCACCATATTGAATACGCCCGCCGGGAATCCAGCTTCGTCGATAAACTCAGCGAACAATTGAGCAGACAATGGCGCAACTTCGCTTGGTTTCAAAATCATCGTGCATCCAGCAACTAAGGCTGGTCCGATTTTCGCGGCAAGTTGGTTTACCGGCCAGTTCCACGGCGTGATAAGAACGCAAACGCCTATGGGTTCGCGGACAAGTCGTGCATTACTACCGATCTTGCGTTCCCATTCCATTTCGCGGGCTGCTGCAATAGTTTCCTTTAGGTGGCCAGGACCACATTCCGCCTGCGAATTATACGACAAGTCATAGGGCGCTCCCATCTCGGTCGAGATGGCAGTGACCATTTCATCATAGCGCCGCTCGAATATTGCGATCAGATTTTCAACAAGTGCGATGCGGTCATCGAGAGACATGGCGGCATAGCCATCAAAAGCCGCCCGCGCTGCCCGCGCAGCGCGATCTACATCATCATGGCCGCACACAGCTACCGTAGCGCAGATTTCCTCAGTCGCGGGATTGGTAGCCGTTACGATGTCCGTCGACGTCGCGGGAAGGACCCATTCGCCGTCGATATAAGATTTGAGTGTGCCTTCAGACATAACCAACAGCCCTTTTTTGATCTTCAATAATGTATTTTTCAGCGCGCCAATAATGCCAGGCGGCCCAGAACCCTGTCGGAGCCAGAACGAGCAGCGCAAGTCGTAACGAAGCCGCGTCAGCCCCTGCAGGCCCGGCAAAATAGTCGCTGAGCAATCCAACGCCTTGTGGTGCAACGATGAGGTTAAACACATTCGCGATTAACAAGGAAATCGCGATAAACATCGCTCGCATTTTGGGTGGCGCCAGATTTTGAGCCAAGGAAAAGGCTGGGCCAATGTAGAAATAAATGGCCGGAATGAATATCCACCACATTACGGTCGCGACACCCAACGACTGGGTGTAATAGGCGATGATTGATGGGATAGTCGCCAGACCCGTTACTACGCCAAGCAAACGCAATATTTTCCGTGGGTCTGTGTAGGCGGGACGTGCCACAAGCCAAGCAGTAAACAGCGAGGCCGCAATGCCCATGACGAGATGGATTGGCCCGACCACCGCGCCTGCTTCGCCCACATCCAGTCCGTAGGTGCGCTGGATAAAGGTCGGCGTGAACCACATCAGCCCCCAACCCCAAAGGGCAGATAGACCGCTGCCCATCATTGCGTGAACGGCGGCTTTTTGCGACCAGAGGAATTTGAGCGTCTCGAGTATCGGTGGCGCGGGTTGGTCAGAGACTGCATCCAGCCGTCCCCGTGCCGGTTCCTTGATCGTTAGATACACAACCAAGGCTAGAACAACGCCGGGCACGCCTAAAACGAAAAAGGCGTAGCGCCAGCCATATGTGGCGGCCACCGCCCCTGCCATATCGGCACCCAACCACGCACCTATGGGAGCGCCAAGCGCAAACACCGTCATTGCCATCGCACGGCGGCTCGCAGGGAAATAGTCGGCAACGATCGAATTGCAGGAAGGTGTGCCGCCCGCTTCTCCTATGCCTACGCCAATACGCGCAAGCAAGAGCTGCATATAGCCCTGCGACAAGCCACAAAAGGCAGTCATCGCAGACCACACAGCCATCGAAATAGCGAGCAAGTTTTTGCGATTATAACGGTCGGCAATCCATGATAAAGGAATTCCCATCGTAACGTAAAAAAGGGCAAGCGAAACACCGGTCAAAAAGGCGACACCGCTATCAGTCAGCTTGAGTTCAAGCCGAATAGGCTCAAGAACTGTCGACATGACATAACGGTCTGCAATGTTGATTGTGTATGCAAGCATCATGATGATGAGAACGTACCACCGTTGCCCTAATGTCGAGACTTCGTCGGCATTGACCGGTGTGGTCGGTGCATTACTCGCCATCTAAACTCCCCTCAAGTTGATGCCAATTGCGGCCCTAATATTGTGCGTAAAGGATCCAGATGGGTGCTGAAATTCTCCCATTGGTCCACTCCACTTTTAAAAATCGGTTGGCGCACCTGTTCCGAACTTGCAGTGCGGACGGCGCGTTCTGTCTGATGGAAATTTATGCATGCGTCTTCGAAGGGAAGCTCGCAATAATCGAGCAAACGGCGCACCTGCGTTTCCAGATCCACGACCACATCTTCATAGCGTACGCGCAAGATTTTGCCGGGCAGCACACGATCCCAATGATCCATCAAATCGACGTAATCTTTATAATATTGGCCAACTTCGTTCAGGCCGTAGGTGAATTCCTGCCCTTCGGCAAAAAGCTGTTTGAAACCCGAAAAACAACACCCCATCGCACCGCGCCGCGCATCGATAATTTTCGCGTTCGGCAGGATCATGTGGATCAATCCGATATGGCGAAAATTGTTCGGCATTTTATCGATGAAAAAGGGCGTACCTTCTTTGCGATATACGCGGGTATCACGGATAAATTCTTCACCGAACTGCAACAGATTTTCAGGCGTCAGGGTGCCCAGATTGCCCGGATATTCGGGTTCTTCGCCCACAAGCCGCTGCCGATCCAGACGATAGGCAAGCGCGAAAATATTCGGCAACTCCATTGTTCCTTCGACCTGGCTGTGCGATGCTAAAATCTGTTCAAGTAGTGTCGATCCCGCCCGAGGAAGACCAACGATAAAGATAGGGTCGCGCGCCGGGCATCCCGCACCAGCATAACGCTCAAACAGTTCGGAGGTCACCAATTCGCGCTGCAAATACATTTCCTTAGTCAACCGCGCCGGATCATATTTCAACTCTTCGCGCTTCAGGCGATTGCCCCGCTCATAATATTCAAAGGATCGATCATAATCGCCCCTGTCCTCCAACGCTTTTCCCAATGCAAAGCAGAGATGATAACGGTCATCCAATGCAGTAACAGGAGAAGATTCCCGCGCCTGCATCTGGGCAATTTCATCATCGGTGAACCGGTAGGTTTTCAGATTGGCAAGGCTCCAATACGCATCTCCACAATCGGGGCGTGCTTCATAGGCACGACGATAGGCTGAGATAGCATCGTCCTGACGACCAACAGTTTTGAGGGCATGTCCATAGGTCAGGTTGATACCGGGGTTGTTCGGCATTGATCCCAACAAGGCTTCGTATACGAGCATCGCCTGATCAAAATTGCCTACCGCCAGATTTTCGTTGGCGAAAAGCATTTCAAATTCGGGATTTCCAGGCTCTTTCTCTCGCAGCTCGGAAGCTTCGGCGAGCGCCTGTTCAAACTTCTGCCGCTTGCGCAAGACTTTGACATAGTCAAAATGTGCGCTGACATTTTCAGGCTCCAGAACCTTGCAGGATTCCAGCAGAAATTCGGCCTCGTCATAGGCGTTGAACTTCATACCGATTTCGGCAAGCAACCTCATCGCCTCGATATGATGGCCATTGCTTT
The DNA here is from genome assembly GCF_009768975.1 of Sphingorhabdus lacus. Lineage (NCBI taxonomy): Bacteria > Pseudomonadati > Pseudomonadota > Alphaproteobacteria > Sphingomonadales > Sphingorhabdaceae > Sphingorhabdus > Sphingorhabdus lacus. The sequence goes on along the minus strand of NZ_CP035733.1, from coordinate 507,312 downwards.
GCAGGAATGCCCTGCAGAGTTGCTCAGCTTTAAAAATGCGGCCTTCCTGAATAAAACTCGCGACACTGAGCAATTCGGGTGGCAATTGGGATAGATGGGTAAATTGCGCGCGGGCAAAATCGGCTGGACCATCCCTACCTGCAGCACCATGCATCTCGCTCAACATGCGCCAACTGGCCACAAGAGCGCCATTGTGCGTCACCGCACGCTGATAGGCGGCGATCGCATCTTCACGTCGTCCGCTGTCACGAAGGCAGTGCCCGCGTTCCTGCCATGCGCGGCCGTAACTGGGATCGACGGCAATAAGCTGATCCAGCGTCGCGATTGCCGCGGGAATATCACGAGTCATCCGCTGCGTCACTGCCAGAGTATATAACGCGTCGATGTTTTCAGGCGCGGAATCGAGAACCTGACGGCACGCAACCATTGCTTCTGCCATCCGGGCATTCTGCAAATGCGTACGTGCTTCGCGCAAAGTTGCGTCGATTGTTTCCGGCGAAGCCTCCGCCAATATTGTCACACGACCTCCTGTGTAGTGACGAACAGTGGTGGGATTACTGCCGCACTTCGTGCATCGGACGCAATGCCGAAATGGGATTGCGGCGGAGCACCTGCGTTTATAGCAGGTGCTCCGTCTTTGTCGTTAGATCTTATACGAGAAACGAAGACCAATGGTACGTGGCCGCGATGTGGTGGTCCGAAGCTCACCATCATTTCCGCTCTTGTACAGTTCGGGCCGTTCGTCGGTTAGATTGTCACCGAACACTTCAAGGCGCCATTCATCCTTCGATACGCCGAATGAGGCGGAGAAGGTTGCGTAGGAGTCGAGCTGCTGCGCCGCAGGAATTGGCGCGATGACGTCACCGGGACGCACAAGTACGCCGTTGTAGGTGACCGGGATCGAAGCGACATAACCCAATGTCGGGTTAGATGCTTGATACCGGATGTCGACATTGTCGATCACGTCCGAGATGCTCTTGCCCACATAGTGGAAGCCAACTTGCGCAAATGGTGCGAGACCGGATGCCAATTCTTTTTCCCAGAACAGACGGGCGTTGAACTGGAACTTGGGGCTCAACGCCAACGGTCCGCCAAGAGGACGAAGAACCGTAGTGTTCTTGCGATACTTGGTCAGTTCCGAGTCATTGTATGAGAAGGCGCTGTTAAGCGTCAGCTCGTCCGTTGCGCGCCATGTGATGTCGCCTTCCAGACCGCGTATCCGGGCATCCACCAAGTTGGTGGTGAATGTCTGGTTAGAGATGTTCTGGTCGAACACGGTGATCTGGATGTTGCTCCAGTCAATCTGGTACGCAGCAACATTGACCTGAAGGCTACGGTTCAGCAGCGCAAACTTGCCGCCGATTTCATAGTTCTTCACCTTATCGGGCACGTAGGTACCCAAGCGGACGAAGTCTGCGTTGGTGGGGCAGATCGCACTTGGTACGCGGCACGGACGACGGTTAAAACCACCCGGACGGAAGCCATCCGAATAGGTTGCATAAACCAGCGAACCATCACCGATACGGTAGGTCAGGTTCCCCTTGAACAACACGCCGGTATATTTCGCAGGTGAAGCATCAGCATACAGAACGTTCAGGTTTGCGCTGACGTTGTAGAATGCAGGTGGCGTTGCCGAAGGCGAGTAGGTGCCAGTTGCGGGGTTATATACCCCACGTGCGCCACCGAAGCTGCCGTTCGAGGAACCGTTAATCGATGCCTTTTCATTATAATAGCGCAGACCACCGGTAAGTATCAGCTTTTCAGGAACGATGTCGAAGGAAGCCTCACCATAAGCGGCGAACTGCTTATCCTTACGCTGGATATCGTTGAAAAAGCCGACCTGTACCGGACGAACACTGGTATCATTTGCATTGACCGATGCGTTCGGCGCCCGTCGGTAAATGAAGCCGGCAGCTTCCTGCAGATAAGACCAGTCGGTGTTGTCGAACAGTTTGTTATTATCATAGAACAAACCGAACGTACCGCGGATACGCTTATCGGCAGGCGTGGTGATCCGGAATTCCTGCGTGAAACGCTTGGTCCGGTTGCGGACCTGATAGCTCTTGTTCGGAGCGTAGCAGGTGTTGCCGATGTTACCGTTGTAAGCTGCGGTATAATAAACGCCGCGATCGCACTCATAATAGGGCAGATACAGGCCAATGTTCGAATAACCGGCATAGTCGGCAATCTGTGTAGCACGATGGTTCATATATGAACCCGTGTAGATCAGATCGAGTGCACCCAAGCGGCCATTGATTGTCAGTGTCGACAGGTCGACCTTATCGCGCAACGAGTTTTCGTTGAACTTTGTGACCTGCAGATCGCCTACCGCGGGTTCGAAATCGAACACGCCATCGGTGTCGAGTTCCTGACGGACATGCATCAGGTCCAACGACCAATCATCGGTCACTTTCCAAGTCAGTGCGAGACGACCACCGCGATAGGTCGCGTCGTTATAGTTTTTCTCTACAAATTTGTCGTTGTTGATGACTTGACGTGTTGGTGGTGTGTAAAGGCTGCCTGTGCAGTTTGGAACAGCAGTTGTAGCTGTTGCCTGACAGGACTGGATAGCCCGCATGACAAGAAGCGGGTTGCCGGTCGGAAGCCGCCCAGCAATCCCCACATTTCCGTTGAAGGGCATCTGGAACGTTCCAGCTACGTTATCAATATAGCCGCCCTGACGGTCAGTGTAGAATACCGCCCGAAGCGCCAGCTTATCCTTGACGATCGGGATGTTGATGAATGCATCACCGGCAACGCTCTCATCACCACTTTTGGTGAAAGCATAGCTGGCGTTAAAACCGGCATGGAATTCACTCACATCCGGCTTGTTAGTGATATAGCGGACGGCCCCGCCCATTGCGCTCGCGCCGAACAGCGTGCCTTGCGGCCCTGCCAGGACCTCAACGCGCTGCAGGTCAACGGCATAGAGGTCAAGGTTACGACCAACCAGCGAAGCCGGCGCGTCGTTCACGTAAAGCGCCACGGTCGGCTGGGCGCCCGCAGTACCGGCAATCTGAAGACCCGGAGAGTCCGTCGACAGGCCGCGAATGAAGATCGAAGAAGCACCAGGGCCACGCGAGGCTGAACGCACATTTGGCAGATATTCGATCAGCTTGTCGAATTTGGTGATGTTAAGATCACCCAATGTGTCGCCGCCCAAAGCTGTAATCGCCAGAGGCACCTTATTAGCCGACTCTTCGCGCCGTGTTGCGGTAACGACAATGTCTTGAATGCCACGATCATTCTCTTCGGCCGTTTCCTGTGCAAACGCAGGCGCGGCACCTACGCCGGCACCAAGCGACGCAAGCACAAACGCCGCGGTCGATATCTTCAAATAGGTTTTCAATTTTCTTCCCCTCAACCATCCCCCGACAATGCGGGGTTTACAAATCTCCGCAGGCAGACTGAAACTGGAGTCCCCCTCAAGCAACTGACCAAATTTTCATGATTGGTAAAATAAATTCCTTGATCAATCACATCATCTACATGTTGCGATTAGAAGGGCTAATATATGCGGCGGGATATAGATAGCGCGTAAAGGCGGCGCTAGGCGGTCACCGGATTTGAGAGGGTTTAGACAATGGTGCAATCGGGGGCGGACTTTGTTCTTTTGATAGCTTGCGAAGACCGCAAGGGTATTGTTGCCGCAGTGGCAAATTCCATTGCGAGCCAGGACTGCAATATCATTGAAAGCTCCCAATATGGCGATGCAAGCACCGGCCGCTTTTTCATGCGGGTCGCCATATCCTGCCCGGAAGAGATGACATCTGAGCGCTTTAACTCGGCATTCCTTCCCGTGGCCACCGCATTTCGCCTCGACTGGCGGGTCCATGATTTACGCAAAAAATTGCGGGCGATGATCATGGTTAGCCAAGGCGGGCACTGCTTGAATGATCTGCTGTACCGGACATCGACTAAAAGACTGCCGATGGACGTCACCAGCATCGTCTCCAACCATATGACCTGGAAACGCAGGGCTGACCATGAGGGCATTGAATTCCATCATTTGCCGATCACACCTGAAAACAAGTTGGAACAAGAGGCCAAGTTGCTCGCTATGGTGGAGGAACAGCAGGTCGATCTCATTATACTTGCGCGCTATATGCAGGTGCTGTCCGACCAGTTGTGCCGCAAGCTGGATGGACGCGTCATCAACATTCACCACAGCTTTTTGCCGGGCTTCAAGGGCGCAAAACCCTATCATCGCGCCTATGAGCGCGGCGTCAAAATGGTTGGGGCAACGGCCCATTATGTAACGCCCGATTTGGATGAAGGCCCGATCATTACACAAGACGTCTCAATCGTCGATCATGCCGATACAATCGAAGACCTCATCGCCCAAGGTCAGGATACCGAAAGCCGGGTGTTGGCGCGCGCTGTTAAGCTACACCTCGAACACCGCGTTATGCTCAACGGGAACCGCACAATTGTTTTCAAATAGTTGAATCACGTTTATGCAAATGTGAAATCGCAATATTCGAATTGGAGAAGACCGAAATGAAGACCCGCGCCGCTGTAGCTTTTGAAGCGAAGAAGCCACTGGAGATTGTCGAACTTGATCTCGAAGGCCCGAAGGCGGGTGAAGTTCTGGTAGAAATTATGGCGACGGGCATTTGCCATACCGACGCTTACACGCTCGACGGATTGGACAGTGAAGGCCTCTTTCCCAGCGTTCTGGGCCATGAAGGTGCAGGCATCGTACGCGAAGTTGGTGCGGGCGTCACCAGTGTGAAGCCCGGCGATCACGTTATTCCGCTCTACACCCCCGAATGCGGCAAGTGCAAAACCTGCCTGTCCGGAAAATCGAACCTGTGCACCGCGATCCGCGCAACGCAAGGTAAAGGCCTGATGCCAGATGGCACAACAAGGTTCAGCTATAAAGGTCAGCCGATCTTCCATTATATGGGCTGCTCGACCTTTTCGAACTTCACGGTTTTGCCGGAAATCGCCGTCGCGAAAATCCGTGGCGACGCGCCGTTCCAGACCAGCTGCTACATTGGTTGCGGCGTGACGACGGGCGTCGGCGCTGTCACAAACACCGCAAAGGTGCAACCCGGCGACAATGTCATCGTCTTTGGTCTGGGTGGCATCGGCCTGAACGTGCTGCAAGGCGCGAAGATGGCGGGCGCGAACATGATTGTCGGCGTTGATATTAATCCCGACCGCGAAGAATGGGGCAAGAAATTCGGCATGACGCACTTCGTTAACCCCAAGGATGTCGAAGGCGATATTGTCCAGCATCTGGTGGCGCTGACCGACGGCGGGGCGGAATATACGTTCGACTGCACGGGTAACACGACCGTAATGCGCCAAGCACTCGAAGCATGCCATCGCGGTTGGGGCACCAGCATCATCATCGGCGTCGCCGAGGCAGGCAAAGAAATCAGCACGCGTCCATTCCAGCTGGTGACCGGCCGCAACTGGCGCGGGACTGCCTTTGGTGGGGCGAAAGGCCGTACCGACGTTCCGAAGATCGTCGATCTCTACATGGACGGCACGATCCAGATCGACCCCATGATCACCCATGTTCTGACGCTCGATGAAATCAACAAAGGCTTCGACCTTATGCATGCAGGCGAGAGCATCCGAAGCGTCGTAGTTTATTGAATGATATCGCTTGCCGACATTTTGGCCGAACATGCAGAGCGCGAAGGCCCTTTGCTCCCCATCCTGCATGATGTGCAGAAGGTGTTCGGCCATGTCAGCGAAGAGGCGATGCGGGAAATTGCGCATGCCCTGAATTTGACCCGTGCAGAGGTCTATGGCGTAGTCAGTTTCTATCATGATTTCCGGACAGAGGCCGAGACGCGACCGGTCCTCAAACTTTGTCGCGCGGAAGCGTGCAAGGCGCGAGGCGTGGAAGCGCTGGTTCCGGTCGCCGAGGGCCAGACCCGCGTAAAGGTGGAGCCCATCTATTGTCTGGGGCTATGCTCGGTGGGTCCCGCCGCACTGGTCGGTGAGACCGTACACGCCCGTTTGGATAGCACGCGGCTGACCGCGTTGTTGGCTAGCTTGTGAAAATTCGCATTTCCGATGACGCTCTTGCGATAGCTTGCGGTGCCGACACCGTTGCACAGGCGTTCATGCACGCCGGTGCAGAAGTTGAGCGCGTGTCGAGCTGGGGCATGCATTGGCTCGAACCGCTGGTCGATGTCGAAGGCGTCGGCTACGCGAATGTAACAGCCGATCAGGTTGGTACCATTTTGGCGGGCGAAGCCGAGTCAATCGGTGCGATTGCGGAACATCCGTTCCTCACCGTTCAATCGCGCCTGACTTTCGCGCGGGCTGGCAAGACCCGGCCGACATCGCTCGACGATTATTACGCTAGCGAGGGATGGCTCGGTCTTGCGAAAGCGCGGGCTATTGGCGCGGACGCGACGATTGAAACGGTGTTTGCATCCGGACTACGGGGCCGTGGAGGCGCGGGCTTTCCGGCGGGCATTAAATGGAAGACCGTCGCATCGGCTGAAGCGGATTCGAAGTATATCGTCTGCAACGCCGACGAAGGCGACAGCGCGACATTTGCGGACCGCATGGTGATGGAGGGCGATCCCTTCATGCTGATCGAAGGCATGGCTATCGCTGCGTTGGCGGTGGGCGCTAGCAAGGGATATGTATATATCCGGTCCGAATATCCGCACGCCATCGCCAAAATGGAAGCCGCCATCGCTGCATCGACACATCTGGTGGCACCTTTTGTAGTCGAGGTCCGCGTCGGGGCCGGCGCCTATGTGTGCGGCGAAGAAACATCCTTGCTGAACAGCCTTGAGGGAAAGCGCGGCGAAGTGCGCGCAAAACCTCCCCTTCCCGCGCTGGAAGGGCTTTTCGGCAAGCCGACCGTTGTCAACAATGTGCTGACACTTGCCGCCATTCCATGGATTTTGACGCATGGCGGCGAAGCCTATGCGTCCTATGGCATGGGACGCTCCAAAGGGACGATGCCTGTCCAATTGGCAGGTAATGTCAAATATGGCGGATTGTTCGAGGTCGGATTTGGCATCACATTGGGCGAACTGGTCAACGATATTGGCGGCGGCACCGAAAGCGGACGGCCGGTGCGTTGCGTTCAGGTCGGCGGGCCTTTGGGGGCCTATATTCCCCCTTCCCGTTTCGACCTGCCTTTCGACTATGAAGCCTTTGCCGCCGCCGACGCCTTGATCGGTCATGCCGGAATTACAGTTTTTGACGATACCGTGGACATGGCGCAGATGGCACGGTTTGCCATGGAATTCTGCGCAATAGAAAGCTGCGGCAAATGCACACCCTGCCGTTTGGGCAGCACGCGCGGCGTTGAAACTCTGGACCAAATTATCGCAGGCAAAAATGTCGAAGCGAATTTGGCGCTTCTGGCCGACCTTTCCGAAACGATGAAATTTGGTTCGCTGTGCGCGCTTGGCGGATTTACGCCTTACCCTGTTATGTCGGCCATCACCCATTTTCCGGAAGACTTTCGGTGAAGCGGTTGGGCGCTATCCTTGCCGGGGGGAAATCCACACGCTTTGGAAGCGATAAGGCAGCCGCATTGCTCAATGGCCGCCCCTTGATCGAGCATGTCGCGGAATGCTTGGGCACTCGGGTTGAAGCAATGATCATCTGTGGCCGGGAATGGCCCGGTATCCGGTGCGTTGCCGACCGCCCGGCTACCGATATGGGCCCATTGGGCGGATTGAATGCCGCGCTCCATTTTGCACGGGACAACGGTTTTGACTACGTCCTGACGGCTGGGTGCGACGTCTTGCCACTTCCACTAATTCCGGATCCTGCGGACACGCAATCGGCCTATTTTGTCGAGGGGCATTATCTTTTTGGCCTTTGGCCTGCTTCGCTCGCTCCCGTTCTGGAACGGCATCTGGAACAGCAGTTTAACCACTCAATGCGGCACTGGATTGAAACAATCGGTGCGCAAGCTTTGCCCGCGACCGTTGCCCATGCAAATTTCAATACGCCGGCCGATTTGGAAGAATTTTCGTGCAAATTTGCGGGACAAGGATGATGGCTTTCCCGATTTCGTGTAAGGTGAACCTATGACGTATCAGCCGCAGAAAGATTTCGGTACGCCAGCCAGCGGATCGAGCGATCTTGTGACGTGCACCATTGATGGGCGGCAAGTCACCGTTCCGGCAGGAACAAGCGTGATGCGTGCAGCGGCCGAACAAGGGACGTCGATCCCCAAGCTGTGCGCCACCGACAATATGAAGAGCTTTGGCTCGTGCCGCCTGTGCCTCGTCGAAATCGATGGCCGCAGGGGAACGCCAGCCAGTTGCACAACACCCGTCGAACAGGATATGGTCGTCCACACCCAAACGCCGCATCTGCAAAAGCTGCGCAAAGGCGTGATGGAACTCTATATTTCCGACCACCCGCTTGATTGTCTGACCTGCGCCGCCAACGGCGATTGCGAGTTGCAGGACCAAGCAGGCGCGGTCGGCCTGCGCGATGTGCGTTATGAGGTGCAAAGCACCCATTTGGGTCAGGAAAAGGACCATTCGAACCCCTATTTCGATTTCGATCCCAGCAAATGTATTGCCTGTTCGCGCTGCATACGCGCATGCGACGAGGTTCAGGGAACACTGGCGCTCACCATGGAAGGCCGTGGGTGGGATTCCAAAATTTCTGCCGGTTTGGCGAGCGACAATTTTCTGGGATCCGAATGCGTTTCCTGCGGCGCTTGTGTGCAAGCTTGCCCGACCGCCACGCTTGTCGAGAAAAAAGTCGTCGAGATTGGCACGCCCGAACGCAGTGTGGTCACCACATGCGCCTATTGCGGCGTCGGCTGCACCTTCCGTGCGGAGATGCGCGGCGAACAATTGGTGCGCATGGTGCCCTACAAGGATGGCAAGGCCAACCGCGGACACAGCTGCGTCAAAGGGCGTTTTGCGTGGGGTTACGCCCAGCATCAGGACCGCATCCTGAAACCGATGATCCGCAAATCGATCAACGACGCATGGCGTGAGGTCGAGTGGGATGAGGCATTCGCCTATACAGCTTCCGAACTTAAGCGCATTTCGGACACCTATGGCCGCCATGCCTTGGGCGGAATTACCTCTAGCCGCTGCACCAATGAAGAAACCTTCTTGGTCCAGAAACTTGTCCGCGCCGGGTTCGGAAACAACAATGTCGATACCTGCGCCCGCGTCTGCCATTCGCCTACCGGCTATGGATTAAAGACAACCTTCGGCACCAGCGCAGGCACTCAGGATTTCGACAGCGTTGAGGAATGCGACGTCATCCTCATCATCGGCGCAAATCCGACAGACGGGCATCCCGTGTTCGCCAGCCGCATGAAACGACGGCTGCGGGGACAGGATGGACGTCCGCCTGCAAAGCTGATCGTAATCGACCCGCGCCGCACAGACATTGTGCGGTCTCCGCATATCGAGGCAGATCATCACTTGCCCCTTCGCCCCGGGACAAACGTCGCTGTGCTGACGGCCATGGCGCATGTCATCGTTAGCGAGGGGCTCGCCAATGAGGCCTTTATTAAAGAACGTTGCGATTGGGATGAATATCGCCACTGGGCCGAATTTGTGGCGCAGCCCCGCAACAGCCCAGAAAGCCTGCAACCGGTAACTTTAGTCGATGCCGAAGAATTGCGCGCCGCAGCGCGGCTTTATGCAACCGGCGGCAATGGTGCGATCTATTATGGCTTGGGCGTCACCGAACATTCGCAAGGCAGTTCGACCGTCATGGCCATTGCCAATCTTGCCATGGCAACCGGCAATATCGGACGGCGCGGCGTTGGCGTGAACCCGTTGCGCGGTCAGAATAACGTCCAAGGCGCGTGTGACATGGGCAGCTTCCCGCATGAACTGTCGGGATATCGCCATGTCAGTGATGGTGATGCGCGAAAGCTGTTCGAAAATGATTGGGGCGTAGCGCTTGACCCCGAACCAGGACTGCGCATCCCCAATATGCTCGACGCCGCCGTCGATGGCGTGTTCAAGGCGCTATATGTGCAGGGCGAAGATATTTTGCAGTCAGACCCGAATACAAAACATGTGTCGGCAGGACTTGCGGCCATGGAATGCGTCATCGTGCACGATCTTTTCCTGAATGAGACTGCAAATTACGCACATATATTCCTGCCCGGATCGACCTTCCTGGAAAAGAACGGCACGTTCACAAATGCCGAACGTCGGATCCAACCCGTTCGCAAGGTGATGACACCTCTTAATGGCCTGGAAGATTGGGAGGTCACACAGCGCCTCGCCCAAGCTATGGGGCTCGGCTGGAATTATGCCCATCCGTCCGAAATCATGGACGAGATTGCACGGTTGACCCCAACATTTGCGGGGGTTTCCTTTGCCCGGCTGGACGAAGAAGGATCGCTGCAATGGCCGGTAACCGATGCCGCGCCGGACGGATCGCCGATCATGCATGTCGATGGTTTTGTGCGTGGCAAGGGCAAGTTTGTTGTGACGGATTATGTCCCGACCGATGAAAAAACCGGTCCGCGTTTCCCGCTATTGCTGACGACCGGCCGTATCTTGTCGCATTATAATGTGGGTGCCCAGACGCGGCGGACCGAAAATGTCGCATGGCACCCGGAAGATTTGCTCGAAATACATCCGGTGGATGCCGAAGATCGTGGCATAAAGTCGGGGGATTGGGTCAAACTGGCCAGCCGCGCAGGAGAAACGACGTTGCGCGCGACAGTCACGGACCGTGTCGCGCCGGGGGTCGTTTACACTACCTTCCACCACGCCGTTACACAGGCGAATGTGGTCACAACCGACTTTAGCGACTGGGCCACCAATTGCCCTGAATATAAAGTTACTGCGGTCCAGATCAGCTCGTCCAACGGTCCCACCGATTGGCAGGAGGAATATGAGGCACTTTCCGAACGCGCACGGCGGATAGCGACCGAGGTGCCAGCCGAGTGACAAGCCTTGAACGCCTTGTGTATATGCTCAACCGGATCGCTACTAATCTGGCGACGGACCCGGACCCTGTGACTGCGACGGCTGAGCATATCCACTTGTTCTGGGATCCGCGAATGAAGCAGATGATATTCGAAAGTAACCGCGAAGGTCTTTCTCCTGTCGCGGCGGCTGCGGTGCAGCGTTTAGCGCAAGCACATGCCTCAGCCTGAAAATGGCGCGATCCCGGTCGATTTTGACGTCGTCAAATCGGATGGCAGCGAAAATGCGCAAATCGTTCGGCACACCATAGTCGAAGCGGCAATCGCGATCGAGTATAATGGCATCGGCTATGCCGTCATGATGGCAACGCCTATCGACCTTCATGATTATGCAATAGGATTTAGTCTTTCCGAAGGGCTGATCGACAACCCTGACCAGATTCTAGCGATTGATATACACCAAAGCGAGTTGGGCTTGATTGTTAGGATACAGCTACCCAATGCGAACGCCGAGAAAGTAATCGAGCGCGCAAGGCAACGTGTTTCGGAGAGCAGTTGCGGGCTGTGCGGCATGGATAATCTGCAAGAAGTTATGCGCGCCCTGCCCTTTATAAAAAATTCTCTTGATGTGCCCGACAGCGCCTTATTTACAGCCCTGACTTCGTTGCGCGAGCATCAACGATTGAACGCAGCGACGGGGTCCGCACACGCGGCGGCTTTTTGCGCGCCCGACGGGTCTATACAAATGACCCGGGAAGATGTCGGAAGGCACAATGCGCTCGACAAGCTGATTGGCGCGCTCGCCGCGGCCCAGATTGCGCCCTCGGAGGGATTCATCCTACTGACAGCGCGCTGCAGTTTGGAATTGGTGCAAAAAACAATACTCGCCCAATGCCCGATGCTCGTGACAATTTCGGCGGCGACTGATCTTGCGATCCAAACGGCAGAAAAGAGCGGATTGCGGCTTGTCAGCCTTGCGCGTCCAGACGCGGCTCTGGTCGCAATGCCCCGAACCGGCTGATCAGCCAGCTCCGGATCATCGAAATGGCCGGATCGGCAAGATCATCCGCATGCAGCTTCAGATAATAGCCATAGCCGTCTTCGATAATGGCATCATAGGGCATCACCAACCTACCGTCGGCTATTTCCTGCGCGAACATATCCACGTCGCCCAGGAACACGCCATTGGCGGTCATCGCATATTGGGCTGCCGCAATCGTAGTATCGAACGCGAGGCCACCTTGCGTGGGAACAGCAAGACCACATTGCCGCAGATAGGCCAGCCAAAGCAGGTCGCGAGGTTCGCCATCCAGTTTCAGATGCAATAATTCTTCGCTGCTGAGAAACTGCTCCAGAGTTTGACCCACACTGGATTTGGCGGTTTCGGCAGAGCAAAGCGGGGCCACACGCACCATCCACAACAAGTCTGTAACGCGGTCATCAACATTAGGCCGGTCATAGGCGATGGCCATATCAAAATCCGTCGGCGGCAGTCCCGTGACATGGGCGCTTGAAACATCGAGGCGGATATCCGGATGTTCGGCCCGAAAGTCGCGCAGCATTGGCAAAAACAATTGCTGCAACAGCGATGGGGGAACATGTAATCGCAGCGAACGTCCGGTCATTTCGTCATCGCGGATCGAATTCATTGTCTGCTCAAGCCGGTCCAGACATTTGCTGACGACCGGCAAAAGCTCTTCGCCCGCCGCCGTCAGTGTGAGCCGCGAGGCATCGCGGACAAATAGCTGTTTTCCCAACAATTCTTCGAGGCCACCGACATGTCGGCTCATGGCGCTCTGGGACACGGACAGGGCGGAAGCGCCGCCGGTAAAACTCAAATTTTGTCCTACGGCCTCAAACGCACGAAGGGCATTGAGCGGCAACCAACGGCGGTTGATAGTGCTACGGTTGGAAATGATCTCGACCTTTCAACGTAACGCGACAGAACAGCGTGAGTGGTGCCCGACATTTTGACATAGGGCTATGCGAAAATGCGATTTTATTACACCGCTCAACTGGACCATTCCAGCATTGGAGAGAATTGAGCAAGGGTCAAATCATGGATTTGAAGCGGATAGAGTCGCTGTTCGTTCAGCGTCGCGAAGGGCATACTTTGCCGCAGGGTTTGTATACGGAACAGAATAGTTTCGATTTCGACATGACGGCGATCTATGGCCAGAGCTGGTTGATGGCCGGTCTGGAATGCGAGCTACCGAAAGCGGGTAGCTATGTTTCGATGATGGTCGGGCGGTGGCCGGTGCTGATTACGCGTGACCGGCAAGGTGAAATCCGTGCATTCCACAATAGTTGCCGCCATCGCGGATCGATGATTTGCGCGCCGGGCAGTGGCACTGCACCCAAGCTGGTTTGCCCCTACCATCGCTGGACCTATGATCTCGACGGTTCGCTTTTCGCAGCCGGACGCATGCCGGACGATTTTGACAAGACCGAACATGGCCTGAAGCCTGTGGCGATCGAGTGCATTTCCGGCACAATATTCATTTGTTTGGCCGACACTCCGCCGCCGATTGACGACTTCCGTGAAAAGCTGGAGCTATATGCCGCTCCACATCATCTGAAGGATGCCAAGCTCGCTTTCCAGAGTGTATTGGTCGAAAACGCCAACTGGAAGCTCGTGATGGAAAATGGCCGCGAATGCTATCATTGCAGCACCGGGCACCCCGAACTTTCCAAGACCTTCCCGGTCGGCATGTCGAAGCATTTCGACAGCGGCCATGATGAACGTGTGATCGCTTTCGAAAAAGCAATGGATGCCCATGGACTACCCCAAACGCCGGTTGAGGGACATTGGTGGCAAGTGGCACGCTTCGCGCTGAACGAAGGTTGCGTATCGATTTCAAGCGATGGCCAACACCTGTCCAAAAAGCTGATGTGCGAAGCCAATGGTGGGGACATCGGTTCTATGCGTTGGGCAGTCGATCCCCATTGCTTTGTTCACTGCACCGCGGATCATGTTTTCATGTTCAGCGCGATGCCCGTCGGCCCTGAAGAAACACATGTGACCGGCAAATGGTATGTCCACAAGGACGCCGTGGAAGGTGTCGATTATGACGTCGAAAAACTGGCTGCGCTTTGGACTGTCACCAATGCAGAAGACAAACAGCTGGCGGAAAACAATCAGATTGGCGTCTTGAGTCCAGGCTACACCCCGGGCCCCTATTCGCAGGAAGCCGAAATGCTCGCGCAGCGTTTTACTGACTGGTATTGCGATAAGGGGCGCGCTTATATTGCGGCCCATGCCAATGGATAAACCCAAGGGGATGCGCCCCGAAACGCTTGCTGTCGCTTATGGTTATGACGCCCAGATGGGCATGGGATCGGTAAAACCACCGATCTTCATGACCTCGACCTTTGTGTATCCTTCGGCACAGCATGCCAAGGATGTGCACGAAGCTTATTTCGATGGCACAGGGCCGCTCGTTGGGCAAACCAACCATATCTATTCGCGCCTAGGACATCCCGGCCTGGACTTTCTGGAAAAGCGCCTCGCCGCGATTGATGGTGCTGAAGAAGCGGTTGCCTATTGCAGTGGCATGGCGGCCCATTCCAGCATCGCGCTCGCCCATGTGCGCGCGGGCGATAGCGTGTTGCATGGTCGCCCCATCTATGGCGGTGTCGATATGCTGTACAACAGCATCATGCCCCAATTCGGATCGCACGCCGCCTCATATCTCGACGGGACGGACCAAGCCGATGTGCGCGCTGCGGCGCAGGCAGCAATGGCTAAAGGCACATTGAAACTGATCATTGCGGAAACGCCCGCCAATCCTACCGCAGCAATGGTCGATCTGGATCTGATGGTCCGGATGGCGGACGAAGTAGGTGCGCTTCAGGGGCACCGCCCGCTGGTCGTCGTCGACAACACCCTGCTTGGTCCCTTTGCACAACGCCCGATCGAACATGGCGTCGACTTGTGCATGACGTCGCTCACCAAATATTGCGGCGGGCACAGCGATTTGCTGGCCGGTGGTGTCAGCGGACGGAAAGATTTGATCGAACAATTGCGGATGCAGCGCACGACATGGGGCAATCATCTGGATCCCTATACATCCTGGCTCGTTCTCCGCTCATTAGAGTCCGTCGCCGTCCGCACCGAACGCGCCATGACCAACGCGCAATCGGTCGCTGAATATTTGCGCGACCACCCGAAGGTCGCGGGCGTCACCTATCTTGGCTTTCTGGAACAGGGCACACGGCCACGCGCCGTATATGACCGCCAGTGCAAGGCCGCCGGGTCGACTTTCTCTTTCCATCTTCATGGCGGCGAAGCGGAAGCATTTCGCATGCTGGACAATCTGCAGCTCCTGAAAGTGGCGGTCAGTCTGGGCGGTTCAGAAACGCTAATCTGCCATTCGGCGAGCACGACGCATTATGCTGTTGCGCCCGAACAAAGACTGGCTGGCGGAATCACCGATGGGACGATGCGTCTGTCTGTGGGCCTTGAACATGTAGATGATCTGATCGCCGATTTGGCGCAGGCACTGGAGGCGGTGTGATGGAATTGAATTTTACCGGAACAGATATTTGCGCGGTCAATGGCACGCGCAGCGCGCCTGAAGCGCATTATGGGCTCGTCGTGGTTGGCGCTGGCCCCAGTGGCGTAGCCGCCGCCATTGAAGCGGCAAAGGCAGGCACCAAGGTTTTACTCGTTGACGAAAACCCCGTCTCTGGCGCGCTGATGGGCAACGACGTGCCGCTTTACTTCGGCGGCCGGATGACGGCGGCGACACAGAATAGCGAGCGGATGCTTGAAGCTATCTTCATGAGCATGCCCGAGCTGGAAACAGCGATGGAAGCCGGGGTTGAACTTTTATTGGGGACGACCGCCTGGGGTGTTTACCGGAATGGCCCCGGCGTCGCCAGCCTGCCCGAGCAGGTTGTTGGCCTTGCGGATGCAGAACGGTCATGGCTGATCGGCTTTGATCACATCACGCTCGCCACCGGTGCACGGGACCTTGCCATGGCCTTTCCTGGCTGGAACCAGCCCGGCGTTATGGGTGCCGCGGCGTTGCAAATGTTGCTGACGCGCTATGACGCCTTTGCCGGGCACCGCATTTTGGTTCTTGGATCGCACGATCTCGCCATCGAAACCGCGATTATGGCGCACGCACGAGGGGTTGAAGTCGCTGGTCTTGTGGAAGTACGCGACGCGCCGCAAGCTTCGGCGGAGTTGCAAGCAAAGCTCGCGGAGACGGGCATCGCGATCCATTGCAACACCGCCATCACATCAGCCAAAGGCGGCATGGATGGCGTCGAAGCTGCAACACTTTCCAATGGCCAAGAAGTTCCGTGCGACACCATTTGCGTAGCAATTGGTCTGATACCATCGATTGAGTTGGTCGACGCCATGCACGGCGGACGCTCGCTGAACGCAACACGTGGCGGTTATGTGCCGCTTGGTGAAGCAACAGTTTCCGCCGTGGGCGATTGTGCGGGCTTGGCTGACACAGGGTTCGACCATGTCGCGTACCGTATGGAGTGGATGCAGGCCCTGACCACCATCAGTGCTGACGACACCATCATTTGCCAGTGCGAAGAAGTGACACGCGCGGATCTGATTGGGGTGCAACCGCCTAACTATCTGTCGCGCCCCGACCCAATGTGCGCCCGGTCGCTGGACACATTGCTGCAAGATGGCCCTGCCAATCCCGACCAGATCAAACGCCTCACCCGTGCTGGCATGGGTGTGTGCCAAGGTCGTCGGTGCCGTGATCAGGTGGCGATGCTCCTCGCGCTCGAATCCGGAAAACCTTTCGGTTCCATTCCCTTGGCATCGCATCGCGCCCCGGTCCGTCCGCTACCTATGAAAATCATGGCTGACTGGAATGAGCCGGAGGCCATGTCGGCGGCTTGGGACGTCTGGTTCGGTATCCCGACCCAATGGGTCCCGGTCGAGGATCTCGGCACGCAATATGAAGAGGACCATCGCCAGATGCTCTACACGGGGATGTACGAATGAGCGGGTCGGAAGTAGTCATCGTCGGTGGCGGCGTCACCGGACTCAGCGCAGGCTGGTGGCTGGCGCGGTCAGGCGTCAAGGTAACCGTGCTCGACAAGTTCATCGTCGGCTGGGAAGCGTCGGGCCGCAATGGTGGCGGGGCATCCCATTACCAAAGCCCCTTGTTTGATGAAGAACAGCGCATGTGGCCGCAAATGGATGAATTGCTCGGCTATCCGACCGAGCATCAGAAAGAACGCATCATCATCGCGATGACCGAACGGCAGTGGGAGCAATATCGTTTCGTCGCTGAGCGCCACCACCGCTTGGGGCATCCGGTCGAGGTGCTGGATGTCAAGCAAGTGCAAGAGGCGGTGCCTTTGGCCGGCGATAATTGCTTTGGCGGTGTGCACTATAAATTCGGCGGCCATGCGAACCCGCAACGAAGTGTGCAAGCCTATGCATGGGCCTTGCAGGATCTGGGCGGAAAGATTGTCCAGCATAGCCCCGTTACCGGCTTTGAAACCGCAGGCGGGAAAGTCACTGCGGTCAAAACGGCGACGGCGACCTATGGCTGCGATGCTGTCGTGGTTGCGGCCGGGCCGCAGATACCACAATTGATGGCGCAGTTCGGCATAGATATTCCGCTCGCCCCTGCCCGCGCAGAAATGATAATAACCGAGCCAGCGCCCATGATGCCCATTGGCGGCGTTGACGGACATAAACTCTATGGACGCCAGACCATGCGCGGCAATCTAGCTTATGGTGGCGGGCCGCATGAGTGGATCGAAGTTGATGCCACGGGTCCGAAAGACCGGCCATCGACTCCGTTGATGCGCAACCTCGCCAGCCGCTTGGCCGAGCTTTTGCCCAAGGCGGCCCATCTGAACATCATTCGTAGCTGGGCCGGGGTTATCGAAAACTCCCCCGATGGACGTCCAATTATCGACCGCCTGACGAGCCCCGACAATGTCGTCGTTGCATCCATGTCGGGCGTAGGCTTTGGCCTGTCGCCCGCATCGGGTCACGCCATCCGCGATCTGGTCCTTGATGGTGCCTGTTCCTTTGCGAATATCGACATATTGAAGCTGTCGCGCTTTGATAATCTGGAATCCGATTGGCGTGAAAAGCGCGGGTGGATGCCGATTTCATGAATCGCTACTCGGCTTTTGGATTGCTACGGGGGGCCCTGAACGGCCAGAAGCATTGGCAGCCTGCGTGGCGCGATACGGAACCGAAGTCGCATTATGACATCATCATCATCGGCGGTGGCGGGCATGGTCTGGCGACCGCCTATTATCTCGCCAAAGTTCATGGCCTGCGCAACATTGCCGTGCTGGAAAAGGGCTGGATCGGGGGCGGCAACACGGGCCGTAACACGACCATAGTGCGGTCGAATTACCGTTTGAAACCCTTGCACGACCTGTTCGAGTTCGGCCTTAAATTATGGCATAATCTGAGCGATGAGCTGAATTATAACGTGATGTTCAGTCCGCGCGGCGCGATGTTTTTGGGGCATAGCGATGCCGATATGGTCAAGCTTGCCGAGCGTGGTGATGCCATGCGTTGTGATGGAATTGATGCCGACCTGATGACCCGCGACGAGGTCGCAAAGCTCGAGCCCTTACTCGACATGTCGCGCAGTGCCCGCTTTCCCATCGAAGGCGGCTTGATCCAGCGGCGCGGTGGAACTGCGCGGCATGATGCCGTCGCATGGGGCTATGCTAGGGGCGCGGATTCCTTCGGTGTAGACATCATCCAGAAGTGCGAGGTTACCGGATTTGTCCGCGAAGGCGATGCGGTCGTTGGCGTTGAAACCACGCAGGGCCGGATCGGTGCGGGCCGGGTTGGTATCTGTGTGGCAGGACATAGCGGCCATGTTGCAGGTCTCGCAGGCCTGAAACTGCCGGTGGAATCGCAAACCTTACAGGCCATGGTGACCGAGGGCGTCAAGCCTATGATCAACAGCGTCATCATGTCGCAATCGCTGCATTGCTATATCAGCCAGTCAGACAAGGGCGGCATTGTCTTTGGCGGCGATCCCGACAATTGGCCAAGTTACGCACAACGTGGCCACCCGATGGTCATGGAAGGCGCCATTGCGCAAGGACTAGCCCTCGTCCCTGCCCTGTCGCGGTTGCGGATGGTGCGCACATGGTCGGGGGTTACCGATATGAGCTTCGACGGATCGCCCATCATCGGCGAAACACCGGTGCGCAACCTCTACCTCAACGGCGGATGGTGCTATGGCGGTTTCAAGGCGACACCGGCGTCCGGATGGACCTATGCGCACACGCTCGCCACGGGATCGGCCCATCCCCTAAATGCACCCTTCTCGCTAGAGCGATTTATGACCGGCGCGACCATTGATGAAACAGGGACCGGCCCGATGCCGAACAGCCGCTAATGATGCAGATTATTTGCCCCCATTGCGGCCCGCGCGCGCAGACCGAATTTGTCTATGAGCGCACAGTCGATTCCGTTGCACCGGTAAGTGCCTGCAATGAGGAGGCCATGCAGACGCTCTTCACCCGAGGCAATCCGCGCGGTGTTGACGACGAGATTTGGCGTCATACCTTCGGCTGTCGTGCGTGGATGGTGGTGACCCGCCACCGCGTCACAAACGAGATTTCAAACATACGCGCAGTCGGACCGGAGGCTTTGCCATGAACGGCCCTTCGCGCCCAAATTCCGGGCAGGACATCAGCTTCACCTTCGATGGAACGCGCTATACCGCGCGCACCGGCGATACACTTGCGGCGGCGTTGCTGGCCAATGGCATCGGCCTGGTCGGACGCAGTTTCAAATATCACCGCCCCCGCGGGATCATGACCGCCGGTGTCGAAGAACCCAACGCCCTAGTGACAGTGGGCGAAGGCGGGCGGGCCGAACCGAACACACGCGCCACTGACGTCTTTGTCTATGACGGTTTGGTCGCCCAGAGCCAAAACCGCTGGCCCAATCTGTCGCTCGACTTCGGCGCGATATTCGGGCTCGCTGCACCGGTTTTCTCGGCGGGCTTCTATTATAAAACCTTCTTTGGCTCGGCGAAACGCTGGATGTTCTATGAACATTTCATCCGCAAAGCCGCTGGGCTGGGAAATGCACCACGCGAAGCAGACCCGGACCGTTTTAGCCAGCGTGCTGCCTTTTGCGATGTCTTGGTCGTGGGCGCCGGCCCTGCCGGAATCGCCGCCGCACTGGAAGCTGCAGAAGCCGGAAAGCGCGTCATCTTGGTCGAGCAGGATGATATCCTCGGCGCCTCGCTCATCCGCGATCCGCAAGAGTTGGATAGTGCATGGGCCAAAGAAAGTGCAGACCGCATTCGTGCTGCAGGCGGCCATATTCTTACCCGCACAACGGCGTCCGGATACTGGGAACATGATCTGGTCACGCTGACTCAAAGGCTTGCCGAGCCTGGACAAGTGCCCGCCAATGGCGTTGCACAGCGGTTATGGCATGTCCGTGCAAACCACGTAATTTTGGCGACGGGGTCTATCGAACGCCCCATGGCCTTTCCCCATAATGACCGTCCCGGCGTCATGCTGTCACAAGCCGTGCGGACTTATGTTCGACGCTTTGGTGTATGCCCCGGCCAGCGTGTCGTGATAGCCACGAATAATGATGATGCTTATTTAACCGCGCATGCCTTGAAAGATGCAGGCGCGCAGATCGTCGCCATTCTCGATGCACGTCCTGCTCCGGCCGGTCAGGCGAATGGTTTTACGACCTTTAACAACGCCCATCCCTTGGCAACAAAAGGTTCGCGCCACTGCCTTAAAAGTGTGTCGGGAATTGTGGATGGCATAACCAAAAGCTGGGATGCCGATCTGCTGGCTGTCTCCGGCGGATTTACGCCTGTTGTCCATTTGCATTGCCAGGCCGGTGGCACGCTGGAATGGAACGATACAGCGCAAGCCTTTGTCCCTGCGCAATCACGGCAGAATGTGAAAACCATCGGCGGTGCGGCGGCCCCCGCCCCGGTCTTTTCCTCTGCGCCTGTCGTTCCGGCGAAAAAGAGTTTTGTCGATTTCCAGAATGACGTGACCTTGGCCGATGTCGATCTGGCCTGGGCCGAAGGTTACCGGTCGGTCGAGCATCTCAAACGCTATACGACTCTGGGCATGGCAACCGATCAGGGTAAAACCAGTAATATGGGTGCGCTCGCTAGGCTCGCCGAAAAGCAGGGCGTTGCCATTCCCGAGGCGGGCCTGACGACTTTCCGTCCACCCTATACGCCCGTCACCATGGGCCTGTTCGCAGGCACAGCGGCGAAGGATGCGGGGGCACATAAGCGCCGGTTGGCCTTTTATGATGTGCATGCGGCCAAGAACCCGATCTGGCAGCCGCTGGGCTATTGGTTCCGGCCGCGGGCCTATCCAATGACCGGCGAAAGCCTTGCCGAGGCAGCCATGCGGGAGGCACGGTCGGTGCGGACCGCGGTGGGCATGACTGATGTGTCCACATTGGCAAAATTTGAGGTCAGCGGACCCGACGCGGTGAAACTGCTCGAAACCGTCTGTGCCACCACCGTTGGCAAACTGGCGATTGGGCGTGGGCGCTACACTTTCATGTTGCGCGAAGATGGCTTCGTCTTCGACGACGGCACCATCTGGCGGATTGATGAAAATCGCTATCTGCTGACCAGCTCCACCGGCGGAGCGGACCGAATGGCGACGCATCTATCTTATGTACGCAATTATCTTCATCCGGAATTGCGCGTTTCTGTCGTGAATGTGCAGGAACATTATGCGGGAATCGCTATAGCGGGTCCGAAGGCCCAATCGGTCCTTGCAACACTCATTGGCGAAGAACCACCCCGCCATATGTCGACGATCGCAGCCAGAATTGCGGGCGTTGCAGTCCTCGTGCTCGCGGCGAGCTATAGCGGAGAACGTGCATTCGAAATCTATGTCGATGCGCGCAACGCAGAACCGGTTTGGGCGGCCTGCGAAACCGCTGTCGTCGGAACAGGCGGATGCCTTTACGGCCTTGAAGCCATGGAGTTTTTGCGCATCGAAAAGGGCCATCTGGTGGTGGGCGGCGAAATTGACGGCCGCATGACGCCGCACGATCTTGCGCTCGACAAAATGCTCAACAAAGCGGGTGGCTTCATAGGCGCAGCAGGCCTGACCCGTCCGGCACTGTCCGAAGCGGGTCGCCGGCAGCTTGTGGGACTCGAAGCGGTTGAGGGTTCTATTCCCGAGGGGGCCATGCTCGTCACCCCTGACGGCAAATCGCCAGAAGGTCATGTCAGCGCATCGGCCTTCCGCATCATGGATGGCGGGTCACTCGCTTTGGGGCAATTGACAGACGGCTTTCTGCGTCATGGGGAGGAACTGATCGCCACATCGCCAACCCGCGGACAACGGGCGCGCGTGCGCGTTGTTGCGCCCCATTTCTATGACGTCGCGGGGGAACGCTATCGTGACTGATGTATCCGTTTCCACCCTACCCCATGCGCCCCTTTGGGCATTAGAGATTTGGAGCAATCCGAACGCTGTGGCGACACGTTTCGCGGCGGCGGCTGGTTTTGCTTTGCCAAAAATGGGGGCCTCCAGCGGTGGCGATGCGCTGCGCCTGATACGATATGAACCAACGGTTTGGCTAGTCGAAGGCGATACTACCGCATTGCCGTCCATTCTCGAAAATGATGGTGCTTTGACAGCGATTGGTGGCGGTGTGACGCGGGTGTTGCTGTCGGGCGAAGGCTGGCGTCGTTTGTTGATGGAAGGCGGCGTGTTCGATGCAGAAAACCCGGCCTTTGCGGTCGGTTCTAGCGCCACAACCATCATCGACCATGTCAACATCCGGCTGCATGTGCTCAGCGAAAACACTTGCCTTGCTTATGTCCCGCTCAGCTATACCCAAGGCATCATCCATTTCTGGCAAGAGGCGGCGAAAGCTTTAGATTAGGCGGCTATTTAGCAGGCTGGGCATGGCGCAACTCCATGCCCCGGGCATGGCGTCGCTGGAAACCTTTCCACAAGCTGGCCTCTGGTGCGCCGGGACTATATGACCCCCAAGGGGTTCCCGCCGGCGCATTCCATTCGCCCTTATCGGAATCGGGATCGGAAACATCCAGATAGCTTTTCTTCGCTGTATCCCCGCGCAGATGAACGGCCAAAAATGCGGTGATGAAATGCAGGTTGATGGCGTTGATGCGATCCTGCCGCCAGATGGGATCTTCGAACCAATCCATATCCCACAGCGAACCGCGCATTTCATCGGGCACGGGATTGAGCGCAATGGAGTGCCCGGCCTGCTTATAGGTGAGAAGATAGCGTTCCGCATTTACCGTCGCGCCAAACACCGCGAGCGCACCGCTTTTATAATCCACAACCGGATCCTGATCACCTTGGATCAGCAAGAGCGGGGCGGTGATTTCCTTGAGCCCTTCGGGTCCCCATGCGCTTTTGGGAAAGCCGCCGCCCGGTGCGAGCGCAACGACCGCTTTGACGCCCGCTACTTTCAGGCTTCCCGCTTCTTTGGTCCCCCGCGCAAATTTCGTGAGCCATCCGCCCGCCACCAGCGACATATTCGGACCGTCTGGATCCAGACTGGCGCCGCCTGCCGTCAGGACGCCATAGCCGCCCTGCGAATAGCCGATCAGAGCCACTTTGTCGGGATCAATCTGATTACCCAACTCGGTGCGAAGCCTCTCGGTCACGAACACGATGTCGCGCGGCCGGTTGAAATTGGGTGCCGCCCGCGTGGTGGCAGATGACACATAGGGATTGGGATCCTGATGATGGATCGCCGCCACCACATAGCCTTTCGAGGCCAGATTTTCGGACAGCCAAGTCATTACTGCCGGGTTGTTGCTATAGCCGTGGCTAATAACAATCAGGGGGTGCCGACGCCCTTCGGGCGCAGCATCGGCAATTGCTATTCCTTTTTGGGAAAAGCTTACTGGCTGGCGTGGCGGTTCACCCCATAAAGTATCGCGGTACACCATAGATGTCGCACCCGCTTTGGGCGCTTGGGCGGGATACCAGATCGATACCTGCAACCGGCGATCCCGCAGAGCGACGGGTGCGTCGAAACCGGCAGCGTTTTCGATATCAGGTTGATTTTTATGGGTGAATGTCAGCATTCGATAGCCGACAGGCGACGGCCCGATAAAAGCCAGTTCGGGTGCATCCACACCAGGCTTACTGGGGACGTCAGCTTGAGCCGGTATTGCGCATAGCAGCAATGCCGACCACAAAAGGGATCGCATCATGCGATCAACTCATGATCTTCGACATTCATATTGGGCCAGCTTAACTGCTGCGCCATCCATGGATATTGCTCAAATACCGGAGGGAATGTCTTTTCCTGTAAGACCTGCTGGCATAAGCTGGCGGTCAGACGCGGGATATCGCCGAGCTCGTTCGTCCGTGCGACGACCTGCACCGAACGGGAAAAACGCCCTCGCCGCATGGGCTCGGCGCGCAATTGCGGAAATAGTTCCTGCACCGATGCGAAGCAGACCGGTGTCGTGATCGTCCAACCAAGGCCCGCTGCCACCAGCGCCATTTGCTGGTGCGAGGATTCGACTTCCACGATTTGCGGAAGCTTCAGCTTCATCCGGACGATCTGCCGTTCAATCTGCTGCCCTGTACCCGTCAAACGGGAAAAGCGGATGAACGGAAGGTAGGACGGCACGCCGACTAGATCGAGCGGTTCGTTAAAGTCCTTCGGGAAGACCAGAATGAAGCTTTCCTCAAAAATAGGGTGGAGCTCGACTGTGTCCCGATGTTCAAGATTAAAGCTGCCCGTTACCAGCATATCGATATCGCGCGCCAGAAACTCGCCCTGATGCTCCAAGGAAATTCCCGAACGGATATTCCAACGATCGGCCCGCGAGCCGAGCTGGCTTAAAATCGGCGCGGTTAGCTGGTTGGCAAGACTGAACGACATGGCGACCGTCACGCTCGAAATGGGCAGATTTGCGCCCTCGCGCACTTCATCATAGGCCAGACGGGCATGGGCGATCAGCTTCTGCCCGCGTGCGAAAAGCGACTTTCCGCTGGCCGTTAAACCCAGGGGCCGCATGGTGCGATCAAAGAGCGGGGCGCCGATACCGGTTTCGAGCTTTGCGATTGTCTGCGACACAGCCGACTGCGTTACCTGAAGATGGTTGGCGCATTGGGACATACCGCCAAGCTCGACAGTCATCACGAACACCTCTAACGCATGTAAATCAAATTCCTGCGGCAATTTCACGCGGCTGCCCTCCCAAGCGCGCTCGCCAGAAGTCTGGCTAGCATTACCTCGGCTAATGGCTAATGGACAGCGTTGGTAATAGTGTCATGCATTTTCGATATACGCCCAATATTTTTCAGTGGCGTTGCATGGATACATCACTTTGCAAGATTTCGCGGGCTTCTATTCCCTTTCCGGGTTGCCGCCGCTCACGAACCAGCAGCAGCACGGTCGAGATAAATGCAACCAAGCTTAGCAGCGCAAACATCAATAGCATGGCATCGTAGCCTTCGGGATTTTCTGGCCCGGCATTAAACAGATCGTTGAGATGCCCTGCCCCGTAATTGGCCGCCGCCAGTCCAAGCGACTGGATCATATTGATCAGCCCGAATGCGGTGCCCACCCGGTGTTTTTCCACCAGCATCGCCGTCGAAGGCCAGATGACCGCAGGGATTACGGAAAAACTCAGCCCCATTAAAATGGTCGTCACCCACAAGCCATAGTCGGTTGCCGCCAGCAGGATGAAAGTCAGCGGCATCAACGCGGCGGCGAATGTCAGAAGGCTCGCCCTTAGTCCGATCCGGTCCGCCAAAAGGCCGAAGAGCGGGGTTGCGAAAATCGCGGCCGCGAAGACATAGGAATTGGCGGTCCCGGCGTCGGCCAGGTTCATGCCCTTCACGTCCATGAAATATTGGATGGAGAAGGTCGAACGAAAGGGAAAAAACACGCTCGCGAACA
Organism: Sphingorhabdus lacus; assembly: GCF_009768975.1. Classification (NCBI taxonomy): domain Bacteria; kingdom Pseudomonadati; phylum Pseudomonadota; class Alphaproteobacteria; order Sphingomonadales; family Sphingorhabdaceae; genus Sphingorhabdus; species Sphingorhabdus lacus. The sequence continues at coordinate 481,561 of NZ_CP035733.1, read as the reverse complement.
GGACATTGAGCCACAATATGTACCAAAAAGACCGGCTGAAACCGGTCAGGTCCTTTAGCCGGAAACGCTCTGACTTTTGGCCAACCGCACGAAGGTGCGGCAGTTTTTTGTCGATCATGAAATATAGGACCGCCGTGATCACTCCGGTCGCCGTCAGCCCAGCCGCCAGCCATAAGGGTGCCTGCCAGCCTTGCGCGTAGACATCGGCAAACCAGCTTGTCGATTTGTCGGCGCTATACGACCCCACACGCGCCATAGAGAAGAACAACGCAATCGCGAGCGCTCCGCCGCCCAGATGGAACCATTGCGCGATCCCGACCAGCAGCGCGATGTACAGCGTTTCATTGCCCAATCCGAATAGCAACCGGCCCACGAGCATCAATCCATAAGGTTCGCCGACCGCCGTCAATGTCGCACCAATCGTGCAGATGACAGCCGCGATCAAGATTGCTTTGGCCGCGCCGATACGGTCGATCAAAATGCCACCAATCAACGCCAGCGCGATATTCGGTAAATTGAACACGGCGTTGAGCAGGCCGATTTGGCTCTGGGTAAAGCCGCGTTCATCACGCAATAGCCCCGCAACCGGCGCGATGGAATCATAAGTGTAGTAACTGCCCATGATAGTGAGCGCGGCAAGCGCCAACATGACCCATTTGACATGTTCTTCGCGCATGATTCCGCCCCTATTCAATCCGCGCCCCTTGCCGGCGCAATTCCTGTTGCAGCATCGCAATATCGAGTTCGGCAAAGCCGCGCCCTGTTTTGACGCCAAGTGCGGCCGCTACGCCGGCCCCCTGGCCCGCAACGGCACAGCACATCATGTTGCGGACGGCGGCATGGCTGATTTTGTCCCCGCCAATCGTCCGCCCCGTCACGATCAGGTTCCGGACCTGTTTGGGAAGCATGGCGCGGTAGGGCACATGAAAATAGCGACCCGTGGTGGGTAATATCAGATAGCCGTAGCCGTCGATGAATTCCGGGAAGATACCTATGCTATCGCTGAAGCGCGCCTCTCCCTGCACATCATCCGCCGTCATATTATAGGCGGCATCGATCTTGCGCGTATCGCGTATACCCAAGGTCATCCCGAAATTGCGGAGCTTTGCATCCTCGCACCCCGGCATGAACGCCTTCAGCGCTTTTACCGCGTGCATCGCCTGTTTCCGTCCTTCCATTTCCCCATGGGTCAGGGCGTCCGGATCGGTCCCGTCGAGATAGAGATGGCACATGTTCAAATAGGTCAGGTCCCCTTGGTCCGATACCGTCCCCCAAGTGCCTGCCATAGTTTTTACGCTGTCCGGAATTAGCCCAGCCTCCAGCGCTTTTTGAAAAGGCTTGCGCAAGAATGGGGAGAACAGCGCGTCTTCTTTTCCCGATGTCGTCACCTCCCACTCGCCGCCTACGGCCCAGTCGCTATAGGTTTGCGGGTCCGATTTGACCGCATCGATGAAGCGAGTCTTGTTTACACCGCACATTGAAAACATAACGGACACCGACATCATCTCGTCCACCGGATGCTTGTGTGTCGGGGCACCCGCCCGGTAGGCGATGTCGGCATCGCCCGTCGCATCGACGACCCGTTTGGCGAGTATCGCCTCACGCCCTGCTTTACTCTCAACGATCACACCCTTGATCGTATCCCCTTCCATGATGGGGGCGACGAAGAGGCGGTGCAGCATCGGGATTACCCCGGCCTCTTCGACCAGCGTGTCAGCCACATATTTGAAGCTTTCGGCGTCCAAACTGTGGCTGATCGATTGCGGTTCGGGCATCGCCGCACCCATGTGCTTGGCACGCTCTTCAAATTCGCGGCCAATGCCTTCGCTGTCGATCGTTTGCGGATGCCGGTACCAGGCGAAGCCTTCGACACCGACCTGCGTTATGTTGCCGCCAAAACATCCATAGCGTTCAAGCAAGATCGTTTCGACACCCGCCCGCGCCGACGCCAAAGCCGCGGCAAGTCCGCCGGGGCCTGAGCCGACAACCAGCACGTCGGTCTCGCGAATAACGTCAATCTGGCGCGCAGGCTCATGAATGACCGGTCTCATCTCTGGGCCGTTTCCCAATTGTCAGCGACATAATAGGGTGCGTTTGACGGCGCCAGCAACGGCTTGCCCAAAATATGATCGGCACCTTTTTCACCAATCATGATGGTCGGGGCATTCAGATTCCCTGTGGTGATCGACGGCATGACCGAGCTATCGACAACACGCAGTCCATCGACACCGATGACCCGCAATTCGTTATCCACGACAGCCATCGGATCAGCGGTGTCCCCGATCTTGCACGTCCCGCACGGATGATAGCCACTTTCGATTTTATCGCGGATAAAGGCATCAATCTCATCATCCGAAACAACATCTGCGCCGGGTGCGATTTCTGCGCCGCGAAAGGGGTCGAACGCAGACTGGGCAAAAATCTCGCGCGTCAAACGGACACCTGCGCGCATTTCGGCCCAGTCATCGGGGTGGCTCATATAGTTGAAGCGGATAACCGGCTTGCCCTTCGTATCTCCCGACCGCAACGTGATGCTTCCCCGGCTTTTGGAGCGCATGGGGCTGACATGCGCCTGAAATCCATGCCCCTCGACCATAGATTTGCCATCATAGCGAACCGCAAGCGGGAAGAAATGATATTGGATATCCGGATATTTGATACCCGCCCGGCTCCGGATAAATCCGCAGCTTTCAAAATGGTTGGTCGCGCCCAACCCTTTGCGTGTCAAAAGCCATTGGGCCCCGATCAGCCCTTTGGCAAACCAGTTCATATAGGGGTAAAGCGATACCGGCCTTTTACAGGCGACCTGAAAATAAAATTCCAGATGATCCTGCAAATTTGCCCCAACGCCAGGGCGATCGGCAACGATTTCAATGCCATGACGGCGAAGTTCCGCAGCTGGCCCTATTCCCGACAGCATGAGCAATTGGGGTGAGTTTATCGGACCGCCCGACAATATGACTTCGCGACTGGCGTAGGCAACATGCGCCTGCCCTGCCCGCTGATAGCGGATGCCGACGGCCTTGCGCCCTTCCATCACTATCTGTTCTGCCATGGCGTGGGTGACGACGGTCAGATTGGGGCGCTTCATCGCTGGTCGCAAATAGGCCTTGGCGGCACTACACCGCGCGCCGTCGCGCACGGTCATGTCCATCCGGCCAAAGCCTTCCTGCTGCTCTCCATTTATGTCGGATGTGATGGGATAGCCTGCCTGCGCCGCGGCATCGATCCACGCCTGATACAGCGGATTGCGCATCGGTCCGTAGCGCGTGTCGAGCGGACCGTCCCCGCCCCTGTAGCTATCACCACCTTCATCGCGTCGCTCGGCCCGCTTGAAATAGGGAAGAACATTGGCATAGCCCCAACCCTGCGCGCCCTGATCCTTCCAAAGTTCGAAATCGAGTGGGTTGCCACGAACATAGACAAGGCCATTAATCGACGACGACCCGCCAAGCCCTTTACCACGCGGCGTGTGCATCCGGCGTCCGTTCAAATGGGGTTCCGGCTCGCTTTCATATTGCCAATTATATTTGCGCGTGTTCATCGGGATCGAAAGCGCGCTCGGCATCTGGATAAAGACTGACCGGTCCGACCCGCCATATTCCAGCACCAGCACCCGGTTTTGGCCATCGGCGGTCAATCGGTCGGCCAGCACACATCCCGCCGATCCTGCGCCGACAATGATGAAGTCATAATGCTCAGCCATCGAGAGTTTCTATTGCCCCCGATTGCGCCGGCAGACGGTGCAAGGCGAGCAGGCCCTTCAATGTCCCGGCACACATCAAAAGCAAGACCCCTGCCAGAGGCAGGCCTGTTGCAATAGCGCCCGCTTGTAACGATGTGAGGCCCCCGCTGAGCAGCAGAACGATGCCGATACCGCCTACGACAAACAGCCAGATTGTCTTCTGTCGCAGCGGCGTGTCGGTACGCCCGCCCGACGTCATTGTGTCAATCACCAGAGTGCCCGAATCCCATCCGGTGACGAAAAAGATCAGGATCAGCGCAATCGCGACGACCGAGGTAAATTGCGCCCAGGGCAGCGATGCGAGCAGGACGAACAGCTGCGTATCCAGTGATGCCTTCGTCAATTCCGCGCCGTTCCCTGCCACAATATGCGCAATGCTGGCGTCGCCAAAAATGGTCAGCCAGATGATGCCCAGCAATGTCGGCGCAATCATGGCCCCTGCAATGAATTCACGGACAGTGCGGCCGAGCGAAATGCGGGCCATGAACATGCCGACAAAGGGCGCCCAACTGATCCACCATGCCCAATAATAGACCGACCAGTCGTTATAAAAACCCGTATCGGTGCGCCCAACCGGGTTGGAGAGCGCAGGCAGAAGGCTAAGATAGGTGACAATATTGCGTCCGAGATCGCCGAGCAATTGCAGCGTGGACCCGGTCGACAGGACGAAGACCAGCAATGCAAAAGCGACCCACATATTGACCTCGCTCAAGATGCGAATGCCCCGGTCAATGCCGCCCCGAACGGACAAGAAGGTCACGGCAGCCATGACGGCAATCAACATCAAAATCGTCGTCGAGGAACTCGCCACACCAAAGAGATAGCTGATCCCAGCCATCGCCTGTTGCGCGCCTAAACCCAAGGAAGTGGCGAGTCCGAATATCGTGGCCAGCACTGCCAATATCTCGATCACATCCCCGGCCCTGCCCCATACAGCTTTGCCAAATAGGGGGTAGAATGCCGACCGCATCGAGAGTGGCATTTTATAGTCGAAAGTGAACACCGCCAGCGCCAGACCCGTGACCGTGAAGATCGCCCATGGATGGAGCCCCCAGTCGAATATCGTGGCCGCCATCGCCAGCCCTCGCGATGCCGCTGCGTCACCCGTCGCGCCGCCCAAAGGTGCGCCTGATCCGCCCGCCATCGATGTCGTAAAGTGGGTCACCGGCTCACCCACGCCGTAGAAGACGAGGCCAATGCCCATCCCGGCCCCAAATAGCATCGCGAACCAGGACAGCCGGGAATAGTCAGGCTTTGATCCCTTGCCCCCCAGCCTTATATTCCCGAGCGGAGAAAGCGCCACGATCACGCAGAACAGCAGAAGCACATTTCCCGCAGACATGAAGAACCAATCGAAATTGGCCACCGCCCCGCTCCGCAATGCCGAGAAAAAATCCGCCGATGCCTGTGGCGCGACAAGACTGAATATTATCACGACGAGCGAGATAAAAGCGGTGGGCAGGAACACTGCGGGGTTGATGTGCATACCTAGCCAATTACGGTTCGACTTGCCGTAATCCCCCAGATCAATCGCTTTATCCCAATCCGCCAATATGTCCCCCCTTTGATACCGACTTGATGCTAATGATGCGCCGCTGTCGTTAGTGCGGTCCACATCCATGGCGCGAAGCTGCGCCAGATTTCGACATGGAACCGGTCCTCGGCCAACCGAAGCAGCACGATTTCGACGGTTTCGAATATCGTTCGTGTCGCCCGTCCGACCGCAAATTTATCCAGATCAAGCGGGCATCCTGCGTTCAATATTTCCGCACTGCGTGGTCCCTCCACCACAAGACAGATCGCCCGTTCGCTGATATCGACTATCGACACCGGCAACCCCGCGCCGCTGACTATCTTGGAACCCATTGGCGCGCGCAGCAACCATTCATCGGGTCCAAGGCACGCAATCCCCTCTTCCGTCGCGCCTATCTTCTTGGGCATCTTGACCCCGAGCAGGGTTTCAAGAGCCTGCGGCTGACGCGCGCGCAGTGAATAACGCATCATGGGTGCGGCCAGAGAAATGGATATGCCTTCCCCGACAAAGGGTGCAGATGGCACGGGTTCAACGCGCGTGAGAGTGTCAGACATGCAGACGCGCTCCTTCCGGATCGTAAAAGACCATCGAACCTATAGTCGCCTTATGCGAGCCGTCAGGCATTGGAACATATATTGTCTCACCCGTCATGGCATGACCATTTGCAACCAGCGCCATCGCGATCGAACGCCCGAGCGTTTCGCTCCAATAGGAGGAGGTGACATGACCGATCATAGTCATGGGGACGGACTGGTTTGGATCCGCCACAATCTGCGCGCCCTCTTCCAATACCATCTTGGGGTCTTCGGTCAGTAACCCGACCAACTGCCTACGGCCAGCGGCTACAATATCCGGCCGTGCAAGTGAGCGCCGCCCGACAAAGTCTGGCTTCTTCTTACCGACAGCCCAGTCGAGACCGGCATCATAAGGCGTAACCGTGCCGTCTGTATCCTGTCCGACAATGATGAAGCCTTTTTCGGCGCGCAAGACGTGCATCGTTTCGGTGCCATAAGGCGTAATTCCATAGTCCGCACCTTCGGCCATCAACCGTTCCCAAAGGGTACGGCCAAAGGCGGTGGGGACATTGATCTCGAAACCCAGTTCGCCGGTGAAGCTGACGCGGAACAGGCGCGTGGGAATGCCGCAGATCAGGCCCTCACGGATCGCCATGTGCGGGAATGCCTCTGCCGACAGGTCGATGCCCTCCACCAGCGGCTCCAGCAGCTTGCGAGCGTTGGGCCCCTGCAGCGCGATGACCGCATATTGCTCGGTCGTGCTCGTCAGCCAGACGTTGAGGTCAGGCCATTCGGTCTGGAGATAATCCTCCATCATGTTCAATACCCGCGCAGCGCCGCCCGTTGTCGTGGTCAGGTGGAACCGGTCAGGTGCCAGCCGCGCGGAAACGCCATCATCGGTGATGAAGCCATCTTCCTTGAGCAATAAGCCATAGCGGCAACGCCCCGGCTCAAGCGCCTTCCACGGATTGGTGTACATGCGGTTCAAAAACTCGGCCGCATCCGGACCAACCACCTCTATTTTGCCCAAGGTCGATGCGTCGAATATGCCGACGCTCGTGCGCACCGCGCGGCATTCGCGATTGACGGCCGCGTGCATGTCTTCGCCGAATTTCGGGAAGTAACGCGCACGGCGCCATTGCGCGACCAGTTCGAAAATCGCACCATTTTCTTCGGCCCAACCGTCGATATTGGTGGTACGCGTCGCCTGAAACAACGCGCCTTTCGCATGGCCCGCCAACGCCCCAAAGGTCTGCGGCGTGTAAGGCGGACGAAACGTCGTAAGGCCGATGTCGGGCACAGCCTTTGCCAAAGCGGTCGAGGCGATTTGCAGGCCGTTCAGGTTCGACGTCTTCCCTTGGTCGGTGGCCATGCCGTTGGTCGTATAGCGCTTGATGTGCTCGATCGACCGGAAGCCTTCGCGCACCGCGAGGTTGATGTCCTTTGCGGTCACATCATTCTGGAAATCGACAAAGGCCTTGATCCGCGCCTGATCCTTTGGTGTCGGCAATACATCAAACACAGCGCCTTTACCGAAATCCCAATCGCCCGAACAGGCCCCGATGCTGCGGCAATTTTCGTTGGGCTGATCCGGCACATAAGCGCCCAGATTGTCGCGCCATTTGAGGCTACCCTTGCTGTGCGACCAGAGATGGACACTTGGTGTCCAGCCGCCTGCCATTAATAGCGTGTCGCAAGAGATGCTGCGGCGGCCGTCGCCGCTATTGGCGCAAATCTCGATGGAAGTGACCTGATGCCTACCTTTGACACCGATCACGCTGTGGTTGAGATAGACGGCGACGCCCAGCGCGGCTGCCTCTGCCAACAAGCTTTCGTCGACCGCATCGCGCGCATCGATAATCGCCGCAATGCCTACACCGGCCTTTTTCAAAGCGAAAACATCGTGCCAGCCGCTATTGTGCACGGCCATTAGGGCAAGCGATTTGCCGACCGCAACGCCATAACGGTTGGCGAATATCTTGGCCGCCGATGACAGCATGACACCGGGGGTATCATTGCCATCGAACACCAGCGGCCGTTCAATCGCCCCTTGCGCCAGCAGCACTTCGCCCGCCCGGATGCGCCACAATTTTTCGCGCGGGGTTTCCGAATTTTCAGGCAGATGGTCCGTCAGCCTCTGGACAGCCCCGACGAAATTGTCGTGATAATAGCCAAAGGCCGTCGTCCGCGTCAGGACCGTCACATTGGCCGCCGCGTTCAACGCTTTCATGCTACGGTCCAGCCAGGGCCATAAAGCCGGATCGGCCAAGGCCCCGCCGCCAGCCTCATCCTGTTCGTCGATCAGGATAACACGCTTCGCCGTGCCAGATGCCTCCAGCGCGGCGTCCAGACCTGCGGGCCCTGCACCTACAATCAGCAGATCGCAATGCGCATAGATCGCGGCATAGGTATCGGGATCAACCTCGGTCGGAGCATCACCCAATCCCGCCATTTTACGGATGGCAGGCTCATAAAGCCGGTCCCAGAATGAACGCGGCCACATGAAGGTCTTGTTGTAGAAACCGGCGGGAAAGAACATGCCCAGCCGGTCATTGATCGCACCAAAATCGGTCTTCAGCGATGGCCAGCGGTTCTGGCTGCTCGCGTTCAGCCCGTCATGAATTTCCACATTTGTCGCGCGTAGATTGGGTGTGAAACGCCCCGGCCCGCGATGGACCGAAACCAGCGCATTTGGCTCCTCGCCGCCCGCCGCCAATAGTCCGCGTGGCCGATGATATTTGAACGAGCGGCCAAAGAGCGAGACGCCGTTTGCCAGCAAGGCCGACGCCAATGTATCGCCGGCAAAGCCCTGATAGCGCTTTCCGTCAAATTCGAACGCGACCGGCTTGCTGCGATCGATACGGCCACCGGCAGGTAAACGATAGCCGCTCATTTGCGGGGCTCCCCTGCCTTGTAGGTTGTTTCGAACTTGTCCGTCACGGTGTCGCGCACCGCATTGAAGAAGCGCCCGCAGCCATGGCTATGCCGCCACCGTTCATGATGCCGCCCGCGCGGGTTGGCGCGGATGAACAGGAAATGCTCCCATTCTTCATCGCTATAGCTGTCGGGGTCTGCGGGACGAGCAATATGCGCTTGGCCCGCATAGGCAAATTCGATTTCGGGACGTTGTTCGTCGCAATAGGGGCAATGGATCAGGATCATCAGTGTGCCACCGCCGCTGCCGCTGCTTCGTCAATCAACCGCCCGTTGCGGAACCGGTCGAGATTGAATGGCGCGTTGATCCGGTGCGGTTCGTCCTTTGCTATGGTATAGGCCAGCAAGTCCCCCGCCCCCGGCGTCGCCTTGAACCCGCCGGTGCCCCATCCGCAATTCACATAGAGACCCTTCACCGGTGTCTTGCCCAATATCGGTGACCGGTCGGGCGTCACATCGACTATCCCGCCCCATGTTCGCAACATCCGCACCCGCCGGTAAATGGGGAAAATCTCGCAGATCGCGGCCAAAGTATGCTCGACAATATGCAGCGCACCGCGTTGCGAATAGCTGACATATTGGTCGGTCCCCGCACCGATCACCAGCTCGCCCTTGTCCGACTGGCTCATATAAGCATGGACTGTGTTCGACATGACCACGCACGGAAATGTCGGCTTGATTGGTTCGGACACCAATGCCTGCAGGGGATAGCTTTCGAGCGGGAAATCGAGGCCAGCCATTTGCATGACGACCGACGTATTGCCAGCCGCAGACACGCCGACCCGTTTTGACGCGATATAGCCGCGTGTTGTTTCCACGCCCTCAATTGCGCCGTCGGCACCCCGGCGGATACCGGTTACAGCGCAATTCTGGATGATATCCACCCCAAGCGCAGCCGCTGCACGTGCATATCCCCACGCCACCGTATCATGCCGCGCCGTTCCGCCACGACGTTGCAAAGCGGCGCCCAGCACCGGATAGCGGGCATCGGCGGCGATATTGAGAGGGGGGCAATAGGCTTTGGCTTCTTCAGGGGTCAGCCATTCATTATCGACCCCATTCAGCCGGTTCGCATGGATATGCCGTTTGAAGCTCTGGATATCATGGACGTTGTGCGCCAGCATCATCACGCCGCGCTTGGAATACATGGTGTTGTAATTCAGTTCCTGGCTAAGCCCGTCCCACAGCTTGACCGCATGGTCGTAGAGATGCGCGCTTTCATCATATAGATAGTTGGACCGGATGATCGTCGTATTACGGCCTGTATTACCGCCACCAATCCATCCCTTTTCCAGCACCGCCACATTGGTGATGCCATATTTCTTGGCGAGATAATAAGCCGCGCCAAGGCCATGCCCGCCTCCTCCGACTATGATCGCATCATAGGTTGTTTTAGGCGCTGCATCGGGCCATTGTTCGGGCCAATCCTTGTGCGCGCCCAAGGCTTTGGCAAATAGGCTGAAGGCACTGAAGCGGGTCATGCGGGCCCTCCCGACAACGGCGCGTAGACGATAAACATCGTGCAGCCATCTTTACTTCCGGCGCGGTGCATAGCGCCGGGCATGCGCAGCAGAAAATCCCCGGGGCCATAGCTTTCATCGTCATCGAAAAAGTCGCCCTCCATCACATAAATCTGTTCGATTTCATCATGCGCATGCATGATGCCCAATGGGCCGGGGGCCACTTTTAATAGCATAGTATGGTAACCTCGGGGATCATCGACAAGCAACCTAATCATTTCGCCCGGCCGTTCACCCGGTTGCCAGTCACCGGCAGCCAGCTTGGCGGAGCCTCCTGCAGGTAGCCTTTTCATGCCTGTACTCGCTGTAGCGACTTTAACGACGCATCCACATAGAAATCCTTGAAATCCTCAACCAGCTTTTCCTCAACGGCATAGGGTCCCTGTTGATAGCCATCGGAGCTTATCCCCTGATGGTTCAGCATAGAAAAATGCCCGTCCTGTGTATTGGTTGTGCGCCAAAGGGCAGCGATATGATCGGGATCATAGTCCACCCCTTCGACCGCATCTTCGTGGACGAGCCAGCTGGTGCGCAGCAATGTCTTGTCGGCCGCAACTGGCGTGAGCGAGAAGGTAACGACATGATCACAGCATAAGTGATGCCAGCTGTTCGGCTGGGTCCATACCGACAGGCTTGAGCTTTCAGGCTCGGTAAAAGGTCCGATCAGCTTCTTGCAGGCCAGCTTTCCGTCGATCGATTGAGTCACTGCGCCATTGGCGAGCGGCAGCCGCGCCATCCGGTGCCACCATCCATCGGGAAATTCGATGAGCTCGCGGAAAATACCCAGATCCTTCCACTGCGCCCGCTTGGCCTCTACCATCGCGTCAAAGGCGGCGTCATCCACCACATCCGCCTCGCCATCTTCGGGCAGGCCTTTGCCAAAGCCATAGGTGCCCAGCACGCTAATCAGTTCCGGATGCCCCGCGTCGCAATGATAGCATTCGCGGTTATTCTCCATCACCAGTTTCCAGTTGGCGTCCTCGATATAATTGTCCTGCACAACGACCTTCAGCCGTTCGATGTCATATATCGCGATCTGATCTTCAATATCGGCCTTAACCCGTTCAATCGACGGTGGATTATCATCCATACAAATGAAGATCAGTCCGCCGACATTTTCCAGCGCGACTGGATTCAACCCGTGATCCTGCTTATCGAAATCCTCTGCCATACTGCGCGCGGCGAGCAGTTTTCCATCAAGGCCATAGGTCCATTGATGGTAGGGACACATGAGCCTTGGGACCCGCCCGCGCTGCTCCACACAGATTTTCGCACCACGGTGGCGGCAACTGTTCCAGAAAGCGCGGATTTCATTGTCGCGGCCCCGGACAATGATGATCGCATTATGCCCGACCTCGAAGACAAAAAAGTCGCCGGCATTTTTGACGTGCGCCGCGGTGCATGCGTAAAGCCAGACCGATTTCAGCATGACCTGCGTGTCGAACTGGAAAGCGTCTTCGCCGACATATAACTCACGCGGGAGGGTATGCCCCTTCCGGTCTTGCTGCAAAAGTGCCTGTATGGATTCAAAGCGCGCCATTGGCCTAGCTCCTGAGCGCCGTGTTTTCGGGGTCGAAGGGCGAATCTTCAATAATCGTGGCACGGTATCGCGTGCCCAAAATGGCGATTTCCAGTTCGACTCCCGTCACAGCCAGATCCGGCCGCACCATCGCCAACGCGAGCGATTTGCCCACCCGCCAGCCAAAGCCACCGGAGGTCGCACGACCTACGATCTCACCGCCCTGATAAATGGCTTCGGAGCCGCGTGCATCGGCATCCGTCACGCCGTGCACTTCCATCGTGACCAGCGCATTGGCAAATCCCTTGGCCTGCCACGCAAGCAACGCGTCTCTCCCGTGAAAGCCGGCTTTTTTCAAGCTGACAAAGCGGTCCAATCCGCTCTCAAAGGCGGCATATTCGACCGACAGTTCGCGTGGGATCAGTTTGTAGCTTTTTTCGAGCGCCATCGACGTCATCGCCCGGATACCGAACGGCTTGATGTCAAACTCGGCTCCGGCGGCCATCAATTCGTCAAAAATATAGTTTTGCATTTCGATGGGATGATGGATTTCCCAACCCAGTTCGCCAATGAAGTTGACCCGCAGTGCCTCGACCTGCGCAAGACCGATGCTGATCTTCTGTCCGGTCAGCCAGGGGAAAGCTTCGTTCGACAGATTTGCGTCGGTCAGTTTCTGCAAAAGTGCGCGCGATTTAGGACCCGCCAACACCAGCACGCCCATCGACGTGGTGAGCCGTTCGAAGCTTACCGAACCGTCCTTGGGCATCGCTTTTTTCAGATAGTCATGGTCGTGCCGCTCATAAGCGCCTGCCGACACCAGATAATAACGCTGGGGTGCCATTTTGTAGACGGTGAATTCACACCGCACTCCGCCCTTGTCGGTCAGCAAATAGGATAGCGTGACCCGGCCTACCTTTTTCGGCACGGCGTTGGTTAGCAACTGGTCCAGCCATGCCTCCGCGCCCGGCCCTGAAATTTCGCATTTGGCAAAGGCACTCATATCCTGAATGCCAACATTTTCATGTACATGGCGACATTCATTGCCAACATGTGTGAAATAGTTGGACCGGCGGAACGACCATTTCTCCCGGACAGCCTCGCCCGCAACAACGGGGTGATTATCGTTCAACAGCACATCCGGCTTGTCCAGATCGGCCTCGGTCAGGGCATAGCCCTCTGGCGCGAACCAGTTGGGACGCTCCCAGCCAAAAACGCTGCCAAAGACCGCACCCAAAGCCTTCATCCGGTCGTAACAAGGTGTCCGCCGCAAGGCGCGTCCGGCCTCCCTCTCTTCGTCGGGATAGTGGACGGTAAAGACTTTGGCGTAAGCTTCCTCGTTCTTTTCGATCAGGAAGCGGCGGCCGGCATAATCGCCAAAGCGGCGCGGATCGACGCCCATCATGTCGATGGTCGGTTCACCATCGACAATCCAGTGGGCAAGCTGCCAACCCGCGCCGCCTGCGGCCGTGACCCCGAAACTATGGCCTTCGTTGAGCCAGAAGTTTTTGAGGCCCCATGCCGGACCGACGATGGGCGACCCGTCGGGCGTATAGGCAATTGCGCCATTATAGACTTTCTTGATTCCGACTTCACCAAAGGCCGGGACACGTTTCATCGCGGCCAATATATATGGCTCCAGCCGTTCGAGAGCGTCGGGAAACAGTTCATATTCGCTGTTCGCCGCCGGGCCGTCGACATAGCAAGCAGGCGCACCGACTTCATAGGGGCCAAGCAGAAGGCCGCCTGCTTCTTCGCGCATATAATAGCTGGCGTCGGATTCCCGCAGCACGCCCATCTCGGGCAATCCGGCCTTTTTGCGGGCCATGATGTCGGGATGCTGTTCGGTTACGATATACTGGTGTTCGACCGGGATGACGGGGATATCCAGCCCGACCATCGCCCCTGTCGCCCGTGCAAAATTGCCGGAGCAGGAAACGACATGTTCGCATGTTATTTCGCCCTGATCGGTCGATACCAGCCATTCACCATTGGGCTGCTGCGTAATCGCGGTCACGGTCGTGTTGCGGTAAATGGTCGCACCACGCTGCCGCGCGCCTTTGGCCAAGGCCTGGGTCAGGTCGGCGGGTTGGATATAGCCATCGTCCGGATGCTGGATCGCGCCGATCACGCCATCCATATCGGCAAGCGGCCAGATGTCCTTCACCTGATCAGGCGTAAGGAAGTTGACGTTCACGCCAATCGTGCGCGCAACACCGGCATAATAATGATATTCATCCATGCGGTCGCGCGTGGTGGCAAGACGGATGTTGGTAACTTGCGAAAACCCTGCATGCAGGCCGGTCTCGGCTTCGAGGCTCGGATAAAGTCCGACCGAATATTGGTGAAGTTTTCCAACCGAATAGCTGAGGTTGAACAGCGGCAGCAGACCCGCTGCGTGCCAGGTCGACCCGGATGTCAGTTCCTTGCGTTCCAGCAGGACAACATCGCTCCACCCCATTTTGGCCAGATGGTATAATGTGCTGACGCCCACGACGCCGCCGCCAATTACCACTGCCCGTGCCGTCGTTTTCATGCAATCCACCCCAACCTTCAATGGATTTGCTATGTCAGAACAGTCCTGCGCGCAGCAATGCTATTGAACTGGTTGAGGGCCTGTATCGGGTATTCTAATAGCAACTATTAGCAATTATGAATTTGGAACGGAGCTAGGCGTTCGATGCGTCGGTGTCGTATTTCAGTTCGAGATAGCGGCCGCGCACCGCCAATTTATCGAGTTCACCCCGCGAAATCTGGCCGGTCATCGTTTCGATTTCGCGGTCGATCAGTTTCAAGCCGTCCAGAAGCTGCTGCTCAGGGGTTTTGCCGCCATGTTCCTTGCGCTTCAGGCTATCGGGTATCCGTTTGTAGCCGTTGATAAGCTCGGGCAAATGCTCACCCACCAGTTTGCGGACCTCGCGTGCTGCCGGATCATTGTCATCCAAAGTCTGCAATTGCGGCGCCAGTTGATCCAGCCGGATGCCGATATCCTGCATGACCGTCACCGCCGGTGCCGGCAAGGCAGGACGTTGCGATTCCAGCCAGATTTCGGTCTTGCCGGCCAAAGTGCCCAGATCGGTCTGGCGCAGGCTTTCGGTCGTCGGCATCGGCATATCGGGATAGCGCATCAGCAGATAGGCCGCCGCCGCGCCCACAAGGCCGGTAATCATCACGCCCCAAAATCCGATGCCGTCTATAATCGCACCGACAATACCAGCCCCGACGAGAACGGCCCCGACCGCAAGCGCTGCCTTGCTGACCTTGCCCCAGAAATGTGCGCGGCGCAGGGCCTGCGATTTGGTACCGATGGGCGGCATACGCACATTGCGCAGCGCACGGCGGCTGCTTTCAAGAATTTCGTCAGATTGCGAAGCGGGGCTGGTCATTCAAATCCTAAAGTTTCAGTTTTCCAACGAAGCGAGAAGTCCGCTGTCCTGTGTGGATTGCAGGGCCTGTGCCTGCCCTTCGGCGCGCGCAATATAGCCCTTCGACTTCTGCACTTCCTGCTCCAGCGCTTCCGACGTCTGCTTCATGCTGTCGAGCGCCTTCAGCTTGAACGTGTCGATGGCATCCATGGTGTCATAGATATTCTGGAATGCACGGCTCAATGTTTCGAGCGGGATGGTTGCGCCTGCCGCTTGTTCATGGATGCGCGCCGTATTGTCGCGCAGAAGCTGGCCGGTGGAATCGATGATGTTCGCCGTCGTCGTGTTCAACGCGGTAATCTGGTCGAGAACGAGTTTCTGGTTCGTCATGGCCTGTGCCACCGTCACCGCCGTCCGCAATGCGCCAACGGTGGTCGTCGAGGCGCGGTCCACGCCCTTCACCAGCTCGACATTGTTCTTTTTGACGAGATCAAGCGCCAGATAACCCTGGACGGTCACCGCCATCTGGGTCAGCAAATCCTGCGTGCGCTGGCGCACGTAGAATAGCGCGCTTTCCTTGATGGCGCGCGATTTTGCCGGATCGGACAGCTCCAGTTCCGCCGCCTTTTCCTCCAACTTGGCATCCAGCTGCTTGGACATGACGATCATCTGTTCCAGCTTGCCCATGGCAACCCAGAGATTCTGCCGCTCCACATCAATGGCGGCATTGTCCATCAACAACTCGTCCTTGCCATTGCCCAACCGTCCAAGGATCGAACTGATATGGGTTTGCGAGCTTTGGTAGCTGTCGAAATAATTGCGCAGCTTGCTGCCCCAGGGAATGATGCCAAAGAGCTTTTCCTTGGTCATCAGATTGCCCTTTTTCGAAGGGTCCAGATCCTCAACCACGCGGCGCAGTTCGGCAAGATCGGCGCCAACGCCTGATCCTTCGTCCATCCGCCGGATCGGTTTGTCGAGGAAACGGTTCGATTGCGCCGAAGCCTCCATGATTTCCTTGCGGCCCATATTGGTCAACTGGTCGACGCGTTTGCCGAATTCGGGGCTGTTCACATCCTGCGCGATCAGATCGGCAACATAGGCCTCGACGCGTTCTTCCAGCTTCGACTTCTGTTCATCGGTTACCGGGACCAGCCCCATGGCCTGTTGCGGGGCAACGGTGGGCACTGGATCAGGCGGTGTCAGCTTCAGTTCGCTGACGGTCTGGGTAACGGTTTCAGTCGACATGGTCACTTTCCTCTGTCTATCAGATACGCAACAGATGGAACGAGTGCCTGACCTTTTCAAGCACTTACGTCCCCAGCTGTATTATTTTTCTAATACAGCGCTCCGATTATCCATCAATGTGGCTTCGACCAGAGGCGATAATCCTTCGACAACGCGCGTCACGCCCTTGGCATTGGGATGAACATTATCCTTGAGCATCAATGATTTATCCATAACAACACCTTCCAGAAAGAAGGGATAGAGCTTTGCGCCATATTGCGCGGCCAGTTCCGGATAAAGCGGATTGAACTCGCGGGCATAATCGGCCCCCAAATTCGGCGCGGATAGCATGCCGGTCATGACCACCTTGATTTTACGCCGCTGCAGCTCTTGCAGCATGGCTTCGAGGTTGGCCCGCGTCTCCTTTGGCTTGATACCGCGTAGCATGTCATTACCGCCAAGGCCGAGAACGACCAGATCGGGCTTGCGCTCCAGATTGTCGAGCACGAAGTTCAGACGTGTCCGGCCTGCTGCGGTAGTATCGCCCGATACGCCGGCATTGTGGACACGGGCGTTTATCCCGTCTTCTTTCAGGGCCGCCTGCAATTGCGGTGCTAGCCCTTCATTGGGGGCCAATTGATATCCGGCAAAAAGGCTATCACCGAAGGCGACGACCAATTTATCGCCAGCACCTTGCTCGCCCGATGCCATTTCAATGGGTTCATCTTCTACGGGATTATTCCCGCATGCCGCCAACCCTTGGATTGCGACAAGAAGCACACCATATATCCAAAAACCTCTGCTCATAAGGACATCTCCTTGCACGCTCCTGTTAACTTGGCATCTGATATGGCAATCCGCGCATCAAATGTCACCCTAAGCCTTGGCAGTAATGATGCTGCCGTGTCGATTTTACGCGGCGTCGACCTTGAGATACCCTATGACAGCAGCGTTGCTTTGCTCGGCCCTTCGGGTTCGGGTAAGTCGTCGCTGATGGCCGTGCTGGCCGGACTGGAGCAGGCAAGCGGCGGCACCGTGCAAGTCGACGGTCTGGATTTCCGGCAATTGAACGAGGACGAACTGGCACGCGCCCGCCGTGGGCGCATTGGCATCGTGCTGCAGGCATTCCACCTTCTCCCCACCATGTCGGCGCTGGAAAATGTCGCCACACCCATGGAACTCGCCGGAATTGAAGATCCCTTCGGCCGTGCCGAGGCTGAATTGCAAGCGGTCGGGCTGGGGCACCGCCTGACCCACTATCCATCGCAGCTTTCGGGCGGGGAACAGCAGCGCGTGGCCATCGCCCGTGCCATGGCCGCTGCGCCGAAGATCATCTTCGCCGATGAACCAACCGGCAATCTGGACGGCACCACCGGCGCATCCATTATTGATCTGTTATTCGAACGCCGCGCCGCGCTGGGTGCGACATTGCTGATCATCACGCATGACCCTGAGCTGGCGCGCAAATGCGACCGAGTCATCGCCATGCAGGACGGCCATATCGTGGAAAGCGCTGCATGAGCCTTTCGCTTGCCGCCATATGGCGCATTTCCCGGCGTGATCTGTCGACCCGGATTCGCGGACTGCGACTGCTCGCCATCTGCCTGTTCCTGGGCGTGGCCACCCTTGCCGCAATCGGCAGCCTGACCGCCGGAATCAGCGAAGAGCTGTCCCGCCGTGGCCAGACCATATTGGGCGGCGATGTCGAAATCGGGATTGCCCAACGCCAAGCCAATGCCGCCGAACTCGCCTCTATGCGTAAGGCAGGCGCAGTGTCCGAAACGGTCCGCCTGCGGGCCATGGCCATAGGCGAGGACAGCCTGCTGGCCGAACTGAAGGCCGTCGACGGCCTCTACCCCCATTATGGAAGCCTGAAACTGGCCGGCACCGGCACCGCACAGACACCCGAAAAGGGTGAAATCTACATCGGCCCGACCCTGTCCGACCGTCTCGGCATAAAGCAGAATGAGACAGTCCGCTTTGGCGAGGCAACGTTTAAGGTCGCCGGTATCATATCGGAAGAACCCGACCGCCTTGGTGAAGGCTTCACACTCGGCCCTGTGGCCATCATCAACATGGCGTCCTTACCGGACACAAAGCTGATCCAGCCGGGCAGCATGTATGAGGCAAAATACCGGATCAAACTGCCCCCGCAACAGGATGCCGCTGCGGTCGCCAAAGCGCTGGAGGCGCAATTTCCGTCGGCGGGTTGGGAAATCACCGACCGGTCAAACGGCGCACCCGGAACGCGGCGCTTTATCGAACGCATGGGCCAGTTTTTGACGCTGGTCGGCTTGGCGGCACTCGTCATTGCAGGCATCGGTGTCGGCAATGGCGTCGGCAGCTATCTTGCCAGCAAACGCGCAAGCATTGCCACGTTGAAGGTAAATGGCGCCGACAGCGGCGTTATCTTCCGCATCTATATGCTCCAGATCCTCACCGTTTCCATTGGTGCAATCCTTGTAGGGCTTGCGGTCGGAAGCGTCATGCCCTTGGCAATCGGTTGGGTCGCAGGCGATATATTGCCCGTTGCACCGGGCTATACGGTGCATCCAATTCCCTTGGCGGTCAGCGCCCTTTACGGATTGCTCATCGCCATTGCCTTCGCACTTCCGCCTTTGGCCCGCGCGCGGACCGTTCCGGCTGCGGGGCTTTTCCGCTCCATTGTCGAGGGCGATTCCCGTATCGACCGCCGCAGCCTTGCCTGGGTGATTGGCGCCATAGTCGCCATTATCGCCATTGCCGTCGGTACAGCGCGTGAGCCCCTCTTTTCGCTCGCCTTTGTCGGTGCCGCGTTTGGTTTGCTCTTGCTGCTGACCGGCATCGCATGGCTGCTGCGCTTCATCGTCATCCGCTTGCCACGTCCCAAAGCGCCACTGCCCCGTCTCGCGCTTGCCAATTTGCACAGGCCGGGTGCCCAGACGCAGGCCCTCGTCGTGGCGCTTGGACTAGGGCTGACGCTGTTCGTCACGCTCGCGGCAATCCAGACGAGCATCGGCAACGAAATTAAAAACAGCATCCCCGAAAGGGCGCCCAGCTTTTTCATTCTCGATATCCCGCGTGACGGCACGGAACGTTTTACCGAAATGGTCAAAAGCGCCGACCCCAAAGCAACGGTCAACATGATCCCTGCACTGCGCGGCACCATCGTCGAATTTGGCGGGCAACGCGTCGACCAGTTGAAGGAACTCCCCGAAGGCGCATGGGTATTGAACGGCGATCGCGGCCTGACCTACAGCGCCGAACTGCCTAAGGGCAGCGAAGTGGTTGCGGGCGAATGGTGGCCCGCCGATTATAAGGGACCGCCCCTGATCAGCCTCGAAGCCGAAGTCGCGGCGACCTTGGGCCTGAAAGTCGGCGACAGCATGACGGTCAGCCTGCTCGGCGTCGAAGTGCCCGCAAAGATCGCCTCTTTACGGACGGTCAAATGGGACAATTTCGGGCTGAATTATGTGATCGTCTTTTCGCCGGGCAGCCTGGATGCCGCACCCCATAATATGGTCGCGACATTGACCGTGTCAAAACCGGCCGAAGCCGTTCTGGCAAAAGCCCTGCCCCCTGTCTTTCCCTCCGCCTCGCTAATCGAAGTGGGCGAAGTGACCGCGCAGATCACGACGCTCCTGTCGCAAATGGCACAAGCCATTGCCGCAGCGGCGTCCATCGCGATTTTGGCGGGTATCGCCGTTCTGGTCGGCGCGATCGCCGCGGCCCGCCAGTCGCGGATTTACGACAGCGTGATCATGAAGATGCTCGGATCGTCGCGCGGCCAGATTTTGGGAGCGCAGGCATTGGAATATGGCATCCTCGCGCTGGTCCTTGGTCTGCTGTCGCTTGGTCTTGGCATGGCCGCCGGATGGTATGTCATCGTCCAGATCTTCGACTTCAGCTTTTCGCCTGATCCGGTAATCTTGGCGATTACCTTGATTGGTGGCGCAGGGATCACCTTCATCTTGGGGATCGTAGGGTCACTTCCCATCCTCGCGGCACGTCCGGCGGAAGCCTTGCGCAGCCTCTAATCGGGGGTGCGCGCCAGCCGCTTTGCCAAGGGGGCAGAGGCGATCAGTTGCAGTTGGTGGTACAGGATAGTGGGCACGATCATCAATCCCGCCAGCGTGGGCGGAAATAGCAGGGCCGCCATGGGTGCGCCAATCGCAATACTCTTGTGCGCCCCTGCGAATAACAGGCTAATGCGGTCCTCATATGGAAAGCCGAAGACTCCGCCGATCAGCCACGCTGCGCCGAAGGCAATGGCCAGAAATATGCCTGCAAACAGCAGAAGGTAGAAGAGCGACAGGGCCTCGATACCCGCCAAGGCTCCGCTGGTGACAGCCGCGCCGAAGGCGACATAGACGGCAAGCAGAATGACGCCTCGGTCGAAAAATGTTAGCAAATATCGCTGGTCCACCGCCCATTTGCCGAGCCATTTCTGCGTCGCCTGCCCCAATATAAAGGGCAGAAGAAGCATTGTGATGATCTTGACCACAACATTTCCACCAATCGCCACGCCCGATGCGCTGCCCAGCAGCAGCGCGAATAGCAGCGGGGTCAGAAATATGCCCGACAGGTTGGACAAGGCCGAACCGATGACCGATGCGGCAATATTCCCTCGGGCAAGCGATGTGTAGCTAACCGCGGACTGCACCGTGGAAGGCAAGATGGCTGCATAGAGTAGGCCCACCGCCAGAGCGGCAGGAAGAAACTGGGCGGCGATTTTCGATATTCCGATCCCGAGCAAAGGCATCAGAATGAAGGTGAAAGCAAGCATCGTCCCCTGCAACCGCCAGCCGAGCATGGCCCGGGCAACTTCCTGGCGTGGCAATCGCAAACCATGCAAGAAAAACAGGCAGAAAATTCCTGCAAATGATATATTCTGTGCCCAAGGAAGCGCTTCTTTGGACAGCGGAAACATCCACGCAACCAACAGCGTGCCAAAAAGCATCAGTACAAAATTATCGGGAAGGAATTTTCGGAGCACGTCGGGCCAGCACTGTTGAAGCAGCCGCCTGATGGCTCAAAATTGGCAGAGCAGCAAGCATACACTTTACCAGACATACAAAGTCATGCTATGTATATTGGGAATTTTTGGAAAAAGGACTGATTCAATGGGCATCTTGAACCGTAAACTCGTGCTGGTCACATCGTCGGCCATTTTGGCATTTGCCGCTGCGCCTTCTTATTCCGCAGGCGGCGGCGGGGGTGGCGGGGGCGGCACCCCGAGCCAGTCTGCGCCCGAATATGATCCCGCGGTCGACTATCAAAAGGGTGCGACCGCATTTCGCGCCGGACAATATGCCGACGCGGCAAAGTCCTTCAAAAGAGTGGTGGGCGCGATGCCGCGTAATGCCCAGGCCCAATATCTACTGGGCGCCAGTTATATGGCGCTTTCGGACTTCAAAAAGGCCAAGGGTCCGTTGACGGCAGCTGTGCGCTATGACGACAAATTGATTGAAGCACGGCGGGATCTCGGAATTGTGCATGCCAAGCTTGGCGCCGCCGACAAAGCCAACGAACAGGTTGCGGCGCTGAAGGCCATGGCGTCCAACTGCGGCACCGGCTGCCGCGATGCGGCGCGCCTGAATGATGCCATTGCCAAGGTCGAAGCTGCGGTTGCGGCCGGTAAGACGGCCATGGGCCCGGTAAAACCTGATGTCGATCTGGCCCAGGCTATTACCGCCGACGCCGTCTATGTGCAGGCCGTCAGCCTCATCAACGAAAAGCGTTATGAAGAGGCGATTGCCCAACTCGACAATGCCCTCTGGGCTGCAGGACCGCACCCCGACATCCTCACATATCTGGGTTTCGCCAACCGGAAGCTGCATAAATATGATGTGGCCGAGGGCTATTATCAGGCGGCGCTTTCCATCGCACCGAAGCATCGCGGCGCGCTGGAATATTATGGCGAATTGAAGTTGGAGCGTGGAAATGTGGCCGGGGCCAAGGCGCATCTGGCGCAGCTGGAAACAATCTGCGGCTTTGGCTGTCATGAGGCCGACGAGCTTCGCCGCTGGATCAAGGAGGCGGCCACATCCGCAGGCTGATTACAGCTTTCGTAACCGCACTATTGGGCGGAGCGGCCTTGGCGGCCTCTCCGTCCGATGTCCTGCAATCGCTCTGGTGGACAGCGCCCGGCCATGAAATGGTCGCGGCAACGAAGCAGCCAAGCGCCTGCCTTTCCTATTCCGAAACAGACGCGAAGATGGTGTATGCCGGACAAGCGCTCTTCAACACCCCTGCCCTATTGGGCGGACAAGCAGCGAAAGCGAACATCAGTTGCGCCAGTTGCCACGCTAACGGCCGCGATAATCCGCATTTTTTCGTGCAGGGTTTGTCCAAGGAGCCCGGCACGGCCGACGTCACAAGCGCCTTTTTCAGCCTTGCACGGGCGAATGCCGTTGCGGATGCGGCGCATATTCCCGACCTTGCGCAACCGGGCAAAATCTCCCGGGCGGATAATGACCCTGCCCTCGAACGCTTCATTCGCACGCTGATTGTCGAGGAATTTTCGGGAAAAGAACCGAATGCGACGACCTTGTCGGCCTTGGCACATTATGTCCGCTCCATCCGGAACTGCGAGGGCGGCGGCCTGCAATCGCGCAGTGTGCGCGACCAGATCGCTCTCATTGACGCGGCATTTGAAGGTCTGCAGCGCCCAAGCGACGCCGCCACGACACAGTTGCTGATCCGCACCGTCCGCCACCAGCTCGGCCTGATCAATGAACGCTACCCCGGCGCGCGCTTTGCCGCACAGCGTCAGGCGTTGCTGAACAGTTCACGGCATCTTGAAACACTCGGCGAAGAAAGCGACATCGCGTTGCGTGCGGTAGCGCTTGCCGCGTGGCGCCACGACTTCAAGGCTGACTTTGTCCCCGGCCTGATCGCGGCTGAGCGCCATTCGCTCTACAATGAAAGGGTCTTCAGTGCCGCCCTGAAAAAGGCCCGCTGACGCATCTCTGTCCGTTTGCACGACACATATCCCACGCAGACCGCAGGAATTGCGGATGGAAAGACGTTCGAATGTTGCGCCGCAGCACATATTGGGTTAAGGGCGCGCCAGAATCTGGTGGCATGTTGCTGCCAAACTGACCTCCCAAAAGGCCTATTGCACATGTCTTTGCGTAACATCGCCATCATCGCGCACGTCGATCACGGCAAAACCACCCTTGTTGACCAGCTTTTCCGCCAGTCCGGCACCTTCCGCGACAACCAGCGCATTGAAGAGCGCGCCATGGATTCGAACGACCTCGAAAAAGAACGCGGCATCACCATTCTTGCCAAGTGCACCAGCGTCGAATGGAACGACACGCGCATCAATATCGTCGACACCCCCGGTCACGCCGACTTCGGCGGCGAAGTTGAGCGGATTCTCAGCATGGTCGACGGCGTCATCCTGCTGGTGGACTCGTCCGAAGGCGCAATGCCGCAGACGAAATTTGTGACCGGCAAGGCCCTCGCCCTCGGTCTGCGCCCCATCGTTGTCGTCAACAAGGTCGACCGCCCCGATGAGCGTATCCAGGAAGTGCTCGACGAAGTGTTCGACCTGTTCGTCTCGCTCGACGCGACCGATGAGCAGCTCGACTTCCCCGTACTCTACGCATCGGGCCGTAACGGCTATGCCTCGATGGACCCGAGCGCACGCGAAGGCACGTTGACGCCGATGTTCGAAACCATCGTTTCGCACGTTCCCGAGCCCAAGGCCGATGTCGATGGCGAATTCAAGATGCTCGTCACCTTGCTTGACCGCGACAACTTCCTCGGCCGCATTCTGACCGGCCTCGTGCTTTCGGGCACGGTCAAGGTCAATCAGCAAATCCATGCGCTGAACCCCGATGGCAAGATTGTCGAGGCGGGCCGCGCGTCCAAGATCATGTCCTTCCGCGGACTGGAGCGTATTCCGGTCGAACAGGCACAGGCGGGCGACATCATCTCGATCGCAGGTCTGACCACCGCAACTGTGGCCGACACCATCGCCGAACCAAGCGTGACCGAGCCGCTGCACGCGCAGCCGATCGATCCGCCCACGCTGTCGATGCGCTTTTCGGTCAATGACTCGCCCATGGCGGGCCGCGAAGGCACCAAAGTCACGAGCCGTATGATCCGTGACCGTCTGCTGCGCGAAGCCGAGAGCAATGTGGCCATCCGCGTTACCGAATCCGATGACCGTGACAGCTTCGAAGTTGCCGGTCGCGGCGAACTCCAGTTGGGCGTTCTCATCGAAACGATGCGCCGTGAAGGCTTTGAACTCGGCATCTCGCGTCCCAAGGTGCTGTTCCGCGAAGACGAATCCGGCAACCGGACCGAGCCTTATGAAAGCGTCGTGATCGACGTTGATGACGAACATTCGGGTACCGTCGTCGAGAAAATGGCGCTGCGCAAAGGCGAAATGACCGACATGCGCCCTTCGGGCGGCGGCAAGACCCGCATCACCTTCAGCGCACCTTCGCGTGGCCTGATCGGTTACCATGGCGAATTCCTGTCCGACACGCGCGGCACTGGTATCATGAACCGCCTGTTCGAAAAATATGGCCCCTATCGTGGTCCGATTGAAGGCCGCAAAAATGGCGTGCTGATTTCGAACGGCAACGGCGAAGCAGTAGCATATGCCCTTGGCCCGTTGGAAGAGCGTGGCATCCTGTTCGTATCGCCCGGTGAGGCCCTCTATGAAGGCATGATCATCGGCGAAAACGCGAAGCCGGATGATCTTGAAGTCAATCCGATGAAGTCGAAGCAGCTCACCAACTTCCGCTCGACCGGTAAGGACGATGCCATCCGCCTGACACCGCCGAAGGTGATGACGCTGGAACAGGCCATCGCCTATATCGACGACGATGAAATGGTCGAAGTAACGCCAAAGAATATTCGTATCCGCAAATCTTTGCTCGATCCCAATGAGCGCAAGAAAGCATCGCGGAAAAAAGAAGCGGCCTAACCCGCAGCCTCGCATAACCGAAAACACAAAGGGCGCCGGAATTCCGACGCCCTTTGTTTTTGTCTGACGTCCGTTTCGTTTAGAAGCGGAACGCTGCGGTCAGGCGGATATTGTGCATATCGAAATCGCTGTCGTCACGCTTCATGTTCGTACCCGCCGCATTGGTAAGCAGGAACGGATTGGTTGCGGCTGCGGTTCCCGGACCAACGGCGACCACGAAATCATCGTCGACATAATTGGTGTAGAGATATTCGAGACCCAGCGAGAAATTGCGCGAGATCTTCACTTCGGTACCACCGCCATAGCTGTAGCCCCAGCTGCTGGTCTTGCCATTGGTTGAGAAGCTGTTCGCGCCGTTGCTGGTCGCAAACCCGTTATCGATCTTGGCGTAAGCAGCACCACCGGTTGCATAGAACAACGCTCCCCGTGCGGCATAACCCACGCGTGCGCGGGCACCGAGCGAATAGTCGAGTTCGCGGGTGAAGGTGTAAAATGCGGGGGTCGTGCTGTAAGCAGTTACGCTGTCGCGCGACTTCGACTTACCGCCGTCCAGCACCACACCGAAGACAATGTTGCCGTTTTGCACGTCATAACCGGCACGGCCATAATATTCGAGGCCGTCCTTATCACCACGGCAGCCGTCGATCGGCGCAGTGCCATTGGCCGCACCACCGCAGAAACCGGGCGAGAACGCATCTGCGCCCAATACGGTACGAACAGTGTCGCTGTAATCTCCGTCGAGATTAGTGTCGAAGACAACGCCTTCGTTACGGTCGTTATTTTGCGCACCGATACCAATGGAGCCGCCAATATAGCCGCCTTCCCACTGTTCATCTTCAGATTGTGCGAAAGCAGGGGTGGCGAGGAGCGCGAGCGATGCCGTCGCCAGCATCAAGGGAGAGGAGAATTTCATAAGCTTGTCCTTTTCGTGTCAGTAAATGACGCGGGACAAACACGGCAAAGCTGCTTTGGTGCCAGAAATGGGCAAAAAATTTTACGCTGCGTCCTAAAAGACACGCGTAAAAAGCTGAAATTGTTCCCTAATTGCGACGAACCGAGTACGGGGACGCAACAATTGAGGCTATCAACGCTTAGAGGGATGAGCCCGCGGCCACCCCGCTGGCCCAGGCCCATTGGAAGTTGTAGCCGCCGAGCCACCCGGTCACATCAACCGCTTCCCCGATGAAAAACAGACCTGGGACCGTGCGCGCTTCCATAGTCTTCTGTGACAGGCCATCCGTGCTGATCCCGCCTGCAGTGACTTCAGCCTTGGCATAGCCTTCGGTGCCATTGGGGGTGAAAGGCCAGTCGGACAATTTGCGTTCCGCTTCCTCCAGCCGGCGGTCAGGCCAGTCGGCCAAATTGCCCCCATCCCCGATCCGGTCGGCCAAGATGTCGGCAAGCCGCGAAGACAAGGACGCGGAAAGCGCGGACTTGATCGTCGTGCGCGGTTTCTCTCGTTTCAGGTCACGCAACCATCCTGATGGCTGGTCCGGCAGGAAATCGACGCCGATCGGCTGCCCGTGCCGCCAATAGGAGGATATCTGCAGAACAGCGGGGCCCGAAAGACCCTTATGCGTCAGCAATGCCGCCTCGCGGAAACGGACCTTGCCGCAGCGCGCCTCGACATCGGCCGAAACGCCCGAGAGTTCCCGAAACAGCACGTCGTCACCGCCCAAGGTGAACGGAACCAGCGCAGGACGCGGCTCGACGATTTTCAGGCCGAATTGGCGGGCAAGATCATAGGCAAAGCCGGTCGCCCCCATTTTGGGAATGCTCGGGCCGCCTGTCGCGATCACCAGCGCTGGTGCCGAAGCCTTCAGGCCATTGTAGACAACATGATATAAGTCATCCGCGCGGCGGACATCCGAAATGGGTGCGTGGAAAGCAAAATCTACCCGACCACCCGCGGCTTCGGATTTGTCGCACTCGTCCATGAGCATTTCGACAATTTGCCGCGCACTGTCGTCGCAGAACAACTGCCCCAGCGTTTTTTCGTGAAAGGCAATGCCGTGCGCCTGCACCATTTCGATAAAATCGGTCGGAGTATAACGGCCCAAGGCCGACTTGGCGAAATGCGGATTGGCAGAAAGATAGCGTTCCTGAGCATTGGCGCTGGTCGCGTTGACATTGGTAAAGTTGCACCGGCCACCGCCCGAGATCAGGATTTTCTTTCCCGGTCCGCTCGCATGGTCGATCACGAGAACGCGCCGCCCTCGCTGCCCCGCTGTTAGGGCGCACATCAGCCCTGCCCCGCCTGCCCCGAGGATGATCGCATCATAATTACCGGATTTTGCCATAGAAAGCCTCTGCACTGCTCAGTCGATATTGCCAAGTGCGAAGCTTTCCGGCAAAGGCGCGGCCTATGACCGACAAAGCCGATACTCCGCCCGATCACCTCTCGATCAATCCCATGAGCCCCCATTTCGATGGCGACCTTCTTTCGCGAGGCGTTGGCATTCGCTTCAAGGGCGAACAGCGCACGACGGTGGAAGAATATTGCATTTCCGAAGGCTGGATCAAGGTTCAGGCCGGCAAGGCGCGCGACCGCAAGGGCAATCCTCTGCTGATCAAGCTGAGCGGACCGGTCGAAGCCTGGTTCGAAGATCTGGGCGACGACGCACCGGTCGCCAAGGCCTAAACGTCTTTTTTATCCCCGCGGAAAAAGCGCGATCAGCTTGACGAATTGATCGTCGAGTGGATCGAGCTTGTCATCCGGTGTCTTACCCAACCGCACGATCGTCAGGCGATGTTGCGGCGACACGATGACGAACTGCCCCAGATGCCCCAGTGCGGCAAAAACATCCGACGGCGCCTTTCCGGGAAAGAGCACTTGATCCTGCCCATTGGCGCGGGGACGGTTCAGCCAGATATGTGCGCCATAGCTATTGTCGTTCCGGCTCGGTGTTTTCATGAACCGCGTCCAGCTCGTCGGCAGAAGCTGCGCCGCCCGTACGGACCCATTGTTCCTCAGAAACTCGCCGAACTTCGCCCAATCGCGGGCGGTGGCATGGATCATGCTGCCGCCAAGCATCGTGCCGTTACGGTCAAACTGGGGAACGGCGCTGGTCATACCCAAGGGTTCGAACAAACGCCCCCGCGCATATTCAAGCATGGCGTCGCGCCGGACTTCGGGGTCTTTGCTTTCCGTGAGCGAGCGCGTCATGATGTCGGCCAATATGTTGCTGGTCGCGCTGCTATATTCGAACTTCTTGCCGGGGTCGGCTTCC
This sequence comes from Sphingorhabdus lacus, assembly GCF_009768975.1. Lineage (NCBI taxonomy): Bacteria > Pseudomonadati > Pseudomonadota > Alphaproteobacteria > Sphingomonadales > Sphingorhabdaceae > Sphingorhabdus > Sphingorhabdus lacus. The sequence goes on along the minus strand of NZ_CP035733.1, from coordinate 453,052 downwards.
AATGGTCGCGTTTCGGCATAGCGGGCGACATTTTCGCGGCCATCCAGAAACAGCATTCGCGGCGTATCGGCATCGAAAATCTCGACCTCACCTTCCGCCATTTCGGTATGGTCGAGGCCGGACGACATATGCAGCAAATGGCGCAGGGTAATCGCAGCCCGTCCGTCGCGCGGGGTTTGCCATTCAGGAACCGGTGCCGGTTCATCGAGCGCGAGCCGTCCGTCTGCAACCATTAGGCCCACAAGAGTGGCGGTGACGCTTTTCGCCATGGACCAGCTGATCAGCCGCGTGTCGGGACCATAGCCCGGCGCATAACGTTCGGCGATGACCCGTCCGCCCTGCATGACAACCAAGGCCCGTGTCTCGGACAGTGCGGGATCTTCAAAAAAGGGTGCAATCGCAGCCGCAAGACGATCCTTGCTGACCACGGCGTCATCGACAATGTAGGTTTCACCGGGTCCGGCAGCTGCTTTCGCAGTTGGCTCTTGGGCACAGGAACCCAAGGCGATTGACGCGATGGCACAAAAAGCGGTTGCGGCGGTGGTAAATTTGTTCCTAGGCATGGCGCGTACCGATGCACCAGATGGAGGCCATATGGCAACCGCAACTTCAAAGCCGACCGCGAAAGAGCCGAACATCCTGATGCGCAGGCTGCGTCTTGCCGTCCTCGTCGTTGCGGCGTGCGTTATAGTGTGGGCCGTCTGGAATTGGGGAACCATCAAGGGACAGGCCAAGGTCGGCGCGGCCTATGGCGCGCATATCACCTGCTCATGCCGCTATATTGAGGGCCGCAGCATGGACAGCTGCGAAACCGACAAGGAAGCGGGCATGGAAATGGTCCGGCTGTCCGATGACCCCGAAAACAAGCGCGTCTACGCAAGCGTACCCTTTCTGGCCGAAGCGGTCGCCGAACGGCGCGGGACTTTCGGATGTGTCCAGTTGAACGCGAAAGAGATTGAAGCGCTCTGACCCAAATCGTCAGGCGGCGTTGACCAGCTCGACCGCCATTGTTTCTTCGATCCAGCCACCACCCAGTACACGCTCGCCATCATAAAAGACGGCGGCCTGACCGGGGGCAACGCCATATTCGGGCGCATCAAAGCTCAGCCATTCGCCATCCATCCGCGCAGCCACCGGCTTTGCCATAGAACGCACTTTGGCGAATATGGCGCGTCCCTGAACATCCGCCAGCCAGTTTGCGTCCACAATGCGCGCCGCCTGCACCGCCAAGGCCTCGCGTGGTCCGACAATTACCTGCTGCGTCGCGGGATCAAGGCGGATGACATAGAGAGGCACCGGCTGTCCGCCGACTTCCAGACCTTTGCGCTGTCCAACGGTATAGTGGATCATGCCCTTGTGCTGCCCCAGCACGCGGCCGTCGAGATGGACGATATCACCGCCCAGTTCGGCATCGGGGCGCACCTTGCGGACGACTGACGCATAATCGCCATCGGGTACGAAGCAGATATCCTGACTGTCGGGCTTCATCGCGACTACGAGACCCAGTTCCTGCGCAATGGCCCGCACCTGTGGCTTGGGCATACCGCCCAACGGGAAACGCAAATAGTCGAGCTGGTCTTGTGTCGTGGCAAACAGGAAATAGCTCTGGTCCCGCGCCGGGTCCGCAGCACGATGCAGCTCCGCGCCTGCGGGGCCTTCGACACGGCGGACATAATGGCCGGTGGCGAGGCAGTCCGCGCCCAATTCCTTGGCCAGCCGGAACAGATCGGTAAATTTGACACCCATATTGCAGCGCACGCAGGGGATCGGTGTGCGCCCCGCCATATATTCATCGGCGAAATGGTCGATTACGGATTCGCGAAAGCGGCTTTCATGGTCGAACACATAATGGGCGATGCCCAATTTGTCGGCAACAGCCCGGGCATCGCGGATATCCTGCCCGGCACAGCACGCCCCGGCACGCTTTACCGCGCTGCCATGATCGTAAAGCTGCAGGGTAACGCCCACGGTTTCCGCGCCGGAACGCGCCGCCAGGGCCGCCACGACGGACGAATCAACGCCGCCGGACATCGCGACAACGATCCGTTTTCCCGCCAAATCGGGGCCAAGTTGAAAATCGTTCAGATATATATCGTCAATCATTTGACAGGCCACATAGGCGCAGCGGAACGAAAAGGCCAGTTTTCCGTCGTTACTTCTCAATTTGAAACAGCATTGGGGGCAAAAAGATAATTACCGTTAACCTCGGCTAACATCCTCTGAATGGCGCCTTTACCCCATGTTATAAAATGCTGCGCTAGGGGGGTGTCATGGAAATGACATTCCCCCACTCGGCACCGCGTCAAGATTCGGTCGACCGCAAAAATGATTATGTGGCGATGTTGGCGATGGCTTCGGCGCGCCAGGCAAATAGCCGTACCGTGCGTGCCGTGCGACAGGCTGCAAATGGCATGGAAGCAAGTGGGGACTTTATTACCCGGCGGATCAATTTTTTCGCTACCAAGGACCGGGCGAAAGTGGCGGTTTGCGGTGCTTTCGGGCAGAAAATTAAGGCGGAACCAATGTGTGAAGCGGATGTTTACCAATCCGATTCAGGCTATATCAAAGACCATCGCCTAGAAGATGAAGCAACCGGGGTACAGTTAACCCATGCGGGGCATGGAGTATCGAGGACGTTATGATTGAGAATCAAAAAATTCGCCCGGCACAAGTAATCGGCCCGTTGGGAGAGCCGTTAACATTGTCGAGTCTTCCACCGGCTGGGACCACACGCTGGGTTGTGCGGCGCAAGGCTGAAGTGGTCGCAGCGGTCAATGGTGGTCTCTTGTCCATCAACGACGCCTGCGAACGCTATGGCCTGACGCTGGAAGAGTTTGCCTCTTGGCAACGTGCCGTCGATCGTTCGGGCATGCCGGGTCTGCGCGTCACGCGTATCCAGCATTATCGTGACCTGTACGAGCGTCAGCAAAAATACTAAGAAATGCATGCTAAGCATATGAAAACCCCTGCGCTTCGGTGCGGGGGTTTTTCTTTTGCCCGATAAGTTTACAAGATATCGGCCTATTGCATGTAGCGTTCCCGCCCGACCGCGTTATTATCTTGCCGCGCCCGTTCCTTTGGAGAACGGCCGAGAGGAGGTAAATATGGGTTGGATAGTTGCAATTATCGTGGGCGGAATCGCTGGTTGGCTCGCGAGCAAGGTGATGAACCGCGACGCTTCGATGGGCATTTTCTGGAATGTCGTTGCTGGATGCGTCGGATCCGTAGTCGGCAATCTGATTGCCAACCGCTTTGGAATCATGGGCAGTGTGCAGCAGTTTTCGCTGACCGGACTGATCGTGGCCTTTATCGGCGCAATCATCGTTTTGGGCATTTTAAACCTGATTCAGCGCGGTCGCGTCCGCTAAATTCTCATTCGCAGATTATAGGAGCCGCGCAGAGATTCTGCGCGGCTTTTCTGTGCGACGTCGTTCGTCGAATAGTGTAGGTATCCCACTGTATTGTGGTTCAACCGCAATGACGGTAGGGTTAATGAAAATGGGTCGTTAATCGAAACCTAAACGCACGCCTTGCAGGCGGTGACTTATTAGGGTAACACAGTTCTGCAAACGTGCTGGCACTGTGTATCATTGCCCCGCGATCAAATTTGGAAAGCCGATATGAATTACGAAACTACAATGAGCGGAACGTTGGACGGCGGAGTGCTCGCGGAGCGCGAAAACACGAGCCGTCGTCGGGTCATCATCGCCTTGATCGTCGTGGCCATATTGGTTGCCATCGGTGCAGCCTATTATTTCATGGGCGGAAGCGGCGCTGCAGCCCCTGCCGGTGACGAAAAGAACTCGCAGGCGCAGACAGTGACTGTGGTGGCCCCCGGACGCGACACCGTTGTCCGCGCGATCAACGCCACCGGCACATTGGCCGCCCGCCGCGAAATCCCCGTCGGCGTCGTCGGCGAAGGTGGTCAGGTAACGCGCGTTTTTGTCGACGCAGGCGACTGGGTCCAGCGTGGCCAGGTTCTCATTTCCGTCGACCGTTCGGTGCAGGTCCAGCAGGCCGCCGCGCTGGAGGCCCAAATTGGGGTCGCCCGTGCAGACCTGTTGCTGGCACAAAATGAACTAGACCGCGCACTTCAACTGGTTGAGCGCGGCTTTATTTCGAAGGCGGATGTGGATCGCAAAACAGCGACTCGTGATGCCGCCCGCGCCCGCGTCAATGTTGCCAATGCGCAATTGGGTGAAACCCGCGCACGCAATGCACGGCTCGATATTCGTGCGCCTGTTTCGGGCTATGTTCTGGAACGCAATGTGGAGACCGGCCAGACCGTCTCGGCCGGCAGCGGCATCCTGTTCCGCTTGGCCCAGGACGGTCAGATGGAATTGCAAGCACAGCTGAGCGAAAATGACCTCGCGCTCGTCACCGAAGGCGTGCCCGCAAGCGTTACGCCCGTCGGCACCGACCGCGTGTTCAACGGGACCATCTGGCAGGTTGCGCCGATGATTAACACGCAGAACCGCCAAGGCATCGCCCGCATCTCCCTGCCCTTTGACAAGGCCCTGCGTCCGGGCGGCTTTGCCTCGGTCGAGATCAAGGCCGGATCAATGTCGGCGCCAGTATTGCCCGAATCCGCCGTTCAGACCGGTCGCGAGGGTAGCTTTGTCTACATCGTCGGCAAGGACAATAAGGTGAAGCAGCGTCCTGTGAAGGTTGGCGACACGACCGCAAATGGTCTGATCATCGCCAGCGGTCTGGACGGAACCGAACGCGTCGTTCTCTATGCAGGTGGTTTCCTGAATCCGGACGAAACGATCAATCCCAAGCTTCTGAAAAAGCCATAATAACATTGTACAATCGGGACCCTCGCCCATGAATTTCAGTAATATCTCCGCATGGTCCATCCGTAATCCGGTGGTTCCGATTGTATTGTTTTTGGCGCTCACGCTGGCGGGCATCATGTCGTTCCGGAATATGGACGTACAGAATGACCCGGATATCGAATTTCCGGTTGTGGTGGTTTCCATTTCGCAACCCGGCGCGGCGCCGTCCGAAATCACAACCCAGATCACGCAAAAGGTCGAATCTGCCATCCGCAGTGTGCAGGGCGTGCGCAACATCGATGCGTCGGCAAGCGAGGGCAACACCACCGTCAGCGCGGAATTTGAAATTGGCGACGACATCAATGCCGCCGTCAGCGAAGTCAAGAATGCCGTAGACCAGATCCGCAGCGATCTACCCGACGGCATCTTGGAACCCCAGATTTTCAAGGTTGCAACCTCGAGCGACCCCATCGCCTATTTCGCCGTTGAAGCCAGCGACATGACGCTGGAACAGCTGAGCTGGTTCGTGGACGACACGGTCGCCCGTCGCCTGCTGGCGGTCGAAGGCATGGCCTCGGTCAGCCGGAACGGCGGCGTCAACCGCGAAATCCGCGTCATCCTCGACCCTGCGAAGATGCAGTCGCTCGGCGTCACAGCTAGCCAGATCAACGGCGTTTTGCGCCAACAGAATGTCAACGCATCGGGCGGCCAGTCGCAAATCGCTGGCTCGCGCCAGTCCGTCCGCGTTCTTGGTAACGCCCCGGATGCCTATGCCCTCGGCCAAGCCCAGATCAGTCTGGGCGGCGGACGCAACATCAAGCTTGCCGACGTAGCCGAAGTCACCGACGGCTTCAGCGAACAGCGCGCCATGGCCTTCGCAGGCGGAAAGCAGGTCGTTACATTCGGCATGTCCCGCGCAAAAGGCGCGTCCGACGTGACCGTTTTCGATGAAGCGATGAAAAAGATCGCGGAAATCGAAAAGGAAAATCCCGGCGTCAAATTCACGACCCTGTTCAACAGTGTCGACTATACGAAGGCGCAGTATAAGAGCTCGATGGCGGCGATGATCGAAGGCGCATTGCTTGCCATCGTCGTCGTGTTCCTGTTCCTGCGCGACTGGCGCGCGACGGTCATCTCGGCCATCGCGATTCCGCTGTCCGCTATTCCGACTTTCTGGTTCCTCGATCTTCTGGGCTTCACGCTCAACACCATGTCGCTGCTGGCGCTGGGCCTTGTGGCCGGGGTGTTGGTCGATGACGCCATTGTGGAAATCGAGAATATCGTGCGCCATATGCGCATGGGCAAATCCGCCTATCAGGCATCGATTGATGCCGCCGATGAAATCGGCCTGGCTGTTGTCGCCACCACATTCTCGATTGTCGCGGTGTTCCTGCCCGTCGGCCTGATGCCAGGGGTCGCAGGCCAGTTTTTCAAGAATTTCGGCCTCACCGTCGTCGCCTCGGTTCTGATGAGCTTGGCGGTCGCCCGTATGATCACGCCGATGATTGCGGCCTATTTCCTCAAATCCGGTGGCATTGCCGAACATGGCGAAAGCGCCTGGATGGAAAAATATATGAAAATCCTGCGCTGGTCGCTTGGCCATCGGCGCTGGATGATGGGCATCGGTGTGCTGGCTCTGGCTACGACCGTCGCGCTCATGGTCGTCTTGCCGAAGCAGTTCTTCCCCGATGGCGATATGGACTTCAGCCGCGTCCGTATCGAAATGGTCCCCGGCACCACGCTGGAGCGGACACGCGAAGTTACGAATGAAGCCGCGGCTATCATTGAAGCGCAACCCGAAGTCAAAACGGCACTGCAAAGTGTGCGTGAAGGCAGCGCGAGTATATTTATCACCTTGAACAAGGAACGCGCGCGTACAAGTCAGAAGTTTGAAGAAGCCCTGACGCCGCAGCTGACCAAGATCGCCGACGCCCGCGTCACCTTCCAGGCCAATGGCCCGGGCGGTGGTGGATCGGGGCGTGACGTCTCCGTCATGCTGTCCGGTTCGGACCCCAAAAAGCTGGACGAGACAGCAGCAACCCTGGTCGAGCAGATGAAGACCCTGCCCGAACTGCGCGCACCGCGTATCTCGGCTGACCTTCAGCGTCCCGAACTACTGATTACCCCGCGCACCGACCTTGCCGCCCAATTGGGTGTCACGACCGTCGCGCTGAGCCAGACCATCCGCATCGCAACCTTGGGCGACATTGACCAGAACAGCGCGAAATTCTCGCTGTCCGACCGCCAAATTCCGATCCGCGTGATGCTCGCGAAGGAATCGCGCGAAAGTCTCGACATCATTCGCAATCTGCCGGTGCCGCTTGCCAATGGCGGGTCGGTTCCCCTGTCGCGTGTCGCGGATATCAGCTTCGGTGCTGGTCCGACATCGATCCAGCGGCGGAACCAGAATTTCCGTATCTTCATCGGTGCCGACTTCGCACCGGGCATTGTGTCGTCGATGGCGGACACCAAGATCAACAATCTGCCCATCATGAAGAACCTGCCGACAGGCGTGTCGCGCGCTCCGTTCGGTAGCCAGGAGTGGGAAGCCGAAATGCAGCGGGACTTCCTGACGGCGCTGATTTCGGGAACGCTGCTGGTGTTTGCGGTTCTGGTGCTCTTGTACCACCGCTTCATGTCGCCGCTGGTCAACATGGGCTCATTGCTCCTCGCGCCGCTGGGCGGGATGCTGGCACTCGCTATCGTGCAGCAGCCGATTTCGATGCCGGTGTTCATCGGTGTGCTGATGCTGTTCGGTATCGTTGCGAAAAACTCCATCCTGCTGATCGACTTCGCGATCGAGGAAATGGCACGCGGTGTTCCCAAATTCCAGGCGATTATGGAGGCAGGCCACAAGCGTGCCCAGCCGATCGTCATGACCACCGTTGCCATGACCGCAGGGATGGTGCCAACCGCGCTATCGCTGGGTGGTGACGGACAATGGCGTGCGCCAATGGGAACGGTTGTGATCGGCGGGTTGATTGTTTCGACATTGCTGACCTTGCTGATCGTTCCTGCAGGCTTCAGCCTTGCCGACGGCTTTGAAAAGCGCGTTGGTCCATGGCTGCGCACGCGCCTGTTGACCTATGATCCCGAAAAGCATGGCGAAAAGCCGGTCGTGCCGGCAACGACGGGCAAGAAATCGGGCAAGGACGCGGGCGATCTTGGCGGTTTGCAGCCTGCCGAGTAAGCGAGCCTTTGCAGCACGGCATGCCTTCGTCTAAGGCATTGATGTGAAGTCAGCCAATCAACTGGGGCAGTCTGAAAAGACGCGCTATGCGGAGCGTGATGCCGAATTGCGGCAGATGCGGATCATTGCGACCGCACTGCTGCTGTTCATGGTTGCGCTGTTCGTTGCCGGAAATTATCTCGAAACCCGTTATCAGGGGCATTGGGGCTTTTTGCGGGCCTTTGCCGAGGCGGGCATGGTCGGCGGTCTCGCCGACTGGTTTGCGGTCACGGCGCTATTCCGGCATCCGCTGGGGATTCCCATTCCACACACGGCGATCATCCCGAACAATAAGGAGCGGCTTGGCCGCACGCTCGCAAGCTTTCTGCGGTCGAACTTCCTGACTACCAAGGTTGTCGCCCGCCGTGTGCAACGCATGGATGTCGCAGGCGCCATGGGCAAATTTCTGAGCGCGCCTTCAGGTGGCGAAGGCCGGATGCGTATGGGCGCATCGCGCCTGATGGGCGATATCATCGCCGCGCTGGATGACGAAAGGCTTGGTGGCGTCGCCAAGGGCGCGATCCGCAAACAGCTCGACAAGCTCGATATTGCCCCCCTGCTCGGCCAGTTGCTGACCGCAATGATCCGTGAGCGGCGGCATATTCCCGTTCTCGACGGCATCATCAAATGGGCGTCCAAGACGTTGGAGGCCAACGAACATCTCATCCGCGAAATGGTCGAGGAACGCGCCAATACCATCATGCGCTGGACCGGTCTCGACGACCGGCTCGCCAACGCCATCGTCAATGGCCTGAACAAGCTGCTGCATGACATGGCCGAAGATCCCGACCATCCCTTGCGTGAAAAGGGCGAAGAGGGTTTGGCCAGCCTTGCCCACGACCTGCGCCATGACAAGGAATTGCAGGCGAAGGTCAATCATTGGAAGGGCCAATTGCTCGAAAATCCAGCAATGAGCAAATGGATCAACAGCCTGTGGGACCAGGGACGCAGCGGTTTGCTGAAGGCGGCGCGAAATCCCGATGCGGCCCTGGCGGGCAGCTTTGGCGACGCGCTGATCAAATTGGGCGGCACCTTGCAAGAGGACGCCCGGCTGAAGCACCAGATCAACCGCTTCGCGCGCCGCGCCATTGTCGGTACCACCGAAAATTATGGCGACAATATCGTCGCGCTTGTGTCCGACACCATCAAGGGCTGGGACGCTTCCACCATCACCGACCGCGTCGAAAATGCGGTGGGCAGCGACCTCCAGTTCATCCGCATCAACGGAACGTTGGTGGGCGGCATGGCAGGGATTGTAATCCATGCCGTCGGCCTACTGATTTAGGCCGTGAACTCATAAATATCGTCGTCGAGGTTTGAGGCCATTTTGCTCAGGGCAAGGAAGGAAGCCGCCGGGATATAGATATATCTCAAGGCTTTCTGACGCAGCCATGGGCAAAATGGGTCAAATCCTTCGGACGCCAAAATGGCTTCGATCTCGAACCAAAATGCGCTTGCCGGTAGAATGACTATCGGCGGCGCGCATTTTGGCCCGATATCTTCGCCATTTTGACGCCTCGACGTCGATATTTATGAGTTCACGGCCTAGCCGCCAATCAGCGAGATCATCCGTTCGGCGGCTTCGGCGGCCCGTTTGGCACCGCGTTTCAAATTGCTTTGGAAGTCCCCGCTGCTCGACCCGTCGGCATTGTCGGTCGTCGCCTTGATCGCGGCCCAGGGCAGGTTCATCCGTGCGGCCGCCTGCGCCACGGCGGCGGTTTCCATATCGATGATATCGCCGCCCAGCGCCTGATGCAGCCTGCGGCCATGGTCAGAGCTTTCGACAAAGCAATCGCCGGTAATGATCCGCACCTTCGGCAAGCCGATATCGGGCGTCGCCATCGCCCGGAAAGGTTCGATATGCTCCTCGCCTATAGGCCAGGCGCCTGCGCTATAATGCGCGAAATGGTCGTGGCGGGACGCGCCATAGTCGCCCTGCACCGCTTCGGTGATCTGGAAACAATCCCCGTCAATATCGGACAGTTTTCCCGCTGTGCCCACGACCAGCAGCATCTGTACATTATAATGTTCGGCCAGCATCATCGCCGCCATAGCTGCGTTGACCTTTCCGATCCCGCTGCAGGTGATGGCAATATTCTTGCCCGCAAATTGCACCTGCCGGACCAGAAATCCGTGCAGTGGTTCCGCATCCTTACTTTGTCCCGGGAAAAGCGCGGCCGCTTCGGCATCGACGCCCGTAATGATACCAATTTGTTGAATCATAAAAGCCTTCTCTTCGAACACAAAGAGGCCTTAGCGATGCTTTGATGTGATTATGATGACAGCGCCGAAATTATCCACCGGCGGCGATCATGTCTTCGATCCGCACAAATTTTTCGCGCGGCGCACCGTCGCGGGCACGGGCGATTTCGGCTTCCTCGATCTTTTTCCAGTCGCTGAACTTCACTACCTGTACCCCGCGCTTTTCCAGCAGCGCATCCAGTCCCGGCCGGCCTGTCTTGCCGTCCCCTTCCCCGATATCTTCAGCAACTGCATCGATGATCGTATAGCCATCGGGCCGGTTCGTGCCGATCGTGCCCGACGGACCGCGACGGGCCCAGCCGACGCAATAGAGCCCCGGCAAAATCCGTCCCTCGACATTGGCGAAACGGCCGCGCCCATGTTCATAGGGCACGCCTTCAATGGAAGGAGTCTGGTACCCGATGCAGCTGATGACCATGGAGCATGGAATGGCATAGGTCTCGCCTGTTCCGACGCTGCGCAACTGCTCATCCAGCTTGGTGCGCTCGACCACGATCCGTTCCACCTTACCATCACCTTCGACCCGTACCGGTGCGGCAAAGAAATCGAAATTGATGCTGATCTGCTTGTCGGCACGATAGGCTTCGGGAATGGCGGCGAATTCGCGCAAATGGGTGACGGACTTGCGCATGCCGGGTTCCAGAAGGGCATCTTCACCAACTTCAGGTAAATCAAGCTTGTCCACACGCGGCGTCGCACGGTCGAGATGGGCGAGTTCGCCCAGTTCCTTGGGCGTCATCGCAATCTGGTGCGGGCCACGGCGGCCCAATATGGTAATTTCCTCGGTCGCGGAGGTTTCAAGCACGTCTAATGCATGGCTGACAATATCGGACCCTCCAAATTCGGCGCGAGTCTTGGACAGGATACGCGCGACATCCAGCGCCACATTGCCGTTGCCGATGATGGCAACATGCTTGCCGTCAAGTGGCGGTTCGAGGTCGGCGAAATCCGGATGGCCATTATACCAGCCGACAAAGGCGGCGCTGCCATAGACGCCGGGCAAATCACCACCGGGAATGTCGAGCTTGCGATCATCGGGTGCCCCGGTCGCCAGCACGACGGCGTCATACAGGCCCTGCAGCTCATCAATGCTGACATCCTTGCCGACGGTCACATTGCCGACAAAGCGCACATTTTCGGACAGGGCCACTTTCTCATAACGGCCCGACACTGCCTTGATCGACTGATGGTCCGGCGCGACGCCGAAACGGATCAGTCCAAAGGGAACCGGTAGCCGGTCGATGATATCGACGCGCACATCCTCCCCGAATTTTTTCTGTGCTGCCTCGGCGGAATAATAGCCTGCCGGACCCGAACCGATAATCGCGATATGCCGCATGGGTTTCTCCCTACCCTCGAGTCGACACGCTAACCTACTCCGCGCAAAAGAAAAGGGCCGGAACGCGATATGCGCTCCGACCCTTCGGTTCCAATTCTACGAGTGCTTAGAATTTGGCTCCGACCTTCACGCCGTAAAAGCGTGGAGGCGCAGGATAAACGGCAAAGCTGTTCCCTTGTTCCGGGATCGGGAATGCCGTGATGTTGTAATAGGTGTCGAACAGATTCTCGACATAGCCTTCGATGCTGTACTTGCCGTCGCCAAAATTGACGCCTGCACGCAGGTTCACAATTCCGAAGCCGTCATTCGCCGTAAAGCGACGACCCAGGGGATCGTTCAACGGGAATGCATCGCTGTTGACGCGATAATCGACATGGAACAGACCGCCTACACCTTCGCTGATTTGCGGGGTCCAGGTCACAGCACCGGTAACGGTGTGCTTGGGCTGGTTCGACGCTTGACGACCATTGTCGGCACCCGCCAACGGATCCGTAACCTTGGCATCCACATAGGTGTAGCCGAGGTTGAACGCCAAATCCGGATGCGGACGGATGATGCTTTCCAGTTCGACGCCCTTCGACACCAGCTTGTCGTAGTTCAGAACGACGAAGCTGTTTCCGAGGAAGCGGTTGGACTGATAGCCCTTGAAGTTCGAATAGAAGAGCGACGCGTTGAACTGGAACTGACGCGTGAAGTTGGTCTTGATACCGAATTCATAGGCATCCACCGTTTCATTGCCGAACTCCAGATCGGTCATCTGCGCGCCGTCACCGCCGAGAAGGACGGAATCGAAGCTGCCACGGTCGAGGTTGTAACCACCCGACTTGTAACCGCGATCATAGCCGCCATAGACCAGCACATCGTCATTCACCTTGAACGACAAACGTGCGGTTCCGGTGAACTCGCTTTCCGAACGATCATCCGAACGGACGCCGTTGAATTCGCTGTTCACCGTGGGGTTGCAGGTCAGAAGGAATGCCGAGTTCAGCAATCCTGCACCCTGCAATGCCGCGCGGTAAGGCGCCGTTGCCGGATTCTGGAAGAAGGCACAGGCAGGAACCGACGAGGTCAGGTCGCTGTCGATGTCCTTGGTCTCATGGTTGTACCGCAGACCCAATGTCAGCGACAGATTGTCGGTGAAATTGATGATGTTGTGCGTGAACAAGGCATAAGCTTCGGTATCGACCTTATACGCGTCATTCTGCTGGCCTGCGCCATTTGGCGTGCGGGGCAGCGGGCTGTTGAACAAGGCGAACAGGGCCGGGTTACCAGCGGCTGCAGCGGCCAGTGCCGGGTTGGACGCCAATGCGACCTGACCGAACAAAGGCGTTGCCGGGCCGAGTGTTCCGAACAATTGCAGACCGCTCGGCAATGCCGCGCTGCGCGTCAGTTCACGGATCACGCCGTCCACATATTGGTCCGCCTGGTTGCCGAAACGCACGGTGTCGTTCAGCGTCAGCTTTTCATTCAGGTAGAAACCACCGACGAGCCAGTCGACCCGGTCGTTGAACGCGGTGCCCTGCAGGCGGATTTCCTGTGTGAAATCCTTGATTCCGGTGCGGTAGTTATCACGAAAGGCGCGGTCCAGACCCGAAAAATCGATGTCCTGGTTACGCCGTGCATCCCAGTCGCGATAGGCCGTGATCGAGGTCAGCGTCGCGCCGCCCAGATCCCAGTTCAGTTCGCCCGAAACGCCCCATTCGCTGACCTTTTCCGAAAGGTCACGACCTGGCGAAACCGCCATGGTGCGGCTGCCGCGGCTGTATGCGGGAATACCGACGGTGCCTGCGGTGCCACCTAGCGCCGGAACGCCGGCAAAACCGTTGATGATGTTGGTGGCAACAAGCGCAAGCGCCGAGTTGCTGGTGGCATCAATGCCGGGGAAGATCTGCAGGCCGCTCAGCGTGTTGACCGCGCCGCAGCAGACTTCGTCCGTCTTGGCATAGTCACCGATGAAGCGGAAGCTGACCGTGTCATTTTCAAACAAGGCCTGACCGCGTACGAAATAACGGTCGATATTGTTGATGCGGTTGTCGCTGTTCACATCGACGATGTAGCCATCGCGCTTGTGATAGCCGCCGTCGAGACGCAGGGCGAGCTGTTCCGAAACAGGGCCGGTCACGCCAGCCTTGACTTCGATCTCGTCGAGGTTGCCGTAGCTTGCCTCGACATAGCCGCCCAGTTCGAACTTGGGCTTCTGCGTGGTGATGTTCAGCGCACCGGCCGAGGTGTTGCGGCCAAACAGCGTACCTTGCGGTCCGCGCAGCACTTCAACGCGCTCGATAGGGGGCAGTTCAGCCAGCGCCACACCGGCGCGCGAACGGAATACGCCGTCGATGAACACGCCAACAGCAGGTTCAAAACCGGGGTTGTCGCCAGCGGTGCCGATACCGCGGATCGACAGAACTGCGCCGGTTGCCGACGATTGGCCGGTTGTGGTCTTTAACGAAGGGGCAAGCTGCTGGATGCCGCGAATGTCAACGACACCGGCATTGGCAAGCTGTTCGCCGCCGACAACGCTCACCGACAATGGCACGTCTTGGGCGGCCTGGTCACGGCGGGTTGCGGTAACGATGATTTCGTTATCGGAATAAGCATCTTCGGTCGCTTGTTCGGTCTGGACTTCGCCATCCTGGGCGAACGCAGACGTTGCCGGCGCGACAAGCACGGCAGTGCTGACAAGCAGCATATGTATCGATTTCATGATGTTCCTCTGTAGACTTTTTGCGGTCAAACCGCATGGGGGAGATAAACTTCAGGCTCGGGCCCGAGGTCCTCTCTAGATAGAGGAACTTAACAAATCACACCAAGAAAATAACGAATTTCCGTGCGTTTACGCCGATGGCTGTGACTCAAATATCACAATCTCCCGCCCGCAACCCTTTCGCAATCCTTTGTCAGGCAGCCTGACGCGCCTCTGCCGCAGGGCGATCCAGAAATTCCACGATGGCCGCGATACTTTCCTGCACATGGCTGAGCAGGAACAGGTGGCCGCCGTCTTCGATGACGAACAATTCGCTGTTCGGAATCAGGAAATCGAGGAACTTGCCATTGGCCAAGGGCACGATCTGGTCGTCGCCGCCCATCATGATCAGCGTCTGCGTTTTCAGGAACGGCAGGAACGGCGCGCTGGTCCAGCCCATCATTGCCATCAACTGGTAGAAATAGCCCGTCTTCGAAGGTGGCTTCAACCGGTTGATATGCTCGGCTTTATTACCCACCATGCCGCCGTAGAGTGTCTTGAAATGCTTGGCCATGAATTCAGGGTCGATATAGCGGCGCGGGTCCGCCATTTTCATCAACGCAGCCGGATTACCGGGCACCATCAGCATACCGGCGCTGGTCGCCACAAGGATCAGCTTGTTCACGCGTGCATTGTTCTGCAGCGCGAATTGCTGGGCCATGGCCCCGCCCCAACTGACGCCCATGACGTCGACCAGCGGCATTTCGTACCGGTCGAGCAAAAGGTCGGCAATCCGTGCCATCAAAATGGCGTTATAGGGCACCACCGGGTCAGGCGAACCACCGATACCGGGCATATCATAGGTGATGAAGTCGCGGTCATCGATCAGCTCTGCCATCGGCGCCATCGCCTCGATGTTCGCGCCAATGCCGTTGAAAAACAGGATCGGAAGCTTGCCCGATGCCTTGCTGGCCCGCCACACGGCAACGCGCAAGGTGCGGCCATCAACGGTTTCCATGCTGTAAACTGGTTCGCGGCCCTGTGCCATATTCGTTCCCCTTGCCCTTATATACGGGTCGCTGAGCCGTGGTTTAACCGAACGGTTAGATGGCGCAAGGGGGTTTGTGGGACCTGTCTTATCCCGGGAATAGCAGCCGGGCCGTCGTACCGCCCTGCCCTTCCATGTGCAGCGTGCCGTTCAACTGCTGCGACAGGGCCTGCGTAATCAGCGTACCGAGACCGTTGCTGTTGAGTGGATCATAATCGTCCGGCAGTCCATGGCCGTCGTCGCGCACCGTCAATTCCAGCATTTCGCCATCAACAGGGTGCAGCTTCAGCCAGATATTGCCACCCGGCCGTCCCGCAAATCCGTGCTTCAGGCTGTTGGTGACCAGTTCGCTGACCAACAGCGAAAGCGTCATCAACCGGTCCATTTCCAGTTTGACTGCCGCCGCATCGACCGTGAACCGGACATTCGCCTGCTTCTTGGCCGCGCGCAGCAAATCAGTGCCGAGTTCATCAAAATATTGGTGGATGGGTAGTTCCGCCGATGCCGGATCGTACAGGCGGCGGTGGATACTCGACATGATACCGATACGCTTTGCCGCTTCGTCCAGTGCGGATGATGCGGTTGTCGGATCGGCGGCAACCTTGCGCTTCTGCATATTCAGCAAGGCGGCCACAACGGTCATATTATTTGCCACGCGGTGCTGCAGTTCCTGGAACATCGTCCGTTGCCGCTCATACAGCCGTGCGGTGACCTCGCGTTCGGACCGCAACTGGTCCGCGGCTTTGAACATGAAATGGAACAGTGCAATATCGACGCCGACGATGAAAGCGTAAAAGCCAAGCGCGAACGCGGTTTGCACGTCCATCCCGAAGACACCGAAGGGCGGGATAAAAAAATACCAGGCCGCGATCCCGGATAATGTGGCACACAATATCCCCGGGCGCGTACCGGCAATGAAGGCAGTCAATATGACGGCCGGAAAGAAGGTCAGATAGGGAAAGCCGGGTGGCAACACCTCTTGCAGCGCAAAACGCAACAGCAGCGCCGTTGCAAAAGCGGCAACGGCAATGCCGTACCTCAAAAATGTGTTACTCCGGATCGGTTTTACTGTTTCGGCAATCGAGTGCATGCCATCCCCATTAGCACGTGTAGAAACAGCGCGCGTAGTTTTCCTGTGTCCGCTGCGCAATACCTCACGCATATTTGCACCTGCGATGAACCGATTTCAATGATTGGGTCAACCGATTGAAAAATCCGACCAACGGCATTCTGAACCGAAAGAACTACTCCAGAACATAGAGTCCGGGCGCAGCCTCCATCGCTGGATAGGCTTTGCTGCCCAAGGTCGCCGGTGCAGCCACTTCCTTGCCCGATCGGGCGTGCAGCCATTCCATCCAATAGGGCCACCAGCTTCCGGCGACTTCCTCGGTCCCCTTCATCCATTCGCCCACATCGGCAGGGGTCTTGCCCTTGCTATGCTTCCAATATTTCGCCTTGGGGTTGCCCGGCGGGTTGAGGATGGCCTGCATATGGCCAGCCTGGCTGAGGATGAATTCGACATTTTTCGCGCCGAACAATTGGGTCGAACGATAGCACGCGCGCCATGGCGTAATATGGTCAGTTGTGCCGCCCAATATGAACATGTCGCCAGTCACCTTGGTCAGGTCGAGCGTATGATCGGCAATCTCGAATGTTCCGGGCGCTGCATAGGCGTTGGCTTCGAACAGTTCCAAGAAATCGCCCATCAGGGCCGACGACAGGTTGGTCGCATCGGCATTCCAGAACAAGATGTCGAATGCCGGGGGATCATCACCCAGCAGGTAATTGTTGATCACATAGTTCCAGATCAGGTCATTGGGCCGCAGCCAGGCAAAGCCCCGCGCAAGGCTGGAGCCTTCGATCACACCCTTTTTCTGCGCCCGCTGCCGCGCGAGCGCGATGCCGTTGTGCGATACCAGCGAAGACGCTTCGGTATCGCCCGGCTTGGGTTCGAGCACGCACACCATCATGGTGATGGCGTTGGCGCGGGTGTCACCCATCGACGCCAGCTTTGACAGCAGAACCGACATCGTCTGCCCGCCGGAACATCCGCCCGAGACATTGACCTTGTCGCTGCCGGTGATGTCGCACACAACGTCCAGCGCCTTGATGCAGCTTTCAATATAATCGGCCATGCCCCAGACGCCCATTTCGTCGGTCGGGTTGCGCCACGAGATCATGAAGGGCTGGATACCATGGTCGGTCTGCCACTTGATCACCGACTTTTCAGGTGAAAGGTCGTTGATATACATTTTGTTGATCTGCGGCGGGATCGTCAGTTGCGGGATCGCATAGACCTTCTCGGTGGTCGGCGCATATTGGACCAGCTCGAATCGCTCATCGCGGTAGACGACGGAGCCCTTGGCGGTCGCAACATTCTCACCCAGTTTGAACGGCTTTTTGTTGACCTGGCTCACCATCATGTCGTTGTGGACCATGTCGTTATAGGCGTTTTTCAAGCCCTTCACGAGGCTGAGCCCGCCTGAGTCCACCAGCCGCTTTTGCGCGGTCGGGTTTCCGATCAGGCTGTTGGTCGGCGACAGCGCGTCAATGATGATCTGCGAAATGAAATTCGCGCGGTCACGTTCCAGCGCGTCCAGTTCGAGATCCTCGATATAGCTTTTGACGCCCTTCTGGACCGCCAGATAATATTGCGCGCCCGCCTTGAAAAAGGGATTGAACCGCCATGCCGGGTCCATGAAGCGCTTGTCCTTGGGATCGGGGGCCAGATCGGACTGGCCGGTCATGATCTTGACCACATCCTCGCTGAAATTCCCCGCGGCCTTGAACGCCTTGTCCGGATTGGTCGCCGTCTGGCGCAGCATCAGCCCGATCGCGCCAATAAAATCCTCCCGCGCAAGCCCGGCCAACGGCCCGAGCGCCATGGTAGCATCATTGGCGGCATCAAAGGCCCCTGCCATCCCGCTAAAAGGTGCACCCTTTTTAGGCTTCTTCGCGCCTGTCTTTTTTTCAGGCCCCTTGTCAGCTTTTGCAGCCATGTTTCTCTCCTCTTCCCGGACGAGAGATTGCACGGACTTCGGCCGACGTCAATTGAGGTGAAAGCGTAAAATGATCACTGTTCCAAATCGGAAGGCTCCAGCATCTGCTTTGCAACCAATAGCGCGGCGAATGCCCCCAGCAGTTGCGCGGCAATAAATGGCGCGACATCGGCAGGCGCGATGCCGGCAAAGCTGTTGCTCAGGCTGCGCGCCACGGTGATTGCGGGGTTGGCGAAGCTGGTGGACGAAGTGAACCAATAGGCGGCGGTGATGTAGAGCGCGACGCTGACCGGCACGGCCTGCGGGCGGGTGCGCAGCGTTCCCAATATGGTCAGGACCAACCCGAAGGTCGCAATAAACTCGCCTGTCCACTGGCCCAGACCGGTGCGGACCTTGTCCGAAAATTGCACGACGGCGTCATCAAACATCAGATGCGTCATCCAGACGCCCAATATGCCGCCCGCCACCTGCACCAGCATATAGGCCAGCGCTGCCTTTGCCTGCAGTTCCTTGCGCAGCCACATGACCAGCGTAACCGCCGGATTGAAATGCGCGCCCGATATCGGCCCGAGCATGGTGATCAACACATAGAGCATCGCGCCGGTCGCGACGCTGTTTCCCAGCAGCGCCACGGCGACATTGCCGCCCGACAGCCGCTCGGCCATGATGCCCGAGCCGACCACGGTCGCGAACAGAAAGAAAGATCCCAAAGCCTCCGCCGCCAACGGCCGCCGTAATGCAGCCATGGCTCAGCAGCAGCCCTTCGGTGCCGCCTCGACCTTGGGGGCGCAGCAGGCGGTGGCGGCGGCATTGTCGCCGCTGAGTTGGTCGAAATCGGGGCTGTCGCCATAGACGGTGGACTCGCCTTGGGTCAGGAACGCTTCCCACACGACGCCATCGGGATCGGCGATCCAGCTTTTTTCCGATTTGGCATAGCAGCAGGTCGTCGCGCCTTCTTCCAGCACGGGCCCGCCCGCGACCTTCAACCGACCATAGACGTCGGCCAGTTCCGCCCCATCCTCGACCTGGATACCCAGATGCTCCACGCCCTTGGCGGCGCCTTCCTTGCAGGAAATGGCGAAATTGACGCGGGGGTCCTCCAGCATCCATTTGGCATAGTCGGACTTGGTCACGCTCGGTTCAGCGCCGAAAAGCGCGGAGTAAAAACCTATCGACTGGTCCAGATTGTCGACGCCGACATGCACATGCAGCCTTTTCATGCAGCATTCCTTTCTGTGTCATTTGGGGTTTCGCACGATGCCGCAGGCGCGCAGCTTTGCCCGCCGCAGCAATTTTCGGTGAGATAGGCCATCAACCCGCCCATCGCGGCATAGTCCGCGCTGTAGATCAGCGACCGACTCTGCCGCCGTTGCCGGATGAGTCCGGCATGGCTGAGCTGTGCCAGGTGGAAGCTCATGGACGAGGCAGGCGCGCCGACGGCCTCGGCAATGGCGCCTGCCGGAAGCCCCTCTTCGCCCGCCTGCACCAGCAAGCGGAACGCCGCGAGGCGATGCTCCTGCGCAAGGGCGGCCAAGGCACGGATGGTGGTGTTACTGTCCATGACGAATCCATATTTCCATAATTATCGAATCATCGAATAAAACGCCGTCCCCATTTTGTCAACACAGGCGGACTGGATTTTGCCCGGCCATGCTGCCATCACCCCTGCCCATGTCGTTGATTGAACTTGCCGCCGTCCTGCTCGGCCTTGCCAATATCGTGCTGATTATCCGGCGGTCGGTGTGGAATTTCCCGGTCGCCGTGGCCATGGTCAGCCTCTATTTCTTCATCTTCCGCGATGCGCGGCTCTATAGCGATGCGGGGCTTCAGGTCTTTTTCCTCATCGTCAATCTCTATGGCTGGTGGAACTGGCACCGCAGCAAGGGCGACGATGGCGCAGTAGAGGTGCGCCGCCTGCCCGCCACCGGCTATGCCCTGTGGATCGCCGGGTCGGTCGCCGCGATCTGGGCATGGGGCAGCTTCATGGGCAGCTATACACAGACCAGCTACCCCTATTGGGATGCCTCGATCGCGATGCTCTCGGTCGCAGGACAGATTTTGATGGCACGCCGCTTTGTCGAAAACTGGCATTGGTGGATCATCGTTAACCTGATCTCCATCCCGCTTTATGTCGCCAAGGACCTGCACCTGACCGCCGGACTTTATGGCATGTTTCTGGTGCTCGCCATTGGCGGGCTGGTCGCCTGGCGCAAGGCGGAGGTCGCGGAATGACGACGTTGCGTATTTGTCTCCACGGCCCGGAAAGCACCGGCAAGTCGACGCTTGGCACAAGGCTGGCGGCACATCTGGGGTGCGAGGTCGTCCCCGAATATGGCCGCGCCTATTGCGAGGCGCATGGCACCGATATCGGTATGGCCGAACTGGTCCATATCGCACAGCAGCAGGATGTCATGAACCGCGCAGCCGCAGCGCGGGCGGCGGAGCTGGAGATCGGACAGGTGCTGTTCGACACCGACCCCCTGATCACGGCCGTATGGGCCGAGATGATGTTCGGGCAGCGCGATCCGTGGTTCGACAGCTTTTCAAGCTATGCGGATCTTTACCTGTTGCTCGACATCGACTTGCCCTTTGTCGACGACGGCCTGCGCGTCTACGCTAGCCCCGAACAACGCCAGCGCTTTTTTGACCTGTGCAAGGCGGAGCTCGACCGGCGCGGCGTGCGCTATGCCCTGATCCGCGGCGAAGGGGATGCGCGTTTTGATACGGCGTTGCGGGCGATTGAGATTTCCGCTGTTGCGGACAATCCCTAAACCTTCTCCAAAGCCTCGCTCGCCGCAACCCATCGGGCCTCGGCAGCTTCCTGCGCGGCGACGATCTTGCCGCGGCGTTGGGACAGTTCGCCCATGGTCAGGTTCTTATATTCATTCGCCGCCGATGCGGGGTCGAACATTGCGCGGTCGATGGCGGACAGGACCACCTCCAGCTTCGCCAGATCCGCCTCGGCATCGCTGACCTCGCGCTTCAGCTTGGCCTGCGCCTCGCGCGCGGCGGCGGCGGCTTTTTTGTCTTCCTTGCGGTCGGCCTTTGACACCTTCTCCTTCGCGGGGCCCTTGCCCAGGATGAAGTCGGTATAATCCTCAATCGTGCCGGAAAATTCGGTTGCCGTCCCGCCATCGACCAGCACCAGCCGGTCGGCGGTCAGTTCCAGCATATGGCGGTCATGGCTGACCAGCACGACGGTGCCTTCATATTCGTTCAGCGCCTGCACCAACGCCTCGCGCGCATCGACGTCCAAGTGGTTCGTCGGTTCGTCGAGGATCAGCATATGCGGCGCATCGCGGGTGATCAGCGCCAGCGCCAGCCGCGCGCGCTCGCCGCCCGACAGCTTGCCGACCTTCGTTGTCGCCTTTGCGCCGGAAAAGCCGAAGCGCCCCAGTTGCGCGCGCACCGCGCCGGGAGTCGCCCCCTTCATCTGGCGGGTCATATGCTCCAGCGGGGTGTCGTCGCCGTCCAACTCCTCCACCTGATATTGGGTGAAATAGCCGACGCGCATCTTGCCCGACGATTGCATCGCGCCGTCCATGGGCGTCAGCTGCGCCGCCAACAGGCGTGCCAGCGTCGTCTTCCCGTTGCCGTTCCGCCCCAGAAGCGCGATCCGGTCATCGGGGTCGATCCGCAGGTTCAGCCGCTCCAGCACCGGATTGCCCGCGCTATAGCCCACACTGGCCAGATCAAGCGTCACGAGGGGCGGCTTCAACTCATCGGGGCTCGGGAAGTCAAAGCTCAGCGTCGGGTCATCGACCATTGCCTGCACCGGCTGCATCCGCGCCAGCGCCTTGGCGCGGCTCTGCGCCTGTTTCGCGGTTGAGGCCCGTGCCGAGTTGCGGGCGATATAATCCTGCAGCTTGGCACGCTGCGCATCCTGTGCCGCCTTTGCCGCCGCCAGTTGCGCCGCGCGTTCGGCGCGTTGCCGTTCAAAACTGTCATAGCCACCGGCGTAGAGCGTCACCTGCCCGTTTTCGAGGTGCAGGATATGGTCGACCACATTGTTCAGCAGGTCGCGTTCATGGCTGATCACGACCATCATCGCCGGATAGCCCTTCAGGAAGTTTTCCAGCCACAGCGTCGCTTCCAGATCCAGGTGGTTCGACGGTTCGTCGAGCAGCAGCAGGTCCGGCTGCGAAAACAGCAAAGACGCCAGCGCCACGCGCATTTTCCAGCCGCCCGAAAAACTGTCGAGCGGACGGCCCTGCATTTCTTCGTCGAAGCCAAGACCCACCAATATGCGCGACGCGCGCGCAGGGGCGGTATAGGCGTCGATAGCGATCAGCCGTTCGTGCACCTCGGCCATGCGGTCGGGATCCAGCCCCTCCTGCTCGCTTTCGATCATCAGCGCCGCACGCTCGGTATCGGCGGCGAGCACGGTGTCGAACGGTGTCGAGTCCCCGGCCGGAGCCTCCTGCGCGATATAGCCGATACGCGTGCCCTTGGGCATTTCGAGCGAGCCGTCATCGGCCTCCAGCGAGCCGATCATCACCTTCATCAAGGTAGACTTCCCCGCGCCATTGCGCCCGATCAGGCCCACCCGCCCATAAGGAGGTAGGGCCGCCGTGGCGCGGTCAAGGATAGTGCGTCCGCCAAGGCGCACGGTGATACCGTTCAGATTTAGCATGATGCGCGGCCCCGTAGCAGGGACAGCGCCCTATGTCACCGCATTACGTACAGCGAATTCCGGCCGGCGATATTCACCGCTTTCGACAATCTCGACCAGCATCTCCCCCGCGCGCCAGATATCGGCGTGGCTGAGCGTCAGCGGGGTCAGGCCGAAGCGCAATATGTCGGGGTCGCGGAAGTCGCCGATCACGCCGCGCGCGATCAGCGCCTGCACGATTTCGTAGGCGTGCGCGTGGCGGAAGGAGATATGGCTGCCCCGTTTGGCCGGGTCCGATGGCGTTACGCATTCAAGGCCAGCGGCGGTTCCTGCCGCATGGAATATGTTCCACAACGCCGCCGACTTCGCCGCGACCTGCGCGGTGTCGATCCCGTCCCAAAGCGCGAGCCCGCTTTCCAGCGCGCCTAGGCCCAAGACCGATGGCGTGCCGGTCAGCCAGCGCTTCATCCCCGCCGCCGCCGCATAGGCATCGGCAAAACCGAACGGTTCGGCATGGCCCATCCAGCCGGATAGCGGATTGTGCAACGCGTCCTGCCACCGCTTCGCCACATAGAGAAACGCAGGCGCACCGGGGCCGCCGTTGAGATATTTATAACCGCACCCGACCGCCAGATCGGCCCCCGCCGCGTTCAGCTCAACCTTCACCGCGCCCGCACTATGGCTGAGGTCCCAGCAGACCAGCGCACCCGCATCATGTGCGGCCTTGGTCCAGCCCGCCATGTCGAAGCGTTCCGCCCTCTTGTAATGCACATGGGTGAGCAGCAGCAACGCGGTATCCGCGCCCAGCGCCTCCGCCAGCGCGCCGCGCTCCACCACGCGCAATTCCGCGCCCGCGACCGCAGCCACCGCGCCCTCGGCAATATGCAGGTCGGTCGGAAAATTCCCCGCTTCGCTGACCACGACGGTGCGTGCCGGATCCCGCCGGAGTGCCGCGACGATCAGCTTGTAGAGATTGACCGACGTCGAATCCGCAGCAATCACCTCGTCCGCTTCGGCCCCGATCAGCGGCGCGATCATGGCGCCCACACGGGCCGGCGCGTCGATCCAGCCCTCATTCCAACTGCGGATCAGCCGCTCGCCCCAGGCCTTGGTCACAAGCTCCGTCGTCGCGGCGATCGTCGCCTTGGGCAATTGCCCGAGCGAATTGCCGTCGAGATAAATCAGCCCCTCGCTCTGCACAAAACGATCACGAAAATGCGCCAGCGGGTCCGCCGCATCAAGCGCAAGGGCCGCCTCCAACGTCACTTCTTCGCGTCCTTCAGGCCAAAGGCCTTCAAGATCACCGCCCTCTGCTTGCTCCAGGATATGGTGTCGGGCGCGATCAGTTCGGCATGGCCCTCCCCCGCCGTGGTGACCATCTCGGCCCCATAGGCCGCGCCGAACGATGGTGGCGCAATGCTGTCGCGGTCATTGTTGAACTGCAACTCGCGCGCGCGGCCCTTGGGCATTTCGGGCGGTGACGTGCGCGCAAATTCGCCCCGCGCCATTTGGGCCGCAGCCTCCGCCCCGCAGCCATGATCGGGCAGCGTCGTCTGCGCGCGCAGATCGGGCAGACCGCCCTGCGATATGGCAAGGTCGACCTTCAAAGGCTTGTCCCCGCGCAAGGCATCCCCCTTCGCCAGCCCCCACCGCCGCGTCAGCCATAAGGTCAGATGCCCGCCCGCCGAATGGCCGATGACCACCACAGGCGCGCCGGTCTTGAACCCATATTCGCGCCCGCGCAGCGCAAACATATCCGCCGCCGCCCCCACATCGAGATAGGTCCCGGGATAGCCACCGCCCCGGTCCACGCCGCGATATTCGATATTCCACACGCCCACACCATGCTCGCGCAAATCACCCGCAATCCAGTTCATGATATCGCGCTCGGCGATGCCGGTCTGCCAGCATCCGCCATGGATCATCACCACCGCCGGATGCGGGCCCTTCCCGTACTTGGCACCCGAAGGTTTCCACACATCCACCACCTGCAAGGCATCCGCACCATAGCGGACCGTCGCATCGGGTGCTGGCTTGGGCCGCGAAAGCAGGTCCTTCCAGGTCATGAGCGGTTTCGCAGCGTCCACCGCCGCCTCGGTCGGGAGCGGCTTGACCGACGGACCAGCACAGCCCGCAACCGCGACCGCCATCCCGATCAGCCCAGCAATAATCGCCTGTTTCATGTCCCCAAAACTCCCTGTGTACGCCGTGGCCGTGGCGAAGGTGGATGCCCATAGGACGCACTTGCCAAAAGAGCATCTAACCCATTCGCTTAAGCCGCGCCACTTCCCGCCGTCCTTAAATATGGCCGCCGTTCCGACCGATAAAATGTTGATTTTAAATTAGCAAAGGAAACCGCTTATGCCCCGCATATCGCCCAAGAGCCAAGCCGAGGACATGTCCGCCGAGCACAAGCCCGCCGGAGGTGAACCCATCTGGAGGAACGAAGAAGGCGCAACGGCGATTGAATATGGCCTGATCGCCGCGCTGATCGCGCTGGCGTGCATTATTGCGTTTACGTCGCTGGGGCTGAATTTGGCGGGGATTTTTAATACGATTTCGGATGCTTTGAGGTAGGGGGATTGTCTTAAGTCAGTCTGCGCGCGCTATTGCGCTTTGCACAAATAGGAAGAATACCGTCCTTGCCACGACGCGCCGGAGGGACTTTTATCAGAAAGTTAAATACTGATCATAATGCAGCACTGAATTTAAAGGAACCGGGCGTGAGTCGACGAAGCGTGGTCGGACCGATGCCGCATCATCTGGGAGTATCGACGTTTACCTCAAGCCTGGGTTGTCTCGGCTTGGCATGGATCTGATAGAATCTCGGCTCGCGTGAATCAATTGCCTCTATCACCTCTCCACTTTGAAGTGTGCTGTCAAATAAAATGGCGAAGCGCTTGCTTTCTCTGTTTAGCGCTCCCGCAAGAATCGATGTAGCATTCGTCCCAACAGGTGTTCGCACGACATCGCCGAAAACTCGCCGTCCAGCGATTTCTCCTGTGAACGCAATCTCATATTCCTTGTGCTTTACCGTTGCTAACAATCCAGTGAGGGCATTCATTTTCTCTTGATATCGACCGCTAGCCTCAAATTTGCTGTCCTTGATAGCGACCGTCAGTTCGCAGTCTGGGCATATCCATTCAGCATTAAGCGTAATAATGTCTGGTTCTAAGATTGCTTGGCCAAGCTTTTCAAACGCCGCAATTTTTTTGGATGCCGAAGCGAGAATTTCATCTACCTCTTTCTTCTCTTTATCTGGAGTTTCCATCACACTCGAAAGAGCTTCGCTGACGTTTTTGTGAGGTTCCTCCGTATTCAAAGCGTTATCAAGTTGCTCTTTTGCTTCCTTCAAGAAACCCACGTTTAGATAGCGATAAGCAAGGTTACTCATCGCCAAAGTATTTCCTTCAGACGCGGCATGCCGAAAAGCATCAATTGATCGTGCGGGAATCGAAAAGTGCTGATATGCGACACCAATATTATTCCATGTTCCTTCTTTCCTTCGGGCATGGGGAATTGCCAAGTAATGGTGCAATGCCATATCATTGTTGGAAGCTTCGGAATGTGCGAACGCAAGAGAAAATCTGGTGTCGTCGTCATCTGGACGCAACCAAATCATTTGCTCCATTGCTTCAATGCGAAGCGTGTCATTTTTTTCAGCTTCTGCGAATCTACTGATCCCACGAGCAAGCAAGTATGCCAAATCGGGATCGTTCTTCACTAAACCCTTCACTTCATTGAAGTGCTGTAAAGCAAGTTGTGATTGGCCGCCTTTTGAACGCTGAATTGCAGCTTCAATCTTGTTTTCGACTTTATCGCTTAGGATTGTGCCGATACTTGATGCTTCTTCGAACAATTCCGCACTTTCTTTGTGCTTTGAGTATTTGCCCAAAGCCAATGCATACATCGTTTTTACTTTAATGTTTTCTGTATACTTTCCGTGCAATTCCCTGAGGGTTCGTAAATCTCCCTTTTCTGTCCACTGAAGTCGGCGCAGCTCGCACCTTGAATCCCACTCGGCCCGAGCTTCATCGGATACAGCTAGTTCAGAGGCATGGAATGCCTCGCTTATCGCTTCAGCCGCTTCCGTTTCTCCCCGAATGAGTTTCCAAAAGAAAGCTCGTTCAAAATCGTCAACTGTCCAACCACTTTTTGGAGCATCGTCTTCAGTATTGAGATCTGACTTATGCTCTGGTTCGTGCGCTACCCCAGACGCCGTGTCGATTGCGCCTTCCGTTTGCGAGCCAATTGGTGGACTGATTGCCCTGAGCATCTCCAAGATTTGACCAAAGGCTTTTTCTGGCGCTTGCCTTTCAAAGGAAATAAACTCTACGTTTCCCTGCAATCCACCTGGCCGTCTACATCCGTCTTCAAGAAGGATTATCAACGACATTTTTCGGCCAAACGCGAGGCCTATTTCTTGAATGATCCAGTCTGACGTTTTCCAGTTTAGCCTATCGTCGCGAATAATCGAAGAATTGGCTTTCAAAAAACTCTTTTTTATCGCTTCCGGTGGACTGACCAATTCCTTCTTAGTACAAATCGCTATGAAAGTATTGCAGTCTGCAACTAACTTTAACACCTTACTCGAAAGTTCCTCAGGCTCTGCCTGTTTGGCATTCGTCCAGTCAAAATTGGGCATTGCGACTTTGATTTGATCGAACATTTTCAGGAAGCGCGCGACAACCTGCTCATCATCGCTAGTAAAACTATGCCCTACGAATGCCTTAATGTTACCCATTTGCCTAAGCTAGCAGCGACGCATACCGAAGTATATCCCTTTGGAAATACCTAGATTACTAATCAATTCCCGCCGCTAGGCAAAATCGGGAGGGTTCGACGAATGCTCACTTATCCTGAAGGCAGCAATAAATGCTTCCTTCAGAATGCTCACATTCCCATATTGACCTCTGTTCGCCTATCGGCCCCCCGCATCCGCAATGATCCTTCGACAAGCTCGGGGACTATCGGAAGTTACTCCTCCCCCATCCTAAGCGCCGCAATAAACGCCTCCTGCGGGATGCTCACATTGCCATACTCCCGCATCCGGGCCTTGCCCTTCTTCTGCTTCTCCAGCAGCTTCTTCTTGCGCGATATGTCGCCGCCGTAGCATTTTGCCGTCACGTCCTTGCGCATGGCTGCGATGGTTTCGCGGGCGATGACTTTGCCGCCGATGGCTGCCTGGATGGGGATTTTGAACAGGTGGCGGGGGATCAGGTCTTTTAGGCGTTCGCACATGCCGCGGCCGCGGGCTTCGGCGGTGCCGCGGTGGACGATCATGCTGAGCGCGTCGACGGGGTCGCCGTTGACGAGGATGCTCATCTTCACAAGGTCCCCTGCCCGATGCCCGATCTGGTGGTAATCGAACGAGGCATAGCCGCGCGAAATGCTCTTCAACCGGTCGTAGAAATCGAACACCACTTCGTTGAGCGGCAGTTCATAGACCAGTTGCGCCCGGCCGCCGACATAGGTGAGCTGTTTCTGCACCCCGCGCCGGTCCTGACAGAGTTTCAGGATGGAGCCGAGATATTCGTCGGGACAATAGATGGTCGCCTCGATCCAGGGTTCCTGGATCTCGTCAATGCGGTTGACGTCGGGCATGTCGGCGGGGTTGTGCAGTTCCATGCTGCGCGCGTCGTCGGTTTTGGAGCGGCTGAGCTCGAGCTTGTAGACCACCGACGGCGCGGTGGTGATCAGGTCGAGGTCAAATTCGCGGGTCAGGCGCTCCTGAATGATCTCCAGATGGAGCAGCCCCAAAAATCCGCAGCGGAAGCCGAAGCCGAGCGCGGCGCTGCTTTCGGTCTCAAAGCTGAACGATGCGTCGTTGAGGCGCAGCTTGCTGATGCTTTCGCGCAGCTTTTCAAAGTCCGCCGCGTCGGTGGGGAACAGGCCGCAGAAGACGACCGGCTGCACTTCCTTGAACCCGGGCAGCGGTTCGGCGGCGGGGCGCTTGGCATCGGTGATGGTATCGCCGACGCGGGTCTGCGCGACTTCCTTGATCTGCGCGGTGATGATGCCGACTTCGCCCGCGGCGATTTCGGTCAGGATCTCAAGCTTTGGGCGCATACAGCCGACGCGGTCGACCAGATGCTTTGTGCCGGCGGCCATGAACTGGATTTCCTGGCCCTTTTTGATGACGCCGTCGATGACGCGGATCAGGATGACGACGCCGAGATAGGGGTCGTACCATGAATCGACCAGCATCGCCTTTAACGGCGCGCTGCGGTCGCCCTTGGGCGGCGGAATGCGCGTGACGACCGCCTCCAGCACCTCGTCAATGCCGATGCCGGACTTCGCGCTGGTCAGCACGGCGTTGTCGGCGGGAAGGCCGATGATTTCCTCAATCTCTGCCTTCACCTTGTCGACCTCTGCCGCGGGCAGGTCGATCTTGTTGATGACGGGCACGATTTCATGGTCATGCTCGATCGACTGGTACACGTTGGCGAGCGTCTGCGCCTCCACCCCTTGCGCCGCGTCGACGACCAGCAACGCGCCTTCGCACGCCGCCAGACTGCGCGATACTTCATAGGCGAAGTCGACATGGCCCGGCGTGTCCATCAGGTTCAGCTGATAGGTGATGCCGTCTTTTGCGGTGTAATCCAGCCGCACCGTCTGCGCCTTGATCGTGATGCCGCGCTCTTTCTCGATCTCCATATTGTCGAGCACCTGGCTCGTCATTTCGCGCGCGGTCAGGCCGCCCGTTTGCTGGATCAGCCGGTCGGCCAGCGTCGATTTGCCATGGTCGATATGCGCAATGATGGAAAAGTTACGGATGAGGGAGAGTTCAGTCATGGACGCGCCCCTAGCAGGGGGGCGGCAAGGCTTCAAGCCGGGGGAAATTCCTATATGGCGATGGCGGGGCGGTTTGTGTGCGCGCTGGCGGCCCGGTGGGGCTATCGCGGGGGTGAATCGAGCCGGATTGACGGCGCAATTTCAACGGCTATTCTGCCCCCTCCCCATTCAGGAACCGCCATGCCCTTTTCGTCCCTCCTCAAATTTCCCCCAATAATGTTAGCGCTATCATTGTTTGCGGTGAGCGCGGCGCATGGCGGGGCGGAGGCCGAAGGGTCCAACCCGATCCTGCGCGATACCTTCACCGCCGACCCTGCCCCGCTGGTCGTGGGCAACCGGCTCTACCTCTATGTCGGCCATGACGAGGCCCGGGGGAACGAGATGTTCACCATGCGCGAATGGCTCGTCTATTCGACCACCGACATGAAACGCTGGCGCAAGCATGGCGCGATCATGAATGTGAAGGATTTCACATGGGCGAAGGCCGACGCATGGGCCTCTCAGGTCATCCGCAAGAACGGGCGCTACTGGCTCTATGCCGCGGTCGAGCATGACGACAGCCGCCCGGGCAAGGCCATCGGCGTCGCGGTTTCGGACAGCCCGACCGGCCCCTTTGTCGACGCCCGCGGATCGGCGCTGATCGCCAATCAGGACACGCCCAAGGGCACGCATAGCTGGGAAGATATCGACCCCACCGTCCTGACCGACGACGACGGCACGACCTGGATCGCCTGGGGCAACCGGCAGGCCTATATCGCCCGGCTGAAGCCCAATATGACGGAGATTGACGGCCCCATAAAGGAAATCACCCCGCCCCATTTCGAAGAAGGCCCATGGCTGCACAAGCGCGGCAAGCTCTATTATCTGACCTACGCCTCGCTGGACCGCGCGACGCATAGCGATGAGCGCGTGTCCTACGCGACCGCAACCTCGCTCGATGGCCCGTGGACCTATCGCGGGGAGCTGACCGGGTCGGCGGTCAACAGCTTCACCATCCATCCCGGCATCGCGAAGTTCAGGGGCAAATGGTACATCTTCCTCCACAATGGCGCGCTGACCATTGGCGACCTGAAAGGCGCGCTCGGCCGCCGCTCGGTCACGGTCGAGCATCTCCGCTACAATTCCGACGGCACGCTGAAGCCCGTTGTGCAGACCACCGCCGGCGTGACGCAACCGCCGCCAAAGGACTGAACCCCAGCAGCATAGAACAAGACGAATAAGGAGAGAGATAATGCGAAAGATCGCCGCAAAGCACAGGACGCGCGCCAGCTCTATGGTCGCCGCCGTCCTTTTGGGACTGGGCACCGCCACCGCCACTCCCGCGCAGGTGCCGGACGAGAAAATGGTACCCATCGCTATCCCCGATCAGCCCACAGCCATCCTGCTCGGCACAGGCCCCCTGCCCGACGCCACCGCGCCCGAGGTCTGGCACCGCCAGTATCAGCGGGTCTTTGCGCGTAATGTGACCGTCGCCACGCTCACCCCGTTCCTGCCAAACCCGCAAAAAGCCACCGGCGCAGCGGTCATCGTCGCGCCCGGCGGCGGGTTCCGCACGCTGTCGATGGAGAATGAAGGCTGGGACGTCGCCCGCGCGCTGGCCGACAAGGGCGTCGCCGCCTTTGTCCTGAAATACCGTCTGGTGCAGACCCCGGCGGATATGCCCGGCTTTGAACGGTCCATGACCGAAATGTTCTCCGCCACTGCGCAGCCACGCACCCGGCCCACCAGCGACAATGCGAAGGCCATGCTCGCCCCGCAACTCGCCGACGCGCGCGCCGCTTTTGCCCTGATCCGCCGCCGCGCGCCCGAATGGAAGGTCGATCCCGATCGCATCGGCATGCTCGGCTTTTCCGCAGGCGCGATGCTGACCATGGCGACGGCCCTGCATGGTGAGGATGCCAGACCTGCCTTTATCGGCAATATCTACGGCCCCATTGATGCGATGCCGACGCCTGCGCAGAGCACCCCACTGTTCGTCGCGCTCGCCGCCGATGATCCCTTTTTCGCAAATTCGGGACAGGGCCTGATCGACGCATGGCGCAAGGCGAAACAGCCCGTCGAATTCCATCTCTATGAACAGGGTGGCCACGGGTTCGGAATGTACCAGAAGACAACCACCAGCACAGGCTGGTTCGGCGACTATGTCCGCTGGCTGCAGATGCGGGGATTTGCGGGGACGTAAGGCCAGGCGCACCCGCCGCCCCCTACTGCCTTATCCGCTTGCCGCCGGGATGCGCTGCAGCTGCGTGGCATGCGCCCGGGCACGCGCCGCGTCCTCGTCCCGCCTCTTGCGGAGAAGGTCCCAGTCCTTGGGACCATTCAAAAGCTCCCACGCCGCCATCTTGGCGGGATCGTCGAGATAGGAGGCGAGCGTGATATGCTCTTCACGTTCGGCCATCACTTCGCATTTGCGGATGATATCCTCCTTCACCGCCTCGACATCGACGGGCTTGTTCCATTTGGCCCGCTTTTCCTGCCACTCCTGCTTCCATTCCTTTTTCCATTCACGTTTCAGCCGCTTCATCCGCGCCGCGCCCGCCGCGCCGCCATATACCGCGTGCATCAGGCCGCCGGAGACCGCATATTTCCGGGGATTGTGATGCGCGACCAGCCACATCATCAACCGGTGGTCAAAACGCCGCCGCTCCCCCACCAGATGGCCATTATGGTAGACATATTCGGGCGTGCCGTTGATCGCATGGTCGACCAGAAGATCGATCACCCGCCCCACCCCGAAATCCAGCGCCCGCGCCCACGCCTTGGCAAAGCTGCCCCCTTCAGGCCGGTTCCGCAGATAGTAGAACGCCGCCTTCGTATTCCCCGTCGCCTTCGCCGCCAGCGAAACACGACCGGTTTCGGCGAGCACGCGGATAAAGACCCGCTGCTTCATAGCCGTAATCTGCCCCCGCCCCCCGCGCAGCAGCACCGGTTCAAATTCCAGCTTGTCCGGAAGTGTGATGTCCGCAGCATCGCCGGACCATTCCTCGCCCTTGGGCAAGGCGGGGAGGATTTCGATTTCGAGATCGGGGGTGGAGGTGCTTGGGGCGGGGGTTGTTTTGGATTGGTTCGTCATTTGACGATTTATAACCGATATGGTTATATGTAGGAAAGCTGTTTTTGGACGCCGTTCATTGCATTGTGGGTCGCGGCTCTTCCTCCGCAGTTAATGCATTTTATGCCAAAGTTGCACTTCGTGAAGGTCATTAACGAGCGGTAGCTAGCAATGTCGGAAAATAGTTGCCTGAATGTCTGGAACTTTTGTGTGATGCGGACAGGCAGGTTTTGGATGTTAAAACGCGGAAAAGTGCCCCGCGTTCATTTATCCCTATTTTACCTCAGGGTAGGACGCTGCCGATTGTCAGACATTGAAAGCCATTGGCGGAAAGTGGGGTAAGCGGCGCTGGAGGAAAAAGTTAGTCGCGTTAAAGTTAGCGGTTAGCAAATGCCCCGGCGAGCGCAACGACCCCTTCAACCATAGAAAAATCGTTCCTCTATGATGTGCCCGTCGCGGACCGTGAAAATGGCGATTTCGGCGAAGGGTTGCGTCCTTCCAGTCGCTAGGTCGGTGATCAACATGTCGAGGAACAGTGCAAACTGGTCGCCGGTAACAAAAGGGCCATCGATGCCCAAATCATCTATTTCTTTATTCGCAAACCGCGCTCTTGCCTTAAGGCGCGCTGCTTCCCTGCCGGAGACAAGTGCTGGAATGTCTTGGGATATATCCGCAGGCTCCGCGCTCCTCACATCTGTCGCCCAGAATTTCTCGCCTGCTGCCTCGAACTGGCCGAGCCGGAGCATAGCGGTGAAATCACGGGCAACAGCGTCGATGGCAGCCACAGGAGCCTCCACATCGATTTAGGAAATGGGATTGGGCGGGGGCAAGCTGGGGAGGTTGCCACCCGCCATATTCGCAAAGCAGGTCGCTTACTTCACAACCCATTCTTGATATTCGGTCGAACCCATCGACGTGCGGATTTTTTCGCGATCGAGGTTTGCGGCAGCATTCTTTATTCTGTCCGTCTTCATGGCTTCATTAAAGCGCTTGCTGGCGGCTTCGCGCTCGGCCGCACTTGCATAATCCTTATATTCGATCAGCAAAATGATATCGGGTTCGCCGTTACGCGCGTGGTTGGTGCTCAATATCCGGTAGCTAAGGATGTAGCCTTGGGCCTTGCCCCACTCCATTTCCTTTTTCCATTGGGTGGCCAGATAATCGGTATAGGCCGGGTTTTGTCCAGGCAGCACGTCAATCCGGCTGGCAACCCAGACGCTTCCGCGCTTCAATGGCGATTCCTGTGCGGCGGCAGGTACAGCCATGGTGGCGGCGACCAACAGAGCTGCTCCGGCGTAAAAGCTTTTCATCATCTTCATATTTCATGCTCCTCAGATTGAACCCCATTGGAATGCTGGGGCGTGTCAAAACCAAAAGTGCCGCGACGCCTGGCGCCAAAGGCACAGCTCTCCTCTTGGCAAAACCGGCTTTTCCGGTTCGTCCAAAATCCACTGAAATATCTGCAATCTCCGGGTGCTATCTTGCGATGACGTAGCGTAATCCGTCAATCCAGCGGATCGTCAATAAAGCGTCAGTAAAGCGTCAATACGTCACTAAACGCGGTTGCTGGGCGGGGGCAGTAAATCCGGCCAGCCATATTTGGCCCAAGCATCGGCCATGCCGATACGCTGGGCAAAGGGGATGAAATCGGGGTGCTGCCAGATTTGGCGGATAGGATCGAAGTCCATCCACAGCATGGCCAGCCACACCATATTGGCCGGTGTCAGGCGAAGCCCAAGGCCATTGAACACCAATTCTACATGGCCGGTCATAATGGCAGGTGCGATGATCGCCATATCCGCTTTGTCATGCAGCGTGACGAACATCATATTCAAAAGCTGGTGATAGGTCAGGCGATCGGCTTCCTGTCCGCTGCACACGCCCTTTGCCGCAACCAGCCAATACGCATCCATCGCTTCGTCCGTCATTGGGCCGCTGCCGACCGGAGGCAGGATGATGGTGTTGACCAATTTTTTGGTCAGCTGATACTGTTCGACCGCCAAGTCATGTCGGCCGGTTGCTGCCATCGCCAGCCCCAACTGAACCGACGGCCAGCCTAGATCAACCGAGCGCTGCCCGACCTGCACAGCCGCTTCAAACTCGCCGCGATGCAAATGCACCGCGATCAGCAGGGCAAATTTGCGCGTGTCGACCGGGTCTTGTTCAATTGCGGCCATAATATAGGGTGCGGCATCGCTGGTGCGCCCGAGGAAAAGAAGGAACGAGCCGACGCGCATTGCGACCCCGGGATGGGTCGGCTCGCGGCGATAGGCTTCGAACACCAGATCCATGGCCCCGACAATGTTGTTTCGCGTCCATTCATAGATGGCAAGAAGCGCATGCGGATAGCCAAGCTGGGGGGCAAGGACGATTGCCTTGTGGGCGCACTCGGCCATGCAGAGCGCCTCTGCATTGCGGTCAAGGCATTGGGTCCAGACCGAAATATTGTGATGTACCTCAGCCAGTTCGACCCATGCTTCGGCAAATTGCGGATCAATCGCGACTGCCTGCTGCAGCAGTTCGACTGCCTTCTCGAGCACGCCATCGCCGAACAATCGGGCATTGAGCGCGCGACCCTGCAAATAGAGATCAAAGGCCTTTTTGCTACCGGTCATGGTGCGCACCAGCGGCGCAGCCATATCGAGATTCAGCGCGTCGGCGAGCGCCCGCGTCACGGCCTGCGCGACATCCTCCTGCAATCGGAAGATCGAATCGAGGCTGCCGTCAAACCGCTGCCCCCAAAGTTCAAAGCCTGTGTCACCTGCAATCAGATGCACATGGATGCGCACCTGCTCGCCCTGCCGCTGCACCGATCCCTCGATCAGATGGGTGACCCCCAATTCCCTGGCGATCTGTGTGGGCATCAAGGGGCTATCGCGGAAATGGAAGGACGATATCCTGCCCGCGACGAGCAATTGGGGTACCTGACCCAGCGTCGTGATCAACTCATCGACCATCCCGTCGGTGAAATAATCCGGCCCATCGCCACTGCCCAAAGACTTGAAAGGCAAAACGGCAATCCGCGTCTTGCTGTCAGTCGGTGTCGGCATGGCAGCGGGCGCAACAGACGGCTGCCGCACCGCCCAGGCGCCCAGCAGGCGTTTGCGCAGCGCCGTATCTCCAATGTCATCCAGCGCCCGCTCGACCAAAGCCTGCAGCCGCAGCGAAACTTGTTTCCGCCGCGCCTCCAGCCAATCGGCAAAAGCATCGCCAACATTCAGATCGTCGAGCAGCCGCCTTGCGCCAATCGTTTCCAGCAGCTTGATCGCCTCTTCATAGCGCCCCGCCATCAGCGCCGCTTCGAGATCGGCCAGATCCGTTCGGAAACGCATATTGGTGAGCGTAACCCGCTCGCGCGAGACCGACAGCAGCGGCTGCTCCAAAGGCTCCAGCGCCTTGGCCAGTTCGAGCAGGCATTGCCGCAAACTCGCTTTCGCCTGCGCCTCAAACCGCCCGGGCCAAAGCAGCCGGGTAAGCTGTTCGCGCGCGACGGGCTGGTCGGGCTCCAGGCACAGCATCGCCAAAACGGCGCGGGCCCTGCGATTGGATAGAGTGATATGCGCTCCGCCCTGATCGGCCAGCACGAAGGGGCCAAAGAGCGACGCACGCGCAATTAACGTCGCCCGTTCCTCCACCTGACCGTCAGCATTTGTTGCCATCGATGCTCCCCAACTGCCAGACTAGAGCAGATCGGCCCGCCATGCCATGAAATTTACATGTTATTGCATTTGCGCCGCCAGCAGCTTCTTCTTGCAGCTGAACAAACGGCGGGATTGGAGGATCGATATTGAGGCCGCTAGCAGCAGAAATGTTGTCGTGTCCGGACAGTCCGGTTTTATCGAATATTGTCGGAAAGATGCTCTGACTTCAACCTATGGGTCGGGTGTCTCGGCGTTGTTGGCGGTCTCTGCGTTGGGGACTGTCCCCGACACCTGCCCCTGTCCCCGATCCGTTCGTGTCGAGCGTAGTCGAGACATTTATCGGTTGGGCGCTGCCTCTCGGCATCTCGACTTCGCTCGATGCGAACGGTGTTGGGGGATGGTGCTTTATGCGTCTTATTTGCGATCGGGGTTGGGAAATAACGCGTTCTACATCATCCGTTCGTGTCGAGCGTAGTCGAGACACCTATCGGTTGTGCGTGAACTCACGGCATCTCGACTTCGCTCGATGCGAACGGGAATTCAGGACCGACACCCTCCCTCAATAAGCTCCGGACGCCCTTGACCCCCACCCCCTCGCCCTCTATATGAAATCCAACATCCAAACCGTCGGGAACAGGTGCGTCATCGCGTGGGCGTAGCTAAGGCATTGGCGGAACAGGATTTTCACATCGCGAAACGGCTGCACGGCAGGACCCGAATCCGGGGCTATCGCCATGCGGCCTTTTCTCGTCTTGTGGAGCCCCCTACGCGCCTGACATTTTGAAACTGAGGCAAATCACCTTATGGCATCTCGTACCGCTCCTGCGACACTATCGCGTCAAAAGCGTATCCGTAAAATTTTCGGTGACATCCACGAAGTCATCGACATGCCCAACCTGATCGAAGTCCAGCGCGAAAGCTATGAACAGTTTTTGCGTTCCGACCCGTCGATCGGTTATGTATCGGGCCTCGAAAAGACGCTGCGCAGCGTGTTTCCGATCAAGGATTTCGCCGGCACTTCGGAACTGGACTTTGTCCATTACGAACTGGAAGAGCCGAAATATGACGTCGAAGAGTGCCGCCAGCGCGGGATCACCTATGCGGCGCAGATGAAGGTGACATTGCGCCTGATCGTGTTCGAGGTTGACCCCGACACCGAAGCGCGCTCGGTCCTCGATATCAAGGAGCAGGACGTTTACATGGGCGACATGCCGTTGATGACGCACAACGGCACCTTCTTCATCAACGGGACAGAGCGCGTTATCGTATCGCAGATGCACCGTTCGCCGGGCGTCTTGTTCGACCATGACCGTGGCAAGACCCACTCATCCGGCAAATATCTGTTTGCCGCGCGCGTCATTCCCTATCGTGGTTCGTGGCTCGACTTCGAATTTGATGCCAAGGACATCGTCAACGTGCGTATCGACCGCAAGCGCAAGCTGCCGGTGACCACGCTGCTCTATTCGCTCGGCCTGAACGACGAAGAGATCCTCAACCATTTCTATGACCGCGTGACCTTTGAACGTGGCAAGGGCGGATGGAAGATTCCGTTCAACGCCGAACAATGGCGCGCGTCGAAGCCGATGTTCGACATTGTCGATGCGAAATCGGGCGAAGTCATTTTCCCGGCTGGCCAGAAAGTCACCCCGCGCGCTGCCAACAAGGCGGTGAAGGACGGGCTTGATACGCTGCTGATCCCGACCGAGGAAATTTTTGGCCGCTATTCGGCTTTTGACCTGATCGACGAGAAGACAGGCCGCATCTATGTCGAGGCGGGCGATGAAATCACCGCCGAGAACCTCGAAATGCTGGACAAGGCGGGCATTGATGCGATCGAACTGCTCGACATCGACCATGTCATCACCGGCGCCTGGATGCGCAACACGCTGAAGGCCGACAAGGCCGAGAACCGCGACATGGGCCTCGATGCGATCTACCGCGTCATGCGCCCGGGCGAGCCGCCCACGCGCGAAACGGCAGAGGCGCTGTTTGCCGGTCTCTTCTTTGATGCGGACCGTTATGACCTGTCGGCTGTGGGCCGCGTCAAGCTGAACATGCGTTTGGGCCTTGATGCCGAAGATACGCTGACCACGCTGCGCACCGAAGATATTCTTGCGGTGGTCAAGGAGCTGGTCAACCTGAAGGATGGCAAGGGCGAAATCGACGATATCGATAACCTCGGCAACCGTCGTGTGCGTTCGGTCGGCGAGCTGCTCGAAAACCAGTATCGCGTTGGCCTTCTGCGGATGGAGCGTGCCGTCAAGGAACGCATGTCAAGCGTTGACGTCTCCACTGTGATGCCGAATGACCTGATTAACGCCAAGCCGGCGGTGGCTGCGGTGCGCGAATTCTTTGGTTCGTCGCAATTGTCGCAGTTCATGGACCAGACCAATCCGCTGTCCGAAGTGACGCACAAGCGCCGCGTTTCGGCCCTTGGACCAGGCGGTCTGACCCGCGAACGCGCCGGCTTCGAAGTCCGCGACGTCCATCCCACCCATTATGGACGCATCTGCCCGATTGAAACGCCGGAAGGCCCGAACATCGGTCTGATCAACAGCTTGGCAAGCTTCAGCCGGGTTAACAAATACGGCTTCATCGAAACCCCCTACCGCAAAGTTATCGACGGCAAGGTAACCGATGAAGTGGTCTATCTGTCGGCAATGGAAGAGCAGAAGAACACAATCGCCCAGGCCAACGCTGAGCTGAACGACGACGGCAGCTTCGCCGAAGAACTCATCTCGGCCCGCGAAGCCGGCGAATTCCTGATGGCCCCCCGCGACCAGATCACCCTGATGGACGTCAGCCCCAAGCAGCTGGTTTCGGTTGCTGCGTCGCTGATCCCCTTCCTGGAAAACGATGACGCCAACCGCGCTCTGATGGGATCAAACATGCAACGCCAGGCTGTGCCTCTGCTCCGCGCAGAAGCCCCGTTTGTCGGCACCGGCATGGAAGAAACTGTGGCCCGTGACTCCGGCGCTGCCATCGGCGCACGCCGCACCGGCATCGTCGACCAGGTGGACGCAACCCGCATCGTCGTCCGAGTAACCGGCGAAGTAGAACCCGGCCAATCCGGTGTGGACATCTACACCCTGCAAAAGTTCCAGCGTTCGAACCAGAACACCTGCATCAACCAGAAGCCATTGGTGAAGGTGGGTGACGTGATCGAAGCCGGTGATATCATCGCCGACGGTCCTTCGACCGAATTGGGTGAACTGGCACTGGGCAAGAACAGCCTCGTCGCGTTCATGCCCTGGAACGGCTACAATTACGAAGACTCGATCCTCATTTCGGAACGTATCGTTAAGGACGACGTGTTCACGTCGATCCATATTGAAGAATTCGAAGTGATGGCCCGCGACACCAAGCTTGGACCGGAAGATATTACCCGCGACATTCCAAATGTCGGTGAAGAAGCATTGCGCAGCCTTGATGAGGCAGGCATTGTTTACATCGGCGCCGAAGTCCATCCGGGCGACATCCTCGTTGGCAAGATCACGCCGAAGGGCGAAAGCCCGATGACACCGGAAGAAAAGCTACTGCGCGCTATCTTTGGCGAAAAGGCCAGCGACGTTCGTGACACCTCACTGAAACTGCCGCCCGGCGTTGCCGGTACGGTTGTTGAAGTGCGCGTGTTCAACCGTCATGGTATCGACAAGGACGAGCGTGCGATGGCCATCGAACGCGAAGAGATCGAGCGCCTTGCCAAGGACCGCGAAGACGAACGTTCGATTTTGAACCGTGCAACCTACAACCGCTTGAAAGACATGCTCATCGGACAAACCGCTGCGGCGGCACCGAAGGGCCTGAAAAAGGGCGACAAAATCACGGAAGAAAATCTCGCCGAAGTCGAGCGTCACGAATGGTGGAAAATCTCCGTAGCGGACGACAAGGTTCAAGGTGACTTGGAAGCGGTCAAGGTTCAGTATGACGACGCCGTCAAGCTGATCGTTGAAAAGTTCGAAGACCGTCGTGAAAAGCTTGAGCGTGGTGATGAACTCGCTCCTGGCGTTCTGAAGATGGTCAAGGTCTTCGTCGCGGTGAAGCGCAAACTGCAGCCAGGCGACAAGATGGCCGGACGTCACGGGAACAAGGGTGTTATCTCGCGGATTTTGCCGCAAGAAGACATGCCGTTCCTCGCGGACGGTACGCCTGTCGACATCGTGCTGAACCCACTGGGTGTTCCATCGCGTATGAATGTCGGACAAATCTTCGAAACGCACTTGGGTTGGGCCGCACGCGGTCTCGGCATGCAAATTAAGGATGCTCTCGAAGAGTGGCGTCACGCAAACCCGAACCCCGAAGCGGCAGCCCCGCCTGAAGCGGTTCGTGAGCGTCTGGTTCATGCTTATGGCGAAGATTATGCCAAGGAGATCACGGGCCGTAGTGATGCTGACATCCTCGAACTCGCTGGCAACGTCATCACCGGTGTGCCGATGGGCACCCCTGTGTTCGACGGCGCGCGCGAAGCGGATGTGACGACCATGCTGCAACTCGCTGGTCTGGATGGTTCGGGTCAATCCGACCTCTTTGACGGGCGTACAGGTGACAAATTCGACCGCAAGGTGACCGTGGGCATCATCTATATGCTCAAGCTGCACCACTTGGTTGACGACAAGATCCACGCACGCTCCATCGGACCTTACAGCCTTGTTACCCAGCAACCGCTGGGCGGTAAGGCCCAGTTCGGCGGCCAGCGCTTCGGGGAAATGGAGGTCTGGGCACTTCAAGCCTATGGTGCCGCCTACACCCTGCAGGAAATGCTGACGGTCAAGTCGGATGACGTGATTGGTCGTACCAAGGTTTACGAAGCCATCGTCAAGGGTGACGACACCTTCGAAGCCGGTATTCCCGAAAGCTTCAACGTTCTGGTCAAGGAAATGCGTTCGCTGGGTCTGAATGTAGACCTGAAGGCGTTCGACGCACTTGTAGACGAAGACGGCAACGATCTTGCGGAGGCTGCGGAATAAGCAGTGCCGGGCGGACGGAACTCCGCCCCCTGCCACCCTGCCCCACGGATTTCATGGGCTTAGCCCAATGAGGAAATGAAGATGAACGAACTATCCAAATTCAACAATCCGATCGCCAAGGTCGAAACCTTTGACCAGATCCAGATCGGGATCGCGTCGCCGGAAAAAATTCGCAGTTGGTCCTTTGGCGAAATCAAAAAGCCGGAAACCATCAACTACCGTACGTTCAAGCCTGAGCGTGATGGCCTTTTCTGCGCCCGTATCTTTGGTCCTGTGAAGGACTATGAATGCTTGTGCGGCAAGTATAAGCGCATGAAATATAAAGGCGTTGTGTGCGAAAAGTGCGGCGTTGAAGTTACCGTAACAAAAGTACGTCGTGAGCGTATGGGCCATATCGAGCTCGCTGCGCCCGTCGCACATATCTGGTTCCTGAAATCGCTGCCTTCGCGCATTGGCCTTCTGCTCGACATGCAGTTGAAGCAGCTTGAGCGCGTTCTGTATTTCGAAAACTATATCGTCACAGAACCCGGCCTGACCGCGCTGGAAAAATTCCAACTGCTCAGCGAAGACGAATTGCTGGATGCCCAGGACGAATACGGTGAAGACGCCTTCACCGCGTCGATTGGTGCCGAAGCCGTCAAGACCATGCTGATGGACCTTGATCTGGAGCAAGAGCGCACCGATTTGCTCGACGAGCTTGCAACGACAAAGTCCGAACTGAAGCCGAAGAAGATCATCAAGCGGCTGAAGGTCGTCGAAAGCTTCATCGATTCTGGCAACAAGCCTGAATGGATGATTCTCGACGTCATTCCCGTCATTCCGCCAGAACTGCGCCCGTTGGTGCCACTGGATGGCGGCCGGTTTGCAACGTCCGACCTTAACGATCTTTATCGCCGCGTTATCAACCGTAACAACCGTTTGAAGCGTCTGATCGAGCTGCGTGCGCCGGACATCATCGTCCGCAACGAAAAGCGTATGCTGCAAGAGGCCGTCGATGCCCTGTTCGATAACGGTCGTCGTGGCCGCACCATTACGGGTGCCAACAAGCGTCCACTGAAGTCCTTGTCCGACATGCTCAAGGGCAAGCAAGGCCGCTTCCGTCAGAACCTTCTGGGTAAGCGCGTCGATTATTCGGGTCGTTCGGTTATCGTGACCGGCCCTGAACTGAAACTGCACCAATGCGGCTTGCCGAAGAAAATGGCGTTGGAGCTGTTCAAGCCGTTCATCTACTCGCGTCTCGATGCGAAGGGTCTGTCGATGACCCTGAAGCAAGCCAAGAAGTGGGTCGAAAAAGAGCGCAAGGAAGTTTGGGACATTCTGGATGAAGTCATCCGCGAACATCCCGTTCTGTTGAACCGCGCCCCTACCCTTCACCGCTTGGGCATCCAGGCGTTTGAGCCTGTTCTGATCGAAGGTAAGGCCATCCAGCTTCACCCGCTCGTTTGCTCAGCCTTTAACGCCGACTTTGACGGTGACCAGATGGCTGTCCACGTTCCGCTGAGCCTTGAGGCGCAGTTGGAAGCACGCGTTCTGATGATGTCCACCAACAACATCCTGTCGCCTGCAAACGGTAAGCCGATCATCGTGCCGTCGCAGGACATGGTGCTTGGTCTTTACTATCTGTCGATGGACCGTCGCGGCGAACCTGGCGAAGGGATGATGCTGTCGGATATGGCCGAAGTGCATCAGGCTCTTGAAGTTGGTGCTGTTACGCTGCACTCCAAGATCATCGCCCGCGTCCCGCAGACCGGCGAAGATGGCGTTGAGCGCATGGTTCGTTTCGACACGACCCCTGGCCGTATGCTTCTTGCCGAGACCCTGCCGAAGAGCCATCGCGTGCCCTTCGAAACGGTCAACCGTCTTCTCACCAAGAAGGAAATCGGCGACGTTATTGACCAAGTCTATCGTCATACAGGTCAGAAAGACACGGTCCTGTTCGCCGACGCGATCATGTCGCTTGGTTTCAAATATGCGTTCAAGGCCGGCATTTCGTTCGGCAAGGACGATATGATCATTCCGGAAGAAAAGACCGAGATGGTTGCCGAAACAAAGGCTATTGTTGCCGATTTCGAGCAGCAGTATCAGGATGGCCTGATCACGCAGCAGGAAAAATACAATAAAGTCATCGACGCATGGTCGACATGTGGTGACAAGGTGGCAAACGCCATGATGGACAAGCTGAAGGCATCTCCTTTGGATGAACATGGCCGTGAACTGCCCGTCAACTCGGTCTATATGATGAGCCACTCCGGTGCGCGTGGTTCGCCAGCGCAGATGAAGCAGCTTGCCGGTATGCGTGGTCTGATGGCCAAGCCGTCGGGTGAAAT
Source organism: Sphingorhabdus lacus (assembly GCF_009768975.1). Classification (NCBI taxonomy): domain Bacteria; kingdom Pseudomonadati; phylum Pseudomonadota; class Alphaproteobacteria; order Sphingomonadales; family Sphingorhabdaceae; genus Sphingorhabdus; species Sphingorhabdus lacus. The sequence goes on along the minus strand of NZ_CP035733.1, from coordinate 409,320 downwards.
CATCGAAACGCCGATCATTTCGAACTTTAAGGAAGGTCTGACCGTTCTCGAGTATTTCAACTCGACCCACGGTGCCCGTAAGGGTCTGGCCGATACCGCGCTCAAGACGGCAAACTCAGGTTATTTGACCCGTCGTCTCGTTGACGTATCGCAAGACTGCACGATTGTCGAAGTTGATTGCGGAACAGAACGCGCACTTGAAATGCGTTCAATTGTCCAAGGTGGCTCTACAATTGCTTCGCTTGGTGAGCGCGTCCTTGGCCGGACCACTGCCGAAGACATCATGGGTCTGGATGGCAAGGTTCTGATCCCTGCAGGCACGTTGCTGGACGAACCAATGGTTGCCGCCATGGAAGAGACCGGCCTACAGGCTCTCAAAATTCGTAGCCCACTGGTCTGCGAGTCCAAGGTTGGGGTTTGCGGTACTTGCTACGGCCGCGATCTTGCACGCGGTACGCCTGTGAACATCGGTGAAGCTGTCGGCGTTATTGCTGCCCAGTCCATCGGTGAACCCGGCACCCAGTTGACAATGCGTACCTTCCACATCGGTGGTGCTGCACAGTTGAACGAACAATCGAACCTTGATGCAACCGCATCGGGTAAGGTCATGTATCGCGATCTGCCTAGCATTGTCGACAAGCGCAAGAAGCGCTTGGCAATGGCACGTAACGGCGAACTGGTTATCGTCGACAAGGATGGCCGTGAAATGGAAATCCACCGTCTGCCTTACGGTGCGACGCTGGCATTCCCCGATGGCGCCGAAGTCAATGTCGGTGACCGTCTGGCAGAATGGGATCCATTCACCATGCCGATCATCACCGAAAAATCGGGTATTGTGAAATATCAAGACCTGATCGACGGCAAGACGCTTACCGAGCAAACGGACGAAGCGACCGGCATCGCCCAGCGTGTCGTTACCGAAGATCGTGCTGGAAGCCGCAGCAAGAAGGAAGACCTGCGTCCTCGCCTGACCCTTCTGGATGACCAGAGCGGTGAAGCAGCACGTTATCTTCTGGGTGTCGGCACAATGCTTTCAGTCGAAGATGGTGCCGAGGTTCAGGCAGGCGACGTTCTCGCTCGTGTGACGCGCGAATCTGCTAAAACCCGGGATATTACCGGTGGTCTGCCTCGCGTTGCCGAACTGTTCGAAGCTCGTAAGCCTAAGGATTGCGCGGTTATCGCAAAGATATCGGGACGCGTCGAATTTGTCCGTGACTATAAGGCAAAGCGTAAAATCGCGATTGTTCCGGAAGAAGGCGATCGGATTGAGTATCTCATTCCGAAGTCGAAGGTTCTCGACGTGCAAGAAGGCGACTTTGTCCGTAAGGGCGATAACCTGATTGCCGGTTCGCCTGATCCGCACGACATTCTGGAAGTTATGGGCGTTGAAGCGCTGGCTGAATATCTGGTTGCTGAAATTCAGGAAGTGTACCGTCTGCAGGGCGTGAAGATTAACGACAAGCACATCGAAACGATTGTTCGCCAGATGCTGCAGAAAGTTGAAATCACCTTTGGTGGCGACACGACCTTGCTTCCCGGCGAGCAGGTCGACCGTGAAGAAATGGATGCGATCAACGCAAAGCTCTCCAAGGGTCAGGCTCCGGCGACAGGCAACCCTGTTTTGTTGGGCATTACCAAAGCGTCGCTTCAGACACGTTCGTTCATCTCGGCGGCATCCTTCCAGGAAACCACACGCGTGCTCACACAGGCGGCGGTCGAAGGTAAGAAGGACGTTTTGACCGGATTGAAAGAAAACGTGATCGTCGGGCGTCTGATCCCGGCCGGTACGGGTTCAGCCATGAACCGTATGCGCGTCACTGCAACCAGTCGCGACGCCGCACTTCGCGCCAGCTACCGCGCGCTTCAGGAGAGCCTGATTGCGCCGGAAACTGCTGCTGAAGAGCATGCAGCCGAACTGGCACAGGGTCCTGAAGCCGCGATTGGCAACGATGTTCTGGCGAAGGTCATTGCAGATGACCTAACAACAGAAGACGCGGCAATTGATGACGTTATCGAAATTGGCGACGAAGAAGAGTAATCTTCTTCACCGCCTACAAGCATTAGCCCCGCCGGAAGCGATTCTGGCGGGGCTTTTCTTTTTGAAGCTTCAATGATCTAGCTAGCTTATGGTTCAGCCCCCTCCTATAAAGGACGCCTAACAGCGGGGCAGAATTAAATGGTTCAACGCGTCACGACTTGGATGAAACGACATCCCATTTGGTCGGGTATCATTTTGTTGATCCTGCTGTTCATAGTGTATCGGATCGTGCGGCCTGCGCCGCATGAATATGAATATGTCAGTGAACCGGTCACACAGGGCGAAGTGCTCCGCAAGGTTTCGGCCAGCGGCAAAGTAAGGGCACTGAACACCATAAAAGTCGGAACCGAAGTTTCGGGTCAAGTCACGAAAGTCTATGTCGACTTTAATTCGCCAGTCAAAGCGGGGCAGATACTCGCTGAAATCGATCCGACACGAGTGCGTGCCAGAGTGCAGCAATCCGAAGCTCAAGTAGCTCTTGCCCAAGCAAGTTTACAGCAGACTGTTGCCAATGTAGCGCGTGCCCGTGCCGAACTTGAGATACAGGAACGCGACTTCGCCCGTCAAAAAGGGCTTGCGGAGCGCGGTTTCGTCTCAAAAGCAGGGCTCGATATTGCGCAGAGCAAACTAAACAGCGCGCGTAATGCCCTGCAGGTGGCGCTTGCCCAAACGCAAAGTGGAAACGCGCAAATCCGGCAAGGCACTGCGGAACTATCGTCCGCGCAACTTGATCTGAGCCGCACCGTGATCATTGCACCGGCGAGCGGGGTAATTATTAACAAGTTGGTCGAGCCGGGAACCACGGTTGCTGCCAGTTTTCAGACTCCAAATCTTTTTGAAATCGCTGCCGATACAACGAAAATGCAGGTAGAAGCATCTGTCGATGAAGCCGACATAGGTCAGGTTCGCGAGGGTCAAGACGTAACATTCACCGTCGATAGCTATCCCGATGACGTGTTTAAAGCCAAAGTAAGGCAAGTCCGAAAAGCGCCGGTGGAGACCCAAAACGTGGTCAGTTATCTGGTCATCATCGATGTCGACAATCTCGATGGTAAGCTTTTGCCTGGAATGACAGCTAATGTGGAGATTGTGACCGGCGCGAAAACGCGTGTCACCCGGGTACCCACCAACGCGCTCCGCTTCCGTCCAAAAGCGGCAGATCGCGCATCAGAGCAGAAAAAACCCGAAGACCCCAATCGCAAGACGGTACCGAAACTAGCGGTGTATCTGGTTTCGACTGATCCGTATCGCCCGGTCCGCAGAAATGTACAAATTGGACTTCAGGGTGACGAATATACCGAAGTCACGTCCGGTCTGAAACCCGGTGACAAGATATTGGTGCGGACAAAATCCCTGAAACCTAAAGCACCGACGGACGACAGCGCGGACGAAGATGACGATTCCGCTAATTGAAACCCACGATCTCGTAAAAGATTACGAAATTGGCGGTGAAACAGTGCACGCTGTCAACCACGTCTCGCTATCCATCGAACGCGGCGAATTTGTCGCCATCATGGGGGCCAGCGGATCGGGAAAATCGACATTCATGAACATGATCGGCTGTCTCGATGTTCCTTCGTCTGGAACACTCCTTCTCGACGGGATAGATACAAAATCACTCGACAGCGATCAACTGGCGGAAATTCGGAACCGTAAAATCGGATTTGTATTTCAACAGTTCAATCTGCTCGCCCGCACCAGTGCGCTCGATAATGTCGCTGTCCCGCTCATCTATGCCGGCGTAGGTTATGCCGACCGGCGCCAGCGGGCGCAGTTAAAGCTGGAAGCAATGGGATTGGGCAATCGCCTGGAAAATACGCCTGCAAAGCTATCCGGCGGACAGCAGCAACGTGTAGCAATCGCCCGCGCGTTGGTTACCGATCCGTTGATGCTGCTTGCGGATGAACCCACCGGGGCGCTCGACACGCAAACATCGCTCGACATCATGGGGATATTCCAAAAGCTGAACGATGACGGAATTACATTAGTTGTCGTAACGCACGAGCCTGACATTGCGGAATATGCCGCGAGACGAGTTGTATTTCGCGATGGTAAAATCATTGAAGATGAACCGGTAAAGTCTCGCCGACGGGCAGAACATCATGAATAGCATAGTTGCCTCGCTCGCAGGTTGGGGCGTCAACGTCGCCATCGCTTTGACGGCATTGCGTACTAATTTGATGCGATCTATTTTGACGACCCTAGGCGTCATGATTGGCGTTTTCTCGGTCATATTGGCAGTAGCGGTCGGGAACGGCGCGCAAGTGTCGGTGACGCAGCAGATTGCGACATTAGGGTCGAATATGGCCATCGTGGTTCCGCAACCCGATAGCGGCAGTGGCCCTCCCCGACCTAATGATCGGGGGCGACTGACAGAACGAGATGGTCAAGCTATACTGCGCCAAGTGTCCGGCGTCCGGGCGGTGGCGCCTCAAATACGAAACAGCGTTCAATTGGTAACGCCCGGCCGGAGTGCAACGACCCAAGCAACGGGCGCAACGCCTGAATATGGATTCGTATCGAACATCAGCGCTTCCGAAGGTCGTTTTCTCACGAAAAGTGATGTCGGATCGGCGGCGCGGGTTGCGGTTATAGGGCAGACGGTTTCGGACAAGCTGTTTGGCGACGACAGTCCCGTTGGGCAGACGATTCGCGTAAATCGGGTGCCATTCACGGTCGTTGGCCTGCTCGAAAGCAAGGGCAGCAATTTGGGCACGGACAATGACGACCAGATTGTCGTCCCCATTACAACATTGCGCCAAAGGCTTTTGACGACACCCACTCAAGGCCCGGACGATGTCACATTGCTCTTCGTTGGTTTCGAAGATGAAGACGCGTTACTGGCAGGGCAGAAAGAGATCAAAAATCTCTTGCGGGATCGGTATCGTGTCCAAAAGGGCAAAATTAATCCCTTCACCGTCCGCACAACGACGGAAATTGCCGAGACAACGGGTCAGGTCACGCAGATTTTCCAAGCGGTGCTTGTGGCTATTGCCTCTATCTCCCTCTTGGTGGGAGGTATCGGCATTATGAATATCATGCTGGTCAGCGTCACCGAGCGGACCCGCGAAATTGGTTTGCGCATGGCGCTGGGCGCAAAACGCAGCGACATCCGTAACCAATTCCTCGTCGAGGCAGCGGTCCTTTGCATTATCGGCGGCGCCATCGGCTTATTCCTTGCAATGCTAGCCGCTACGATTTTTCAAAAAGTCGCCGATTTTCCGGCACCCGTTGGCATTGACACGGCGATATTTTCCGTAGCCTTTTCCGCCGTTATTGGGCTTCTATTTGGTGGATATCCTGCCATTCGGGCTTCACGGCTTTCGCCGATTGAAGCTCTTCGAAGCGAATAGTCAGAATTTTCCGCTCAGGGTTATCTGGAACAGCGGATCGAGGTAACGCCGACGGTTAACGATCTGCGTAATGGGACCGGTTGCTCGCGTACCCGCATAGATAAAGCGGTCGCGCCCGAAGTCGGGGATACTCGTATATTGTATGCGCAACGTGCCTAACTTAAACTTCGAATATTCAATGAACACATTTGTCCGGACGCCTTCCTTTTGCCGGCGATACTCATTGAAAAAATAGGCGTTATTCTGGGCCTGCACATAGGCAGTAACGCCATACACGAAGCCGCTTTTTGCAATATCATGCCGCAACGCCCACTCCTGATGCCAGACCGGCCGATTGGACATACGTCGCGATTGCCCGGTCACCGGGTCAGTCACGCGGCTGCCGTGGTAATGGCCGGTATATTTGACTTCCATACCGCTGAACCCGACACTCTTGGTGAACCAATCGAGCGGAAGGGTAATTTCCAGCTCCCCATTCCACCTCTTGCTGTCGCCAATGTTTCCTGCACCATCGAACTGAGCTGTGATATTGCCTGCGGCGTCGCGTAAAGTTACCGGGACCAGATCCTGCGTATCGCCGATCATCTGATATTCGCCGCGAAACTGTATGCTTCCTCGCTCGAGGAATTTATGCCGTATCTGAGCCGCTAAAGTTGTAACTTTCTCCGGCACTAAGTCCGCATTCCCTGCGTCAACCTGATTTCCCAACGCCACATCAATAGATGTGGCGAACTCGCCAAAATCCAACTGGGCGACCTGACGATCCACCCTGAACTCCACAGTGGTGAATGGGTCCACCGACCATGTTGCTATGACACGAGGTTTTACAAACTGAAAACTGCGCGAGGCGGAACTGTCTCCAGACAGTGTCAGTTTAGAAAATTCAGCAATAGCTCCAGCTTCGATTTTCCATTTTGAACTTACCGCCCAGACATCGGTTAAAAAGGGTTCAATTCTGGTTTCTTCAACGAGAACATTTGATGCCGGAAAAACGGTAACTGCTCCTAAAACGGAATTGGCAGCCGAGAAACGCGCATCTAGTTGATTATAGGCGACCTCTCCACCAAATTGGATGGCGTGGCCTGCCAATGCGCTCCAGTCATTTTGGATTCTTCCGACAAATTCGACCGGCTTGTTTCGATTCCGCGTTTCAAAGAAAGTAGCTGGCTGACCTATGCGCGCAGTTTCAATACTGGAGTCGTTGCTTTCCGTTGCTGCGCGATAAAGGCCTATGATCTTGGTGGTTAGTTTGGGTGACAATTTAAACTCGATGTCGCCGCCAAACTCGTAGTTTATATCGCTTTTCGGTCCACCGCGCAGCAAGAGCTCATTGCCAATGAAAATGTCTGCGGCATTAGAGTAAATGCCAGTACGATGATCGAAACTATCATCAAGATGAACGCGGCCATTTAGATTAACTTTCGCGCCACCGATTCTTGTCTTTATCGCGCCGCCAAGCCCAGCACCATCATATCCTCCCGTCCCTTTATAGTATCGGCGCTCCACCAAGCTACCATCGCCCAATTTGAAATCTTCCGGACCATAGCCGTATACTCTTTCGGAGTAAGAGGTGACGTTAAACTCATAAGTGGTTTCACCCCGCCGAAGCGTCGCCGACCCATTGACTGATGGTCTAAATCCATAGCGATGTCCGAATACAACATTGCCCTCATAGGTGCCAGTCAACTTGGAAGAAATTCTCCGGACGACGTTGACAACCTGTCCTTGCCCCTGCGTTTCGGCATCAGCACCCGCCTGTTCGGTGAGCTCGACATAGTCAACTTCACTCGCTGGGATGCGCGAAAGTATTGTGAAAATATCATCAGATTTGCTGGATGGTCGGTCGCCATCAATTAAAACATTGCCTGCGTTTTCGCCAAATCCACGCCGTCCTTCTCCTTCAGCGATCGTAAACCCGGGGATACGGCGTATCATGTCCAACGCTGTTACCGGCGCATAGACTTCAAAATAATCGGCGCGAAATTGCCGTTTGCCCTCGATCGCCGTCACATTGACTGTGCCGCCGGATCGGCCTTCAGCATGCGCAAGTGCAGGGCTAATAATGCAAAATGTGCCGGTTAGCACTATCGCAATCTTGCGTCGAAAACCTGTCATTTATCCTCCCGAAAGACCCGCGCCGCATGCGCTGGATCTTTCGATAACCCGATTACATCTGTAGACAAATATTTGGAATCTTCGTTCGACAAACGAAGCATCCATTCGACCAAGCGCAAAAATACAACCGTTACAGTTGTTTGTCGAACTTGATTAGTATTTCACCGAAACAAGTCTCACTAATTTGGGTTTGCCAGTTTGACTTCAATTTCTTCGTCAAGTTGTTGCAACTTCGCGCATGCATCGCTGTTGCCGTCATCACATTTTTCGCGAGCTTTGTCGCGCTGGCGAGCAAGTTTCCCTATGGCCTCCTCACGCTTCCGAAGTTCACGACCTCGCTTCTCATCAGCCTCCGACTGGCTAGTTGTTAGGACATCCGCTGTCTTGGAAACAATTTTAACAGGCGCTGTAACCACGTCTTTAACGACCGATGCAACGCATCCAGGAAGAGTGAGCACAATCATGGCAGACAACAATAAGCGCATAACAACTCCTTGGCAAAGATCGTCGCCTGAATTGACGCGTATCATATGAGTAGAAGCTTAACGCGCCTATCCCTACTTCAACAAATCGAACGCAATAGCACGCACTTCGTCCGCCATATCCGCGCGGGATAACGCGACGGCCAAATTAGCTTCTATGTAACCAACTTTCGAGCCACAGTCGTATCGACTTCCATCGAACGTCACAGCGTGAAATGGTTGCTTTCCGATCATCTGAGCCATTGCATCCGTTAGCTGGATTTCGCCCCCTGCACCTTTTTCTTGATGCTCAAGGACACGCATGACTTCAGGTTGCAGAATGTAACGGCCAGATATGATCAAGTTCGATGGCGCGTCTTCGACCTTCGGCTTTTCGACTAAGCCCATGACCTCTGTCACCGCACCGTCACTCTTGCCTGGTGCGATCACACCATAGCTTGACACTTTTTCGTGCGGAATCTCGAGAACGCTGATCATGTTGCCGCCAATATTGTGGTAGGCGTCAACCATCTGCTTCATGCATCCGGGCGAGCCGTGCATAAATTCGTCCGGCAGGAAAATGGCAAAGGGTTCATCCCCTACGATGTCGCGGGCGCACCAAATTGCGTGCCCAAGACCGAGAGGCTCCTGTTGCCGTACATATGCACAGTTGCCCGGTCCTAAGCGTGTAGGCTCCAGAACCGATAAATCTTTACCCCGTTCGGACATTGTCTTTTCGAGTTCATAGGCGATATCAAAATGATCTTCGATCGCGCTTTTCCCGCGTCCAGTGACGAAAATCATCTGTTCTATGCCAGCTTCTCGCGCTTCATCGACGGCGTATTGAATCAAAGGACTGTCAACGATTGGCAGCATCTCCTTAGGGATGGCCTTTGTTGCCGGGAGAAAACGGGTGCCAAGCCCTGCAACAGGGAAGACGGCTTTGCGTATCGGTTTGATTTCCATGCCGCTTCAATACCCCTGTTGCAGAATTTGTCGATTACTCGGAAGGATAATTATTTGGCAATTTGGCGAGTACTCAATTTGACAATTTTTGTGCAAAACTCTTTTTCAACTTCGCGAGTTTTGGTGGAATAACCGCCAAGCAATAGGGATTACGTTGCCCCTCACCTTCCCAATATTCTTGATGATAATCTTCAGCAGGGTACCACGTTGCAGGCCCTTCAATCGTTGTCACGATTGGAGCCGGCCAATCCGCAGATGCCCTCGCTATTCCTTGCGAGGCGAGTTGATGCTGGCCATCGTCCAACGGGAAAATTGCGGATCGATACTGTGTTCCGATATCATTACCCTGCCGGTTAAGTTGAGTAGGATCGTGGGTTGCGAAAAATATGTCGAGTAAATCGGAGTATCTTATTGTCGAAGGATCGTAGGTGATACGGATGGCTTCGGCATGGCCCGTGTCGCCGCCACAAACCTGTTTATAGGTAGGATTTTCAATATCTCCGCCGATATATCCGCTTTCGACGCTTTGCACACCTTTCAGTCGACCAAATACGGCCTCCGTGCACCAGAAGCATCCTCCGGCAAAGATTGCCTCTTCATGTGGCATTCGATAATTCCTTTGTGTCGATAGAGGGCATTGCAGCCTTATTTTCATCACTGCGAACAACCAGCAAGTACATTGCGGGTGTTACAATACGTGATAGCAGTGTCGACGAAATCAAGCCCCCAATCAACACAATTGCCAAGGGACCGTATAAGCTTCCCCCAAATAGTGCCAGTGGCATCAAGCCGCCAATGGCGGTCACCGAAGTCAAGAGAACAGGAAGAAAGCGAACTTCACCAGCTTGTTCTATGGCCTCGCGCAAGGCCATTCCCCGGTCACGCAATTGGCTTGTGAAATCTACTAGTAATATCGAGTTTTTGATTTCAATGCCGACCAGCGCAATGAAGCCTATGACCGCCAAAAAGGATAAATTATTTCCGGTAATCAGAAGGGCAATCAGACCGCCAAACGTCCCCAGTGGAATAACGCCTGCGACGACTAATGCTTCTTTAAAGCGACCAAACTCTGCGACGAGGATGGCAAAGATGCTAAACATGGCGATAATGACGATCGGCCCGAAGCCAGCAAAAGTATCGTTTATTTTTTCCGCTTCTCCACCAATCTCAATCGAATAACCAGGCTTAAGCGGAATTGAGTCCATTTTCCGTTGTGCGTCGCTATTGACTTTTGACACGACAGCACCGTCAGAAATCTGTGCTGTAATGCTTATGTTTCGTTCCAGATTATAACGGTAAATTGCTGCAGGTGTTGATTCCAATATTGGGCGGCTAATTTCGGAGAGCTGGACGGATTGACCACTGCGGTTTGAAACATAAATAGATTCCAGCGCCGAAACTGGCTGCGTTTCCGCCAAAGGCAACCGAACGACAACGGGGTAACTATCACCCTCGCTATCTCGAAACGTTCCGGATCGCTCTCCTGAAAGGGCGAGCCTTATTGCCCGCCGAGGCGCGCCGGAAGGCACATCAAGTAGAGCTGCCTTCGCATCGTCGATCCTAACATCAAGGTCTACGCGATCAAATGCGACGGGATTGTTCACGTCACGGGCACCAGGCGTATCCCTTAGGATTTGCTCCATCTTGGTAGCGACGTTGCGAAGTTCTTCTTGTTCTGGCCCATATACGCGAAACTCGACAGGCGCATTTATCGGTGCGCCGTTCTGGAAAAGAACGATCTTAATGCGTGCTCCCGGAATGAGGTCAAGTTTTTGCCTTAGACGATCGACCATAGCCCGGGATTGCGCACCCTTCCATTCATTCATGATAGCCAAGACTTCGCCATGGGTGGGGTTTTCACCCCGCTGGAATACATTGTAAAAAACAGGGGGGTTATACGCTCCGACATTCTCTGCGCGTACGGTAATGGCCGGTTCCGACTTGAGCACTTCTGATACCTTACGGATTATACGGCCAGTTTCTTCAATGCTAGATCCCTGTTCCGCTTCAACGGTAACACGAAAATAGGACGTGTCCGCATTGGGAAAAAGGCTAAAGCCAAGGACGGGAACCAAGGAAAAAGCAGCGCACGTCACCGCCAATGCGCCCCAGACTGTCCGGCGAGGTCGATCCAACGCCCAATGCAACATGGGATGGTAAAAGCGGTCGATCTTTCCCATCAACCAACGAAGTAAAGCGTTACCCCCTTCTTCTTCATCGCGACTTAAAATCCGGCTGGCTAAAAAGGGGACGATAGTAAGCGAAACAATCATTGAAGCGGTGATAGTTGAAACTATTGTTCCGATGAAGCTCTGCGTAAATTTCCCGGCACCCTCAGGTAAAAAGAATAGCGGGAAAAAAGCAAAAATCAGGACGCCCGTCGAACCCATTACGGCCATCGTGATCTCTTTTGTGCCATCGATTGCGGCCTGATCGCGACTTTTTCCCATCCTCAAATGCCGCGCAATATTCTCTACGACAACGATGGAGTCGTCGACAAGAAGCCCTAGAGACAAAATGAAACCTGCTACGACTAGTTGGCTAAGGTTGAATCCCATGGCAGAAATTGCAAGCAGACCCGATGCAATGGACAGCGGGATTGAAATCATCACAATGATTGACGCGCGCCAACCAAGCGGCAGTAGCGTAAAAAGAACCAGAAAGAGAGCGATGCCAAAGTCTCTTGCAAGTTCTTTCAACCGCTTCGTAATGTCTCTACTTTGATCAAACTGAACGATAGCCTTGATGTCTGGGGGGAGCAGTTTCTGCTGGAGTGCCAATTCTTGCACGAGTAAATTGCGTAATTTGGTAGCGTCAGTTCCTTGCTTCTGATTTGCCGTTATCCAAATCGCCCTTTTCCCGTTGTGACTCACTTTGACGCGTTGTTCGGCGGCGCCGTATTTGACTTCTGCTACGTCGCCAACACGTAGCAATGTTCCATCATTTGTGCGCAATGGCAGACTTCTGATCGTCTCCAAGTCGCGAAATGCTCCGCCTGCCTCTACATTGAACCTACGTGTTCCGCTTGTAACAGCGCCAGCAGGTACATCTGCCCCACCCAATCTGATTGCGTCGGCTACCGCACTTGCGGGAACTCGCAAAGCAGCAAGCCGCCCAGCATTAACTGCAACGCTAATTTCAGGCTGGGGCAGACCGTATATTTCAGTTTGCCGAACTTCCTTATATCGGCCCAGCGCCTCGCTGATATCCCTGGCATATTTCTCCATGCGGTACCAACTGGCTGATTCGCTCAGCAGTGCGATTTGCAAGATAGAGGTATTTGTTGTTCGAATTTTTTCGAATGTCAGTCGCTGTAGGTCCGATGGCAACTGGCTCCGAATAGCAGTAACTTCGCGAACCGTGTCATTGAAATATTGATCAGGATCTCCCGACCAGTCGAATTCAGCACGGATGACCGCGCTGCCGTCTGTGCTGGTTGACGCCACATTTTGCACGTCTTCTAGACCTTGAATCAGTTCTTCTATGGGTTTGGTAATTGTTTGTTCGATTTCCGCAGGATCAGCCCCCGGTTGAAGTGCGACAATCGACACGACTGGCATTGAAAAATGTGGATCTACCGCCCGCGGCACTTGCTGAAATGCTGAAAACCCCAAGGCACATAGCAATGTAAAAAGCACCAGCGTTAGCTGCCATCTACGAATTGCAACTTCTGCGATATGCATTGGTCAACGCGCCGCTTGAATGGCGCGAACTTTTGACCCTGGCCGCAACTTTTCAAGCCCGGACGTCACGATCTTATCTCCCGGTTGGAGGCCTCCCGAAACGATAACAAACTCGTCAGTTAACCGTTCAATGGCAACGTTGCGCGTTTCGACCTTGTTTTTAGAGTTCACGACATAAACCAAGCCCTCCCCTGTGCGCACGCCGAACAACGCGCTAGCAGGGATTTGAAGTGAGCCATCTTCGGAAGCGGGTAATTTGATGTTGGCGGTACCAATCTGACCCGAACGCAGCTTTGAGTTGCTCGGCAAGGTGAACTGAACTGTGAACGCGCCCGTGGCTTCATTTGCACGGCCGTCAATTTCCGAAATAGTTGCTTGGATTGGACCGCTTGCAAGAGACTCGATCGAGATTTCTGCCGCCATGCCGACACGTAATTTCGTGGCGTCACGATCAATGATGGGCACCCTGAAAATGAAACCGGAGTCGCCTTCACCCAATATCAGCGCCGGTGTACCGGCGGCGATTACCTGCCCTGACTGCACATTCCGAGACAAAACGACGCCATTAGACGGCGCATAAAGTTGCGCGGTTCCGGATGCAAAACCAGCTTGCCGGACACGGGCATCAGCAGCTTTTAGAGCCGCTTCCGCAGCCTCAAAACGCGCTTTTGTAATCCATCCGTCGGCATAGAGTGACCGAACTCTTTCAAATTCCGAACCGGCACGGTCGCGTTCGGCCGTGGCGACACTGACATCTGCTCCGACATTTGTAGTGTCCAAAGCTGCCAGCAACGCACCGCGTTTCACAGTATCACCTTCTTCGAACCGAACAGTGGCGACTTTTCCGGCCGTCGTGAAGCCGAGAGGTGTCTCACGACGAAAACGCACGGTTCCTACAGCATTAATTGTTCGCTGCAGGCTCTCGCGTTGCACAGTATAAACTTGGACAGGATGCACATCATTTACGACGGCCTTCGGTGCGCTACCCTCCCCACTGCAGGCGGCAACGAGGCTGAGGGCTCCCATCAGTGGTAACAATCTCACTAAACGCGGCAAAGCCTGCCCTCCCCTGGATATCTCTTTGGTCCGTGATAGGACAAACCGATGCAAGATGAAACAACATCCTAATATGCAACTGAAATCAGCTTTCTTCTTTGAGCAGTGGTGGCGGGTACAGTCCGTTAAACTTCATAGAGCCATTTATCCTGCTGATTTCGGATTGCATTATGTCAACACGACCACGCCAGCGCAGATGCGTTCCGTCCGAAATAAGCGCGGGGTCTGTGGCCCGACCGAAGCGTTCAATAAACCGCACGGCGGCTAAAGGATCGTAGCCGGCATTTGCCATCAACCATACCGACAAGCGATCCGCTTCTATTTCGGTTGCCCTTATATTGCCCGCGCTCTTCCTCATTCTTCTCAGCTTTTCACGGTGTTCCAGCAAGTTGTGCGACAATTCGTGCGCCACCGCTGCCGCTAGTTCATCATCGTTGGCGGCGAAGTTTACCAATGCCTCGGTGATGCGGACATTATAACCATCCGCCCCGGCATCGAGCTTCGATTTGGTGTCGATCCAGAAGCGCGAGGCACAGATGGGTGCGGGGTTCAATCTGAAGGTCCTAGAACCAGCCGCAGTCTCCAACCTAACCTCGACACTGTCGTTGGACATTAATGCCGTCCGGAATTGCTCCTGAACATGCTCGATACGCTGAGCGCTCCTTGCCTTTGGTGTCGAGGTCGACCAATTCCATGCCGTACCATTAAAATCCAGCAATCCATCACCAGCCACAATCCCCGCTAAGTCGGCGGGTCCACCAGCAACAACACCGGCCACAGCAACGGGCTGGCGAAACGCCAAGGCGGTGCGGGCGGTTTCGAGATCAGGATATTGCCGCTCGTCTTGCAGCACCCATCCGGGGTTCCGCTCCAGCTTTTTGCAAAAAGGCGCGTTGGCGGCGGCCAGCTTGTACCCGATAGTCGCAATCCGGATATCCTGCTGCACCAAGGCCTGATAGGCTTTTACGTCAGAAGGATTGGAAGCGGCAGTTGCAATGGTCGCGAGTCCGAGGACAGCGCAAAATGCGATCGACTTCATCGTGTCGCAGCTCTTTTCAAACGATCGTTTATGGCCACTCCTATGCCTTTGTCCGGGATGTCCGCCACAGCTATCGAACGATATGGGCTGGCGTCGGCGCGGTGCAAGGCGTCGAAGAGATGGGCTGCCGCTTGGGCAAGGTCAGCGGTGGGGGATAGATTGTCGTGGCCTGCCACCGTTCCGAAACCGATGAGCCATTCGCCGTCCTCGGCTATTTGGGCATTTAGCCGGACCGTTTTGGTGGGGGCATAGTGGCTGGCGAGTTGGCCGGGGGCTTCGATCTTTTGGCCGGTTTGTTGACTTGGCTGACGCTTCGAGAAGGTTTGGAGGGATTCGGTAGTTACCGGTCCAGGACGTAATATTTCTATATTTTCCAGACGTATAGCGACAATAGTTGACTCCAAACCTTCTTTACAGGGTCCGGCGTCCAAAATCATCGGAACCGCACCGCCAAGGCTCGCCAAAACATGCTCGGCTCGTGTCGGACTGATCGCTCCGCTTTTGTTCGCCGAGGGCGCCGCAAGGTTCAGTCCGCTCTTTGCCAATACCGCCTGCATCACCGGATGCGCCGGGCAGCGCAGCGCGATCGTCGGCAGGCCAGCGGTCACAGCCGCCGCAACCTTCGCCCCTTCGCGCAACGGCAGAACAAGCGTCAATGCCCCGGGCCAGAACGCCTCCGCCAGTTGCCGCGCCAGCGGTCCAAACTCCGCCAGTTCCTCGGCAGCGGCCAGATCATGCACATGGACGATCAGCGGATTGAAGTCCGGCCGCCCCTTCGCCGCATATATATGCGCCACGGCGTCCGCATTGCTGGCATCGGCGGCAAGGCCATAGACCGTCTCGGTGGGAATCGCCACGATCTGCCCACCTCGCAAAAGGTCGGCAGCCGCCGTAATCGCAGCATCATCGGCGGGCACAACCCAGCCATTCCCCAAGGTATTTGAGCCTAGCATCGGTTCGGTCTATAGGCGCTGTGCAACCCGCTTTCACAGGAAATTTTTCGTCCCATGACCTTTGCTGCCCCTATCGCCGAACAACTCTTCGTTTTGAAGCATATCACCGGGATTGATGCGCTGGCCCAACATGGCCGTTTCGCCGACTCAACCGCCGATGTGGTGCAGGCAATTGTCGAAGGGATTGGCGAATTTGCGGCCAATGAATTCGCTCCGCTCAACCGCATCGGCGATGTTGTCGGCGCGCGGCTTATTGACGGAAAGGTCGTCATGCCCGACGGTTTCGTCGCCGCTTACCAGTCTTATGTCGCCAATGGCTGGGGATCGATCAACGCACCATCCGACTTTGGCGGACAGGGCCTGCCCTTCAGTATGGCGACCGTCGCGCTCGACTCCCTGGGCGCTGCCAACATGGCCTTTGCTTTGTGCCCCATATTGTCGGTCGGCGCGATTGAAGCCATCAACCACCATGGCTCCGAAGCCCAAAAGGCGGCCTATCTTCCCAAGCTATCCACGGCGGAGTGGAGCGGCACCATGAACCTGACCGAGCCGCAGGCCGGATCGGATGTCGGCGCCCTGCGCGCCACGGCAACCCCCTTGGGTGACGGCCGCTACCAGATCCGCGGCCAGAAAATCTATATCAGCTTCGGCGACCATGACATGGTGGAGAATATCGTCCACCTCGTGCTTGCCCGCACACCCGATGCGCCCGCAGGAACCAAGGGCATTTCGCTGTTCCTGGTCCCGAAATACCAGCTGACCGCTGACGGAGACATCGGCGAGGCAAACGATATCAAGGTTGTGTCCATCGAACATAAGATGGGCATCAATGCCTCGCCCACCTGCGTCCTTGCCTTTGGCGAGGAAGGCGAATGTGTCGGTGAATTGATCGGCCCCGAATTCGGCGGCATGCGCGCGATGTTCACAATGATGAACAACGCCCGCCTGAATGTCGGGTTGCAGGGCGTGCAAATCGCCGAAGCCGCGACGCAAAAGGCGATCTGGTTCGCGCGCGAACGGGTGCAGTCGGCCAAGGCGGGTGGTGCATCACGGGATTCGGTCGCAATTATCGAGCATCCCGATGTTCGCCGCATGCTATTGCGTATGAAGGCCGGAACGCAGGCCATCCGCGCTCTGCTCTACTTCGCCTCGGGCTATGTCGACCGCGCCGCATTGGGCGAAGACGGCGCGCGTGAAATGGTCGACCTCCTCACCCCGCTCGCCAAGACCTATGGCACTGATCTCGGCAGCGAAATCGCCTCGCTCGGCATACAGGTGCATGGTGGCATGGGCTTTATCGAGGAAACGGGAGCAGCCCAATATTACCGCGATATCCGCATCGCCGCAATTTACGAAGGTACCAACGGTATCCAGGCAGCCGACCTTGTTGGCCGCAAACTGGCAATGGAAGGTGGCGATGTCATTCGCCGTCATTTGCAAACCATCACCGCCGACGCGGGCGACAATGCCCCCCTGTCCGCGCTTGCCGGGGCCTGTGCCGAGGTGACCGAATGGATGCTGGGCGCCAGCGTCGATGATCGCCTCGCCGGAAGCTATGCCTACACCCAGATGATGGCCATTGCGACGTCCGGCTGGCTGATGCTGCGCCAATTGCGTGCCGCACAGGCGGAACAGACCGCCAATGGCACCAACGCCTTTCTGGATGGCAAGGTTGTTGCCTGCCGCTATTATCTGGAAGTCATGGTGGCCGAAGCCCTTTCGCTGAAGACGAGCGCGAAGGCCGGTTCCGAATTGCTGTATATGCTGGACGCAGAAGGGATGGCGGCTTGAACACGGATATTTTGAAGCGCATCGCCGAAGCGCTCGAAAGACTGTCCCCGCCACCTGCCCCGCCGATGGACCTGTCGGCCTATCCTGCCTATCATTGGGACGGAAAACGGCTTGCGCCGGTCCACCATTTCCGGCCGTTGCCCATCGATCTGATCGTCGGCGTCGACCGCCAGAAAACCGATATGCTCGAAAACAGCCGCCGCCATGCCTCCGGCGCGGCCGCGCATGATGTGCTTCTCTGGGGTGCGCGCGGCATGGGGAAATCGGCGCTGGTCAAATCCGTCGTCGGGGAATTGCAGAAAGAAGGGCTGTTTGTCGCACTGGTCGAGGCATCGTCATCCCACCTGGCCTCGCTGCCCCAGTTATTTGAGGAACTGTCCGTTTCCGGGCGACGCTTCATTCTGTTTGTCGATGACATCGCCTTTGATACGCACGACAACGGGCCGCGCCTGCTCCGCTCGCTTTTGGAAGGCGGGGCCGAAGCGCGTCCGAACAATGTGCGGCTCTATGTGACATCGAACCGGCGAAACATCGTTGACCGGACAATGGCCGAGCAAACCGATGCTATCAACGCCCGCGACAATATTGACGACAGCCTCGCGCTCGCCGACCGCTTCGGGTTGAAGCTTGGTTTTCAATATGCCGATCAGGAAGCCTTTGTGTCGATGGTCGCGGCCTATGCCAGCCATTTCGACCTCGACTGGGACGAAGCCGACGCCCTCGCCTTCGCCCACCAACGCGGCGGCCGATCGGGCCGGGTGGCGTGGCATTATACGGTGGAACTCGCCGGACGCGCGGGACGCAAGATTTAGGTGGATGCCTATCTGAATTCCGTTCGCCTTACCCCTTCCCGCTTGCGGGACGGGATTGGTTCGTGCGACGATTTGGCGAACGGGCGAAGCCTCTAATCTACTCTCTCCGCGGTCTCCGCGGCCTCCGCGTAATCCAAATAACTTGCGCTAGAGGGGTTCACGCGGAGTTCGCGGAGAGCGCGGAGAAAGTAGACTTCATCCTGAATCCTACTCCCCGTCGAATCCCACAAACCCGTCACCCCGAAACGAGTTCAGGGAGACGGGGTAAAAAGAATAAAAGGGACAGTCCCCAAGGTAACTTTATACGGGGACTGTCCCTTTAGGTACTGTCCCCAACACCTCAGCCCTTGGCCTTCACACGCCAGACAATATTGCCGACATCGTCGCTCACCAGCAAAGAACCGTCCTTCGCAACCGTCAGCATCGTTGGCCGGCCCTGCGCATTGCCGTCCTTGTCCAAGAAACCGGTCAACACGCGCACTGGCTTGCCGACAGGCTCACCCTTCGGGAAGGGCACGAAGATCACGTCATAGCCCGAGGCAGGCTTGCGGTTCCACGATCCGTGACGGGCAACAAAAGCACCGTCGGTCAGGGACGCGCCGAGCTTTGCATTATAGCCAAAGGCGAGACCCAGAGGCGCGGTGTGGGCACCCAGAGCATAGTCCGGACGGCGTTCATATTCGCGCTTTTCGGGTTTTGGTGGCGACACACGGGCGTCGGTAAAGCCACCCCAATAATGTTGCGGCCATCCATAGTCGGCACCGAATTCCACGAGGGCCAGATAATCCGGAACCAGATCAGATCCGAGCATGTCGCGTTCGTTGACGACCGTCCACAAACGTCCCGACTTGTCCCAGTCAAGCCCAACCGGATTACGCAGGCCCGATGCGTAAGGCATCTTCTTGCCTGATGCCAGATCGAGTTCGAGAACCATCGCGCGGCCCCGTTCGAATTGCATGCCGCGTTCGGCGATATTGCTGTTCGACCCGACCGAGATGTAGAGTTTCTTGCCATCAGGTGACGCGGCAAGGTTGCGGGTCCAATGGTTGTTGGGGGCCATGGCGTTCAGTTTGGTGACTTCACGGCCTTTTGCGGTGATGCTGGTCGCGCCTTCCTTATAGGGGAAGGCCAGCACAGCATCGGTATTGGCAACATACAGCGTATCGCCGACAAGAACCATGCCGAAGGGCGAGTTCAGGCCGGTGATATAGGGTGTCTTGAGCTCCGCCTTGCCATCGCCATCGGCGTCGCGCAGCAGGCTGACCCGGTTGGCCGACGGCACGCCTGCCCCAGCCTTGCCCATCAGCCAGCGCGCGACCATGCCTTCAACACCGCCGCCATCACGCGGGGGCGAATTGGATTCAGCCACCAGCACATCGCCATTGGGCAAAACATATATATTGCGGGGATGGTCCAGCCCTTCGGCAAAGCGTTCGACGACAAGGCCGGGTGCCGCGACCGGCGCTTCGCCGGCTTTCCAGCGGTCGACATCGGCCACGTTGATTGTCGGAAACATCTCCGGCCGAGGCTGGGTGAGTTCGGGTTTAGGGCCTTCCAGCGCCGCTAGCGGAAGCTTTGCTTCGTCCGGGCGGGTCAGGAACCATACACCGATCAGGCCAAGGACGATGAAAATCAGAACTATATTACGTACATGTTTCCACATGGCTTAAATCCTCTCAGGCCCGCTTGCGGTCCAACAGCCAAACCACCAATGCGATAGCTACACCGGCACCGAAGCCGATCATCATACCTGCAGAAGGCTCATTCAGCGCGATACCACCGATGACGCCCAAAAGCAGGCCGAGGGCAATAAAAATGCCGCCAGCAAAGCGGGGTTGGCTATTGTTCGTTTCAGACATGCCGCCCCTTTGCCACCAATGCCGCCTGACAGGCAAGCGGGAACATCGTGCTTAATTTCCGCTAACCAATTGCTTTGACGGAACAGCCATGCCCCCGCGCTATCAGCGTTTCTGCAGACAGGCCGTTTCACCCGGGCCTGTCTGCCACCCGGAACCCTTGTGAAAGCCTGACCAGCCTATGTTTTTGCCGCTCTATGTCGAACCGCGCGATGTTGTCGAAGCAGAAGCGTTGATCGACCAATTTGGTAAAACCGCCGGACTGGAGGCGGCTGATCGGGCCGAGGCGAGCCGCAATGTGGGCAACCACCTGCATTATTGCCGCTGGCGCCAGATTGAACGGCTGATCATCATGCTCAGCATCGAAACGACATTGGGCACTATTCACTAAACGGCGTTTCTGGCCGGACTTTTAGCCGGGTTTTTGCAAACAAATGACGTTAAAAGTAGCCGTCACCCTGAACTTGTTTCAGGGTGACGAGAATGGCGTTCAAACCAGATTAAACCTCGTCCTCCAACGACAGCAGCGACGCGTTGCCACCTGCGCTTGTCGTGTCCGTACTGGTCGTGCGTTCGGCGCAGAAACGGTAGAGATAGTGCGGACCGCCCGCCTTGGGTCCTGTGCCCGATAGCCCTTCCCCGCCAAAGGGCTGACTGCCCACAACTGCGCCAATCATCGAACGGTTGATATAGAGGTTGCCGACCCGCGCCATCTGTTCGACCGCTTCGCTGCTGCGCGCGATGCGGCTGTGGAGGCCCATGGTCAGGCCGAAGCCCTTGGCATTTACGCGCTGCACCGTTGCGTCGAGCGTTCCGGCTTTCCATGTCGCAACGTGGACGAGCGGGCCGAACCATTCATTTTGCAACTGGTCGAGGTCATTCAGCCGGATAACTGTTGGCGGAACGAACAGGCCCTTGGCCGGGACCGCAACGCTGTGGAAGATGCGGTCTTTCACGCTTTGGCGATAAGCCATCAGCTTGTCATAGGATGCCTGGTCAATGACGGGGCCAATGTCGGTTGCAGGATCGGACGGATCTCCAACATTCAGGCAATCCATCGCACCGCGCAGCATTTCGAGCGTATGATCCGCAATATCTTCCTGCAACAGCAGCAGGCGAAGGGCGGAGCAGCGCTGTCCAGCGGATTGGAAACCCGAGATGATGACATCACGCACGACCTGTTCGGACAGAGCGGTGGAGTCGACGATCATCGCATTCAAACCGCCCGTTTCCGCAATCAGCGGCACCAGCGGGCGGGCGTCGTCGAGCAAGAGGTTGCGGGCGATGGCCTTGGCGGTAGGGACCGATCCTGTGAACACCACACCGCAAATGCGGGTGTCAGACGTCAGCTGCGCGCCGACATCGCCTGCGCCGGTCACCAATTGCAGCGCGTCTGCAGGGACGCCGGCTTGATGCGCGAGCGAAACGGCAAAGGCGGCGATGGCGGGCGTTTGCGGGGCGGGCTTTGCAACCACCGCATTGCCGGCCACCAAAGCGGCGGCGACTTGTCCTAAAAAGATGGCGAGCGGGAAGTTCCACGGGGCGATAGCAACCCAGACACCGCGCCCTTCATGGCGCAAGACATTGCGTTCGCCCGTCGGCCCGGGCAGTTCTACCGGCACCAGATCGGCAATGGCGCGCGCGGAATAATAGCGGCAGAAATCGATGGCCTCGCGCACTTCGGAGAGCGCATCGGGGATGGTTTTCTTCGCCTCCTGCACCGCAAGCGCCATCAACTTGCCCCGGTTTTCCTCCAGCAGATCGGCCAGACGGTCCAGACATTCGGCGCGGGTGTAGAGCGATGTCGAAGACCATGCCGGATAGGCGGCCAAGGCGCGGCTGACGGCCTCTTGTGGGCCGGGACCTGCGGCTATGGCAAGCTTCGCGGGGATGGCGATTTCGGTGGCAGTAGCAGCCAAGACGGCGGCATCGTCCAGATCGACGCCCTGGCTGTTCACGCGCTCCGGCTGGAACAGGTCTGCGGGCAAGGCGATGGCGGGGTGGCGCGTGCCGCCTACCGCCATGACCTTTTCAACCGGATCGGCGAGCAGTTCGTCTTCGCTGACCGACTGGTCGGCCAACTGATGGACAAAGCTGCTGTTCGCGCCATTTTCCAGCAGGCGGCGGACGAGATAGGCAAGCAAGTCGCGGTGGCCGCCGACGGGCGCGTAGGTCCGGCAATGATAGCCCTCCTCCTGCACCAGCCTTTCGAAAAGCCCCTCGCCCATGCCGTGCAACCGCTGGAATTCAAAATCACGCCGGTTGCCCGCCCAATGCACGATGGTCGCGATGGTCAGCGCATTGTGGCTCGCCAGCGCCGGGCGGATGTGCGCGGCGTCGAACATGTCGCGGGCGCAGGCAAGGTAGGACACGTCGGTCGCAGGCTTGCGCGTGAAGAGCGGGAAATCGCTCAGCCCGCGCTCCTGTGCGTGCTTTATCTCGCTGTCCCAATAGGCGCCCTTCACCAGCCGCACCTGCAGGATCCGGCGCGTTTCCGCGCCTAGCGCATTGGCCCAGGCGATGGTCGGCCGCGCGCGCTTGGAATAGGCCTGCACCGCCATGCCCAGCCCGTCCCAGCCGTTCAGCGCGGGATCGCGTGCAACGCGCTCGATGATATCAAGGCTCATCTCCAGCCGCGCCGCCTCTTCGGCATCGATGGTCAACTGAACGCCGAGCGAAGCCGCCTTGGACGCGAGTTCGCGCACCATGGCGGCAAGTTCGGGCACACAGCTCGCCGCCTGCGCAGTTTCATAGCGGGGGTGCAGCGCCGACAGCTTCACCGAAACGCTATGCCCGCGCGCCGCATTCTGCCCGACCGAGGCAATGGCGTTGGCATAGGCTTCGAAGTAGCGCTCGGCATCGGCGCGGGTCCGGGCGGCCTCGCCCAGCATGTCGAAGCTGGCGGTAAAGCCCCGGTTTTCCTTGGCATCCATGCGCTTCATGGCTTCGTCGATGGTCCGGCCCATGACAAAGACCTGCCCCATCAACCGCATCGCCGCGCCCACGGCCTGCCGCACGAAGGGTTCGCCAGCACGCGCGATCAGACGTTTCAGGCTGCTGTTGCTGTCGCCCAGCACCGCCTTGCCCAGCACCAGCCCCCATGTCGCACTGTTGACGAGCAGGCTGGACGATTGCCCCTTATGCCCGCGCCAGTCCGCATCGGTCAGCTTGTCGGCGATGAGCAGGTCGGCAGTCTCCGGATCAGGCACCCGCAAAAACGCCTCGGCCAGCGATAAGAGCGCCGTCCCCTCTTCCGTCCCCAGCCGATATTCCTGCAAAAACTGGTTCACCCAACCATCGGATTGCGCAGCACGCAGGTCCTGCAACAGGTCGCGGGCAATCGCCACAATCGCATCCCGGTCCGGCGCTGCCATTTGCGCGCTGACCACCAGCGGTGCCAGCACCTCGGGCTCCGGCTTGCGATGATAGGGACGGATGGCGGCGCGGGCGGAGTCGAGTGTCGGTGTCATGCCCCGCGCTTTGCCGGATAATGGCGGGCCAGACAAGTTTCACTTGTAACGAAAAAGGCCAGCACCGCTTAACGATGCTGGCCCACCCCCGAAGAGGTTCGTCTTCAACCTGCGGCTGAGAAGGTTCAGGGACGCCGCAGGGTGAAAGCCTTAGAAACTAGCGGTAACGACGGCGGCAGTTGCTGTCCGACTTGTCGATCGCGCGACCGGCCAGCGCGCCTACCGCAGCACCGATGATGCTGCCTTCGGTCTTGTTACCGCGACGGGCGACTTCGTTACCCAAAAGGCCACCGGCAACCGCACCTATGATGGTGCCGCCCGTACCCTTGTCGCAACGTTGGTTGCCACGGTAATAGCGGTCACCCCGACGATATTCGCGGCGGTCATAACGGTCATAGCGGTCGTCGCGGCTGTAATAGCCATCGTCGTCATAGCCCCGGTCAGCATATGCAGGGGCGGCAGAAAAACCTGTTACGGCGGTGGCGGCAAGGACCAGTGCGCCAATGCTCTTGCGAAATTGTGTCATATCTGTTCTCCAGCTCTTAGGGTCAGGGGCAATGTGTTTTCCCAACGATGCTGTTATGCAATGACGCTATTGACCCTAATCTGAATGTAGTTGTTATCGTCTGTTCATGTTTATGCCGCTTAAGATTAACAACAATGGGGTCCCATGATTTCCCGACTGAAGCGCCCTTTGCTCCTTATTTTGCTCGCTATCCTGTCCATTGGCGGCGTTCGCATCATCGAGATTAACAACAGCCAGGATATCGCGTTCAAGCCCCTCAACCTCGATCCCGCACATCCCGGCAAACGCCGAATCGGCGAACTGATTTTCGAAGGCGCATGGCAATTGGACAGCCGGAACGAGAATTTCGGTGGCATTTCCGGCCTGACGCTCCTGCCGGAAGGACGCTTTGTCGGGATTAGCGACGCCGGAACCCTGATCGGATTCGGGCTATCCAACAACGCCCAGATCGATCGCCCCTTCATTGCCCCCTTACCGGGTTCGACGGGGCCAGACCTTGATTACAAGGACCGCGACAGCGAAGGCATCGCACATGATGCGCATAGCGGACAGTTTTGGGTCAGCTACGAAGCGAACCATGCGATTCGGCGATTCTCCCGCTCCTTCTCCCGCGTAAGCGGCGTCGCTCGCCCGGCAGAAATGCAGGAATGGCCCGAAAATCGTGGTGCAGAAGCATTGATCCGGCTTCGTGACGGTCGGTTCATCGTCATTGCCGAATCCGTGGACGACGGGACGCATCAGGCTTTGCTTTTTTCAGGGGACCCTGTTGAAAAAGGTTCGGTCGTCAGCCGATTCACCTATCGCCCACCTGCAGGCTATCGCGTCACCGATGGCGTCCAGTTGGCGGACGGGCGCCTGGCCCTGATCCACCGTTCCATCGGCCTTCCCGACGGTTTCGCGGCAAAGATCGGCCTGCTCCAGCCTTCGCTGATCGCCAAAGGCAAGATCGTAGAAAGCCGGATCGTCGCGACGCTGACGTCGCCGTTGCTGGTGGATAATCTGGAGGGGATCGCCACCGAAGAGAATGGCGGAAACACCTATATCTGGCTGATTTCCGACAATAATTTCTTCGTTCTGCAGCGGACTATCTTGATGAAGTTCCGCCTCGCCGAAAAGGCAGACACGAAAAAACCGGAAGCGGAACCCGCCCCCGGTTTTGAATCTCTGTAAAACAGCCGCCGAAGCAGCCGTCCGAAATCAGGCCGCAGCCTTCTGCTTCTTGGCGATTTCTTTCTTCACCTTGCGGGCGTTGGTCGAAAGCTTTTCGTCCGAGGTCTTGAGCAACCAGTTGTCGAGACCGCCAACATGTTCAACCGAACGCAGACCATGGGTCGATACCTTGAACTTGTAACCCTGTTCCAGCGTGTCCGACAGCAAGGTAACATTCTGCAGGTTCGGCAGGAACGTGCGCTTGGTCTTGTTGTTGGCGTGGCTGACATTGTTGCCTACCAGACGGCCCTTGCCGGTGAGTTCGCAAATGCGCGACATGATATCTATCCCGTTAAAAAAGATGTGGTGCGGAATCACTGTCCCGCGAAAGTCGCTGCCCCTAACCTTCCGGGCCAGAAAGGTCAAGTCGCAGATATAGCCAAATGCGCCATTGTCGGGTAGCGGAAGGCCATGTCTTTGTCCAATGCCCGCAAAATGATGGAAGAAGCACTGGCCCTCGCCCGTCAGGCAGCGGAATCAGGCGAGGTTCCGGTGGGTGCCATCGTGGTCAAGGACGGCCAGATCATCGGACGCGGCGCAAATCGCCCCCTTAAAAGCCACGACCCCACCGCCCATGCCGAAATCATCGCGCTGCGGCAGGCGGCGACAGCGCTCGGCAACGACCGGCTGACCGGATGCGAGCTATGGGTGACGCTTGAACCCTGCGCCATGTGCGCCGGCGCCATCGCCCACGCCCGCATCGCCCGCCTCTATTATGGAGCCGACGACCCCAAAGGCGGAGCCGTCGCCCACGGTCCCCGCCTGTTCGACCAGCCTACCGTGCACCACCGGCCGGAAGTTTACGCCGGAATCGCAGCCGATGAGGCAGCGGCGCTGCTGAAGGCGTTTTTTGCAGAGCGGCGGTAGCGTGGCTAGTGCGGCGTTTGCGGGAAGGCTGGGCTGACTTTTTTTTCGCTAGAAGGAAAAAGGAAAAAAGGAAGAAGGCGTCGCGTCACCCCTTCAACGGCAGGCAATGAAAGGGGACTGTCCCTTCAGGGACAGTCCCCAACCCCGCAGCTTAACACACCCGTCACCCTGAACTTGTTTCAGGGTCTTAGTTTTCAACGTCGCTGACTAAGACCCTGGAACGCAGTCACCGAAGGTGAAACGAGTTCAGGGTGACAATGCTTTCGAGGGAAGCGCCAGGCATCAACAAACACTTCGCCACACCCTCGCGCCGGATTAATCTCACGCAAAGGCGCGAAGAAGGACGTGAAGAAACAAGTGTTTTGCCCTGCGTCGTCACCCAGAACGAATAGCTGGTTTCACTGAGCAATGCAGCTATCTGGAATAATCGGAATATTGTGGGAATCACACAATCAGGTCGCGGCTGCGAAACGGGCAAGAGCTTGCAAGTCAGGTACGGTGACACGTCCATAGCCGGTTTTGATTAAACCGATCTTGGCGAGCTGGCCTAGCCGAATGTTAAGTGTCTGGCGGGTGCAACCGGATAGGCGCGCCAGTTGTTGTTGTGACAGACGTGCAATATGCGGGGCGTGGCCGTCTCCGCCGACTTTCACCAGCATCACCAACAGATTGGCCAGACGCTGCGTGTCACGGCTGAGCGCGGTATGTTCCATCCATTTCATGATCGCGCGAAATCGTTTGCCCAATTCCAGATAGAGCGGCCCATAAGCCGCCTGGTTCCGGTTCATGATGGTGCGTACCAGCGCGGACGGAAATGTGATCAGGGTCGAGCCTGCAATAACCTGGAATTCGCGCTCGGTTTCAATCGGATCAAGGACCGCCAGCCAGTTTACCCAGCTCCCGGCGCCGAATGTGGCGATGGTTACTTCGCCGCCTTCGGCTGACCCTGTCGTCAATTCCGCTTGCCCGCTCATCACAAGAAACAGATAGCGGGACTGCTCGCCCGGGTAGCCCAATGCTCCGCGCCGGGCAAAGGATCGCACGTTCGCCGCCTGAAATAGCAGATCGACATCATCCGGATCTAGCACGCCAATGACCGGGGATTGTCGAAACATAGAACGGATGAATTTCTGGTGATGGGCTTGCATTGCTCCACTCTGCATCAATTGTCCGGATTCCGACAATTGCTTTTTGCAGTCGGCCCTATTCTCTCCGCCAATAGCCATAAAAAGGAGAGGCCCATCATGTTCGAGAGCAAGACCCTATCACGCGCCACCACGATAGTACTGACCGCCAGTTTTTTGGCTGCGAGCCCCGGGCAAGCGCAGGATCATGTGCCGATGTCGGGCCCCATCAACCGGATGGACACCCAAAAACCCGGGACGCCCGGGCCACGCACCTGCTTTTGGAGCAATGGTCCCTATAGCGGCGATCCCTATCTCAACATCGCGTGGCCGGATACCAACACCTTTTACTGGACTGCCAAATTTACTGTGCCCGAAGGCGCGTCGCTGCGTCTTGACGGGCAGTTCCCGCATGCGCGCTATTCATCTTTCACAACCTATGACATGCGCGGGCAGCCTGTCGAAAGTCTGGCAGATTATCTGATTTCGCCACTGTCCGGCCATACTAATCCCGCGCGTGATGGCGCCGACCGGACAGTGCGGAAGCGTTCCTATTCGATTGAAATCCAGACGGGTGGCACTCGCGACCTTTCACGGCGCGAAGGAATTTTCATTGAAGGTGCAACTTCCAAGGTCATCCACGCACCCAAGAATGATGGTTATCAACAGGTTCTGATCTACCGGATATACACGGTCGACAAAGGTTCAGGCATCACCGGGAATGTCCCGCTGCCAACCCCGGTGCTAACGCTCGCGGACGGCAAGGTTTTGCGCGGAATGGATGCCTGCGACGCGATCAATGCCAGCCAGCAAATGAAGATCGCGCCAGACGCCGTTGGTATGCCAGCCTGGCGATATCGCGAGTTGCTGACGACACCGGGCAAACCGGATACAAATCCGGCAACAAATCCGTCGACATGGTATGCGCAGTTCGACCGCAAACAGTTTGAGGGCATATTCACCGGTGCCATCGGCAATTTCGACCGCAAGAGCGAAGGCTTCTATCCCACGGTCGACAATCAATATGTCCGCACTTTCATCAATCGCAAATTCGGGCCGATCTATGTGCTGCGCGGCAAGCTGCCGGTTACGCCGCGGACCATGAGCGGTGATCCGGTGATGCGGGTCAAAGATGCAGACATGCGATATTGGTCACTCTGCTCGCAAAAGGGTGCAGCCAATACCATGGTACTAAAATGCCTGAATGACGAGCAGATCGTCATCGACAAGGACCGCAATTATGTGGTCGTATTCAGCCGCGCGGCGGATCGACCCCGCAATGCCTATCCCGAATGCGGGATCAATTGGCTACCTATCCCCGATGACGGAGACGGCCTCTACGATGCCGATCAGGGTAACATGATGATCCGCAACATGCTTGCTTCTCCCGGTTTTAGACACGCGATCCAGAATGTGACGAAGACAGGCGAAGAACGCGAGGTAATGGGACCTTATCTGCCGACGGGCACATATCTCGTGCAAGCAACGTTCGAAGCGGTGTTCCAGTGTCGCTCTCCGGCAGAGCAAAGTGCTATCGCGCGCGAAACCATCGCGGCGGATCAAGCACAGCAGGCGGCGCAGAAATAACGTACCGCCGTTCCGGATTATTGCGGGGCGGGGCGATGAACGTGAAGTTGAAGAAAGACAATCTTGCCTATTCTCTTCTTCCTTCTGACGAAAAAAGAAACCGCCCGCCTCAGGCCGTCAAATTCGCCTTGAAAAAGGCCAGGGTCCGCGACCAGCTCAACTCCGCTGCCGCCTTGTCGTAACGCGGGGTGCTGTCGTTGTGGAAGCCATGCTGCGTGCCGGGGTAGAAATGCACTTCGTAGCGTTTCTGGTTGGAAATCAGCGCCGCCTGATAAGGCAGCCAGCCTGCGTTGATGCGCTCGTCTGCTTCGGCATAGTGGATCAGCAACGGGGCCTTGATCGCGGGGACTTCCTCGGCCTTGGGTTGGCGGCCATAATAGGGAGCCGAAGCGCCGAGGTCGGGATAGGCCACGGCAAGCGCATTGCATACGCCGCCGCCATAGCAGAAGCCGACCGCACCGACTTTGCCGTTGCTTTCCTTGTGATCGCGCAGAAATTCAAAGCTGGCGAAGAAATCCTCAAGCAATTTTGCCGGATTGAGTTTCGCCTGCAGTTCGCGGCCCTTGTCGTCGTTGCCGGGATAGCCGCCAACCGAGGACAGGCCGTCGGGGGCGAGTGCCAGATATCCGGCCTTCGCCAGACGCCGCGCCACATCCTCGATATAGGGGTTGAGGCCGCGATTTTCGTGAATGACCAATACCGCAGGCAACTTGCCCTTTGCCTTGGCAGGCCGGGCGAGCAGGCCGTTGATGCTGCCATGGCCTTCTGGGCTGGGTACTTCGACCCTTTGCGTTATGATCGCGGGGTCGTCGGCCTTCACCTGTTGCGCCAGCGCATAATCGGGCGCGAGTTGCTGCAGGATCATCAGGCCCGTGACACCGGCGGCGGCGAATTTGCCCGCCTCCCGGATGAATTCGCGCTTGGTCAGCTTGCCATGCACATAGCCGTCAAAGATTTCGAGAATATAGGGATGGAAGTCGCTGGCTTTCATGCGCGGTGACGCGTCGGCTTCGGCCATCCCTATTCTCCTTTTTTAATGTACGAAACGTGCGACGACGTCGCGGTAGGACCGGCTAACCTTCACCTGCGCGCCGGATTCGAGCACGAGGAAGCATTCGCCATTGGTGTGGGGCTTGACCTGACGCACCTGGTCCAGATTGACGATGGTGCTGCGGTGCACCCGCTGGAATGTGCGCGGATCAAGACGCTTTTCCAGATCCTTCATCGTTTCGCGCAGGATCAGCGAATTGTCGGCGGTGTAGATGCACATATAGTCACCCGCAGCGTCGATCCGCTCAATGCTTTCTACGTCGACGCGGAAAATCTGGCCCCGGTCCTTGACGTTTATCAGCTTTTCAAAGCGCGTGGACGCGACATCGTCGTCCATTGAGCCCAGATTGTCGGCGGCGTTGGGCGCGACTTCGTTGATGACGGTGCGCAGACGCTCCAGCTCATCGGTGTTGCGCTTGTTCGCCAGACGTGACCGGACACGTTCCATGGTGTCGGCCAACCGGTCGGGCTCGACGGGCTTCATCAGATAATCGACCGCCTGCGCCTCAAAGGCCTTGATCGCATGTTCGGAATAGGCGGTGACAAAGACAAAAAGCGGGGGATCAATGTCCATCACGCCCTGCACCACCGAGAAGCCATCAAATCCGGGCATCTGGATGTCCAGAAAAACCAGATCGGGCTTCAATGTCTTGATCTTCCGGATTGCCTCACGCCCGTTATGGCATGTGGCAACGATTTCAATATCGTCAAATGCCTGAAGCCTCAATTCGAGGCCCTGGATGGCCAATTTTTCATCATCAACCAATATTGTACGAATGCTCATGCGGTTTTCATTCCTTGTAATGTTGCCCCCGCTTGATTTTCTTCGACCGGTATAATGCGCGTCTGATAAGGCAGTTCCAATAAAACCTCAAATCCGCCGCTAGCTTTCACATAAAATTCGAAACGCTGGTCATCTCCATAGGCCTGCGAAAGCCGCTCGCGCGTGTTCGCCATGCCGACCCCTGTGGACAGGCTGTGGTCTTGCTGACCCGGCTGCAAGCCCGGGCCGGTGTCGGAAACGGTGATGCGAACCCTTTGGCCGACGAGTTGAGCGGTAACCGAGATATCCGCCCCCTCTTCTTTCGGCGTGACCGCATATTTGATGGCGTTTTCCACCAACGGTTGCAGCAACAATGAGGGCACCAGCGCATTTTCGACCGCCGGTTCGATGTTGAAAAAGGTGCGCAACCGCTCTTCGAAACGCATTTTCTCGATATCGAGATAGAGCTTCAACGTCTCGATTTCCTGCGTCAGCGGCACTTTAGCGGCGGCCTCGTTAATCAAGGTGAAGCGCAGGAAAGACGACAGGCGCGACAACATCGCGTTGGCCTGCTCGGTCTGTTTCAGCAGGACCAGCGTGGAAATACTGTTCAGCGTGTTGAACAGGAAATGCGGGTTGAGCTGATACCGCAGCATGGTGAGCTGCGCGCTGGTCGCCTGCGCCTCCAGCCGCATCATCTGGTCCGCCTGCTCTTCGGCGCGGACGAAATAGTTGATCGCGTAATAAAGCGCCGACCATGCCGCCAAAAGCACCGAGTTGATATAGATCGCCGCCAGCCAAAGCTGCGCAAAGGGCGTTTCGTCGACCCCGTCGCGTATCGTCTGCAGCACCCACACATCGATATAGGCATAGCCAATGGTCGCCACGGACATGGCCACAAAGGTCAGGCTCCACGTAATGAACGGGCGCTGGTCAATCAGGAAACGGTAGACCACCGACAGAACGAGCGTGATGGAATAGCCGGTAACGGCGGAGATCAGGATGGGGACAAGGAAGCTGACAGGCTGGCCCTGCGCAATGCCGGATGCGGCGCGCAAGATAACGGCCCCTGCCCAACCGGCGGAATGCAGGTTCCAGAAAGCCCGGTTCTTGTCCGCGAAAAAGGGTTTATCAGTAAGCTCTAGAACCGCCATATTTTGGGTCTAGCCGCATTTTGCGCGCGCATGAAGCCCTTGTTTCACAGAAAAGCCATGATAGCATGGCTGACGAGAGGAAAGAGTCACATGGACAATCAAGACGATCGCGCCAGTTTTCACGACATGTCGCTGAGCACGCAAGAGGATTGGCAGATCATCATGCGGCACAATATTCCGTTCGCGCAAAATGGCGGGAAGCGGATATTAGACCATTTGAAGCTGCTCGACGGCGACTTTGGCGGCTTTGCGGTGGACCGGCTGACCCATTCGCTGCAGACCGCGACCCGCGCCTATCGCGACGGGCGGGACGAAGATTATGTGGTGATGGCCTTGCTGCACGATATCGGCGACACGCTGGGCGCGGCAAACCATCCCGACATTGCGGCGGCGATCCTGAAACCCTTTGTGTCCGAGAAGCTCCTCTGGATTGTCCAGCATCATGGCATCTTCCAGGGGCATAATTTCTTCCACCATCTCGGCCTTGACCGCGATATGCGTGAACAGTTCCGGGGGCATGAATGGTTTGCCGATACCGAAGAATTTATCGACAAATATGATTGCCCGGCTTTCGACCCCGAATATGACACCCTGCCGCTCGAATTTTTCGAACCCATGGTGATGAAGCTGTTCAAATATCCGCTGAACAGCATCTACAAACGGGCAATGGAGACCGAAGCCGCCGAATAATCGGCGGTAGGGCCTTATATAAGGGCGCTTTCATCCCTATATAGGCGGGACTGACAGCCGCCCCGCCCGTGCTGGCCAGTGTCTCTTTCCGGTCGAACTTTCTTTCGCTTGGCGTCCCGAGACGGGTGATACCCGCCGCGCGTCGTCCCTGCAGGTCCGGCGCGCGCACATGGAGTGCGCCTTTTGATCGCCTATTTCATTCTCGTCCATCGCTTTCCCGAACAGTTCAAGCGCATGTTCCGCGCCATCTATGTGCCCGGCAACCAGTATCTCATCCACATCGACCGCACCTCCGGCCCCGAAATACAGGCCGACATCACCGCCTTTCTGAAACCTTATCAGGGCACTGCCATATTGGAACCGCGCCCCATGCTATGGGGTGGATACAGCCTGGTCGATGCAGAGCTGCGCGGCATGGCGATGCTGCTGAAGATGAGCAAAAGCTGGACCCATTATATCAATCTGAGCGGACAGGATTTCCCGCTGAAGTCACAGGAATATATCCGCGGCTTTCTGCGGTTGAATCGCGGCAAGCAATATATCCGTGCCGTAAACCAGCATTTGGTCCGGCCCGACACCGTCAACCGGATCAGCCATTATTTTATTGAGGCTTTGGGCCGCATCTTCCGGACCGGCGTCAAACGCCGCCCCATGGCGCATGTCACACCCTTTATCGGCACCCAGTGGAAAGTCGTCACCCGCGCCTTTTGCGAATTCGCCTGCACCGACGCCCGGGTGAAGCCGTTCCGCACCTTTTACCGCCGATCGCTGATTGCCGACGAAGGCTTTTTCCAGACCCTGATCATGAACAGCGGAAAGCATGGCGAAGTGATCAATGACGATTTGCGTACGATCGACTGGATCCCCGACGGCGACATCAAGCTGCGCCCTCGCACCTTTGTCAAAGCCGATGCCATGCGCTTGAGCCTCAGCCCCGATTTCTTTGCCCGCAAATTTGACGCCGACGAAGATTCGGAAATCCTCACCTTGCTGGAGGCGCATCTGCTGACGCCAGCCGCCAGCCAGTACCGGCCAATTGCGAACAGCAGCCCTCTTACCCCCAAGCCGGCACTAGCCGCCTAACCACAGGAGAGACGATATGGCGAAGAGCCAAAAGAAAACGAACCGCGAAGCCCGCAAGCCAAAGGCCGAAAAACCGAAGAAGCAGAACGCGTCCAATCCGTCGACAAAGGGTAGTGTCGCCGGACTGATGGCATCCAAATCCTAGCCGCTTAACGCCCCAGCAGCACCCGCGCCTGCCCGGCAATCTGTGCCAGCATAGCGGGTGTGGGCAAACCGGCCATACGCGCACGGTCGACCATCGCCTTGAAGGACCGGACCCGGCCTTCATTGTCGGCGACCCAGCCCTGTGTATCGGCGAGCGGCTTCTTCGCGGCGCGGCGGCGGAGGAAATCGAGGCGCATTGCCTGGAAATCACGCGCCAGCCCGGCAACGAGCAAACGCTCCCACGGGTCATGCGGATCCATTTGCATCGCTGTGCCCTGTGCCCAGCCGATGCCCAGCGCGTCGCCCAGTGCGGTGAACGCCTGTGTCAGCGCAGTCACATCGGCCTTTTGTGTCGCCGACAGCGCCGCAAGGCCAATCGCCCCATCAAGCTGTGCCATCTGCACCAGACGATCCGCAATTTTGCGCGGCGCGCCATGTTCGACCAGACGCGCGCCAAAGCTTTCGGTCTGGTGACGGACATCCGCAGGTAGCAAGCTATCAAGCGAGGTCGACAATTTCTGTACGACCGGAGTGTAGAGCGCGGTCGCAGCACCCACGTCACGGCCTTCCGCCGCATTGCGGATCAGGTCGGCCATTTGCGCGCGGACCTCAACAGCGGTCTGATTAAACAAGAGCAAACGGGTCGATTCGGGCATTTCGGCCGTGTCGATAGCCTGCCATAATGCCGGCAGATCGTAGATCCGCTCCGCAATGGCAAAGGCCGCCGCAACTTCGCCGAGGCCACAGCCTTCTTCTTCCGCCAATTCGAACGGGTGGAGCAGACCGAGCCGATTGATCATCCGGTTTGCAAGCTTGGTCGCGATGATTTCCTTGCGCAACCGGTGCGCCAAAATCGCCGACTTGTGCTTTTTGACCATTGCGTCAGGAAATGCCGCAAGCAACTCGCCATCCATCGAGGGATCTTCGGCCAAGGGAGCGGCCTCTACGCCATCCTGCGTCGCCAGCTTCGCCGTCGACAGCAAAACCGCCAGTTCCGGCCGGGTCAGCCCCTTGCCCTCACTTGCGCGGCGGAAAAGCTCGTCATTGGGTGCAATGCCTTCGACCACACGGTCCAACCTGCCCGTGCTTTCGAAGGTTTCGATCAGCCGGACATAAGCGGGCAAATCCCCCGCCCCGCCGGTTTCGGCGATGGACAGCGCCAGCGTCTGCAGGCGGTTATCCTCCAGCACCAGATGCGCAACCGCATCGGTCATTTCGGCCAGCAACTTGTTGCGGACCGGTTCTTTCAGCTTGCCCGCACGCATTTCGGCGTTGAGCGCGATCTTGATGTTGACCTCATTATCCGAACAATCAACGCCGGCGCTGTTGTCGATAAAGTCGGTATTAATGCGACCACCGCGCAGGGCAAAGCCGATGCGGCCTGCTTGCGTGACACCCAGATTGGCACCTTCGCCAATGACTTGCGCTCGCACATCGGCGCCGTTGACGCGAATGGCATCGTTGCCGGGGTCGCCCACGTCCAGATGGCTCTCGCCCTTGTCCTTGATATAGGTCCCGATTCCACCAAACCAAAGCAACTGGACGGGCGCTTTCAAAATGGCCGTCATCAGTTCCGAAGGTTCAATATCTTTGGCATCTATGCCCAGCAAGGCCCTGATTTCAGGGGTTGTCTTGATGCTTTTTTCATTGCGTGCAAAGACGCCACCGCCTTTGGAAATCAGCTTTGGATCATAATCCAGCCAGCTTGACCGAGGCAGGTTGAACAGCCGCTGGCGTTCTTTCCAGCTTATGGCAGGGTCCGGACTGGGATCGAAGAAGATGTGTCTATGGTCAAAGGCCGCAACGACCTTCAACGTTTTGGACAGCAGCATACCATTGCCGAACACGTCGCCCGACATGTCGCCGACACCGGCAACCGTAACAGGCTCTTTCTGCACATTGATGCCCATTTCGGCAAAGTGCCGCTGGACCGAAAGCCAGCCACCCTTGGCGGTGATGCCCATTGCCTTATGGTCATAGCCCACCGAACCGCCACTGGCGAACGCGTCGCCCAGCCAGAAATTGCGTTCCAGCGCGATGGCATTGGCCGTGTCGGAGAAGGTTGCGGTTCCCTTGTCGGCGGCAACCACGAAATAGGGATCGTCGCCGTCATGGATAACTACGCTGTCGGGATGCACTACCTTGTCGTTCACGATATTGTCGGTGATCGACAGCAAGGTGCGGATGAACAGGCGATAGCTCTCGGTGCCTTCCGCAAACCAGGCGTCGCGGTCGACCCGCATGTCGGGCAGTTTTTTGGGATAGAACCCGCCCTTTGCACCCGTTGGCACAATCACGGCGTTTTTGACGCGCTGCGCTTTCATCAGGCCCAGAACCTCGGTGCGGAAATCGTCCCGGCGGTCGGACCAGCGCAGACCCCCGCGCGCGACAGGACCAGCGCGCAAATGGATGCCCTCGACCCGCGGCGAATAAACGAACACTTCGCGCCAAGGCAGAGGCGCGGGCAGACCCGGAACTTTGGCGCTGTCGAGTTTGAACGCCAAGGCTTCGGCACCGGCAGGCGCAAAGGCATTGGTACGCAAGGTGGCGCGCACGACGCCCATATAGCGCCGCAAAATCCGGTCCTCATCAATTGCCGAGACCGCAGCAAGTCCGGTTTCAATGCTCTTGATAAATTTCGCCGATTCCTTGTCGCGGTCGCCGGTAAAGGCTGGATCATGCGCGGCGTTGAAGAGGCTGATAATCGCGCGTGTGACGCCCGAATGCTTGGACAGGGCGGCAACGGCGGTGGGCATGCCATAGGTGACACCCGTCTGCCGCAAATAGCGGTACCAGGCGCGCAGCAAGATCACCGACTGAGGCAAAAGCGCGGCCACCGTGACAAGCTGGTTGAATACATCATTCTCGGCTTTTCCGTCGAGAACCTGGCTCAACGCGCCTTCGAGAATGGCGGCGCGTTCCATCACGCTGGCGACATCGCCACCGCGCAGACCCAGTCGGAAGTCATGGATATAATTCCCGTCACTCAAGGCCGTCGGGGATTCCTCCAATACGTCGAATCCGAAATTTTCGAGCGCGGGGACCATGTCGCTCAACGGCATGGCACCGCCCTGACTGAACACTTTCAGGCGCAGCATTTCCCCATCGGCGGAAAGCCGCGTCACCTTGCTATGGTCACGCTCCATCTGCAGCAGGCCGAGCATATCGCGCGCAGCTTCGTCCGAACTGTAGCTGGTGCGGTAATTGTTCGGGAACAATGCGCCATAACGAACGATCATTGCAGCGGCGCGCTTTTCATCGGTCAAGCGGGCAAGCGATGCCTCAACCGCGGGCTCCCACCCGCGGACCATGAGTTCCAGCTTATCGTCGAGTTGGGCTTCATCGACCTTCTGGTCACGATCCGGCAAGTCGAGCGTGTAGCGCAGAAGCGCGATACCGCCATCTTCGAGGCTGATCGACCAGCCAAGCAGCCCGCCGCCTGTCGTTGCGGTCAACATATCCTCGATCTGCTTGCGCATACCGGTGGACACATCGTCGCGGGGCAGCCAGACGAAAATATAAAGATGCCGTCCAAGCGGCGACCGGATCGCCAGCAATTTGGGCCGTGGCCGGTCGGTCAGCGACATGGCGGTCAGGGTAACCCGCTCCAACTCCGCCAGTTTCAGCGACACCAGCAAATCATGCGGCAAGGAGGTCAACACATGGGTCATCGCCTTTCCGGCATGTCCCGACGGGTCAAATCCGAACCGCTCCATCAATGTCGAAAGATGCGTGCGCAATACCGGTATCCGGTCTGGCGCGGTTGCCAGTGCGGCGCTGGTCCACAGACCGGCTGTAATCGACAGACCTGTGATCGTGCTGCCCTCACGGATGGGGACAACCACAAGGTCCAACTGCACATTGCGGTGCACGCTCGATACGCGGTTGGCTTTCAGGATCAGCGGCGCGCTGCCGCCTTCTTCGAACCATTTGATGGCAAGGCCGATGCTCTTTTCCGACAGGATCGCCTCGTTGCTGACCCGCGCCAAGCCGAGCCGTTTCGACCTTTTCCCGTCGCGCGCCAGAACTTCATGTCCCAGCACGGTCATATTATTTTCGAGGAACCAGCGGACCAGAGCCGCGCCTTCGCCATCGGGCAGGCTGTCGGCATCTTCGGACATCGCACCCAGCATCTTGCGCCAGTCGGTAACCGCGCCGCGCACATCGCGCAGCACAGCGTGCAGATTTTCTTCGAGCGCGCGCCGTTCCTTGGCGTCGACGCGATCGGTCTCAAGATAGATGAATGATTCGCGTGTGACCGATGAATCCCGTTTCCGGCTGACCGACTGCAACACGGCCTGATCGTCACGCACGGTGCTAAGCACAGGGTGGATCAACCGCTTTACGCCAATTGCTTTGGAGGCAACGGCGGCGGAAATCGAATCCACCAGAAAGGGCATATCGTCATTGTTCATGGCGATCCGCATGGCCATGCGGCCCTGCGCATCGGTAAAACTGTCCAGCGCTACCGCGGCGTTGCCCACCTTGCGTTGCTCCGCAACCTGCAAGGTGAAGCGCGCCGCTTCTTCGCAGGCTTTGGCATCAAACCCCTCATTCTCTCCGGGAAGGGCGCTGTCCGCGAAGGCGGTCGCCAGCGCTTTCAACAAGGTGGCATCCGCTTTTGCGGCAGTTTTTGATGCTTTGGCAGCAGCCATGAATTTTACTCCTGAGCCCACGAAATTGGGGATTGGTCATGGTTAATACGACACAATCCATTGTAATTTTATTTCAATGCTTATGCCTTCGTTCGCCGGGCTATTCAAGTTACGTCGGTAGCGGGTTGCGGTCATCATTTTGCCTGTGTAGCGTCACCCCATGCCAAAAGGGCCGGAGGGAAGTTTATGGATAAGCGTCTGACATTGTGGATTTTGGTCGGGATGATCCTGGGTATCATCGTCGGCTATGCGGTCCATATTGGCGTCGCGCCCGACAGCACAGCCTTCGAAAATCTCACCAAAACGTTCAAATTGCTGTCGGATATTTTCCTGAATCTCATCAAACTTCTGGTCGCGCCGCTGATCCTGTCGACGATTGTTGTGGGCATCGCACATATGGGCGACAGCAGCGCGCTGGGCCGTATTGGCTTCCGCGCAATTACGTGGTTCATCCTCGCCAGCTTTATTTCCATCGGGCTGGGCCTGTTGATGGTCAACATCTTCCAGCCGGGCATTGGCGTTCCCCTGGGCGCAGCGGCAGAGGCGGCCGCGTCTGTCGGTGAAGTCAAGAAACTCGATGTATTCGAGTTCATCTTGTCGATCTTTCCCAAAAACGCGTTCGAGGCGATGGCCACGAACAATATCCTCCAGATTTTGGTCTTCTCGCTGTTCGCTGGAGTGGCCCTCTCGGCGCTCGGCGAAAAGGGCGCGCCGCTTGTCCGGGCCGCAGATGCGCTGGCCGAAATGATGCTGCAGATTACGCATTATGTGATGCGCTACGCACCGGTCGCGGTGTTTGGGGCATTGGCCAAGGTCGTGGCCACCAGCGGCCTCGCGATTTTGGGCAGCTACCTCGAACTGCTTGCCGAGTTCTATATGTCGCTCGTTATCCTCTGGGTGCTGTTGCTCTCCATCGGCTGGA
Organism: Sphingorhabdus lacus; assembly: GCF_009768975.1. NCBI lineage: Bacteria > Pseudomonadati > Pseudomonadota > Alphaproteobacteria > Sphingomonadales > Sphingorhabdaceae > Sphingorhabdus > Sphingorhabdus lacus. Next base: position 369,953 of record NZ_CP035733.1, on the reverse strand, counting down.
TATTCCTGCGCAACCGGATCTGGACGCTGATCCGGTATATCCGTGAACCGCTGTTGATTGCATTCTCGACCGCATCGTCCGAAGCCGCGCTGCCCAAGCTATTCGAGCAGCTCGACCGCTTTGGCGTGCCGCGCCGCATCTCGGGCTTCATGCTGCCGCTGGGTTACAGCTTCAACCTTGACGGCTCGATGATGTATATGAGCTTCGCGACGATCTTCATCGCGCAGGCCTATGGCATCGATCTTCCGATCATGACGCAGATCCTGATTTTGCTGACGCTGATGATCTCGTCCAAGGGCGTGGCGGCGGTTCCGCGTGCTTCGCTGGTCGTGATTACCGGGACGCTGGCGATGTTTGGGCTACCGGTCGAGGGCGTCGCCCTGATCCTCGCGATTGACCAGTTCCTCGATATGGGCCGCACTGCGACCAATGTCGTCGGCAACGCCGTTGCAACCTCGGTCATCACCAAATGGGAAGGCATGCTGGAGGTCGAGGAGCCGGAATTTGTCGAACCCCCGCACGCCCCTGCCCACACCGCAGCCGCAGGCAAACGCGGGCTGGACCTCGCCGAAGATATGGTCAGCGATACGCGCAGCACCAAAAGCTGAGTTTAGGCGGGAAGCTTGTGTCCGATCAGGGTGCCTTTTGCGCCCTTGCTATCGAGCGTGAAACGCATCGTATGATGTTCCCGCCGCCAGCGCCGCGCAACCACGCGCTCGCCGGGGCGGGCCGCATCGTCAAGCAGCACCCGGCCGCCGGGCCGGATGCGCGGAAACAGGCTCGCCGCCGCACCGCGCACATAGGGATGGATGGCCCAAGGCGGGCCGTCGACGATCAGTAAATCAATATCTGTGGGCACATCGCTCAGTTGATACCAATGCCCGGGCCAACCCGCAGGCGATGCCCCCAAAGGCGCATGCCGTATTTCTGCCGTCAAACCGTTCTCGCGCACCCATTGCTGCGTGATTGAGGCAAATTCGCCATGCTGGTCATAGCTGACCAACGATCCCCCGCCGAACTTCTGGAGCGCGCGGGCGATGATGAATGTCGACGCGCCGCAGCCCAGTTCCACGACCTGCGCTGGACGCATTTCTTCAATGGCGCGTGTGATGTGCCACAGGAAATGCGTATCGGCTTTCCAGCTTCCCAAATTGGGCAAGGCATCGGCCGGCAAGTCCAGATATTCCAGCAACGCCGCCTTGTCCGCTTTCCGTCCGCCATGAAGGCTGCGCAACAGCCATGGCCATTGGATCGCACCATAAGCGGTCACCATGGCACGGTCACCCAGAGTGAGATCGAGCCCAATATCGTCAAGCGGCAGCAGGGCCGTAGTTTCGCGTGTTGTCATGTCCCTCGCCCATGGGCGCACGACGGGCTACGAGCAACACAGCATTTCCGCCCTGCCGCGTTTCCAGAACGGTTCAAAGCGGATGTATCCCGAATATTTTCGGCAAGGCCCCGACATTCATCGCGAACGCTTTGACAAATCGAAAAATTGCCGGATAAACGCGGTGAGAGAAGAGGAGAGATGAATGCGTGATGCGGCGTCGCGTGCGGGCGAGAGCGGTTTCGATTCGGGGGCATCCCGCGCAGCAATCGGAAGGGCATCGACCACCCCCCGCCTGATGCTGTGGACCTTGCTGATTGTCTACACGCTGAACTTTCTGGACCGCCAGATCGTCAACATTCTGGCCGAACCGATCAAACGCGACCTCCAGCTGAGCGACACCGCACTGGGCTTACTGGCCGGCCCCGCCTTTGCCGTTTTCTATGCCGTGCTCGGTATCCCCATCGCCCGCTATGCCGACCGCGCCTCCACCAACCGCGTGGCGCTGATATCGGTGTCGCTTGCCCTCTGGTCCGCCATGACCGCCCTATGCGGCGTTGCGCAGAATTTCGTTCAGCTCCTGCTGGCCCGTATCGGCGTCGGCGTCGGCGAAGCGGGATGCACTCCAGCGGCCCATTCGCTTATCACCGATAGCGTGCCGCCCGAAAAGCGGTCCTCGGCCATCGCCTTTTTCGGCCTTGGCGTTCCCATAGGCAGCTTGTTCGGGCTGATCATCGGCGGTATCGTCAACGATCTTTATGGCTGGCGCGCCGCGCTCTTTCTGGTGGGCGCACCGGGATTGCTGCTAGCGCTCATCCTGCCGATGATCATCCGTGAGCCCCGCCGCACTGATGGCCCTGTCCGCGACGCGGCGCAGAACGGGCCAAAGAAAGTCGAGCTGCGCGTCGGCGAGGCGTTCCGGGAAGTATTCTCCTCCCGCGCCTATCTCTACATCTTCATCGCGGCGTCCTTCACCGCCTTTCTAAGCTACGGCAAGGGTCTGTGGACGATCAGCTTTTTCATCCGCAGCCACGGGCTTTCGACGACCCAGGCCGGTCTGGCTATGGCGGTTGCCTTGGGTATTGCCGGGGTAATCGGCACCCTACTCGGCGGGAAAATGGCGGACAAATTCGGCAAGGATAACAAGCGCCATCTGCTGACCTTCCCGGCCGTCGGCATGGCGATTGCCGCGCCCATCCTGTTTGCCGGCTATTGGGTCGATGACTGGCGCATTGCGGTTGCGTTGCTGATCGTGCCGACCATCCTCAACTCCGCCTATTACGGCCCTGCTTATGCCTGTGTGCAAGGCCTCGTCCGCCCCGAAGCCCGCGCCATGGCCGCATCTATGGTCGTTTTCGGCCAGAATTTGATCGGTCTGGGCATGGGCCCGTTGCTGTTCGGCATGCTGTCCGACGCGCTGATTCCCGTGGCCGGCCAAGACAGCGTCCGCTGGGTCCTGTTCGGCGCGGCATGGCTGGGAATCATCCCCGCTTTCTTCTTCTGGCGCGCAAGCCTACGCCTGAAGGCGGAGTTGAAGAGCGGTTAAGGGCGGATCGTAATCTTTGCGCCATCCGGTACCAACTTCCAAATCTGCTCGATTTCAGCGTTAGTGACGGCGATGCAGCCATCGGTCCAATCGTGCTTCAGGCGTTTAAGTGGCGACCAATTGGGCTGGCCATGTATAAAAATATCCCCACCGGGGGACTTTCCTTTTGCCTTCGCAAATGCGCGGTCAGCAGCGTTGGGGTAGGATATGCGCAGGCTGAGATGATAGCGACTGGCAGGGTTCCGACCCGAGATGGTATAGTCACCTTCCGGCGTTCGTTCATCGCCTTCGAATTGTTTGTGTCCGATCGGCGCATCGCCGAATTGGATACCCTTATAGCGAGAGATGATCTTACCTTTCCGGTAAAGCAGCATTTCACGATCGCTCTTGTCGACCAGGATATAATCAGCCTTAGTGCCGTCGGAGACAGATGATTGCGTGCTTTGCGGATCTCCATTTCCGCACGCAGCCAACGAAATTGCGGCAAATAGACTAAGCCTAATCCGCAAAAGGATCGCGCACCAAAATCGTGTCTTCGCGTTCGGGCGAGGTGCTGACCAGTGCCACCGGTGTTTCGATCAACTCTTGCACGCGACTGATATATTTGATCGCTTGCGCCGGAAGGTCGGCCCAGCTACGTGCGCCTGCGGTGGTTTCCTGCCAGCCGGGCATCTCTTCATAGATCGGCTCGACCGAAGCCTGATCCGCCGCATGGGCAGGCAGATAGTCATATACTTTGCCGTTGAGGCGATAGCCGGTGCAAATCTTGATGGTTTCAAAGCCGTCGAGCACGTCCAGCTTGGTCAGCGCGATTCCGGTCACGCCCGAAACGGCGCAGCTTTGCCGCACGATGACGGCATCAAACCAGCCACAGCGGCGCTTGCGTCCGGTGACGGTGCCAAATTCATGACCGCGCTCACCCAGACGCTGGCCGGTTTCATCTTCCAACTCGGTCGGGAAAGGACCCGATCCCACCCGGGTTGTATAAGCCTTTACAATGCCCAGCACGAACCCGGCAGCGCTTGGTCCCAGACCTGACCCTGACGCAGCAGTGCCCGACACGGTGTTGGAGCTTGTGACAAAGGGATATGTGCCGTGATCAACGTCGAGCAATACGCCCTGCGCGCCTTCGAACAGGATGCGTGCGCCTGCCTTGCGCACCTTGTTCAATCGCTTCCATACCGGCTGCGCATATTCGAGAACGAAGGGCGCAATTTCCTTGAGGTCCGCAATCAGCCGCGCCCGGTCTACAGGCGGCTCGCCGAAACCGGCACGCAGCGCATCATGGTGTGCGCACAGACGGTCAAGCTGCGAATCCAGGGCATCGAGATGCGCCAAATCGCATACGCGGATGGCGCGGCGGCCGACCTTGTCTTCATAAGCCGGGCCAATGCCGCGTCCGGTCGTGCCGATTTTGCCGGAACCCGCCGCTGCCTCACGCAAACCGTCGAGGTCGCGGTGGATTGGCAGGATGAGGGCGCAGTTATCCGCCAATGCGAAATTTTCTGTCGTAATGGACACGCCCTGCCCGCGCAGCTTCGCCATTTCGTCGCGCAACGCCCATGGGTCAAGCACCACGCCATTGCCGATGATCGACAATGTACCGGTGACTATGCCCGACGGCAGCAGCGACAATTTATAGACATTTTCGCCGACCACCAATGTGTGTCCGGCATTATGGCCGCCCTGGAAACGGACCACGGCATCGGCCCGCTCGGCCAGCCAATCAACAATCTTGCCTTTACCTTCGTCGCCCCATTGGGCGCCGATCACGGTTACGTTCGCCATTCAAAATTCCCTGACTGAAGGGCCTTTTTCTGCGCAGAAGGATTTTTCTGCGAAGGGATTCGCCGTGCGTCCCGTTATGACTATGGACGCAAAACGTCCACCCTAAAGCGTCAATGGAGGCAAAAGATGCGTAAATGGATTTTAGGTGGCGTGGCACTGACCATGATCGGCACCTGTGCAGTGGCCCAACGCGGGCAGCGCTTACCAGCGGAATGCCGTCAGGAAGTCGTGCAACTTTGCGGTATCAACCGCGATGCGATGCGAGGCTGCCTGCGTGAGAAATACAGCCAATTGTCGGAAAACTGCCAAGGGGAATTGCGCGCCCTGATGGGGCAGCGCAGCGAAGGCGGAACAGCCGGAGCGCGCGCCGCCGGAGGAACCGAAATGTCCTATGGCAGCGACGCGTTGCAAAAACTCGATTTCTGGCGCAGCCCGCAGGACAAGGCCCCGCTGGTCATCTTTGTGCATGGCGGCGGCTGGAAACGGGGCGACAAGAATAACGCCACCGGGCAAAGCAAGGCCCCGCACTACCGTGCGCAGGGCTATGCCTTTGCCAGTATCAATTACCGCCTTGTCCCTGACGCCACGGTCGAACAGCAGGCAAGCGACGTCGCCGCCGCTGTCGCCTATTTGCGCAGCAATGCCCGGCAATTGGGAATCGACCCTGACCGGATTGTCCTGATGGGCCATAGCGCAGGCGCGCATTTGTCGGCGCTGGTGGGCACGGACCCCGCCTATCTGCAAAAGGCGGGCCTGCCGCTATCCGCGCTGAAGGGTGTTATCCCGCTCGACGGCGCGGCCTATGACGTACCCGCGCAGATGAAAGAAGGCGCAGCGATCATGGGGGACACCTATGCGCAAGCCTTCGGCCTCGACCCCGCACGGCAAAGGGCATTGTCACCCTACTGGCACGCACCCTCGCCCAATGCGCCTGCCTTCCTGATCCTCCACGTCGACCGCGAAGACGGCGCCCGCCAATCCGCCGCGCTTGCCGATGCCCTGCGTAAAAGTGGGACGGCGGTGAAGCTGCAGGCGTTCGAAGGTAAGGGCCTGCGCGGACATATGGAGATCAACCGCAAGCTGGGCGAAGCCGACTATCCTGCGACGCCGGTGGTGGATGCGTGGTTGCGGGAGGTTTTTGGGGAGTAGATATTGAGAGGCTTCTGGGTGCCCTCTGCCTACGAGGCCGGGATTATTTGGTTCGCACGAAGACACAAAGGCGCAAAGGGGCGTAAAAAAGTAAAGTATCTTTCGAAGCCATCACCCTGAACTCGGTTCAGGGTCCATTTGTTAGACCATTCCTGCACCCGTTGTGAAAAGCCAAGCCGTGACGCGCGGTTGCGTTTTCACTCGCACATTGGATGCCGTTGCTCGATGGACCCTGGAACGCAGTCACCGAAGGTGAAACAAGTTCAGGGTGACGATCAGGTATAAAGCGCGATGTTCTTGTTTCCTTATTCTTTGTGCCTTTGTGTCTTTGCCTGAGATATTCCTTCTCCGCTAAAGAAGAGAGGGGGATGATGTCTTCTGTTCAATTGCCTGGATTGAAAGCGGACTTTCAGGGCACGACAACATTGCGGGCAGCGAGCAAAATTGCCACTATCAGTACACGTGACGTCCTAAGTGGGGAGCATGACAAATGAGTCTTAGCAAATTTACATTTGGTTTGACGTTATCGATCTTGAGTATGCTTCCCACAGGGCAAGTCGGAGCGACAAGCATCGTTGCCTTGAGGCCGCATGACCCAGCGCGGGCCTGTCCGGCGATTGAAACTGCGGTTGCGGAGATGACAGGTCAAAAGCCCCGGACGGAACCTTGGCCCATCTATTATTCGGATGAATTCGGAACTGTCGAATATGACGAGCACATAGCTTTCGTCAAATCCATGACGACTTCTGAAGGCCGGCCCGATCGGTCGCCAATCCAGTTGACCCTTGTTTGGCCTGTCGGCAAACAAAAGGATGATAAATCGAGGGCGCTGTATGTTATCAGCCTGCAACGGGATAAGTGGCACAAGGAGCGCGAAGTGTCCTTTGATCCCATGCAGACGGAGCCCGAAGGTTTTGACTTTGCGCCGAGTTATTGGTTGGTGGAGTTCTCGGAAAACCGGATCGTAACCATGCGGGAAGGGTTTATTTTCTTCGAATTCGTCGACTATGATAAGCGACTAAAGGGATGTGGGCGCTACGACCGCTAGCCACAGCGATACAGCCATTCCCGAAAGATTCAGCACATCTGTAACCCATCGTAAGAACAAAATCCCGCTTCGCGCCCTGCCCAAAGGACGATACACAGCCCTATGCGAATCGAAGGTAATTATCGGGAAGACGGCTACGCCACCATAAGGAGCCTGATCCCGCCGGAAGTGGCGGCGAACCTGTTTCGGCAGATCCAGATCGACCTCGAAGCTGCCGGAAAAAACTTCAACACTTTTGCCAAGGAACACCAGCTGTCCAACCGGCATACGGTGGATATTTCGGGGCATTTCTACCGGCCGCTGACGACCTTTTTGTGGGGTCTGACCCCGATTATGAGCGAGCTGACGGGTGCCGATTTGCTGCCGAGCTACGATTATTTCCGTATCTACCAGAAAGACGATGTGTGCCGCGTCCACTCGGACCGCCCGTCGTGCGAGCACAGCGTATCGCTGACACTGGTCTATAGCGATGACAAAGCCTGGCCGCTGGAAGTCGGGTCGATCCCCGTCTCTGGCGAAGGGCCATGTGTCGATGATTTCGGTGACGAGCCCTATACCGCCGTCGCCATGCAGCCGGGCGATGCGGTTCTGTATCGCGGGATGGATTTGCGCCACGGACGCATGACACCCAACCCCAATCGCTGGTCCGCGCATCTTTTCCTGTTCTGGGTCGAACGAAATGGCAAGTTCAAACAGCACGCCTTTGACGAGGAACGGTTGCGCTCCGAATTGAAGCGGGTCAGCAATCTGGACGTTTGACCAGCTCCGGCAAACACCGGCATTGCACAGATTAAATGGGTTCCGCTCGCCCGTTGGTCAGCACATAGGCGCAATCCAGTGCCTGTGCATTGTCGCTTTCATCGAGCGCCGCGACCGTGATCCAGCCTTCGCTCCGCATCTGCGCCGCTTTGGACGCCAGCGTTCCTTTGGGCAGGAACAGGCGGCGGTTTTCGTCCTTTTCCGCGACGATGTCGATCAACGGATCGGGATAAAGCGAAAAGCCGGTGGCGACTTCGACACCGCCGTCTGTGCGCGCGATGGCATAGGTGCCGCCGCGTCCGAGTGCAGCGGTGTAGCCCTTGGCAAAGAGCGTGAAGCCGAACCAGCTTTGATATTCAAAGCCATGCCGCTCGGTAGGGTCGAGGGTGATGGTAGCGCGGTCGCCGAGCGATTCTGCAATAGCTTCCAGCGCGCCAATCCGTGACGCCAGCGCACCGCCCGCATCAATAGCGCGCAATTTCTGCACCGCTTCGGCAAAAGGTCCGGTTGCCGCAAGCAGAGGCAGATAGGCATCCGCCCCCAATGCGCTCAACCCGCCTGCATCCTTCATATCCAGTTCGGACCGCACCGCGTCGATCTTTTCGGGCGAAAGCGGCAGAGCCTTGGCTGCCAGCGTTTCGACCAAATCGGGCAAAGTGAAATCGACGGTAATATCCTTGACCCCCGCAGACTCCAGCGCCTCAACTGCAACGGTCACGATTTCCGACGCGGCAGCGACGCTGTCATTGCCGATCAGCTCGGCGCCCAATTGGGTGATTTCCCGTTCGGGCCGCAATTGGCGCGCACGCAGGCGCAGGATTTGGCCGTGGTAGCACAGACGCAGCGGGCGTGGTGCATCGGCCATCCGGGTAGTCGCAATGCGGCCGACCTGCACGGTGATGTCCCCGCGCAAGGCCAGCGTATGCCCCGAAACCGGGTCGGTGAAGCGCAGCAGGCTGTTACGCGTTGCGCCGCCGCTGCGGGCCGACAGGCTGGCTTCGAATTCGGCGATGGCCGGGCTGACCCGACCATAGCCATGTGACGCCATGACATCGAGCATGGCGCGCGCAACCCGAACGGCAGCCTCCGCCTGCACAGGCAGGCGGTCGCGGAATCCTTCGGGTAAAAGATCGGGCGATATGCTGGTCATGCGGGCTCTTTACGCGAAAACGCCTGTCGGGAAAGCCCCGATCAGAATTTAAGCGCCTTTACCGTTTTCACGCCGGGCAATTTGCACAACTGCCACAATACGGGCTCTTCGATTTCGGAGTCCATCGACAGCAGCAATACCGCCTCGCCACCGGCACTGCGGCGGCCGAGATGGAAGGTGCCGATGTTCAGCCCTGCCTCGCCTAAGGTCGTTCCGACGCGGCCGATGAAGCCGGGCGCATCTTCGTTGACGATGTAGAGCATATTGCCTTCCAGCTCTGCCTCCAGGCTGATCCCGAAGATCTCGACAAGACGCGCTTCGCTATTGGCGAAGAGGGTCCCGGCGACCGAACGGGGTCCCTGGCTGGTGTTGACGGTCACGCGGACCAGCGTGTGGTAGGCACCGGGCTTGTCATGGCGCACTTCGCGGATGTCGAAACCGCGTTCCTTGGCGAGGTAAGGCGCGTTGACCATGTTCACCGCGTCGGAGAAGCGGCGCATGAAGCCCGACAGGACAGCTGCTGTAATCGGCTTGATGTTCAGTTCCGCCGCTGCGCCTTCCACTTCGATCGCCATATTGTCGAGATCGTCATGCGCCAATTGGCCAACCAGCGAACCCAGCTTTTGCGCGAGGTTCATATAGGGCTTCAGCTTCGGCGCTTCTTCGGCGGACAGGCTGGGCATGTTGAGCGCGTTGGTAACGCCGCCGCTGACCAGATAATCGGCCATCTGCTCGGCCACCTGCAGCGCGACATTGACCTGCGCTTCGTTGGTCGACGCACCCAGATGCGGGGTGCAGATGAAGTTGGGCGTGCCGAACAAGGGCGATTCCTTGGCGGGCTCGGTGGCGAACACGTCAAGCGCAGCGCCAGCGACATGGCCGCTGTCGAGCGCTTCTTTCAGCGCCGCTTCGTCGATCAGGCCACCGCGCGCACAGTTGATGATGCGGACGCCCTTCTTGGTCTTGGCGAGATTTTCCTTCGACAGGATGTTGCGGGTCTGGTCGGTCAGCGGCGTGTGCAGCGTGATGAAGTCGGCCTTGGCCAGCAATGTGTCGAGGTCAGCTTTCTCGACACCCATTTCGACGGCACGCTCGGCAGTCAGGAACGGATCGAATGCGACAACCTTCATCTTCAGGCCCAGCGCGCGGCTGGCGACGATACTGCCGATATTGCCGGCGCCGATCAGGCCCAGCGTCTTACCGGTAACTTCAACACCCATGAAGCCGTTTTTGGGCCACAGGCCCGCCTGCGTCTGGGCATTCGCCTCGGGCAATTGGCGCGCGAGGGCGAACATCAAGGCGATGGCGTGCTCGGCGGTTGTGATCGAGTTGCCGAACGGCGTGTTCATCACGACTACGCCCTTGGCCGATGCGGCGGGGATGTCGACATTGTCGACGCCAATTCCGGCGCGGCCAATGACCTTCAGATTTGTGGCGGCATCCAAAATGGCCTTGGTCACTTTGGTCGAGCTGCGGATGGCAAGACCGTCATAGTCGCCGATCATGGCGGCCAGTTCTTCGGGGGTCTTGTCGGTGATAACGTCAACGTCACAGCCACGCTCGGCAAAGATTTTGGCTGCGTTGGGGTCCATTTTGTCGGAGATAAGTACGCGAGGTTTTGTCATTTTTTGTTCCGTTCTGAAATGCCGTCATGCTGAACTCGTTTCAGCATCTTATTTTACCGGCGAAAGTAAGGCCCTGAACCAAGTTCAGGGTGACGGCTTGGACTTAAGAGGAGAGCTGAGAATAGGCCCAGTCGAGCCAGGGTCCGAGCGCCTCAATATCGGCGGTGTCGACAGTCGCGCCGCACCAGATCCGCAGACCCGGAGGGGCATCGCGGTAGCCCGCAATGTCATAGGCGGCACCCTCGGCATCAAGCAGCGAAGCGAATTTCTTGATGAACGCTTCATCTGCGCCTTCGACCGTCAGGCAGACCGAGGTTTTCGACCGCGTCGCTTCGTCGGCGGCAAGATGGCCTAGCCATGTCCGGTCGGCGACAATCTTACCAAGCGCGGCGGCATTGGCGTCCGAACGGCGCATCAGACCTTGCAATCCACCAACGCCTTTCGCCCATTCAAGCGCGAAAATGACGTCTTCGACCGCGAGCATCGAGGGGGTGTTGATGGTTTCGCCCTTGAACACGCCTTCGGCTAGCGCGCCTTTCGACATCAGGCGGAATACCTTCGGCAGCGGCCATGCGGGTGTGTAGTTTTCCAGACGCTCGACAGCGCGCGGGCCGAGGATAAGCACGCCATGTGCGCCCTCACCGCCCAATACCTTCTGCCAGGAGAAGGTGGTTACGTCGAGCTTGTCCCAAGGCATGTCATAGGCAAACACAGCCGAGGTTGCATCGTTGAAGGTCAGGCCTTCGCGGTCGTCCGCGATCCAGTCGCCATTGGGAACGCGCGCACCTGATGTCGTGCCGTTCCAGGTGAAGACGACGTCATTGCTGAAATCGACCGCCGACAGATCGGGAATTTCGCCATAGGGCGCATTCAGGACGGTGGCGTTCAGCTTGAGCTGTTTGTTGACATCGGTAACCCAACCTTCACCGAAGCTTTCCCACGCAAGCATCGTGACCGGCCGTGCGCCGAGCATCGTCCACATCGCCATTTCGATGGCGCCGGTGTCCGAACCGGGCACAATACCTATCCGGTGCGTATCGGGCACCTGCAGCACTTCGCGCATCAGGTCGATCGCAAGTTGCAAACGCGACTTGCCGATCTTGGCGCGGTGCGAGCGGCCCAGTGATTCGGTTGCTAATTTGGAAGCTTCCCAACCCGGCGGCTTCGCGCAGGGACCGGAAGAAAAGTACGGACGCGCCGGTTTTACGGCGGGTTTACTGATAGTCATGTAAGCGTCTCCTTGCAGAGAGCAGCGCGGCGTTGGGACCGCGTGGCCCGGAGCCGCGTTTAAGCGCGACCCCGGTTTTGTCAATGACTATCGACGCAGTCGTTCAATAACCCTGCTTGCGGAACAGCACTTCACCCCGGCGTCCGACATAGAGTTTTTCGAGCGTGACAGGGTGGAAATAGGCTTCGACCCGGTCGCCTTCGGGGGTGGTGCCATAAACTTCATAGCAACCGCCATCGACCTTGGATTTGCGAACAGTCCAGCCTTCCTTCGTCAGCTTCTTGGTCAATTCGTCCTGCGTTTTCCAGCCGGATACAGGGCCAGCCTTGCACTTGATGACGCCGGTGGCCGAAGCGGGCGCGGATACCAGCGCAACAGCGGCTGCGGCAGCAAGGGTAAGGGGGATAAAGACGCGCATATTCATGCTCCTTTGGGTTGGGGTTTGGGGGAAAGAAAAAAGCGTGCGGCCACCAATAGCGCCAAAGGCACAAAGTGGACGAGCGCCGGGACTAGGTTGTTGTGGATGAATATCCAATGGACCAGAACGAGGACCGCCGCAGGATAGACCAGACGCTGGAGTTGCTTCCATCCTACCTTCAGCTTCCGCATCGACGCGTCATTGCTGGTCACCGCCAGTGGCACGAACAACAGCATTGCGGCCCAGCCCGTCCAGATGCCAAGCGCCCAAAATTCGGCAAGGATATCATCGAGATTGCCCATGTCGATCAGATAGAAAAGCAGATGGAGCACCGAATAGGCGAAAGCCGCGACACCCAAAGCACGGCGGCGTTGCACGAGCCAGTTGAGCCACGGTTTTGGCCCCAGCAGCGAAACCAGCGGGCTCAGCACCATCGCAAATATCATCAGCCGCGCCGCCCATTCGCCGGTCGGATGCAGCATATCCATCGCAATCACGTCGCCCGATGCATAGCGGCGCAGCATCAATAAAGCCGGGATTGCCAGCAACAGCCAAAAGGTGGGCTTCTTGTTAAGAATGATTCGCAACACTCGTCGGCGTTACGGACTGTCGTTCCGGCTTGCAATGGCGAATTTGTAACAAACTATCCCATTCGGATTGCGGCCAATGGTTTGTTTCCCGCGCCCACAGCCTACAAGACCTCCATTTTCCAGTTCGCCTGTCCGGCGAATAACGCTAAATAGCGTTACAATGCAAAGGCGCCTCCTTCTTATCCTGGCCGCACTCGTCGCCACGACGGCGCTGTCCGCCTGTGGTGGCCGCGATGAACGCGATATACCGCGTGTCACCAATGACAGTTTCAGCAGCAGCGAATCCCGTAAATGCCTTGCCGATCTGAAGGCACAATCGGTGCGCTTTCAGGTATTGCCCAACCAGATGCGCGGTGGCGGATGCCGGACCATCGATACGATCAAGGTTCTGGATCTGGGCACCGAAACCGCAAATCTCGGTCCAATGACCTGCCCGCTAGCCGCCAATTTCGCCGCTTGGGCCCGCCATGCGGTCCGACCTGCGGCCAAGCAATATCTAGGGTCCGACGTGGTCCGCATTGAAACCTTTGGCACCTATAGCTGCCGCAATGTGAATGGCGGGCGTTCGGGCAAATTGTCGGAGCATGCCTATGCCAACGCAGTCGATGTCTCGGCCTTCATCCTGCGCGACGGGCGGCGGATATCCTTGTTGAACAACTGGAATGGCCAGCCGCAAGAACGCGCCTTTTTGCGCCGCCTCCACCAGTCCGCCTGCAAGCGCTTCGGGACCGTTCTCGGCCCTGAATATAACGCCCAACACGCCAACCATTTCCACTTCGATATGGCAAAATCAATGAAGGATGGCTCCGCCTTTTGCCGATAAGGGGTGGCAAAATGTCGCCGGCGAGGGTAAACCCGCGCTAATGAACGATACAAAAATAACAGATCGCCGCTTCTACAAAGCCCAACAGGAAGCGGATTTCGCGGAACAACAGCTTTCCACCCCCCAGACACGCAGCAAGTCTTACCGGCTTGCTTTTCAGGACACCGATTTCCTGCTGCGCGAGGATTTGCGTCCTGTGCGGTTCCAGCTTGAATTGCTCAAGACCGAGATGCTTCTCGATGAAGCCAATATCGGATCGATGCTGGTCATTTACGGATCGGCGCGCATTCCTGAGCCGGAAAAGGCCGACGCCCTTTTGACCAATGCGACGGATGATCGTTCGCGCATCATTGCCGAACGGATGAAGGAAAAGTCGCGCTTTTACGAAGAGGCACGGACTTTGGCGCAACTCGCGAGCCAGGCCAATGTGACCGACGAAGCAGGGAAGCGGCATTTCGTCGTCTGCTCTGGTGGCGGACCGTCCATCATGGAGGCAGCCAATCGCGGTGCCCATGATGTCGGCGCCGAATCTGTCGGCCTCAACATTGTCTTGCCGCATGAGCAGGCGCCCAACCTGTTCGTCACCCCGCGCCTAAGCTTCCAGTTCCATTATTTTGCCCTGCGCAAGATGCACTTCCTGCTGCGCGCCCGCGCGGTTGCGGTATTTCCGGGCGGCTTTGGAACGTTCGATGAATTTTTTGAACTGCTGACGCTGGTCCAGACCGGCAAGATCAAAAAAATGCCCATCCTGCTGTTCGGCAAGGATTTCTGGAACCGTGTTGTCAATTTTGAAGAATTGATGCTGGAAGGCGTGATCAGCCCACCTGACCTCGAACTTTTCCGCTTTGTGGAAACAGCGGATGAGGCATGGGCGGCGATTTGTGATTTTTACGAGGTAGCGGCTTAACTCCCGACCTCGTCAATCATTTCAGTGTTGCGAGATAGTCGATGAGCGCCTTCCGGTCAGCGGCATCGTTGATGCCTGCGAACATCATCTTTGTTCCAGGTGCCCATTTGGCGGGTGCTGTCAAAAACGCATCCAGATTGGCTTCGTCCCAAACACCGCCCTTGGCCTTCAGGCCATTGGAATAGGTGAAGCCGGGCGCGGACGCGACGGCGCGGCCGGTTATGCCGTGCAATCCCGGGCCAATACCATTACGGCCTTCGGGCGTGACAGTGTGGCATGCCATACATTTTTTAAATACGTCTTCGCCCGTCTTGGCAACGGCAGCGACAGGCTCCGGCGCGGCAGTTTGCCCGACCGTGTCAGAGCCCGTAGCTTCGCCGCCACCACCGCAGGCGGCAATAGCGAACAGCAGCGGCAGCGCCGCGAAAGCTGCAACCTTCATATGCGCCTCGTGCTTACTTTGCAGGTGCAGGGGCTGCGGCAGCAGGTGCAGCTGCGGCATCGGCAGCAGGTGCTGCTGCACCGTCGGCAGGTGCACCTTCAGCAGCAGCCGCGTTGGCAACGGCCGCCTCGACAGGCGACGGCAGCGGTAGGTTTGAACCCTGGCTGTTCAAATAGAGCATCAAAGCCGCGCGCTCTTCCGGATTGCCCAGACCGGCAAACGTCATTTTGTTGCCGGGTGCATATTTTTTAGGATTGGTCAGCCACTCGTTCAGGGCTTCAAATGTCCAGGTACCGCCCTTGGATTTCAAGGCATCTGAATAGGCAAAGCCTGCATGGCTACCCAGTGGCTTGCCAACGGTTGCCCACAAATTCGGCCCAATACCATTGGGACCACCTTGCGCAATCGTATGGCATGCGGTGCACTTTTTGAAAATGGCTTCGCCTTTGGTCATATCGGCAGCAGCCATCATATTACCCAAGGGCACAGCAGCTTCAGCACCACCGCCTTCAGCCTCAACACCTTCGATCGCATAGCCCGGCTTATGAGGGGCGGCGCTGTGAAAATACATTCCCGAAGCGATGCTCAATCCCAGCGCGGCGATGCCACCTGCCAAAACCCAGCCTGCGATTGTGTTACTGCGATCATCCATCGATTGTCTGCCCTGTTATGCGGTTTGATGCATGCGGCTATCGAAGCCGCCAGATTCCCTGCCCCTCTAATAGCGCAAAGGGAGCCGTGCAAGAGCGGAAATCCGGTCTTGCCCGATATGATTCCGTCCCGTAACGCGACGCCATTATGGATAGCTATCCCGCCCCTGCCCTCGCCAAGGTCAAAGAGATGACCGCCATTGCCACCGCAGACCCTGCGCGCGCCGTTGCATTTCAGGGCGCTCCGGGCGCAAATTCGCACCTGGCGGCGCTGGAATATGACCCTGAATGCCATCCACTTCCGTGCTTTTCCTTTGAAGACGCCATCGACGCGGTGAAGGACGGGACAGCGGCCCGGGCGATCATTCCTATTGAAAACTCGCTCCACGGCCGCGTGGCGGACATCCATTTCTTATTGCCCGAATCAGGTCTCAGCATCGTCGCCGAACATTTCATGCCCATTCGCCACTGCCTGATGGCCAAGACGGCGGACGCAAAACTGACCACGGCGATGAGCCATCCGCAAGCGTTGGGCCAATGCCGCCACTATTTGCGCGCACATGACATCATTCCGGTTGCCTATGCCGATACAGCCGCAGCCGCCGCCTTCGTCGCGGCCAATGACGACCCTTCGGCAGGCGCAATCGCCCCGCCCATTGCCGCCGAAATGTATGGGCTGGTCGCGATCAATGATGGCGTGCAGGATGATGCCAGCAACACGACGCGCTTTGTCGTGCTGTCACGCGACCCTGCGGACCGCTCCGCGATGGACGGCACCCTGATGACGACCTTCATATTCGAGGTGAAGAATATCCCAGCAGCGCTCTACAAAGCGATGGGCGGTTTTGCGACGAATGGCGTCAATATGACGAAGCTCGAGAGCTACCAAAATGGTGCCAGCTTTGCGGCAACCGAGTTTTTCGCCGACATTGAAGGTGCGCCGGGCGATGCCGCCGTCGACCGCGCGCTGGACGAGCTGCGCTTCCACTGCAACTCGGTGCGGCTGCTCGGAACTTACAAGCAAACCCGCGAACGCGGTTAAGCGAGTTCAAGAGCCCTTTCGCGCGCCGCATAGAGGGCGGCCAGAAACTGGTCTGCGGCACGATCCCATGTAAATTGGGCGCCATATCGGGCTGCGGCTATTCGGCTGCAACTCAACGCCTGGGTTATCGCAAATGACAAGGATTCCGATACCGACCCGACGGGTGCCGTCAGTTCATCAAATGGTCCCAGGCCCTCTGCCCCGATGATGTCCAGAGGACCGGGCACCGGATAGCCTGCGACAGGGACGCCACAGGCCAGTGCCTCGATCATGACCAGTCCGAACGTGTCGGTTTTGCTCGGGAAGACGAAAACGTCAGCAGCGGCATAAGCCTGCGCGAGTTCGGTGCCGTTCAAGCTGCCCATGAACAAAGCATCGGGGTAGCGCCGTTTCAATTCTTCGAGCGCCGGGCCATCGCCCACGACCACTTTGGTCCCCGCAACCGCCGCACCGAGGAAACTCTCCAGATTCTTCTCGATCGCCACGCGCCCGACGGAGAGCAATATGGGCTTGGGCAATGCTGCAAGCGCCGGATGCGGAGCAAGGCCGGGCTTGAAAATCTCCGTATCGATGCCGCGGGTCCACGGACGGGTGTGCGGGATACCCCGGCTTTCCAGTTCCGCACTCAAACGCGGCGTTGCCGACAGAACGGCGCGTGACGATTTATGGAAGATCCGCATCACCGGCCAGAAATAGTCGGGAGACAAACCTGTGCGCACCGATGCATAATCGGGAAAGCGGGTGTGGAAGGCCGTGGTGAAGGGTATCTTGTGCACCATGCACCAGCGCCTTGTGCTCCACCCAATCGGCCCTTCGGTCGAGATGTGGACAATGTCCGGCGCGAAATCGGCCAGTTTCTTGCGCAGTCCAAAGCGCGGCGCGACGGCCAGGCGTATTTCGCCATAGCCCGGACAGGGCACGGTGCGAAACTGGTCTGGGCTCATGACGCAAACTTCATGGCCGCGTGCGCGGAGCAACTTTACGGTCATCTCCAAGGTGCGCACGACGCCATTAATCTGCGGACGCCAGGCGTCCGTTGCTATCGCGATCCTCATGCCAAGGCCTTTTCGCGCTTGGCCGCCTGCTGGCGCTGGCGATTATGTTCGGCC
Source organism: Sphingorhabdus lacus (assembly GCF_009768975.1). Lineage (NCBI taxonomy): Bacteria > Pseudomonadati > Pseudomonadota > Alphaproteobacteria > Sphingomonadales > Sphingorhabdaceae > Sphingorhabdus > Sphingorhabdus lacus. The sequence goes on along the minus strand of NZ_CP035733.1, from coordinate 352,352 downwards.
CAGTCGACGATCGACATCTGCCCGAACTTGTCTTCGACCAATGCCGTGCAGCTTTCGACCCAGTCGCCGTCATTATAATAGGTGACGCCGTCGATATCGCGGATTTCGGCATGGTGGATATGACCACAGACAACGCCGTCGACACCGCGATCAAGCGCCGCACGGGCCACGGCCTCTTCATATTTGCCAATGAATGAAACCGCGTTCTTCACCCGCATCTTAAGGTAGGAGGAAAGCGACCAATAAGGCAGATGCAACCGGCGGCGGACGGCGTTCAGCCAGACATTGGCTTTCAGCAGGAAGGTGTACGCTGTGTCCCCGAGGAAGGCCAACCATTTGGCGTAGAGCACGACGCTGTCGAACATGTCGCCATGGGTGACCAGCAGCAAGCGGCCATCGGCGGTTTCGTGGATAGCCTCATGCGCCAGTTCGACCCCGCCAAAGCCGAGCCCCACATAATCGCGGAACATCTCGTCATGATTGCCCGGCACATAGACAACCCGCGTTCCCTTATGCGCCATTTTCAATATGCGGCGCAGAACCTCATTATGACTCGACGGCCAATACCAGCCTTTACGAAGGCGCCAGCCGTCAACAATATCACCGACGAGATAGAGCGTATCGCACTGGATGCTGTGCAGAAAATCGAGCAGCAGCTCAGCATTGCATCCCGACGTCCCCAGATGGACATCCGAAATCCAGACGGTGCGGTATTTCTGCTTGGGTTGAAAACTACGCGGTTCCTGTTCGTGGAACCAATCGGGCATTTTCGGATCGAAGATGCCGCTCAGCGGGTTCTTGGTCAAAACGTCTGTCATGATTTTCCCAGTTATTGCCTTAACTGGAACTGCCGGATAGCCGTCATGCGTTACGCGTTCACGTCGTACGCATGACAGTTTCGAGTCAGTTCCAGTTTTTCTGTGACAATCAGAACTTTGCACCGACCCGGATGCCGTACAGGCGCGGTTCGGCTGGAATGAAGGTCGGAATGCCAAAGGCACCACCGGTGTTTCCGGCATCGAGCAGATAGTCTTCATTCAACAGGTTGCGGGCGAAGGCGGCCACTTCGAACCGGTCGCCGCCAAAGCGGAAACCTGCGTTCACATTGACCAAAGTCACGGCTTCCTGGCTGATCAGATTATTGTTCGGAATTTCGAAGAAAATCTTGCTGCGGTAGGTGACCGAAGGCGTGGCAAAGAAGGTGATGCCGCCCATCGGGGCGTCGATGGTGAAGCCTGCGGCGGCCTGGACATCGGGTTGCAACCGGAACTTCGCGCCACGGAAGTTGGCCGCAATCGTTGGCTTGTCGTCGATACCTCCATCAATATAGCCGATATTCCCGAACACGCTCAGCCAGCTAGCCGGTTTGATCGTCAGTTCGGCCTCAACCCCCTTGTTGGTGGCGGTTCCGGCGCTTTGGGTCTGCGTGGTGCCGTTCGGCAAGACGACGCTCACCTGAAAATTATCATAGGTCAGATAATAGGCACCAATGGACCCCGAAAACATGCCTGAAGAACCCTTTACGCCGATTTCATAGTTCCATACATTCTCCGCCAGAACAGGCGTAAAGTTGGCGACAGGGCCCGTTGCCGTTGCCCGCGCACCCAATTGCACCGTCGCGGACCGGCGGCCTTTGGACACGGTCGCATAGGCATTGAAATCATCCGAGAAGCGGTAAAGCAAATTCAGGCGCGGCAAGACAGCGGCGAAACTATCCTCGGTCCGGAAGGTTTGCCCGCCGGTATCGACCTGGCCCGGAATAAGCGATGCGCCGCCGGAAATCAGCGAACGTGGCACCCGTGCATAAAAGCCCGAGCGGCGCTTTTCGATCAGCACGCGTGCGCCTGCCGTGATTTCAAGGGCGGGGGTCGGAATCCATGTGCCATCTGCGAACATGGAATAGCTGTCGTTGCGTCCCTGATTTTCAAAAACCGAACTGTACGGAACTTGGGTAAAGCGCCCGCCGGTCAAAATCGCTGTTGCCCCCGCGGCGGAAACGGTGCCGTTTGCCGCAATACAGGGCAACCCCGGAATGAGGCGAGCGGCGCATTGCAGGAACGTGCCTTCTTCGCTGGAGAAAGGCACATTCTGGATGCTGTTTTCATGAAAATAGTTGAACCCGAACGAACCGCGGAATTTGTCGTCGGTATAGGCAAAGCGGGTTTCGTGGTTGAACTGGTCGCCTTTGGCAAGCTCGGTGAATTCCAGATACCATGCGGCAGAACCGTCGGCGTCGAAAACCTCAAGCGAGTCAAATTTGCGGTAGCCATTGACCATAGTCAGTGCCCAATTATCGTCAAATTCCCAGTTCACGGTGTAATTGACGTCATACACGTCGCGGGTAAGGCCCAGCTTTTCCTGATATAAATCCTGCAAGGAACGCGGCGACCCGCCAAGGAACGCATCGCCAAATGGATTGCCCGGTCCCGAGGTCGTCGGCAAGGCGCGCGAGACAAAGGCGGTGCCGGGGTTGCGTTGGCGATCATAGGTAAGGATCAGGTCAGCCGTCAGCTCATCGCTTGGTGTAAAGCGGAGCGAACCCCGGACGCCCAACTGGTTCTGGCCATTAAGGTCTTCCTGACCCGGAGCCAGATTGTTGACATAACCGTCGCGCTTTTTGAACGCGAAGGCGACGCGCGCGGCGATCTCGTCCGAACCGATGTTCAGGTGGCCGCCCAGTTGGCGCTGATTGAAATTGCCGATACCGCCGGTGACTGATCCGGAAAATCCGGCTTCGGGGCGTGCCGAAATGATGCTGATCGCGCCAACGGCAGATGCGGTTCCAAACAGCGTCGCCTGCGGTCCCTTGATGACCTCGATCCGTTCAATGTCATAAATATCCTGATAGGAACCGCGCGAACGGGAAATGTCGACGCCATTATAATAGAGCGTGACGCGTGCGGCCTGCTGCGCAGAGCCGGAATCCGATGTGATACCGCGAATGACAACACCTGGGTTGTTCGCGCTCTGCTCCTGGATATTGAGGCCGGGGATATAGTTCGCCAGTTCGTCCAGGTCGCTGACGCCCAGTTCCTTCAAACGTGCACCGCTAACGGCGCTCAGGGTTACGGGAACATCAATCAGCCTTTCTTCGCGCTTTTGTGCGGTAACGATGATCTCACCTTCATAAGCTTGCTCTTCATCGTCCGCTGTCTGCGCAAATGCCGGAAAAGCGGTTGATGCCAATAAAAGAGAGATTGAAATTGGGAGAGAATGTGAACGCATGGTGGGAGACTCCAACGGTGTAAGACGCTGGCGCTATGGCGGTGCTGCGCGTCACTATTGCGTCGTCTGTGCGACAAATCGGCTATGCCAATGCGAAGGAAAAAAGACATGTCCTGCGGCCGCCAAGCCCATGGACCTTCTGCCGCTGTCGGGTGTTACCCTTTTCCCACTTCAGGAGAAAACATATGGCAGACCTTTCCAACATCAAGGAACATGCAGAAGTCATTGGCGCGGACGGCGTGCATGTCGGCACCGTCGACCGCGTTGTCGGCGACCGTATCAAGCTGACCAAAGAAGATGGCGGTGAAGGCCATCATAAAGGGCATCACCACTATATCAGCGGTGGCCTGGTCGCGACCGTCGAAGACGGCACCGTGCGCCTGTCGGCAAATGCCGACGTAGCGATCACATTTGAAGAGGAAGAAGAAGGCGAAGAAGCCGCCAACTGACGCCTAGCGGGGCGCGGCAGCCTTAGGTTAAACCCTAATGCGCTGCGCCCCAGCTTGTGCCTGTTCCGATTTCCACGCCCAGTGGCACGGTCAGCTTTACCAACGGTTCGGCAGCATCCGCCATCACCGCCTCGATCACCTTGCTGGCGGCGGCGACGTCACCTTCGGGCAGTTCGAAAACCAATTCGTCATGCACCTGCAATAGCATCTTTACATGGGGCAGCCCCGCTGCCTCCAAAGCCGGTCCCATGCGGACCATGGCACGCTTGATAATGTCCGCGCTTGTCCCCTGAATCGGTGCATTGATTGCAGCGCGCTCGCTTCCCTGCCGCTCCGCCTGGTTGGCAGATTTGATCCGCGGGAACCATGTCTTGCGGCCGAACAAAGTCGTGGAATGGCCACACTCCCGCACCGTCGCCAGCGTTTCCTGAATATAGTTGGAGATACCCGGAAAGCGTTTGAAATAGGCGTCGATCAGGGCCTGTGCCTCATCCGGCGTGGATTCCAGGCGCTTGGCGAGGCCCCAGCGCGAAATGCCGTAAAGGATCGAAAAGTTGATGGTCTTGGCGCGGCCGCGGGTGTCGCGATTGACCTCGCCAAACATTTCCTGCGCGGTGCGCGCGTGAATATCCTCACCCTTTTCAAAGGCATCCCGCAAGGGCGCTACATCGGCAAAATGTGCGGCAAGGCGCAGCTCGATCTGGCTATAGTCGGCCGACAGGATGACATTGCCGGGTTCCGCGACAAAGGCATCGCGGATCTGCCGGCCCATTTCGGTGCGGATCGGAATATTCTGTAAATTGGGATCGGTCGAGGACAGCCGCCCGGTCTGCGCGCCGACCAGTGAATAGCTGGTGTGGACGCGACCTGTTTTCGGGTTGATCTGTTCCTGCAAGCTGTCGGTATAAGTTGATTTGAGCTTCGCCAATTGCCGCCAGTCGAGCACCTTGCGTGCGATTTCCACGCCCTGCCCGGCCAGATCTTCGAGCACGGTCACATCGGTCGAATATTGCCCGGACTTGCCCTTTTTGCCACCCTTGTGCCCCATTTTCTCAAACAGGATATTGCCCAATTGCTGCGGGCTACCAATGGTGAAGGGTTGCCCCGCCAGTTCGTGGATTTCCTTTTCAAGGCTTTCCATCTGCGCGGCAAATTCGCCCGACAGCCGTGCCAATACCGCGCGGTCGACCTTGATACCGGTGCATTCCATTTTCGACAGGACAGGTACCAACGGACGGTCGACCAGTTCATAGACCGTTGTCACCTTATCCGGGCTCAACCGCAATTTCAGATGGTGCCACAGACGCAACGTAACATCGGCATCCTCCGCCGCATATTTTGTTGCATCGGATAGCGGCACTTCCGCAAAGCCGATCTGGCTTTTGCCGGTGCCAGTCACACTTTTATAGCTGATGCATTCATGCCCCAGATGCAAACGCGCCAGTTCGTCCATGCCATGGCCATGATCGCCCGCATCCAGTGCAAAGCTCATCACCATCGTGTCGTCATAAGGCGCGATCGTCAGGCCATGCTGCGCCAATACGCTGATGTCATATTTGAGATTCTGGCCGATCTTCAAAATGCTTGGTTCGACCAGCAAAAGCTTCAACCGCGCCAGCGCTTCGGCAAAGGGAATCTGCTCCGGATTTTCGGCGAGCAGGTCGGTGCCTCCATGGCCAAGCGGCACATAGCACGCTTCCCCCGGCGCCACGGCTAGGCTGAACCCGACAAGGCGCGCCGTCACCGCTTCCAGACTGTCGGTTTCGGTGTCGAAGGCCACCAGTCCCGTTTCCATCGCGCGCGAAATCCAGTGATCAAGCCGGTCAACCGTCGTCACACATTCATAGGCATTCACATCAATTGGTGGCATTGCAGGCGGCAGTGCGGCTTTCCCGGCAACCGGCGCGCTTGCGGCACCATCCCCTTTGCTCGTCGCCTTGGGGTTACCTGCAATCGCTTTGTTTGCCGCCGCGGTATTGGCCACTTGGCCGATGCGCTTCAGAAGCGAGTTGAAGCCATGATGTTGCAGGAACGCAGCCAAGGGCTCTTCCGGAATCGCTCCCAGCTTCATGTCCTCGATCGGGATCGGCAGCGGACAATCTTCTTTCAACGTCACCAGCACTTTTGACAGCCGCGCCTTGTCGGCATGTTCGATCAGATTGTCGCGCATCTTCGACGGCTTCATATCGGGCGCGGCGGCAAGCACGCTTTCAAGGTCACCAAATTCCTGGATCAACTTCGTCGCAGTCTTCGGGCCCACGCCCGGAACGCCCGGGACATTGTCCACGCTGTCGCCCATCAGCGCCAGCACGTCGCCGACCTTTTCGGGTCCGACGCCGAACTTCCCGATCACTTCTTCGGCGCGGATGCGCTCATTTTTCATGGTGTCGAACATGTCGACGCACGGTTCGACCAACTGCATCAGGTCCTTGTCGGACGAAACAATGGTCACATCCCATCCCGCTGCACACGCCGCCTTGGCATAGCTTGCAATCATGTCGTCCGCCTCGACATTGTCTTCCTCGATCATGGGCAGCGAAAAGGCGCGCGTGGCGTCGCGGATCATCGGGAATTGCGGGCGCAGATCTTCGGGCGGCTCGGGCCGGTTGGCCTTGTAGAGATCATAGATTTCGTTGCGGAACGACTGCGAACTTTTGTCCAGAACCACCGCCATATGGGTCGGGCCATCGGCCTGATGAAGATCGTCGGCGAGCTTCCACAACATGGTTGTGTAGCCGTAAACGGCCCCCACCGGTTCCCCATGAATATTGGTCAGTGGCGGCAGGCGGTGATAGGCGCGGAAGATATAGGCGGAGCCATCGACGAGGTAGAGATGCTTCTGTTCGGACATAGCCCAAGCGATAGCAGCGGCGTGTCGCCGCGCCTATCGTGAAATGCATGCCGCATCGTTATTCTGCCGCTGTAGCTTCCGCAGCCTTGCGCAATTTATACTCGGCATAGGCTTTGTTCAAAATCTTCATGCCGCGCCGGCAATAATATTGGTCATATTGGCGATCGCTGCTGCAACGCGCGCGCAATTGCGCCAAGACCGTCTCGGCACTTTGACGGACGCCGCCATAGGACCACGACATATCGCTAGAGCTGAAATTATACTCAGGCTGCATCACAAACCCGTTATAATTCTGTGCAGAGACCGGGGCTGAAAGCAAAAGTCCGGTAACCAAAATGCCCATTTTCAAACGCATTTTTCTTCTCCTCATGTGCCCCAGCACTATCATCTTCATCCGGTAAACAGCTTAGGCCAAGATGCTCCCAAATGCCGAGTCCGACGAAGCATGCGGCAAGCGGACGTTTGACGCAATACCACTATTCAACCGCACCAATCTGGGGCGTCCTTCGGCCATATAATGCCAGCGGAAGAAGCGGAATGTCAGGACCCGCCCGACCGTCACGGCGCCCATCCGCTTGTGCGACAATATCGACGGCAGATTATAGTCGGCGATCCAGCTCATCGAACAGTTTTTATCATGGGCATTCAGCCATTGCGCCGTTCCTGCCCACAGCGCGGCAAAGCCCCTGCCCATCCGAAACTGTGGCTTGATCCAGAGCCCTGCATCCCATCCCGCATCGGCGGGAACATGAAAACGGATCGGCATGGCGTCTTCTTCAAACGGACCTGCGCCAACCCAGGATATGCCGACCAGTTCCTCCTTGCGGTTGAATGCCGCGAGACAGGTCATGCCTTGCGCAAAGCGGAGGCGCTGGACGGCGGGACTAATGTCGATGCTATGCTTTTCCAATTCGGTGGCCGACATGGGCGCAACTCGAAAGCCGCGTGGCATTTCGGGCATACCTGAAACCGGCACAGCAACCAGCAGCAAGCGGCTATACCCGATCATCCCCGCCTTCGCCGCCAGCCGCGCGGCTGCGTAAGACAGGATGCCAGCGGCACCTAATAACTTCAAACTGCTAATGTCCGGCACAAAAGGCTCCGTCGAGTTGAGCGTGACGGTGTAGTGCGATTTCGAAAATAAATTCTGAACGCTGCAGCATTTGTCCGATTTCGAAATCAGCTTGTCGCACGGCATGCTTTATGACAGCCATGCGCACCGATGGACTATTTCAACCATATCGACATGATGGCACGCGGGGGTGCCATTTCCCTGCTCGCGCTGTGGAGCTGGATTCTTCTCCGCGATCATGGTCCGTCCTTAGCGGCCCGTCTGGCCGTGCTGATGAACGCTGCGATCTGTTGCTATTTGCTGGTCACAGCAGGTTGGTACCGGGAACCCAATATATTCGGCTTGTTCCTCGCTCTGGGAGCCGGTGCGACGCCAGGTCTTTTCTGGCTGTTCACCCGCGCATGGTTCAGCGACGAAGACAGGGTGAAACCAGGTGCCGTTCTTCTCGTCGCCCTATCGGTGATCAACACCGGCGTTACGCAGTTGTCCTTCCCCGAAGATGGCCCGTTCAATGCTGTTTCGGGCGTTCTGTTTCGTGTGGCTATGCTCGGCTTCGCCGCCGCCGCCTTTTGGGAAGTGTGGAAAAGCCGCGAAGGCGACCTGGTCGAACCACGGCGCAAAATGCGGCCCCGCATTATTGCTGTGGTTGGATTTTATGTCGTTGTTATCGCCTTTGCGGAGGTTGCCGCACATAATGAGATCGCCGACAAGTCGATTATCCGTATCGTGGGAAGCACAATCATTTTGGTTGTTCTCGCCTTTTGCGCCGCCCTATTCCAGATGCGGCAGGCCGACCTGTTCGGTCCGACCGCGCCTGTACAACGGAGCAACCTTCCGAAAGCGCAGCCCGATGACGGATTATCCGAAAAACTGCTGGCGCATATGGCGCGCGAAATGGCGCATCGGGACGAAACCCTTTCGATCGCCAAGCTGGCCCAACAATTGGGCGAGCAGGAATATCGTTTGCGCCGGACGATCAACCAGCAACTGGGCCACCGCAATTTCACGTCCTTCCTGAACGGCTATCGCCTTGCCGAGGTGAAAGCGGCTCTCTCGGATCCGACGCAAAGGGACGTACCGATCATCACCATTGCCCTTGATGCAGGCTTTGGATCGCTGGGCCCATTCAACCGCGCCTTTCGCGAGGCAGAAGGCATGACGCCCAGCGCCTTTCGCGCATTGAAAGCTGGTTGATTTCAGAATCGGCTAGCCAGTTTCCGAAATTGAAGGGCATAACCGGCGACGAACTGGCAGTTGGCGCACATCAACTGCCCAAGGATAAATAAATGAACACCGGAATTCCTCCCCTCGATATATTGCTGACCAAAGGGCAATATGTTTTTGCTTTTGACTTCGGACGCTATCTGATTGCGGCGAGTGTCACATTTTCCATAGTCTGGTTGTTACGCCGGACCGCTTTACGCCAACGCAAGATCCAGGCGCGTGAGGCGACACCAGCCGATATGCGGCGCGAATTCTTGCAGTCGATGCAGTCCGCGATCGTCTACACGGTGGGCGCGGCATTCCTCATTTGGGGAAGCCAGAACGGTATTTTCAAACGGTTCGACGGCAGCTTCGGCATCGGGACCGACCTGCTGATCCTAGCCGCCATCATCATCGCGCATGATGCCTATTTCTACTGGGCGCATCGCTTCATGCACCATCCCAAATTGTTCAAGCATTTCCATTATGCCCACCACCGGTCGATCACTCCGACACCTTGGGCCGCCTACAGCTTTGCGATACCGGAAGCCTTGGTGATGTTCATGTTCGTGCCCATCTGGCAGTTTTTCGTGCCAACGCCGGGCTGGGTCATGTTCACCTGGCTGAATTTCCAGATCATCCGCAACGCCATGGGCCATGCGGGCTTTGAATTTTTCCCGCGCTGGTGGCTCGCGACGCCCCTGACAAGCTGGATCAACACGACGGTGCATCATGACTTGCACCATCATGGCGGCTTCAACACCAATTACGGCCTATATTTTACGTGGTGGGACAAATGGATGGGGACCGAACACCCCAAATATCATGTGAAATTCGCTGAAGTCGTAAATCGTGGCAAGGAAGATGCCCCTCTGCCCGAGGCGATCCACGCCTAAAGCGCTTCGTCGCCCCACAGCCGGTCGGTTTCGATAAAGCCGTAGCGCCCCGCATTGTCGAAGCGGCACCAGCCTTTGTCGCATTCGTCGATCTTGCCGACAACGCCGGGTTCTACACGCCAGGCAATGCGGGCCGTCTGCTGCGGGGTCTCGCGTAAGGCAGCTATGCCGCTTCCGACAACAAGGGCGGTCCGCTTGGGGCTGAGCAGGCGGACATGCATCCAGCCCTGATCGCCGTCGGGATCCTCAACCTTGCGCCACACGCTGTGCACGGCAACGACTTTAACCGGCATATTCTGCCGCTTGTAGACCCACTTCACCGGAAATTCGGTACTGGGCCCCGTGCGCATCCGCGCCTCGGATTCTTCGATAGATGCCCAATAGGGTGTTTTTTGCTGTGCCTGCGCGTCCAGTGCGACCGCGCCGAAAAACGCAGTGCACAGTGCAACGCCTTGCCAAATGATTTTTGCCTGATTTGCCATTATCTTACCCCAGAGCCTCACTCTATACTGTAAGGTACACCGACAGTGCAACCATCCTGTCTTGACGTCAGCCCGAAATCCGCTTTACTCGCCGCATGCCCGAACTCAGCCGCATCGAACGACCCCGCGTCCGCGTCACCCGCCAGCTTCTTCCCGCTGTCGAACAACGAATGGCCGAACTGTTTGACGCGACGTTCAACGCCGACGACACACCTTTGTCCCCTGAAGAACTGGCGTCGGCGATGGCCGATTGCGATGTGCTGGTGCCAACGGTCACCGACCGGATTGATGCAGACCTGATCGCGGCGGCACCGCCCCGCCTCAAGCTGATCGCCAACTATGGCGCAGGCGTGAACCATATCGATCTCGCCGCCGCCAAAGCCAAAGGCATCATGGTGACCAACACCCCGGGTGTATTTACCGACGACACCGCCGACCTCACCATGGCCCTCATCCTCAATGTCCCGCGCCGGTTAGGCGAAGGACATCGCCTGATGCGCAGCGGGGGATGGCAGGGTTGGAGCCCGACCGGAATGCTCGGCCACCGGATTGGCGGCAAGACGTTGGGCATTATCGGCTTTGGCCGGATTGGTGAGGCTGTGGCCATTCGCGCCAAAGCCTTTGGCCTGAATATCATCTACAACAAGCGTCACCGTTTACCCGCCAGTGTGGAAGAAGAACTGGGCGTAAGCTTTGAGCCGGATCTCGACCGCTTGGTGGGCCGCGCCGATATTATTTCGCTGCATTGTCCGCTGACGTCGGAGACGGACAAGATCATCAACGCGGACCGTATCGCGCTGATGAAGCCGGATGCCTACATAATCAACAGCTCGCGCGGCGAGTTGATCGACGAGGTAGCGTTGATGGACGCGCTCGAATCCGGAAGGATCGCGGGTGCTGGCCTTGACGTGTACACCCACGAACCTGCGGTCGATCCCCGCTTACTTGCCATCCCGAACGTGGTCCTGCTGCCCCATCTGGGCAGCGCAACTTTCGAAGGACGCGGCGCGTCGGGGGAGCGTGTGATCGCCAATATACGGATGTGGGCAGATGGCCATCGCCCAGCCGATCAGGTTCTTGATGGCTGGTCCTGAGCAATTTTCGTTCGCTAACATGCCGTTAACCGTAATTTTTGGCATTGAGCATCCGCCCCGCCTGTCTTAGGACGCCCTACAGAAAAAAATGGGGCGGAGCGGACATGGCCAATAAAATCCTGAGTGCAGTATGTGTTGCCGGTGCTTTTTTGGCAGCACCTGCCTTTGCGCAGGATGCCGTCGTCGCGCTGCCTGAGCCCGATAGCGGCGACAGCGCATGGATCTTGACCTCGTCGGCCTTGGTCCTTTTGATGACCCTGCCCGGCCTCGCGCTTTTTTACGGCGGCCTTGTACGCGCCAAGAACTTCCTGTCGGTGCTCGTGCAATGCGGCGCAATCGCCGCAATGGGGTCGGTGATCTGGATTGCCGTCGGATACAGCCTCGCCTTTTCCGTGAACGGGAACAGCTACATCGGCTCGCCAGAGAATTTCATGTTCAACGGCCTGCTCGATTCGGTCCGTGAAGACCAGACTATTGGCGAGCTCGCATTTGCGCTGTTCCAGATGACCTTTGCGATCATCACGCCCGCGCTGATTGTCGGCGCATGGGTGGAGCGTGCGCGCTTCGGATGGGTCGTCGCCTTTAGCGCGCTCTGGTCTTTGCTTGTCTACATCCCCGTCACCCGCTGGGTCTGGGGGGGCGGATTTCTTGCGGAACAGGGCGTTATCGACTTTGCAGGCGGCATCGTGGTGCATACCACGGCGGGCATCTCGGCGCTCGTGGTGGCGTTGATGCTCGGCAAGCGCATCGGCTTTCCCAAGACCTTGATGTTGCCGCACAGCCCCGCGCTGACGGTCGCAGGTGCCGGCCTTTTGTGGGTGGGCTGGTTCGGATTCAACGGGGGCTCGGCCCTTGCGGCAAGTGACGCAGCGGCGAGCGCGATTATCAACACCCATGTTGCTGCATCAGTTGCGGCGCTGGTCTGGATCCTGATCGAGCGGTTCAAGGTCGGCAAATCCACAGCGGTCGGCTTTGCCACCGGCGCGGTCGCAGGACTGGCAACCATCACGCCTGCCGCGGGAACCGTTGGACCCGGCGGCGCAATCATTATCGGGCTCCTCGCCGGATTGGTCTGCTTCTGGTGCGTTGGTCTGGTGAAGGGCACGCTGAAGATCGACGATTCGCTGGATGTCTTTGCCGTCCATGGCGTCGGTGGAATGCTGGGATCGCTCCTGCTCGCCATCTTCGCCAGCGAAAGCTTTGGCGGCGTCGGCTATGCCGAAGGCGCGGGCATGGGCTCGCAGCTTTGGGTGCAGTTAAAGGGTGTCGCGATAGTCGCGGTCTACTCCGCAGTCGTCACCCTGATTATCGGCTATATGGTATCGATGGTCCTGCCGATGCGGGTCAGCGAAGATCAGGAACGCGATGGACTGGATATCTCCAGCCATGGCGAACGCGCCTGGGATCTGGACTAGGTTCGAACGCTCAGCAGTTTTGGAGAGTTAGCTGCCGGAAAAGCGCCCGGTCCAGCATCTCGTCAAATTTACAGCCGAGCCGGTTGCCTTCGGCCCAGACGGCGGTCGCGGTAATGGGCTGGCTTCCGGCAAGACGCAGCCAGATCCGGTCGCCGACATTGATGCCCCCGTCGATCAGAACGCGGCAGCCATAGACCGAAAGGTCGACCAGGCTGGCTTCCAAGGGCAGTTTTGTATGATTGCGGACGGTGGCCTTGCCGAGCAACACAGGGTGCCGCTGCGCCTCCCGCTGCTCCAAGCGCGCGGGTGCTACCTTTCGATATTGCGACGTCATGTACCCCATCAACATCCCCTTGCCGAAAAAGATAAGGGAATAAGGTCAATAATCGGTAAATGACCGCCGCAATTAGTCCCCGGTCAGGATGCGATCGACCAGCTGTTTCACCGTCGGAACGAAGCCATTGGAATAGAACGGATCCTTGCCGAACAGATAGGCGCTGTGCCCGGCAAACATCAGATTTTCATCAATGGGCGCGCCATGTGCAATGTTCTGAAGTGCCTTCTGGATGCAGAAACTGCGCGGGTCGGCTAGGCGGCCGGTGCTGTTATTGTCATGGTCTTTCCACGACGAAAAACCGCAATGCGACAGACAGCCCATGCAGTCCTTCTGATCCTTGCGAATGACATCACCTGAGGAGGGCGTAACGAAGACCAGCGTATTGTCGGGAGTCTTCAGCGCAACGGTGAAGCCTCTTGCATCCCATTCGCGCGCCTTCATCAGGTCCGCCGGGGTCACCCAGAAATTTTTGCCTTTAACACCCACATCGAGCTGGAGCGTATGGTCCATATCGGCGGTTTGAGTGTACGGAATCTGGCGATCGGACCGGTTCTGCAACTCCTGCAGGAATGGGTTGATCACGGCGCTCGAATAAAATCCGGTTGGCGAGAATTGATGCAACAAAACCCCGTCTTCCGGGATTTTCGTCAACGCATCTTTCCAGCCATCGGGTATCGGGCTTTCCTGCGTCAGCAAGGGACGCGTGCCGAACTGGAATGCAATCTGCCCCAATTCGGGATTATCGATCCAATTGTCCCAATCGCGCAAATACCAGACGCCGCCCGCCATGACGATGGGCACTTCGTCCGAAATGCCCTCTGCCCGCATGACGTCGCGCAAGGCTTTGACGCGGGGATAGGGGTCTTCGGGGCTGCGTGGGTCTTCGGCATTGGACAGACCATTATGGCCGCCTGCCAACCAGGGGTCTTCATAGACGACCGCACCCAACCATTCGGGCACTTTGTGATAAGCGCGCTTCCACAAGGCACGGAACGCACGGGCAGAGCTGACGATTGGCAAATAATAGACGCCATATTGCGCAGCAATTTCCGACAGCTTGTAGGGCATCCCTGCCCCACAGGTGACGCCGGTCACCATGCCGCGTGTTTCTTCCAATATCCCGTGCAGGATGCGCTGGGCGCCGCCCATTTCCCACAAGACGTTAATATTGATCGCGCCTTTGCCTCCGGCGATTTCATGCGCCAGTTTGACCTGCGCGATGCCGCCCTTGATGCCATAGGCCACCAGTTCCTCATGCCGCTCGGCGCGCGTTTTGCCGAAGAACACCTGCGGAATCATATTGCCATTTTCGTCATAGCTGTCGGCATTTACGGCGGACACGGTGCCAATACCGCCAGCGGCAGCCCAAGCACCCGAACTTGCATGATTTGTTGCAGCGACGCCCTTGCCACCTTCGACCAGCGGCCACACTTCACGGCCGCCATAGATTATGGGTTTCAGACCCTTGAACACAAACACAACCCCTATGTATTGCAATCGGCGCCCAATAGCGCCTTCCCCTGCTCCATTAATTCGCCGCTAACTGAAACATTCAGGCTTGTCGCGCAAAATCGGCGCGTTTCATCGCAGAGCCATAAAGCTGCCTGTAGCGGGCAAACATCGTTTCCTCGTCATATTGCGAACAGGCGATAAACCGGTTCGCGTCTCCGACTTTGCTGCGCAGCACAGCATCCTGCGCCAAAACAGAAATAGCGTTGGCCAACCCCGCTTCGTCTTCGCGGCCGACAATGAACGGACGATTTTCCTTGGAAACCATGTTGCGTACATCCCCGACATCGGTCGAAACAGCGGGAATACCGCTCGTCATCGCTTCAACTAATGAAATCGGATATTGTTCACTGTCCGAGCTCAAGGCGAAGATATCGAACAGCCGGATATAGCGTGACGGATCCTTCAAAAAGCCCGGCATCATCACCCGGTCTGCGATGCCCACGCGTTCGGCCTCGGCCATGATTGCCGCACGCTCTGGCCCCTCCCCGGCGATGGCCAGACGTATATTTGGACCCGCCGCAGCAACAGCGCGGACAAGGCGCGGCAAATTCTTGATGGTGCGAAGTCCCGCAATCGTGCCGACCACGATTTCGCCCTCCCGCTTCTGAAAGCCCGGGAAAGATCCGCGCTGCGGACGGCGGTTATAGTGGTCGGTGTCGATCCCGTTGGGAAACCTGCATATCTTGTCGAGCGGCTGGTGCCATTGCGTCCGCGCGATTTTTTCCAGTGTTTTGGACGGCACCACAAGCGTATGGGCACGTTGCAGCGCGATGGTGCGGAACCAGTTGCGACGCTTTTTCAGCCGCTCGATCTCGTCATGGTTGAAGCCATCTTCATGATGGATCAACGGCGGCAAGCCCATGGCCTGCCCCAATAAAGTGCGTGCCATCACGCCGTCCATCGACCCCCAATTATAACTGAGCACCAGATGGAATTTCTTCATATAAGCGGCGAGCTTCCGATACCGGCCCATGCCGGGCATTCCCGCCAGCGAAGGCGCGGCGTCTTTGGGCAGAGTAAATTTGATCCGCTTGTCGATCGCATCCGCTCCACCAAAGGCGTCGGGGACAGCCGACAATATCGTATGTTCGGCTTGATCGCCGAAATGGTTGATCAAACGCACCGTGCGCGATTCCTGTCCGCCCAGATTAAAACTGCTATGCAAATGAAGGATGCGAACTGCCGCCATACTTGCCTTTCTAGTGCGTCCCGCGCAAACGGGACGGATGCATATTAACGTCTTGCCCTCCCCCTATCGTCCTGATCCGAAAATCGCCAGCCTTGGTGCAAAAATTGGCGATCCCGTCCAATCTGCCGACTTTCCCCAGACCATATTGCGGTACCGAAATGACCGATGGGCAGCGACAGTCGGGCTGGATTCGCTCAGCGACGCCGAATGGGTTCAGCATTTCGGACGATTCGTCCCCCTGCCCGACAATATGCCGGAACCGCTGGCGCTGCGGTATCACGGGCATCAATTTCGCGTCTATAATCCCGAAATCGGCGATGGCCGGGGGTTTTTACATGCGCAACTGCGCGACGGTCTGGACCGCTTGCTCGATTTCGGAACCAAGGGATCGGGCACAACTCCCTATAGCCGGCGCGGTGATGGTCGCCTGACGCTGAAAGGGGGCGTCCGCGAGATATTGGCGACCGAGATGCTGGAAGCACTGGGCGTCAACACGTCCAAAAGCTTTTCGCTCATCGAAACGGGCGAAGAATTGATGCGGGGGGACGAACCTTCACCCACCCGATCTGCAGTGCTGGTTCGCCTCAGCCACAGCCATATCCGCATCGGCACCTTTCAACGCATGGCCGCCGAGGGCGATAGCGAAGGCATGGAAAGGCTGGTCACTTATTGTTTGACGATTTTATACAATGAAACACCTAGCGACAATCCTGCGGCACAATTGCTCCACCTCGCCGTTGAACGTATCGCGGACCTCGCCGCATCTTATATGGTCGCCGGGTTCGTGCATGGCGTGCTCAATACCGACAATATCAACATAACGGGCGAGAGCTTTGACTATGGCCCTTGGCGGTTCACGGAATTCTGGGACCCGCATTTCACCGCCGCCTATTTTGACGAAACGGGGCTTTACGCTTTCGGACGGCAGGCGGAGGCAATGCACTGGAATCTCGGGCAATTGGCCGTCTCGCTGCGGCTGTTGTGCGAGGCACCGCCCTTGATCGAGGCGCTCGAGCGCTTCCCTGCACTTTTCCAGGCTGCCATCATCAAACGCTTTTTGTGGCGGCTTGGCCTGCAACCGCAGGGCACCGAACGCGATCGTGAGCTCGTCGAGGCAGCCGAACGGGCGATGGCGCGGGGCAAGATTCCGATCGACATTTTCTTCTACAATTATCGTGGCGGACGATTGGTCGAAACGCGCCAAACAGACGAATTTAGCGCCGCATTCGAAGCCGTGCTGGCCGACTATCTCCCTTCAGGAGATGTCACGCATCCCTATTGGACGGCTGGCGCGCCCTGTTCCATGCTGATCGACGAGGTCGAGCAAATCTGGTCGGCCATCGCGCAGGATGATGATTGGGCGCCTCTGATGCAGAAAGTGGACGCCATGAGATCGATGCGGGAGGCCTTGTCGATTGTAAAGGAATGACGAATTTTGCCGTCTAGATTTACCCAATGTAAAACTATTTCCGCCATTTCATGGTAAACCGGCATTAACCATAAGAGAATAAGGCGCATTTTGTCCGAGCTGATATCCTACGAACCCGCTACAGGTGCCGAGCTTTGGCGCGGGCAGACGAGTGATGTCGATACAGAAGTGGCAAAGGCACGGTCCGCATGGCCCAAATGGGCAGCAGCCCCTTTGTCGGAGCGTATTGAACGCATACGAATCTTCGCAAACCGGGTCCGCGCCGATCTGGAGCAATTTGCCGACACAATTGCCCGTGAGACCGGAAAACCCCTTTGGGAAGCCCGCACCGAAGTCGAATCGGTCGTCAACAAGGTCGACATTTCGGTCCGCGCCTATGCCGACCGGACATCGCAACGGCGGCTGGATGGCAAGATAGGCACGCGAACCGCCCTGCGGCACAAGCCACATGGCGTGCTGGCCGTCTTGGGGCCATATAATTTTCCGGCACATTTGCCCAATGGGCATATCGTTCCGGCGTTAATCGCGGGCAATGCGATCGTCTTCAAACCTTCGGAAAAAACCCCGGCGACGGGCGCAATGCTGGTCGATTATTACCATAAGGCGGGTATCCCGCAGGACGCCGTGCGTCTTGTGCAGGGTGGCCCCGACACCGGCAAGGCGCTGTCCACCCATCCCGATATCGACGGCCTGCTGTTCACCGGGTCAGCACAAACCGGAATCGCCCTCAACCGGCAGTTTGCCCATCGCCCCGACAAAATTCTCGCGCTGGAAATGGGTGGCAATAACCCGATCATCGCGTGGGACACCCGCGACATCCACAGCGCCGCCGTCCTGATCATTCAGTCGGCTTTTCTGAGCGCGGGGCAACGCTGCACCGCTGCCCGCCGCCTGGTCGTCAGAGATACGCTTTATGACCAGCTTGTCGGCGAGGTGAAAAAGATCGCGGACCGCCTCATAATCGGTGACCCGCATAGCGAGCCGCCGCCCTTCATGGGGCCGGTTATCGACAAGGATGTGTGCGACAATCTCATTGAAAGCTACCTCGCCTTGATGAGCAGGGGTGGTCGGCCGATCAAGCATCTCAAGGTCGCCGAACAGGGCCGGCCCTTTCTGACACCCGGCATCATCGATGTCACCGATATGGACGATCGCCCGGATATCGAGTTGTTCGGCCCGCTTTTGCAGGTTATCCGCGTGCCTGATTTTACGTCCGCGATCATTGAAGCGAACAACACCCGCTTTGGCCTTTCTGCGTCGCTGATCGGCGGAACACCGGAACAATATGACGAATTCTGGGCGAATAGCCGTGCCGGCATCGTGAACTGGAATGCCCCCACCAACGGTGCATCGTCATCCGCGCCCTTTGGCGGGGTCGGGCTGTCGGGCAACCATCGGCCCAGCGCCTATTATGCCGCCGACTATTGCGCCTATCCCGTTGTGTCTTCGGAAAATGATGTACCCAAGGCGATGCTGGGGATCGGCCTGAAAGACGAGGAAGTCGCGCCTGTCCTGATCGAAGAATAGAGCGCTAAAGTTCTTCTAGGGCAAAGCCAATATATCCTGATTTGATGCTCCTTGGCCTGCGCGCCATGTTGTGAGTATGGAAAAAGCTCATGTCTATCTGGTCGGTGCGGGTCCTGGTGACCCCGAATTGCTGACACTCAAGGCGGCGCGCCTGATTGCGACGGCGGATGTCGTTGTGCACGATGGCCTCGTCGACGACGCAATCATGGCGATGATCAATCCGGCCGCGCGGTTGATTTCGGTCGCGAAAAGCCGGTCGAAGCACACGGTGCCGCAGGACGGCATCAACGCCATATTGGTGCGCGAGGCACAGGCAGGGCATATGGTTGTCCGGCTAAAGGGCGGCGATCCCTTCATATTCGGGCGGGGCGGCGAAGAGGCCGAAGCCTGCCGTGACGCAGGTGTGGCCGTGGAAGTCGTTCCGGGCATTTCTGCCGCAATGGGCGGTGCCGCTGCATCGATGATGCCCCTCACCCACCGCGACGCATCAAGCGCGGTCACTTTTGTCGCCGGACAGTGCAAGGGCCTGACCGACCAGAATTGGGCGGGACTTGCTGGGAAGGGCCGCACGCTTGTCATCTATATGGGCATCGCGACCGCCGCGGACATTACCGAAAAGCTGATTTCGGACGGCCTGTCACCCGACACGCCCGTCGCTGTGCTCGAACGCGTCACGCGGCCCAATTCGCGAGCTTTGCAGACCCTCCTGACCGATCTGGGCGATATGATTGCGCGCGAAAAGGTCGCCTCACCGGCGATCATCGTCGTAGGCGACGTCGTCCTGAAATCCGATGCCGAAGACCGGCTCATCCATATTGCTCAACAGGCGGAGGCACTGGCGTGAAATTACTGACCGGAAATGAATTGGGATCAGGTGCCGTCACCTGGTGGACCGGCAGCGGCTGGTCAATCCATGTCGAAGATGCCGTCGACGTCGGTGAAGGCGGCGAATCCATCCTGCACGCCGAAGAAGGCGCAAGGCGGGTGAACGCACCCTATATCATCGACGCGATAGCCACGCCCGAAGGCCCACGCCCCGCGCACATCAAGGACCGCGTCCGCGCACTCGGCCCCACGGTCCGCCCTGACCTCACCCTCAAACCCGCCGACCCGGCCGCGGGCGATTGGATCATTTGATATGTATAAATATGACAATTACGACCAAGCCATCGTCGACGCCCGCGTGGCAGAGTTTCGCGATCAGGTGAACCGCCGCATGGCCGGTGAAATCACGGAAGACCAGTTCAAGCCCCTGCGGCTGATGAACGGTCTCTACCTGCAACTGCACGCCTATATGCTGCGCGTTGCCATTCCCTATGGCACGCTCGACAGCCGCCAGATGCGGATGCTGGCGCATATCGCGCGCAAATATGACCGGGATTACGGCCATTTCACGACTCGCCAGAACATCCAGTATAACTGGATCAAGCTGGAAGAATGTGCCGACCTGCTGGAAGAATTGGCAAGCGTTGAGATGCACGCCATCCAGACCAGCGGTAATTGCATCCGTAACATCAGTTCGGACCAATATGCGGGCGCAGCGGCAGACGAAGTCGCCGATCCGCGTCCTTGGGCCGAATTGCTGCGCCAATGGTCGACCTTCCACCCGGAGTTCAGCTATCTGCCCCGCAAGTTCAAGATCGCCGTGATTGCATCGCCCGAAGACCGCGCCGCGATGCGCCTGCACGACATCGGGCTGGAACTGGTGAAGCAGGATGGCGAACTGGGTGCCCGTGTGTTCGTGGGTGGCGGCATGGGCCGGACGCCGATGATCGCGCCCGAGATCAATCCCTTCGTCAAGGCGGACGACCTGCTGAGCTATATCGAGGCCTGCCTGCGCGTTTATAACCGCTATGGCCGTCGCGATAATATCTACAAGGCGCGGATCAAGATCCTCGTGCACGAAATCGGTGCCGACGAATATCGCCGCCAGGTCGCCGAAGAATTCGCTCATGTCAAAACGCTGGGCATCGATCCGCCTCTGGCCGAACTGGAACGGATCAGCGCCTTTTTCGCTGCACCCGCGTTCGATGCAGCCGATGTCGAACCCGACCGTAGCGATCCCGATTTCGCTGTCTGGCTCGACCAGAATGTGAAGCCGCACAAGCAATCGGGCTACGCCATCGTCAATATCAGCCTGAAACCCATTGGCGGCATCCCCGGCGATGCGTCCTCTGCGCAAATCGATGTGATGGCGGACCTGGCCGAGAAGTACAGCTTTGACGAACTGCGCGTTACCCATGCGCAGAATATCGTGCTGCCCCATGTCGCCAAGCGTGACCTTTACGCGGTATGGCAAGCACTGCGCGAAGCCGATCTGGCGAATGCCAATCTCGACCTGATCAGCGATATTATCGCCTGCCCCGGCCTTGATTATTGCAGCCTCGCCAATGCGCGTTCCATCCCCATCGCCCAGAAAATCGCCACCCGTTTCGCCGATGCCGAACGGCAGCGCGACGTGGGCGAGCTGAAGCTCAAAATCTCCGGCTGCATCAACGCCTGCGGCCACCACCATGCCGGCCATATCGGCATTTTGGGCGTGGATAAGAAAGGCGTCGAAAACTACCAGCTCACGCTGGGTGGATCGGGCGCCGAAGATGTGTCGATCGGCAAGATCACCGGCCCCGGTTTTGACGAGGACGGCATTGTCGATGCGGTCGAAAAGGCCGTCGAAAAATACCGCGAACTGCGCGAAGGCGACGAGCGTTTTGTCGATACCTACCGCCGC
Source organism: Sphingorhabdus lacus (assembly GCF_009768975.1). NCBI lineage: Bacteria > Pseudomonadati > Pseudomonadota > Alphaproteobacteria > Sphingomonadales > Sphingorhabdaceae > Sphingorhabdus > Sphingorhabdus lacus. Next base: position 330,943 of record NZ_CP035733.1, on the reverse strand, counting down.
GTTGGCATGGACCCGTTCAAGGAGGCGATCTATGGTTGAGTTCCGCTATCGTGACGATGAAGTCACCGAACAGCCTTCGGTTACACTCGATGCCTTTCTGGACCAGTCGAACGCCACGGCAGTTCGGCTGGAGCCGGATGATGATGCGCGCAAGCTGATCCCCTTTCTGGACCGGCTCACATTAATCGAAGTCGCCTTCCCGAAATTCCGCGACGGACGGGGTTACAGTTCGGCCCGCATATTGCGCGAGGCAGGCTACACCGGCGAACTGCGCGCGCAAGGCGACGTTCTGGTTGACCAGATCGCCTTCATGCGCCGCTGCGGGTTTGACAGCTTTGCGCCCGAAGGTTCGCTGAACCCCGACGCGGTGGAACGCGCGCTTTCAACCTATGACCAATTTTACCAGAAAGCGGCCGATGCGGCTGTGCCTGTTTGGAAATTGCGTCATGGGTGAACCCCCAATTCCGTTCGCATCGAGCGAAGTCGAGATGCCGTTAGACCGTGCACAGCCTGCAGGTGTCTCGACTACGCTCGACACGAACGGAAAAAGGGAAGTTGACCGTATCGACACAAGCCCCCGTTACACAGAGGCGGATGCCGTTCGCCTCAACAATATGTTCCGGGGCCGCGATACGGTAGAGATGCTGACCGTTCTTCTGAAAGAAAATATGCTGGGCGATGCGGCGATCGTGTCGAGCTTCGGCGCGGAAAGCGCCGTATTGCTGCACCTGATCGCCAGCATTGACCCGACTGTGCCGGTCCTGTTCCTTGATACCGGCAAGCATTTTCCCGAAACCATCAGCTATCGGGAGGAATTGCGGGATCTGATCGGATTTACGGACCTGCGCAACCTGACGCCCGATCCCGCCTTGCTAGCAGAAAAAGACGGCACAGGCCTGCGCTGGTCCTATGATCCGGACGGCTGCTGTGAAATCCGCAAAGTATTGCCGTTGAAAAAGGCTCTCGCCGGATTTGACGCACAATTTACTGGCCGGAAAGCATTCCAATCATCCACCCGCAAGGCGCTGCCGCGCTTCGAGATTGAAGAAGGCCGCCTGAAGGTCAATCCGCTGGCCGATTGGGACAAGACCCGGCTGGATGCCTATATGGCCGACCATGTTCTTCCGCCGCATCCGCTGGTGGAACAAGGCTATCCTTCCATTGGCTGCTCACCCTGCACCACCAAGGTCGCACCGGGTGAAGACCCACGGTCGGGGCGATGGAAAGGCTGGGACAAGGTCGAATGCGGCATTCACAGCGACGTGTCGACGCTGGATGATGGCGGGGCGAACGATCCGATTTTCTGATAGGGGTTTGGGGGAACTTGGGGCTTGTGCGCCAACTCCCCCTCTCCACTTCGTCTAATGGCTAAAGCCATAAGACTAAGTACCTCTCCCCTGAAGGGGAGAGGGTAATGGTGCTTGGCCTCTCCCCTTTAGGGGAGAGGATACGGAGCCTTGGCCGAAAGGCCTAGGCGGAGTTGGAGATGGGCATCCCCCTCACCTCAATCCTTGGGAAAGAAATATTCCTGAATTTCCGCAGCAATCCGTGCAGGACGCAGGGTTTCGGCATCGATGCAGCACCAGCTCGACTTTACCTCGGCCAACACTTCCTCGCCGCGCTTGATGACCGTGTCGTAAAAGGAGCGGGCACCCTGCACCTTTTCCAGAACAACGGTGGCGATGACATCATCGTCGAGAAACGCAGGCTTGCGGTAGGTAATCTCGTGCTTCAGCGCGACCCACAGATATTTAGCTGCGGTTTCGGGCGGCGCAAGCTTGTTCCAATGCGCAAGAACAGCGTCCTGCACCCAGTTCAGGTAACGGGCATTATTGACGTGCCCCATGAAATCAATGTCAGCGGGCAAAACACCGATACGGTGCAAATGGGGGAGAGCGTTCGGCATATTGTCCCTGATATGGCTGTTTTGGGCCCAGTTTAAAAGGGCGATGCGGCCATTTCCCATGAATTTGCTACGAATTGTTTACAGTGTTGTAAATTTGTACGTCTTCGGGTGCACATTATTCCCGAAATCCAATGGGAACTTGCAAGTCCGACACTGCCAACCCACATCAGGGCCATGACCACACCCCAAAAAACCCGATGGACCGATTCATCCGCATATCGATGGGCCATGGTGATTCTGGGCTGGATGCTGGTTGTCTCGGCTCCTTTGGTCAGCTGGTTACCAGGCCCGGGCGGACTAGCGTTATTCATCATTGGTTTGGGCGTTATCCTGAAACATTCGCTCTGGGCCAAAAAACGCTATTCCCGCTTGTCTAAGCTCCATCCCGAATATGGCCGCTGGGCCGATTGGGCTTTGCGGCGGAGCAAGGTGCAGCACAGGCCGCCTTTTCCCGACATCAAACGCGACATCATGTACCTGTGCCGGCGTGATGATATTGGCATGAAACTGCCCTGAGCGTGTTGACTTTTGCTCGCCCCACGCATAATGGCCACGTCAACAAAGGCGGTCGCTGGACAGATTCGGCGGCCCTTTTCATTTCATACCGACTAAAAACTAAGGATTACAGTCATGAAGCGCACTTTTCAGCCGAGCAATCTCGTGCGTGCCCGTCGCCACGGTTTTCGCCTGCGCATGTCGACCGCCGCTGGCCGCAACATCCTGAACGCACGCCGCGCGCGTGGCCGCAAGAAGCTGTCGGCCTGATCCAGACGACGGCGGACCGCGATATGCGCGGTTACAGCGTCATCAAAAAACGGTCGGATTTTCTGGCCGCCAACCGGGGGAAGCGTTACGCAACTCCCGGTTTTGTTTTGCTGGTAAAGGACCGGCAAGACGAGCAACCCGACATTCGGCTTGGCATTACCATCACCAAAAAGGTGGGTAATGCCGTTGTCCGCAACCGGATGCGCCGCCGCTTTCGCGCGCTGGCGCAGGAAATGCTGGCCGAAAAGGGCAAGCAGGGTGCGGATCATATCCTGATCGGACGCGATGGCGGCATTGAACGCGACTTCGGTGCCTTGCGGGCCGATATGGCAAAGGCATTGGAAAAGCTCTGCCAATGATCGCACGGGTCCTCATCTTGGTGGCGCGCGGTTGGCAATTGGGCCCTTCGCGCATTCTGCCTCCTACCTGCCGCTACAGCCCGAGCTGCTCGACTTATGCGATAACCGCACTTCAGAAATATGGCGCAATTAAGGGTGGCTGGCTGGCCATCAAACGGCTATTGCGCTGCCAACCTTGGGGTGGTCACGGGCACGATCCCGTACCATGAACCGCCCAAAAGCTTGAATAACGGGGAAAGTTAAACGTGGACGATAAGCGTAACCTGATTTTTGCAGTATTGCTGACCGGATTGATCCTGTTTGGCTGGCCCTATGTTGCCAGCACTTTCTTCCCGACGGCCGTGGCACCCGAGCAGAGTGTGACAGAGAAAGCCGCACCTGCAAACGGGTCGGATACGGGCACGTCGATTGTTGCATCGGCGGCAGCCCCGAAAAATGTCCCGCTCGGTAACGCGCTCAAAAGCAGCGCACGCATTCTGATCGAAACGCCAAAGCTGAAAGGGTCAGTCAATCTGGAAGGCGCCCGCATTGACGATCTGCAATTGCTGACGCACCGCACCGCACTCCCGAAAAATTCGCCACCGGTACGCCTGCTCGCGCCGTCCGGAACAGCCAAAGCACATTTTGCGCGCTTTGGCTGGGTCGGCAAAAACGTTACTGTGCCCGACGACAAAAGCATCTGGACACCCAGCAGCAACGTGCTGACACCGGAAGCGCCCGTCACTCTAAGCTGGATCAATCCCGAGGGACAAAAATTCGAAATCGTCCTGTCGGTCGACAAAGACTATATGATTACCGCCGAACAGCGGTTCACCAATGGATCGGCCGCGGAAGTGGAAGTTGCACCTTTCGGCCTTCTAAGCCGCAATGGCCAGTCACCCGACCCCGATTCATGGAACATCCATGTCGGCCCAATGGGCGTGTTTGACGGCACATTGACCAATGTAAATTATGACGAAGTAATCGAGGCCCCCAAAAGCGAACTCGATTACCAGACGACCGGTGGTTGGCTGGGCGAAACTGAAAAATACTGGCTCGCTGCGCTCATTCCCGACCAAAAGGTCAAGATCAATGCCTCTTTCAAGACGAAGGATGGCTTTTACTGGTCGCAAATGGTCAATGCCAACCAGACCAAGGTAGCGCCCGGTGCGACCTTTAGCCAGAAATCGCGATTGTTTGCCGGCGCAAAGGAAGTCGAGACACTCGACATGTATGCAAACGAGCAAGGCATTCCCTTGCTGGATTATTCCATTGACTGGGGCTGGTTCTGGTTCCTGGCCATTCCTTTCTTCTGGATTTTGCATTGGCTGTTTGGCGTCTTCGGCAATTTCGGTGTGGCCATTATCGGCCTGACCATCATTGTCCGCCTGTTCATGTTCCCGGTCGCCCAGAAGCAGTTTGCATCCATGGCGCAAATGCGCGCGGTGCAACCGAAAATGAAGGCGTTGCAGGAACGTTGGAAGGATGACAAACCCCGTCTGCAGCAAGAAATGATGAAGCTGTACAAGGACGAAAAGGTTAATCCGCTTGCCGGATGCCTGCCCATCCTTCTCCAGATTCCGATCTTCTTCGCGCTGTACAAAATTCTGATGCTGTCGATTGAAATGCGGCACCAGCCTTTTGCCCTGTGGCTCAAGGATTTGTCGGCACCCGATCCGTTGACCCCGGTCAACCTGTTCGGCCTGCTGCCCTTTGATCCGCCGACATTCCTGGCTATTGGCGTCCTGCCAATCCTGCTTGGCATCACAATGTGGCTGATGCAGAAGCTCAATCCGCAACCGATGGACGAAGTGCAAAAGCAGGTCTTTGCAATCATGCCCTGGTTCCTGATGTTCATCATGGCGCCGTTTGCAGCAGGGCTTCAGCTCTACTGGGTAATGTCAAACCTGATTTCGATTGCGCAGCAGAAATGGCTCTATTCCCGACATCCGATCCTGAAGGAACAGATGGCGAAGGAAGCCGAGGCGAAGGCGCGGGAAAAGGCGAAGGCGTCGACGTGACAATCTTTGGTGTCAAAAAGACTGTCATGCTGAACCTGTTTCAGCATCTTACTTTCGGCCGCTTAAGTAAGACCCTGGAACAAGTTCAGGGTGATGGTCTTTTGGCTAAGGGTGACGGTCTGTCGGCTCAGGGTGACGGCTTTTGACATGAACGACATGACGTCCAAAATCTTCTCAGGCCCGGTTACATTTCTGAAATCGGCCCCGAAACTGGAATTTCTGCCGGATCCGATTGTCCCTGAAATCGCATTTGCCGGTCGGTCGAATGTCGGCAAATCCAGCCTGATCAATGCGCTTGTCAACCGCAAGGACATGGCGCGCGCGTCAAACACACCGGGCCGCACGCAAGAGCTGAACTTCTTTGATGTCGGCACACCGCCGCTGTTCCGGATCGTCGACATGCCAGGCTATGGCTATGCGAAGGCACCGCTGAAAACGGTGCAGCAGTGGCGTTATCTGATTAATGACTATCTGCGTGGCCGCGCAGTGCTCAAGCGCGTCTTTGTCCTGATCGACAGCCGCCACGGCATCAAGGAAGTCGACCACGAGATCATGAAAATGCTCGACACCGCAGCGATCAGCTACCGTATCGTGCTGACAAAGACCGACAAGATCAAGGCCAGCGAGCGCGAGGCGGTTGAGGTGGATACGATGGCGAAGCTGCGCAAGCATGTCGCTGCCTTTCCCGACATCTCCGTCACCTCTGCCGAGAAAAGGGGCGGGATTGATGATTTGCGGGATGCGGTGTTAGAAGCGGTCGCGTCATGACGCTGAAACTGATCACCGGCAACAAAGTCTATTCGAGCTGGTCGCTCCGCGGTTGGCTGGCGGTCAAGCAGTCCGGTCTTCATTTTGACGAAGTTGTGGTCCCGCTGTTCGATGACAATTGGGAACAGCGCAAGCGCGAAGACGATTTGGCACCATCGGCGGGCAAGGTTCCGATCCTGTGGGATGAGGACGCCGTCGTTTGGGACAGTCTGGCGATTATCGATTATCTGGCGGACAAGGTGGGCCGCGACCGGTATTGGCCAAAGGACAATGTCGCGCGCGGCATGGCGCGGTCGCTCTGTGCCGAAATGCACAGCGGCTACATGGCGCTCCGCCGCGAATGCCCGATGAACACGCGCAAGAAATTTGAAAATATCACCGTCTCCGCCGAGACCCGCGCCGATGCGGTCCGCATCCTGCAAAACTGGGCGGAGGCCCGCTCCCGCTTTGGACAGCAGGGGCCCTATCTGTTCGGGACCTTTAGCGCGGCAGACATCATGCTAGCGCCCGTGGTCACGCGCTTTGTGACCTATGGCTTCACCCTGCCCGGCTTTGCCCAAAGCTATGTCGACGCCATGATGGCGCATCCCTGGATGGAAGAATGGTACGCGGCGGCCGATCAGGAAACATGGATGATCCAGCGGATCGAGGACGCTGCCCCCTAAAACTCGCTGCCGTCTTTTTTGCGAAAGCCGGTCCCGTTGAACAGGTGCATGTCGATATCGGGATAGTGGCAATCGGACGCTGACGGCCGGCCTATCGCAATAAACACACAATCACTGTTGCTTTCATTGATCAGCACATGGCCATTGGCGGCACCTTTTGGAAACACGGCAACATCGCCGGAACACATGATGTGGCGGCCGTCATCTTCAACCAATACAGCTTCACCGGAGAGCATGATGACCATTTCGTCCTCATCTTCATGCCAGTGCCTCTGTGATGACCATGCGCCGGGTTTCAGGGCAACATGGCTTGCGCCAAATTCGGTGAGGCCAGAGGGCGGGGCAAGGCGACGATAAAATCTGCCTTCAACTTCAGCTGCATAAACAGCAGGGTAACCCGTCGCATTGGTTTGCGGGATGGTATCAATATCAAGCTTGGGCACTGTCTTTCTCCTATCCGCATTGCGCCCGGTGCAGCAGTTTCTGGTCGGCCAGCACCAGCGCCATCATAGCCTCCACCACCGGCGCGCCGCGAATGCCGACGCAAGGGTCGTGGCGGCCTTTGGTCACGATATCGGTGGCCTCGCCCTCGCGCGTCACCGTCTCGACCGGGGTCAGGATGGATGAGGTCGGCTTGAACGCAACGCGCACCACAACCGGCTGCCCGGTGGAAATACCGCCCGCAATGCCGCCCGCATTATTGGCGAGAAATTCAGGCTGATTGGACCCGGCGGTCGACGGCCGCATCCGGTCTGCATTTTCCTCACCCCGCAGCCGTGCCGCTTCAAAGCCCGCGCCGATTTCGACGCCCTTGACGGCATTGATGCTCATCATCGCGGCGGCCAGTTCGCTGTCGAGCTTGGCATAAAGCGGTGCGCCCCAGCCTGCCGGAACGCCGGTCGCGACACATTCGATCACCGCACCGAGCGAAGACCCAGCCTTGCGCGCCTCGTCCACCAGCTTTTCCCAGCGGGCGGCGGCAGCCTCGTCGGGGCAGAAAAAGGGGTTCTTGTCGATCTGCGCGACCTCGAAATTGTCGCGGTTGATCGCATCGCCGCCGATTTCGGCGACATAGGCGATGATCTCGACATCAGGGATCACCGCCCGCGCCACGCCGCCCGCCGCAACCCGCGCCGCTGTTTCGCGCGCGCTTGACCGGCCACCACCGCGATAGTCGCGGAAACCATATTTGGCGTCATAGCTGTAATCCGCGTGGCCGGGGCGATAGGCCTTGGCGACGTCGGAATAGTCTTTCGACCGCTGGTCGACATTTTCGATCATCAGCGAAATGGGTGTGCCGGTCGTCCGGCCTTCGAAGACCCCGGACAATATCCGCACCGCATCGGGTTCCTGCCGCTGCGTCGTAAAGCGCGAGGTGCCGGGGCGGCGTTTGTCCAGAAAGGGTTGAATATCCGCTTCGCTGAGCGCCAATCCGGGCGGGCAACCGTCCAGCACCGCGCCCAAGGCAGGCCCATGGCTTTCCCCCCATGTGGTAAAGCGAAAAACGCGGCCGAAGGTGTTAAAGCTCATCTGTCATCCCATTCGCGCAAATGCGGGTGCATAATCTGCCCTTCCCCTTTGCGGCAGCGCAAGGCCGCTGTCCAGATGTACGGCCATGAAATGCGGGCCGGAAAAAGGGGAAATATAGGGTAAGGCAAAATCCGGACGATAGCCAAAACGGGGATAATAGCCTGCATGGCCAAGTACAAAACTGATCTGTATCCCAGCATCGCGCAATTGCGTGAGCCCCGCGCGGATCAACGCCGCACCGATGCCATTTCGCTGCTGATCCTGCCGAACGGCCAAAGGCGCCAGTCCTGCGGCGCGCAGCGGCTTTCCGTCGGCATCCACACACATGCGGCTAAACATTACATGCCCCAGAAACTCTCCGTCTCGTTCGGCAAGCAGGCTGGCAACGACATCACCGTCGGCATGAAGTGCCCGAACCAGTTCGGCTTCACCATGATGCCCCATGGGGGAAGCCGAAAAAGCGGCCCGGTGCAACGCGGCAACGGCATCTAGATCGTCGTCTTTAACGGGACGGATATTCATTTCGAGTCGGAAGAATCGGCGGTTCGCACCCTGCGATACTTCACCTGTTCCTTGCCAATCCATGTCCGCACCGCGCGGTAGATAATCACGGTCATGGCAAGGGCCAATACGCGTGCGGCATGGGGATGTCCAAAGGCGGTACCGATGCGGCCGCCCCAGACAAAGGCACCGATCAATGCACCAAACCCTGCCATGGACACAAAGGCATCCAGAATCGGCGGCAAGCCCTCCCAATAATGTTTGGCGTGCCAATATCCGTGCACACCCACCAGCAACGCACAGCCAACGAGGAGGAGAACCAGCTCGTTGCTATGGCCGATGACCATCACGACAGGGCGATATCAGGAGCATCCTCCTGCTTCATGCCGACGGTGTGATAGCCTGCATCTACATGATGGGTCTCGCCGGTGACGCCCTTGGACAGGTCGGATAGGAAATAGAGCGCGGAGGCACCCACATCGTCGATGGTCACATTACGGCGAAGGGGCGAGTTATACTCGTTCCATTTGAGAATATAGCGGAAGTCACCGATACCCGATGCGGCCAATGTCTTGATGGGACCAGCCGAAATCGCATTCACGCGGATGCCGTCGGGACCCACGTCATTGGCCAGATATTTGACCGATGTTTCCAAAGCCGCCTTGGCAACGCCCATGACGTTATAATGCGGGACGACCTTTTCCGCGCCATAATAGCTGAGCGTCAGCATGGAACCGCCGCCCTCGCCCGTTTCCGGATCAAAGGGCTTCATCAAGGCAGCGGCGCGCTTGGCGACCGCGGTGAAGCTGTAGACGCTGATATTCATGGTCATCAGGAAATCGTCGAGGCTGACATCGAAATATTTGCCGCGCAGTGCTTCCTTGTTGGTGAAGCCGATGGCGTGGACGACGAAATCGATCGTGGGCCATTTGTCGGCCAGTGTGGCAAAGGCACGGTCCAGATTGGCCATGTCCGCGACGTCGCAGTCGATCAGAAAGTCGCAGCCCAATTGTTCCGCCAGCGGACGAACCCGCTTTTCCATGACCTCGCCCTGATAGCTGAAAGCCAGTTCTGCGCCTTCGGCCTTCAAACGTTGGGCAATGCCCCAGGCCAGCGACTTGTCATTGGCAAGGCCCATAATCAATCCGCGCTTGCCAGCCATCAATCCGCTCATAATATCCTCATTTATCCAAGAGTTCGCTTTGGCGCTCTCTTAATCCATTTTCATGCGCGTTGGCCAGTGCCGCGTTCAATTGTGCGCCAGTTACCATGCCCAGTCCGATCAAATAAAAGAAGATCAGCGCCACCATCACGCCGGCGAGGCTGCCATAGGTGACGTCATAGTTGCTGATCGTAGACAAAAACCACGGTAATAGCGCCGTGCATCCCAGCCACCACAGGCTGACCAAGGCTGCCCCCGGCCATTTTGGGAAGATGCGGCCACGGTATTTTTGCGGCGTCAGCCCCCGAAAGATAAGATAAATCGCCGCGAACAGGATCAGGAAGGGCACGAACCGCCCCAGTGCAAAATAGCCTGCGACATTTTGGGCCGACGGGATGAACCGGTACACCAGTTCTTCAATGGCGGTCACCAGGACCTGGGCACTAAAAGCGACCATCGCAAGAAATACCGAGACAACCACGCTACCCAGCGACCCCAGCCGATATTGCCAGAAATGCAGATGTGGCTCTGTGCCATAGGACCGATGCATCACATCGCGGATTGTCTCAATCAGACTAGCCGTCGTCCAAAGGCTGACCGCTGCGCCGAACCACAATAGCGGACCGGATCGTGCGGTCATCGCGCTTTCGACAGGGCCACGCAACGCATCGGCAACTCCGGGCGGGACAGTCTGGAAAAACGCGTTGATCAACGCAATCCCGGACTGTGTCTGCCCAAACGCCCCTGCAATTGCGGCCGCGACAATGCAGAAAGAGAAGAGCACGACAAGCGAGAGATAGGCAAAATTGCCGGCATGGACAAAGCCTTCGCTATAGACCCCCACAAAGACGCGCTTCACTACCTCCCATATCTGTTGGGGGGTGTTGAGATGCGAGAACCATCGGGCCTCGCTCTCGCCATGCAACGTCGGACTATGCGCACGGGCCTCTGGAGAGAGGGGCGAGTGCTCAGACACCCATATTTACCCCGACGGTTTCGCCCGAAACACATTCCGCCAATTTGGCCAGTTCGGCGGGGTCGCTGGGCAGATGGATCATTAGGCTGACAAGCTGGTCGCCACGTTCGCCATGCTTGGTCGTAAAGCCGCGCCCCTTGATCCGCATAGTCGTGCCCGAGTTTGTTTTCGGCGGAACGGTCAGCATCACTGCGCCGTCGACCGTGGGAACCTTCACCTTGCCGCCACTGATCGCAACCTTCAGCGATATTGGCAGATCGATGCGGATATTGTCTTCGTCGCGCACCAGATGCGGATGGCGGCCGATTTTCAGGGTGACCATCGCGTCGCCATTTCCGCCCGGTCCCGGCTGTCCCCGTCCCGGTATACGGATTTGTTGGCCTGCAACAACGCCCTTGGGCAGCTTGAATTCAACCGTCTTGCCATCGCGCAGCGTGATCCGCTGCGGCGTCAGCGTGGCCGCGTCGGTAAAGGAAACAAGATGTTCATAAGCGACATTTGCGCCGCGTGCAGGCTGTGCCTGCTGGGCACGTCCGCCACCACCCGGTCGGGCACTGCTGCTCGGACGGGGACCAGCGCCGCCGCCGCCAAAAATACCGTCAAAAATATCGCCCAGATCGATTCCGCTGCCGCCAAAATCAAATGTCGCACCAGTCGGACCGGTGCTGCTGCCGCCAAAATCATTGCCGCCATAGCCGAACGGCGCGCGGGCCTGGCCATTTTCGTCGATTTCCCCACGATCATATTGGCCGCGCTTCTTGGCGTCCGACAGCAAGTCATAGGCACGCGTTACTTCGCTGAAACGCTCGGCTGCCTTGGGATTATCCGTATTTTTATCGGGGTGCAGTTCCTTGGCGAGCTTGCGGTAGGCGCTCTTAATCGCCTTCTCGTCCGCGCTCTTCGAAACGCCCAAAATGGAATATGGATCGGCCATGCTTGTCCCTGTATTAGCTCTCTACCACTCTAAATCGGCATTGTTGCCAATAAGTCAACTCGGGACCGTTGAATTTTCGGGCCTTCCTTTGTGCGTAGCCCTCAAAATCAGGTATAAAAGCAGCCCAAAGGGACCGGCCATCAGCACAAAGAACAGGATCGGAATCTGGACAAGTCTCGAATAGCCGTGCCGATCAGCATTGCGCGCGACCCATAGCCCGACAAACAAATCAAAGGCGAGATAATGGATCCAGCCGATCGTCGTCCCGCCCGGACTTGAAAACAGCGCCATAACCCCAGCCAGTGTCGTCAAACTGGGCTGTGGCCCGCTGGCGGTTCCGCCGTCATCGATCCAACCCGCCATCAACGGCAGGATGAGCGACGCGTAGGTCAGCGCCAGCAATCCGCAGCCCATGTAAAAAACATAAGGCAGCACCTTGTCCCGCTGCGGCGCGAAGGCGAGGATCACCCAGCCGAGCATGGCCCAGCTATTTGTCCAACCGAATATGCTTTCCCATGGCATTGTCATGCCTTCCCCCTTTTATCCTCCGGCAGTCTAGCCTATCGCTGCGATATGGAAAGACCTGATCCCTTTATGTTGTTCGATAACTGGTACGCCGAAGCGCGCGCCAGCGAAATAAATGATTCAAACGCCATGGCGCTTGCAACGGCGGGGGCCGACGGCCTGCCCTCTGTGCGCATGGTGCTGTTGAAGGGCCATGGTGCGGACTTGGGCGACCATGGCGGTTTCATATTCTACACCAATTTCGAAAGCCGCAAGGCGGGGCAATTGCTGCAAAATCCCAATGTCGCCTTGCTTTTCCACTGGAAATCTTTGCGCCGCCAAATCCGGATCGAAGGGGCCGCTAGCCCTGTCGAAGATGCTGTCGCGGACGCCTATTTCGCCACCCGCTCGCGCAATTCACAATTGGGTGCCTGGGCATCGGACCAATCGCGTCCGCTGGCGGACCGCGCCACATTCGAGGCCCGCTTTGCCGATGTCGAAGCACGGTTCGAGGGGCAAGACGTCCCTCGCCCGCCGCATTGGTCGGGGTGGATGGTCAGCCCGAAGCGGATCGAGTTCTGGCAGGACCGCGAATTCCGCCTGCACGAACGTTGGCTCTATGAACGTACGGCGGACGGCTGGACCAGCGGAATGCTCTATCCGTGAGCCTTGCCCACAACCACCATCATGAAATGCATGGGTCACTGACCACACGCGCGGCGATTGCCAGCGTGTCGATGGCGCTTTTTCTGCTCGCGCTTAAAATATTCGCAGCAGCCGAAACAGGCTCGGTGGCGCTTCTGGGATCGCTTGCCGATACCGGCTTTGACGTTCTTGCATCGCTGCTAACGCTGTTCAGCGTGCGCTATGCAGCCCGGCCGGCGGACGACAATCACCGGTTCGGCCATGGCAAGGCCGAGGCGCTTTCGGCGCTAATCCAGGTCGTTCTGGTCATTGTGTCGGCGATATTGATCGGCTGGCGGGCGGTGGATCGTCTGGGGTCTGGCGAAACGACCGCGCATCCCGAATATGGCATCGGCGTTTCCCTCATCGCAATTGTCGCGACGCTCGGCCTTTTGGCGTATCAGCGTCATGTTGTGCGCAAAACCGGATCGGTCGCGATCCACGCTGACCATGTGCATTACCAGTCGGATTTGCTGCTCAACATTGCGGTTATTATCGGCATTGCGCTGGAAACCTTCCTGCATGTGCGCGGTGCCGACCCGGTTTTCGGTATCGCCATCGCTTTCTGGTTGCTCTGGGGTGCGTATCGCGCCGCGCAATTGGCGCTCGACCAGTTGCTCGACCGCGAATGGCCGGAGGAAAAGCGGCAGCGCTTTATCGATGTCGCCATGCGCCATCCCGAATTGCGCGGTATCCACGATATGCGCACCCGTTCCAGCGGAGCGCATGATTTTTGCCAATTCCACGTCTGGGTCGACCCCAATATGACGGTATTGCAGGCGCACCGCATCATGGATGAGGTTGAAGAGGCGCTGATGCACGAATTTCCGGGTGTCGAGGTGCTGATCCACCCCGACCCCGAAGGGCATAAGGATGAGCTTGGCTACATCCCGTCCGAAACAATTGAACATCAGGATCACGACCATGACTGACTTGCCCTATTATCATGTCGACGCTTTTGCCGACCGTCCCTTCACCGGAAATCAGGCGGCGGTCATGCCCTTGGACGCTTGGCTGGACGACGCCGTGCTGCAGGCCATTGGCGAAGAGAATAACTTCGCCGAAACCGCGTTCACCATCCCCGATGCGACGGGTGAGGCGGACTTTGAACTGCGCTGGTTTACGCCAGCGGTCGAAATCCGGCTGTGCGGGCATGCGACGCTCGCCAGCGGGCATATTTTGCTTCAGCAATTTCCGAACAAGGACCGGATAACCTTTCGCACCCGTAAGGCAGGCATATTGGAGGTTTGCCGTGAAGGGGATGGCTATGCCGTCGCCCTGCCCGCAATCCCGACCGACGCTGTCGATATCCCCGAAATGATGGCAGCTATGGGTGGCAAGCCCTTGGCGATGCGTCGTAATCCGGATCATTATAACGTCTTCCGTTACGCCACCGCTGAGGAGATATTGGCGCTCAAGCCCGATATGAAGGCCCTTGCCGCCTTTGGCGATGACAGCTTTACCGCGACCGCCCCGGGTACCGACACCGATGTCGTCAGCCGCGTCTTCGTCCCCGGCGCAGGTGTCGATGAAGACAGCGTGACCGGCAGCGCGCATGCGGTGCTGACACCCTATTGGGCGGCGGAGTTGGGCCGCAATGACTTCACCGCCTATCAGGCATCGGCGCGCGGTGGCTATCTTGGATGCCGGCTTGAGGGTGACCGGGCATGGTTGTCCGGCAAATGCGTGACCGTCGTAAAGGGCACATTCAGCTTGGGATGAGCACCAAGCAGGTCTTACTAGGAAGAAGGAACTTTTATGTTGAAATCAATCGCTGTCGGCGCGTCTCTCTTGTGCGCAACCGTTGCATTCGCACAGCAAGCGCCTCAGCCACCTGCAGGTCCGGGTGGCGGCATGCCGAGCCCTGACCAGATTTTCGGATTTCTCGATGCGGACAAGGATGGCTTCATCGCCAAGGAAGAAGCCCGCGGACCGATGGTGCAGCATTTCGAATATATCGACGCCGACAAGGACGGGAAAATTTCGCCGGTCGAGCTGAAAACCGCCATGGAAGCCATGCGGCCACCCGAGCCAGCCAAGGGCGACGCGGAGTAACAATTTACGTTGGGGACAGTCCCTGAAGAGACTGTCCCCAATACCTTTAACCGACTATTGCCTTGCGGATGACGCCCGGATTTGCGGGTGGCTCGCCTTTGGGCAGGGCATCGACATGTTCCATGCCGCTGATCACCTGACCCCAGACCGTATATTGGCGGTCGAGGAAGGTCGCATCATCAAAGCAGATGAAGAACTGGCTGTTGGCGGTGTTCGGATCATTGGTCCGCGCCATCGAGCATACGCCGCGCACATGCGGTTCGGCGTTGAATTCCTGCATCAGGTTTGGCTTTGACGAACCGCCCATGCCGGTACCGTTCGGGCAACCGCCCTGCGCCATGAAGCCCGGGATTACGCGGTGGAATTTTACGCCGTCGTAAAAGCCTTCGCCGGCCAGTTCCTTGATACGTGCAACGTGGTTTGGCGCCAAATCGGGGCGCAGCTTGATGACAACGTCGCCGTCATCCAGGCTTAGAGTGAGTGTTTCGTCTGACATGATGGCTCCTTACGATGATATTGTGGGTGCCCTAGGCGAAGCAATCGCCGTGGCCAAGCCAAAAACATTGCATTTTGAACTTGGACGCTTAGGAGGAGGCCAGTTCCCATCCAGCAACCCAAGGGGAGGCCGCACATGACCAGCGAACCAGCCGATCCCGAATTCCGCGACGACGAAGTCATGGAAACACTGGATGAAGACAATATCCTGACCCGCGACTTTGTGGACCGCGTCCTCGACGCTGTCGAATCGGGTGATCGCGAAGAAGTGCAGCGGTTGGTCGAACCCTTGCACGAGGCGGATATCGCCGACCTTCTGGAGCAGACATCGTCCGAACGCCGCGGGGCGCTTGCCGTTGCGATGGGCGATCTGATGAGCGCCGAGGTGCTTGCCGAAGTCAACGACTATGTCCGCGAAGACATTATCGACGCGCTGCAGCCATCGCAGGTCGCCGATCTGGCCGGACAGCTCGACACCGATGACGCCGTCGCGATCATCGAGGATATGGAGATCGAGGACCAGCAGGCCGTTCTGGCCGAACTGGACCCCGAAGACCGCGCCGTCATCGAAGACGCGCTGTCCTACCCCGAAGAATCCGCCGGACGCATCATGCAGCGCGAACTGGTCGCGGTGCCCGAGCATATGACGGTCGGCCAGCTCATCGACTATCTGCGCGACCATCAGGATCTGACCACCGAATTCTGGGAAGTCTTCGTCGTCGACCCGCAGCATAAGCCGGTGGGCACCTGCAAACTGAGCTGGATCATGCGCAGCCAGCGCAGCGTTCCGGTCAGCGAAATCATGGCGCATGAGCAGACACTGATCCCCGTCGACATGGACCAGGAAGAGGTCGCGCTGCGGTTTCAGAAATACGCGCTGATTTCCGCCGCTGTCGTCGATGGCAACGGACGGCTCGTCGGGGTCATCACCGCTGACGATATTGTCCACATCATTCAGGAAGAAGCCGACGAGGACATCTTGCGCCTGTCGGGTGCCGGCGAAGGTGACATTAACGAGCCTATTGCCGACAGCTACAAGGCACGCGTCCGCTGGCTGATCGCCAATCTGGGCACGGCCATGGTCGCCAGCTTCATCATCGCGCAATTTGGTGCGGCGATTGAAACGATGGTGGCGCTCGCCGTGCTGATGCCGATTGTCGCGTCGATCGGCGGCAATGCCGGGACGCAGACGCTGGCCGTCACGGTGCGCGCACTGGCGACGAACCAGTTGACCCAGTCCAACACCATGCGATCGATATGGCGCGAGATACGGGTCGCGCTGCTCATTGGAGCGACGATAGCCGTCATTGCCGGACTGGGCGCGGGCTTTATCTTCAGCAATTGGCTGCTCGCGGGCGTTATCGCGGCGGCAATCCTGTGCAATATCGCGCTCGCCGGACTGTCGGGTGTCGCCATCCCCGTGCTGCTCGACCGGCTGGATCAGGACCCGGCGGTTTCAAGCTCCATCTTTGTGACCATGATCACCGATTCCATGGGCTTTCTCATTTTTCTGGGGCTTGCGGTCTTCAGCGGGCTTGCGGGCTAACCCTCCCCTCCCCAGATAGCGCTCATGCCACTCCACATGACCAAAATCGCCTTTGGCGCGACTAGTCCTGCCGATCTCAAGGCGCGACTGACCCATTATGCCGAGGCGGGCGAGGTGCGATTGACCACCCGCTACCTGCCGAAACGCGTTGAGGAAATGACGGGCGGTTCGCTCTATTGGATCCACGCCCACACCATCATCGGCCGCAGCCCGATCCTCGGCTTCATGGAAAATGGTCAGGGCCGCCACTGGATCCGCATTGAACCGTACCTAATTCCCGTCCGCGGCGTACCCAAGCGCGCGCATCAGGGCTGGCGCTATCTCGAAGAAAAGGACGCCCCGCCCGATCTCGGCGACGGGGAAGCAGACGCCCGCGACGTGATGCCGTCCAAGATGCTGGGCGATCTTATGAAGATGGGGCTGGTTTAACAGAAGGCACAAAGAAGCAGCTTAAACAGACACCGTCACCCTGAACTTGTTTCAGGGTCTTATTCCTTCAACGTAGAAAACTAGGACCCTGAAACGAGTTCAGGGTGGCGTGGAAGGTTGAATTTAAACTTGGAAACTGTCCCCAGCGTTCCGTTTGGCCAGCACCTTGCCGATCACGCCGGCAAATGTCTCCGCGCTCTGCGCACCGGGTACCATGAATTTCTGGTCAAAGATGATTGCCGGAACGCCGGTGATATTCTCGTCCAGCCATTGCCGCTGTTCTGCCCGCACGCCTTGGGTCAGGCTTTCGTCGAGCATCCATGCGTGCGCGACTGACGCCTCCATACCCTGTTGCTCGGCGATTTCCGCCAAGACCGCCATATCGCTAACATCGCGGCGGTCCTGAAAATAGGCCTTGAACAGCGCCATTTTCAAAGCCGTCTGGGCTTGCCATCCCCGCTCGGCCCCGAACACGGTCAACAGCTTATGCGCCTTGAACGTGTTGTAGATCCGCATTCCTTCGCCATAGTTGAAGGCAAAGCCGACGCTGTCACCAATGTCGGAAAGCCGCTGCCGGTTGGCGCGGCTTTGTTCAGGCGTGCTGCCATATTTGCGGGCGATATGCTCGGCGGTATCCTCCCCCTCAGCTACCATATTGGGGTTGAGTTCGAACGGATGCCACCATGTTTCGGCCGCCACGGGCTGTTCCAGCATATCAAGTGCCATCTGCACCTGCCGGTAGCCGACGATGCACCAGGGGCAAACGACATCCGAGACAATATCAATCCGCAAAGGGGTCATGCCTTTACCCAATGCTTCAAAAGGCTGTGTGCAATCGCAAAGGGCGGCGGTGCGTTGAAACGCCGACCTTCCGCATTATCGAGCGCGGCCTGCGCCTCTTCCTTGGTGACCCACATGGCATCCTCAAGTTCGTCGGTATCGAGCGTGATGGCATCATCCTTGGCGTCGGCCACACAGGCAATCATTAACTGCGCGCCGCCAAAGGGCCATGGCTGGCTTGTGACATAACGCACCGCGCCGCAGGTGACGCCCGCTTCCTCATGGATTTCGCGGCGGACTGCCTCTTCGATGCTTTCCCCGGGCTCCAGAAAGCCCGCAAGAGCCGAATAATTGCCGGGTGGAAAGCGCGACTGGCGGCCGAGCAAAGCCTTGCCCTCAAATTCCGCGAGCATGATGACAACGGGGTCGGTGCGCGGAAAATGTTCTTTCCCGCAATTGCCGCATTTGCGGCCCCATCCGGCGCGGAACATCTCCGTCACATTGCCGCATTTGCCACAGAAACGGTGGCTGTTATGCCATTCGATCAGGCTGCGCGCCGTTCCGTAAATAGCGGCATCCTCGGCGGGAAGCATGGTCAGCGCCCGCCAGATCGCAGGCGACCGGAACATGCCGCCATCCGCTTCGACCAGCGGAACGAAATGCGGCTTGCCATCGGACAGCCCCAAAAGGATCAGTTCTTCCGATCCGGACAGTTCGGCAATCGAGTGCCACAGCAGCCCACCTTCCGAAGCAAGAAGCGGGTCGAGCCCGTCCAGCCCCAATATCCGGGCGCGCCAATCGCCCAACAATGCACCATAGGCTTCTGCATCGTTGCGAACGCGGTCAGCCCGGTCGAGCGGGGAACCTGTGAAACCCGGATTCATCGCCAAATCAGGCCTGAATGCCCAAATCGGCCAACACCCACTGGGCAAATTCTTCGTGGAACGGGTAGACATTACTGGGCACATACTGCGCCATGCAAACGGCGCGGACTTTGCGGCGGGTATCGACAAAAGCCACGGTTCCCGCAGCTCCACCCCAGCCAAAAGTCCCTTCAAACGCACCCTTGCCAACGCGGCCACCGGCACCATTGCCTGCACCGGCAATGAATGTACCTTCAGTCTTAACGCCAGACGGCAACAGGTCGGACATCGCCAAAGCGGCGGTTTCCGGTGACATTACGCGGACGCCATCCAATTCCCCGCCATTTTGCAACATGTGCAGGAACCGGTCATAATCATGTGCGGAACACACCAGACCCGCACCGCCAAAGGCGAAAGCAGGCTTGTCCAGATAAATGCTGGTTGGACCCGGATCGATCGGGATGAGAATGCCATTCGCAGGCGCATAATTGGTGACAAAGCGCTTGGTTTCCGATGCCGGCACCTGGAAATAGCTGCTCGTCATCTTGAGTGGATCGAACAGGCGCGTTTTCAGGAACGCGTCAAAATCCATACCGCTCGCTACCTCAATCACGCGACCCAAAAGATCGAGCGAGATGGAATAGCTCCATTTCGTGCCCGGCTCCGCAATCAACGGCAGTTTCGCTACGCGCTCGGCAAAGGTCTTCAGATCGGGTGTCGGCGCAGGCACCGTAAAGCCCGGGATAGGGAAACGGCTCATGACCGCGGGATTGATGCCATTTTCATTATAGGCCTTTAGCAACGGCCCCTTTGTGATGATGCTGTAGCCCAGTCCGGCCGTATGGGTCAGCAAATGCCGAACCGTAATCTGGTTTTTCGCAGGCACGGCAGTCATGCTGTTATCGGGATCAGTCAACACGGTCATATTGGCAAATTCGGGAATGAAATCGGCAATCGGCTGGTCGAGTTTCATTTTCCCGTCGCCAATCAAAAGCATCGCGGCCATTCCGGTGATCGGCTTGGTCATGGAATAGACCCGCCATAATGTGTCCGCATCGACGGACGTCTTGTCGCCCTGTGCAATGGTGCCCATGGCGACGATATCTGCGGGCATCGCGCCTTTACCGATGGAGGCGAGCAGGCCGGGGAGCTTTCCGGTCGAGATATAGTTTTCAAACTGCGCTTTAATGGTGGGATATTTATCTGCCGCGGCACGTGCCCAAGCGCTTGCCGGCATGAAGGCCGTTGCTGTGCCCGCCAACGCCAGAGTGCTGCTCCAGCTCAGGAAGCTGCGTCTATCTAAAGTCGAGCGGATTATTGCGCTGTGTTCCATCATCTCTCTCCTGATGCCAATGCCACTTTTGTTGCCTTGATGAATAGGGTTGGCAACCCCGCCTTGTCGAGCAAATTTACGTCCCACCATTCGCCCTCTAGCGGCGGATTGTGGCCATCCGGCCATGCCGTAACGGCAATCTGCATTTCGAGCGAAAAATGCGAGAATATATGGGATATGCCGACCGACAGGTGGTCCCATTTTGCCGGAAAAGGCGGCCCCATATCCCCATCGGATTTCGCGTTCCAGCCATCGTCGGGCAAGGCACGCATCGCAGCCAACATTCCGCTGTCCTTCCGCCGCACGAGCCACACATCATCGCCGCGTTGTATCCAGAACGCCGTGCCTGTCCGCACCGGCCGCGCCTTTTTGGGTAGCTTGACCGGATAGGCCTCCGGATTTCCGTCGCGATAGGCCTCACATACGGATTGCAGGGGACATTGGACACATGCGGGGGCCCTTACGGAACAAATCCCTGCCCCCAAATCCATCATCGCCTGCGCAAAGTCGCCGGAATTCTCTTCAGGCGTGATAATGTCCATGTGCGCCGCAATTTCCGGCTTCGCCTGTGGCAGCGGCGTGGAAATGGCAAACAGGCGGGAAACGACACGTTCGATATTGGCGTCGACCACGACCGCGCGACGGCCAAAGGCAATCGAAGCAATCGCTGCGGCGGTATACGGTCCGATACCGGGTAGTTTTTTAAGCGCCTCCTCATTGTCCGGCAACCGGCCGTCAAATTCCGCCACAACGGTACGCGCGCATTTCAGCAGATTTCGGGCACGGGCATAATAGCCAAGCCCCGCCCACGCCGCCATCAGGTCGGCGTCGTCGCAGGCGGCGAGCTCGGCGAAATTCTTCCATCTGGCCGTGAAGCGCGCAAAATAGGGAATGACCGCCATAACGGTCGTCTGCTGCAACATGATTTCCGACAGCCAGACGTGATAGGGATCGGCACGCCCCTGCCCCGGCCGTTTCCGCCATGGTAAATCCCGCGCATGGACATCGTAATGCGCCAGAAGAAGGGCAGCGATATCCCCAGTTTTCTGGTCAGAATGTTGGACGTTCGGCATTGGAAATGGCATGGATGAGGCAATGGACAAAGGCAAGACTTCAGGCGGCGGCGACAAGAAAACACGCGTGCTCAAACCCTATCAACGCCCGCGCGGCGGGGAAGCACGGCAGGTGTCCGCGCTGATGCCCGAAATCGGACGCGCCGCCTTCCGCAAATTCGGCTTCGTCCAAAGCTCCGTCGTCAGCCGGTGGGACGAAATCGTGGGTGCGCGCTATGCCGCCGTATCGGCGCCCGAATCGATCCGTTTCCCCATTGGCAAAAAGTCGGACGGGACATTGGAACTGACGGTGGAAGGCGCACATGCCACGATGATCCAGCATGTTTTGCCCGAAATTATCGAACGGGTGAACCGCTTCTTCGGCTATGGTGCTGTCGCTCGGGTGAAGGTACGGCAGGGCTCTGTGGTTAAGCCAGCCGCATCAAAGCCTGCGGTGCAACCGATGTTGAAACCTGTCCCGCTCGAACTGGGCGATTCTTTGCGCGAAATCGGTGACCCCGAACTCTTCGCCGTGCTGGAAAGCCTCGCAAAAAGCCTTGCCAAAGACGACGAGTAATTCCAGATGATTGCGCCTCAATTTTCAACTAAACGGATAACCATGTCGCACATCATGAAATCGGGTAGCATCCTAGTCCTTGGCGCGTTTGCGCTCGCCGCAGGCACCATGGCGGCGCCTGCCAAAAAGAACTGGTTGCTGACCTTCTCCGTCACGGACAAGGGCGCCCATGTCATGGGCAATCCGGCGGCACCCAATAAGGTCGTCGAATATCTCAGCTATACCTGCGGCCATTGCGCCGATTTCGAAATGAACCATTCGCCCGCGTTCAAAACGCAATTTGTTGCCACGGGCAAGGCGAGCCTCGAAATCCGCAACATGCTGCTGAACCCCATTGACCTGACCGCCGCCATGCTGGCGCGCTGCGGCGGGAAAGACCGCTTCTTCGGCAATCAAAAGCATCTCTTTGCGACCCAAGCGACATGGTTGGGCAAAGCGAAGAATATTTCCGCGGCCACACAGGCGCATCTGAAGACGGAAAATTACACCGCCTATATGACGGGCGTCTATAATGAGATCGGCCTTGGCCTGATCATGCAGCAGCGCGGCATTACACCTGTGCAAGCCAAGGCCTGCCTTGCCGACAAGGCGGCCCTCAAAACCGTTCTGGACCTGACCGATGGCGGAGCCGCCGCCGGGGTGACCGGAACACCAACATTCATGATCAACGGCGTGCTGCAGGACCATGTGCACAGCTTCGCCGATCTGAAAGCCAAAATGAAATAAGCCCCTAGGGAAAATGAAGGACATTTTATGCGTATCAAGTCACTTTTCATAACCGCCGCAGCAGCCCTCGCGCTTGCGGCCTGTGGTTCGGGCGACAGCGCTGGCGCGCCAAAGGGCGAGCCCATTGCAAAGGTTGCGGCCCCTGCCGGTAAGGCATGGACCGATGTGGTCACCAAGACCGAAGCCGGTGGCTATAAGATGGGCAACCCGGATGCGAAGCTGCAGCTTGTCGAATATGGCGCGATCACTTGCCCCGGATGCGCGCAGTTCTCGGTGCAATCAACCGAAGAGTTGAACGAGATTGTGAACACCGGCGTCGTCGCGATGGAATTCCGCCCTTATCTGGTGCACGGCGTTCAGGATATTCCCGGCTTCCTTTTGGCCGCGTGTAGCGGACCGGACGCCTTTTTCCCGCTGACCGAGGCGCTTTATGCCGACCAGCAGACATGGCTGAGCAAAATCAGCACGGTGACCGAAGCTGACCAGCAGGCGATGCAGAAAATGACACCTGCCGAGATATCGACCCTGCTCGGCACGAAAATGGGCCTCATCGATTTCGTCAAATCGCGCGGCATTAGCGAAGATCAGGCAAAGTCCTGCCTTGCCGACAAGGGCGCTATCGATGCGCTGATCGCAGCGACGGAAAAGGGAACGAAGGATGACGGTGTCTCCGGAACGCCTTTCTTCATTCTCAACGGTGCGAAACTGGATGCCAGCTCCTGGAATCAGGTGAAGGGCAAACTGGTCGAAGCCGGAGCGCGCTAAGACTGACCGCGGGGGGTGGTTGACATGCACTATACTGCCTTGGGGATCACCCCTTGCGTATAAAGAAGCTGAAACTTGTCGGCTTCAAAAGCTTTGTCGAGCCTGCCGAACTGAAGATTGAAACGGGACTTACCGGCATTGTGGGTCCCAATGGATGCGGCAAGTCCAACCTGCTGGAGGCCATCCGCTGGGTCATGGGCGAAAGCAGCCCGAAATCCATGCGCGGCGCCGGAATGGAAGATGTCATCTTCGCCGGCACCGCATCCCGCCCGCCCCGCGACTTTGCCGAAGTAACCATCTCGGCAGAGCGCGGCTTTGACGACGCGGCGAATGACGAAGACCATGAGCTGGAGGTCACCCGCCGGATCGAGCGTGGCGCAGGCTCTGCCTATCGCTCCAACGGCCGCGATGTGCGGGCCAAAGATGTGGCGCTGATCTTCGCCGACGCGGCGACGGGCGCGCATTCCCCTGCCCTGGTCAGCCAGGGCCGGATCGGCGCGATCATCTCCGCCAAGCCGCAGGAACGGAGGCAAATGCTCGAGGAAGCCGCGGGCATTTCCGGTCTGCACGTACGCCGCAAGGATGCGGAACAAAAGCTGCGCGCGGCCGAGACCAACCTGTCGCGGCTGGCGACGATCCTCGCCGACATGGACGCGCGCGCCGGGCAATTGCGGCGGCAGGCCAAACAGGCGGAACGCTACCGCAAGCTGAGCCGCGAGATTTTGCAGGCCGAGGCGCAGTTGATCTACGTGCGCTGGCAAGAGGCGAAAGCCGCCGCCGACGCCGCCCGTGCCGAAGCCAATGCGGCGACGGCAGAGGTCGACAAGGCCAGCGCGCAGCAGCGCGACCTCAGCGCGGCGCAGCAAAAGGCGGTGGGCGAACTTGCTGAAGCACGCGCCGTCGCCATGGCTGCGCGCGATGCGGCGAGCGATCTGTCGAACAGGCTCGTCCAGCTGAAAAGCGACCGGGACCGCATCATCCAGCGGCAGGCGGACCTTACGGCACAAGCGGCACGCATGGCCGATGACGGCGCGCGCGAAGACCGGCTGACCCACGACGCCGCCGACGCCCTCGCCCAGTTGCAGAGCGAGAATGCGGACCTGACCCAGGCGATCAAGACGCAGGATGAGGAGCGCCCCGCGCTCGTCCGTCTCGCCGAAAATGCCGAGCGGCAGGTGCGCGAGAGCGAGGTTACGCTGGCCAAGGCGCTGGCCGAGCAGGCGCGGGCGGATGCCGAACTGCGCGTCGCCGACGCTGCGCTTGCCACCGCTGCGGCCCGGGTCGAGCGGGCCGAACGCGACGCCGCGCGGCTGGCCGAGGAACAGGATCGGCTAGGCAGCGAAGCCGAATTCGCGGCGGCCAAGCAAGAGGCAGCGGAGGCCGTCGTCCGGCTCCAGCAACAGGCCGAAGAAGGTCTCGCCGCCATTGAGGCCATTGAGGCCGAGCGGACCACATTGATCGGCGAGCGCGATGCTATCCAGAGCGCCTTTGCCAGCTCCAAGGCCGAACTGGCCGCGCTGCAATCCGAACAAAACGCGCTTTCGAGAGCATTGAGCAAGACCAGCGGCGACCGTGCCCTCGACCGCATCAAGGCCGCCCCCGGCTATGAACGCGCCCTCGCCGCGGCATTGGGCGAGGATGTCAACGCGATGATCGGTGGCGCAGCGGGCCGTCGCTGGCTGGGGCGCAGCGCCGAACTGCCGTCCATTGCGGGAACAAGGCTGATCGACCATGTCGAGGCCCCGCAGGAATTGCACGCCCGCCTGTCGATGATCCGCGTCGTCGACACAGATGACGGCGCTGCCCTGATGCCCGGCGAGCGGCTGGTTACCAAAGACGGCAAGCTGCGCCGCTGGGACGGATTTGCCGCTGACGATGACGGCGCAACCACCGCGGAACAACTGATACGCCAGAACCGGCTGAACGAATTGGAACAACAGATTCCTGTCGCCGAAGCCGCACTGCAGCAGCAATCCGAAACCGCCGAGCGGATCGCCGCGCAGATTGCCCAAGCTCAGGAAAGGCACCGCGCGACTACCGGACAACAGCAACAGACCGACACCGACCTTCGCCACGCCCTGCGCGCGGCCGATCAGGCCGAAGATGCCCTGAACCGGCTTCAGCAGGCGCGCAGCGCTTTGCAGGAACGCATCGCCACCGCACAGCAGGACATCGCGACCGCGCAGGCCGAACGGGATGAAGCCCAAAAGGCGCGCACCGCCCTTCCGGCGGGTGATCACCATAGCGAACTGGTCGACAAGCTGACGGCCGAGAATGAAGCGCTCCGCCAACTGCTCGTCCGCAGCCAGGCCGACCTGTCGGCGCATGACCAGCGGCTGGCGCAAACGCGTGAACGCCGCGCCGTTGCCATGGCAGAAATTCGTGGTTGGCAGGACCGCGCAGGCGAAGCCGAGCGCCGCATCGCCGAAATGAACAAGCGGTCGACCGAAATCGCGCAAGAGCTGGAAAGCCTCACCGGACGTCCCGAAATATTGGCGCGCGACATCGCCGCACTGGAGGGTGATCGCGAAAATATCGCCGACAAACTCGCGCAGTTGCAGGTGGCCGAAAGCAACAGCGAAGCTTCACTCAAGGCGCTTGAACGCGACCTTGCCGCCGCTGCCGAAGCTTTATCAGTCGCCCGCGAAGCCCGTGCCGGCGCCGAAGCGCGCGCCGAAAATCAGGACCAGCGCCGCATCGAGATGGGCCGCATCTCCGGCGAACGGTTCGAATGCCCGCCGCCGGTTTTGCCCGAAAAGCTCGAATTTGACGAAACCGAACTGGGCGATGCCGCCACGCAATCGACACGGCTGGAGCGGTTGCAAAGCGAGCGCGAACGCATCGGCCCTGTCAATCTGATTGCCGCCGACGAACTGGCCGAGCTGGAAGAACAGCAAGGCACCAGCCTGAAAGAAAGCGAAGAGCTGACACAGGCGATCCACCAGTTGCGCGGCTCGATCGGCAGCCTGAACCGCGAAGGCCGCGCCCGTCTGCTCAACGCATTCGAAGCGGTCGACGGCCATTTCCGGCGCCTGTTCTCGACCCTGTTCAACGGCGGGCAAGCGCATCTCGCATTGATCGACAGCGACGATCCGCTGGAGGCCGGCCTTGAAATCTTCGCGCAGCCGCCGGGCAAAAAGCTGCAATCCCTGACCCTGCTGTCGGGTGGTGAGCAGGCGTTGACGGCCGTGGCCCTGATATTCGGTCTCTTCCTGACCAACCCGGCCCCGATCTGCGTCCTCGACGAAGTCGATGCGCCGCTCGATGATGCCAATATCGAACGTTTTTGCGACCTGCTCGACGCCATGACGCGCGAAACCGACACCCGCTATCTGATCGTGACGCACAATGCCGTGACGATGAGCCGTATGCACCGCCTATTCGGGGTGACGATGGTCGAACAGGGTATCAGCCGACTTGTTTCGGTTGACCTTGGCGGGGCGGAGCAATTACTGGCCGCGGAATGACTTTACACGGCCCCATCACCAACAGCTTCATCTCACAGCGCCTGCGACTCAACTATGTCGATTGGGGCAATCCCGACGCGCCACCGCTTTTGCTGGTGCATGGCGGACGCGACCATGCGCGCAGCTGGGACTGGGTCGCCGAAGAATTGCGTAACGATTGGCACATCATCGTGCCCGATCTGCGTGGCCATGGCGACAGCAGTTGGTCACCTGACGGCAGTTATGAAATGTCGGCCTTTGTCTATGATATGGCCCAGTTGATACATCAGTTGGGGTTGGCCCCGGTATCGATCATTGCCCATTCGATGGGCGGCAATATCGCCACGCGCTATGCCGGTATCTTCCCCGAAAATGTCCGTAAGCTCGTCAATATCGAAGGATTGGGCCTGTCACCCAAGATGCAGGCCGAACGCGACGCCATCGGCATCCAGAAACGGTTCCGCCAATGGATCGAAGACAAGCGCAATGCCGCTGGTCGAACCCCCAAACGCTATCCCACCATCGAAGCCGCCTATGACAGGATGAAGGCGGAGAACAGCTATCTGACCGATGAGCAGGCCCGCCACCTGACCGTTCACGGCATCAGCCGGAACGAGGACGGCACCTGGAGCTGGAAGTTCGACAACTACCTCAACATCTGGGCCATATTCGATATGCCGCGCGAGGATTTGCTGAGCATCTGGCAATCCATCACCTGCCCCATGCTTTTGCTCTATGGCGAAAAAAGCTGGGCCTCAAACCCGGAAAAAGACGGCCGGATTGAACATTTTCCCACTGCCAAGGTCGTCGAATATGAAAATGCCGGCCATTGGCTGCATCATGACCAGTTTGATCGGTTCATGGCGGATGTGAAGGCGTTTCTTTGAGAGCGTTTTTCAGGTTGCCGGCAAATATGTGCTGGGACTCCTGAACAAACACGCCCCGTCACCCGATTCCCCAACCGTCACCCGATTCCGCAACCGTCACCCTGAACTTGTTTCAGGGTCTTATTTTTCAACGTCGCAGTACTAAGACCCTGGAACGTAGTCACCGAAGGTGAAACAAGTTCAGGGTGACGGGCGGTGTTAGTGGAGTAATAAGCTCGCGTTGGGGACAGTCCCCAACCCCACGTGTCTCGCCCTCTCCCCTTTAGGGGAGAGGTACGCAGTCTTATGGCTTTAGCCATTAGACGGAGTGGAGAGGGGGCGTTGGTGCATTGCCCTCACCGTCGGAGCCCCTCACCAACTGCGCCTAGGCCTGTCGCCCAAGGCTCCGTATCCTCTCCCCTAAAAGGGAGAGGCAAGTGTTGACGCTGTCCCCAACACCATAGCTCACCCAATCATCGCCTTCAACGTCGCAACCTTATCCGCCTCTTCCGCCGGTTTATCACGCCGCAATCGGGAAATCCGAGGAAAGCGCATCGCGATACCGGACTTATGCCGCTTCGATTCATGCACCGCGTCAAAGGCAACCTCCAGCACCAGGGATTTCTCAACCTCACGCACCGGGCCAAAACGGGCGATGGTATTTGTCCGCACGAAACGGTCCAGCCATTTCAGCTCCGTATCGCTGAATCCCGAATAAGCCTTGCCGACCGGTAACAAAGTCCCATCCTCGCCCCAACAGCCAAAGGTATAGTCGGAATAATAGGAGGAGCGCTTGCCGCTGCCGCGTTGGGCGTACATCATCACGCAATCGGCGACCAAAGGTTCGCGCTTCCATTTATACCAGAGGCCGACCTTGCGGCCCGCGAGATAGGGCGCATCCCGCCGTTTCAGCATCACGCCTTCAATCGCCGCCTCGCGCGCTGCACCGCGCAGTTCGGCAAGATGGTCGAAATCGCGCGCCTCGATCAGCGCGGACAGGTCAAAGCGCACTGGGTCCAGCCCTGCTACAAAGCGTTCCAGCCGGTCGCGCCGCTGGGTCCAGCCAAGGGCGCGCATATCCTCGGTGCCGTCGAACAATATGTCGTAGAGGCGGACAAAGACCGGATATTCGGCCTGCATGGCGGCAGTTACGGTCTTTCGTCCCAGCCGCTGTTGCAAAGCGTTGAAGCTTGCGGCCTCCCCGCCTTGGACATCGCCGCGGACCAGCAATTCGCCATCGACCACGCCAAGGCCGGTAAAGGCGGCCGCAATTTCGGGAAAGGCCGCCGTCACTTCGTCCCCACCCCGACTGAACAAACGGGTTTCCCCGCCGGTAGCGGCGATCTGGATGCGGATGCCGTCCCATTTCCATTCGGCGGCAAATTCGGAAAGGTCGACAATCCCGTCGTCCAGCGGATGCGCCAGCATGAAGGGCCGGAAAAATGCGCTGTCCGCGAGATTGGGCCGGTCTTCGCGCCCCTCGCCCCAGGCAAAGAGCTCGGCATAAGGCGGACGGAGGGCGTGCCAGACCTCCTCGACATCATCGACCGACAGGCCAAATCCTTGCGCAAAGGCCGTCTTGGCGAGACGCGCGGAGATGCCCACGCGCATCGCGCCAGTGGCGAGTTTCAACAGCGCATAACGTCCGTCAGCATCCAGCCTGTCCATCAAGTCCGCCAGCACGGAAGGCGCGCGCGCACGGCTGGTGGCATTGAGCAGGTCGATGACCTCGGCCACGCTGGGCGGTGCAGCGCGAGCGGGATTGTCGGGCCACATCAACGCTACGGTCTCGGCGGTATCGCCCACATAGTCGCGGCTCATCCGGAACAGGAGCGGGTCGAACCGTTCTTCGGCCATCGCGCGAATAGCCGAGGCTTTGACGGTCGCGATGCTCAAGGTACCGGCCAGTGCAGCCAAGGCCCAGCCGCGGTCAGGATCAGGGGTGACGCGCAGATAATCGGCAATCAGGCGGATTTTCGCATCGCGCGAACGGGTATAGACCAGCGCATCGACAAGGGCGGCAAAGGCCTGCATCAGCCTTCATCCTCATCTTCGCGCCCGACCAGATCGAGCGCGTGCGCCTTTAACTGGTGCAGTTCGCACCAACGGCCCAGCGCATCGGTCCGGCCATGGGTGATCCATGTTTCGGAAGGCCGCAGTTCGAGCAAGGTCTCCGTCAGTTCGTTCCAGTCGGCATGGTCGGAAATCACCAGCGGCAACTCGACATTACGTTGCCGCGCGCGCTGGCGCACACGCATCCAGCCCGACGCCATGGCGGTCACAGGTTCGGGCAGACGGCGCGCCCAGCGGTCGTTCAGCGCGGATGGCGGGGCCACCACGATTCCGCCCCGCAATTCGCCCTTGGCCAAACCCGTGGCGGGGATCAGCTCGCCCAAAGGCACGCCATGCGCCTCATACAGGTCGCACATTTTCTGCATCGCGCCATGAATATAGACGGGTGCGTCATATCCCGCCCGTCGAAGTTCGGCGATGACCCGTTGCGCCTTGCCCAAGGCATAGGCCCCCACGACAACGCAGCCATCCAGATGGGCGTCGCGGGCATCGAGCAGCTTTCGGATTTCGTCTTCGATCGGCGGATGGTTGAACACCGGCAGACCAAATGTTGCTTCGGTAATTAGCACATCGCAGGCGACAGGTTCAAAGGCCGCGCAAGTCGGGTCATGCCGTCGCTTATAGTCACCCGTGACAATGACGCGTTCGCCTGCATGTTCGAGCAGGATCTGCGCCGAACCCAGCACATGACCGGCGGGATGGAAGCTAATCTTTACGCCATTGGCCTCAAACCCATCGCCATAGGGCACGGGCGTTCCCATTTCAGTGCCGTAGCGCAGCGCCATGATGGCTAGCGTTTCCGGCGTAGCCCAGACCGTGCCATGGCCGCTGCGCGCATGGTCGGCATGGCCGTGCGTCACAAGAGCGCGCTCCACCGCCTGCGACGGGTCAATCCACATGTCGGCAGGGCGAACGAAGATGCCGTGCGGGTGCGGTTCTATCCAGTGCTGGGCGGCGGTGCGGGGGATCGGGCGTTCCTTTTTCTAATGATCATATGGTGGCGGGTGGGTGGAAATCAAACCGACAAAAGCCCGGAAGGTTCACCTTGGTTCCGGCAAATCCGCAACACCGCTTTTTCCCTTATGCATTCCTCCCCAAATGCGCGTTCTGCCGCACTTTCATACATGGGGTATAGACGGGGCGACATCGCGAACATATACAGAACAAATGACCCAATTACAAGTGACCGAGAAGCTCGCCATCTTGGCGGATGCCGCCAAATATGACGCGTCCTGCGCCTCTTCAGGAACCGTAAAACGGTCCAGCTCCAAATCGGGCGGGATCGGATCGACCGAAGGCATGGGCATCTGCCATGCCTATGCCCCCGACGGGCGGTGCATATCGCTGCTGAAGATTTTGCTGACCAACAGCTGCATCTTCGACTGCCATTATTGCATCAACCGCAAAAGCTCCAACGTCCGCCGCGCACGCTTCACACCCAAGGAAGTCGTCGACCTCACGCTCAACTTTTATAAGCGCAATTATATCGAAGGGCTGTTTCTTTCGTCGGGGATCATCAAAAGCTCCAACTATACGATGGAGCAGATTGTCGAAGTCGCGCGCAGCTTGCGGGAGGATCATGACTTTCGCGGCTATATCCATTTGAAGACCATTCCAGATGCCGACCCCGAATTTCTGGAGGCGGCGGGGCGGCATGCCGACCGTCTGTCGATCAATGTGGAATTGCCGACGCGCGAAGGGCTGAACCGCCTTGCCCCCGAAAAGTCCGAGGAGCGCATCGAAGGGGCAATGGGCGGGTTGAAGACGTCGATCCTAGATGGCCGCGATGCCAAGAAGAAATACCGCAGCGCGCCGAACTTTGCCCCAGCCGGTCAATCGACGCAGATGATCGTCGGGGCTGACGCCGCGACCGACAGCGATATCGTCCGCCGCGCCAACGGGTTGTACGACCGCTTCGGCCTGCGCCGCGTCTATTATTCGGCATTCAGCCCAATCCCCGACGCGAGCGCGGTCCTGCCCCTGCAACGCCCGCCGCTGATGCGCGAACACCGGCTGTACCAGTCGGACTGGCTGATGCGTTTTTATGGTTTTGCCCCGCAAGAGGTCGTCGATGCGGCGCAAGCCGATGGCATGTTGCCGCTTGATATCGATCCGAAGCTTGCCTGGGCGCTGAAGCATCGCGGGCAGTTCCCGGTCGACGTCAACCGCGCGCCGAAGGAGATGCTGTGGCGGGTGCCGGGGCTCGGGACGAAGGCAGTGAAGGCGATCCTGAAGGCGCGCCGCTGGCGGAGGCTGCGGCTGGAGGATGTGGGGCGGTTGACGGTGTCGATCGCGAAAATCCGGCCTTTCCTGATTGCGGATGGCTGGACGCCGGGGGCGCTTACCGATCTTGAACATTTGCGCGCCAGCGTTGCCCCCAAGACGGAGCAGTTGGAGCTGTTCGCATGATTACCGCACGGATTGCGGCGGAGGATGATTTTGACGGTTGGCGCAACCAGTGCCGCGGGCTGATGCGGCTCGGTGCGCGGCCGGCGGACGTGGTCTGGCAGGTAGGCGAGCAGCGCACCGACCTGTTTGCGAGCCCGGAGGCCTGTCTGGAAGCGGCGCCCATTGGCGTGCCCAAGGGCTTTGCCGAGCTGGCGCGGTCGGTCATCTGCCATTCGGACCCGGAGCGTTTTGGACTGCTCTACCAGTTGCTGATCGACCTGAAGGCGCGGCAGCGGCACATGGGGGACGAGGCCGACCCCCTGCTCCGCAAGCTGGAGATGATGGCGAAGAATGTCCGGCGCGATATCCACAAAATGCGTGCTTTTCTGCGGTTCCGCCGCGTCGAGGAGGCCGGGGGCGAGGAGCATTTCGTGGCCTGGTTCGAACCCGAACACCACATCGTCCGCACCAACGCCGCCTTCTTCGTCCGCCGCTTTGCCGGCATGAAATGGTCAATCCTGACCCCCAGCCTGACGATCCACTGGGACCGCCAAACACTGCTCGAAGCGTCAGCCAAGTTAAAAACCGACGCCCCGACCGAAGATAGCGTCGAAGAACAGTGGAAGACCTACTACGGCTCCATCTTCAACCCAGCCCGGCTCAAGGTAAACGCCATGCTGAAGGAGATGCCCAAGAAATATTGGCACAACATGCCGGAAACGGCGCTGGTGACCGAGCTAATCCAGTCGGCGCGCAACCGGGAGTTGGCAATGATCGAAAAGGATATCCTGCCCATGGTCGCCGATACACTCACCACACTACGCGCCGAAGCCGACCGCTGCCGCCGCTGCCCGCTCTATGGCCCTGCCACTCAATTGGTCTTTGGCGAAGGCCCGGCCGATGCCTGGCTGATGTTTGTCGGCGAACAGCCCGGTGATCAGGAAGATCGCGCCGGACGACCTTTTGTGGGCCCTGCAGGGCAGATATTAGATGCAGCGCTGGCACAGGCCGGCGTGGATCGGAACCAGAGCTATGTGACCAACGCGGTTAAACATTTCAAATTCCGGCCCGAAGGCAAAAGGCGCATCCACGAGCGGCCCAATGTCGGCGAAATCAACCATTGCCGCTGGTGGTTGAAACGCGAAATCGAGCTGGTGAAGCCAGAACTGATTGTGGCGCTTGGCGCCACGGCAGCGCGCAGTCTGACCGGGCGGTCTTTACCCATCACCGCCAGCCGCGGTCAGGTCTTCGAAAGCTTGGAAGGTGTGCCGGTTCTGGTTACCATCCACCCCAGCTATTTGCTGCGCCTACCCGACGCCGAGGCGGCAGAAAGGGAGCGGGCGCTATTTGTGGACGACCTGGAGAGCGCACAGAGGCATTTATACAGATGATGACTTGGGCCTACACTGCCTTCAAGTGGAACAGCAGGCATGTCTCCGGCTGGGCATGGGGCAATTGCATCCCCGCCTGTATCAATGCCGCCCCGTTAAACACAGCGCCCGAACCGGAAAGATCAAGTTTCTCGATCAGCGACGGCGCCTTCACCGCCTGCCATCCCGCAGGCCAGATGAGGGCGAGATGATAGCGGCGCGCCGGATCAAGACCTGCAAATTGCAGCCTTCCCGGCAAAACATGCTGGTCACCGGTCATATAGCTGAACGAAAAGAGGGCTTCCGATTTGTCCCGCGCCACAACTCCGCTGGCCAGATGGTGCACAGCGGTGTCGAGACGATAGATATCGCCATCATGCAACAGACTGCGGTGCTGCTTATGCAGCGTAATGGCAGCTTTCAGCTGCATCAGATCCGCCTCCCGCTCGGTCAGCAGGTTCAATTCCAATCCCATATGACCGGTCAACGCCGTCGCCGCACGCGTCGCCATCGAAATGCGGCGCCCCGTGACGTGACAATGGGCTGGCCCGACATGACAACCCATAATCTCGGGCGGCAAAAAGAAGCTCGCGCCGCGCTGGATATTTTGGCGGTCCAATGCGTCATTGCTGTCGGAAGTCCAAACCCGGTCGCTATGCGCCAACACGCCCATGTCAGCCCGCGCCCCACCCGACGAACAGCTTTCGATTTCAACTTGGGGATGTGCTGCGCGAACCCTGTCCAACAATGCATAAAGCGCGTGCACCTGCGCCACAGCCCGCACCGCGCCATCCACGCCACCGGGGTGACTGAGATCACGGTTCATGTCCCACTTGATGTAGCGGATGTCATGGTCCCGCAAGACGGCGTCCATCCGGTCGAACAGATAGTCGGCCACTTCGGGCCGGCTGATGTCGAGCACATATTGGGTGCGGAAGGGGACCTGATCGACGGCCTCAGCGCCGAGAACCCAGTCCGGATGCGCCCGATAGAGCACGCTGTCCGGATTGACCATTTCAGGTTCGAACCAGATGCCCATTTCCATGCCCAGACCGGTGACATGGTCGACAAGCGGCCCGAGGCCGTCTGGATAAACATCATCCGAAACGAACCAGTCCCCCAGTCCGGCAAGGTCATTGCGCCGTGCGCCGAACCAGCCGTCATCCAGCACAAAGCGTTCAACACCCAGCGCAGCCGCCTTGGTTGCAAGCTCTTTCAGCCTGTCGGTGTCATGGTCGAAATAGACGGCTTCCCAAGTATTATAATGGACCGGCCTTGGCTTGGCACGCATGTCGGTACGCAACAGCTTTGTGCGGACGTGCTGATGGAACTTCCGGCTAAGTGCGCTGAAACCTTGTGCGCTGTAGGCGGCGACGATTTCGGGGCTTGCGTAGTTTTCGCCGGGCGCCAAGCGGATTTCGCCTGGAAAAAGCAGCGCGCCCAAGCTCGCAATTACGCGCCCGTCGGTCAGCGTGTCGACACGCAGCCGATGATTGCCGCTCCATGCCAAGTGCATGCCATAGACTTCTCCGGCACTTTCGTTGGTATCCGCTGTGGCAAGCAAAAGAGCGGGATAGCTAAAATGCGAGGTCCGTCCGCTGCGATTTTCGCGTACATAGCTACCCGACGTCCGGGCAATCCGCTCAAGGCCAAATTCCTGCGTCCATCGTCCTGTAAAGCCGATGATATCGGTCATGTTTTGCGGCAGTTCAAGGCAAGCCGTGGCCATCTCGTTCAGGTCAAGCGGGGCGGCACCATAGTTGGTCAGGGTCGACGCTATGCGCAGCACACCACTTTCGGGGTCGAGTTCAACGCTGTATTCCAGCCCCAGTCGGGTCTGCTCGTCGCGGCAAATTATTTTAGCGGCATGTGGCAGGGTCTCAATTTTGGCCACACGAAAAAGACTACCCCAGTCCTTACCTTCGCGGTGCGCGGACAATCCCTGCACCATCGGGTGCCCAAGCCCCGCCTCCATCGCGAGGGACAAAGGCAGGGAAACATCGGCGACCCCATGCATCCCCTGCCGAAGGGCAAGTTGTTCAACCTCATCGCCCGACACATCGTCGCCAAGCTTAGCCCCCCAATAAAGCAGCGATGGCGTTGCTCCGCGTGCGCATGCGATCAGAATGGTGCAGTCGACCGCATCGAGGCGCAGATGGTGCAAAGAACTCTCCTGTGTATTTTGAACGTTTGTAGCAATTTCTGTTTTGTCGCATTGTCTTTTCAAAGACAGAGACTAGTTTCGCAAACAAATAATGCGGACAAGACCAGGTTTGCATACGAATTTAGGGCGGGGAGAGCGAATGTTTGAAACCACAAACAGTGTGGGGCAGATCGGCATATTTGTCACTCTTACCATTCTCATCGCTGTTCTCACCTATTGGAAAGTTCATGGCAAAGGTGCCAACCGCACGGATGAAGCAGGCTCAACCAAGGAAGTCTTTCTCGCTGGCGGCGGCCTTACATGGCTTTTCGTCGCGGGATCGATAACCTTGACCAATCTGTCGACCGAACAGCTGGTCGGCATGAATGGCAACCAGATGCTCCTTCTTGCGTGGTGGGAAATTTCCGGTTTTGTCGGATTGCTGATCCTCGCCTTCATCTTTGTGCCGATATATTACCGGAACAACTGCACGACGGTGACCGAACTGCTCGAACGCCGTTATAACGGAGGCAGTATTCGAACCGTAATTTCCGCCCTGTTTCTCCTTGGCAACATATTGATCTACCTTCCGGCTGCGCTTTATTCCGGCAGCCTTTTCCTTAAATCCATGTTTGGCGTCGATTGGTCGTTGCTGTGGTTTGCTGCGCCGATGGCGATTATCGCGGCAATTTACACGATTACCGGCGGGCTCCGGGCCGTTGCAGTGATGGATACCTATTCCGGCATTGGCGTTCTGGCGATTGCTTTCCTGGTGGTTATTCTAGCCTTGGCGGCCGTCGACTTTGACCTGTCCACCGTTCCTGCAGAGCGGACATCGATGATCGGCAGCATCGAATCCCCCATCCCTTTCCACACATTGTTTACAGGGATGATCTTCATCCAGATTTTCTACTGGTCCACCAACCAGAACATCACCCAAAAAGCGATGACCGCCCCCACCGTCCGCGAAGCGCAAAAAGGTGTGATGGCCGCAGCGATTGTCCGTATCCTCATCATTCCGGCCATCGTGGTTATACCGGGCGTTGTTGCCTACAAGCTGTTCGGCAGCTTGGGAGATGCAGCCTATGGCAAACTTGTTGCGCATGTCCTGCCCGGGTGGATGTCAGGCGCGTTCGCTGCCATGATGATGGCAGCGGTGATAGCCCATACCAGCGCGATATTGAACAGCTCCGTCGCGCTCTATTCCGTCGATTTTCATGACAAATTCATTAGTCCAGTGGCAAACCATTGGCGGCTGGCGGCGGTGGTTTCGGTGGTTCTGACAATCACCTCAATTCTGCTTGTTCCGGTTTTCGAAAACGCGAAAAGCATAATCAACCTGCTGCAGCAACTTAACGGCTTGTCATCGATGCCCATTTTATCGGCTTTCATCGCCGGACTACTGTTCCGGAATATGGATGCCCGCGCTGCAATCGCGGGTTTAATCTGGGGCGTTGCGCTTTATGCCTTCCACAATTTCATTCTTTATGTTCCAGACACGCTTTATGCTGGGGAGACATTCTACCAGCATATCGGCATTGGCTGGCTTCATTATATTGATGTCATGGCCATTGTTTTGGTTACATGTGTTTTGATGGCTCTGGCCGTCAACCGGTTCCTTTTCGGGAACAGGGCTGTTTTCATCTGGAGCAAGGAGGGACGCCGTCTTGCGGCGCTTGAAGCATGAGTAAAAGCATATTGGTCATTGATGAAGGGACTACTTCAACCCGCGCAGTGCTGTTCGCGGCCAGTGGCGAGGCTCTCGGCAGTTGCCAGCGTCCGCTGACACAGCATTATCCCGCCCCGGGGCTAGTCGAGCATGATGCGGAGGAAATCTGGAATCTCACGCTCGAATGTGCGCGCGAAATGGTAGCAAAGGCCGGTGGAGCTGACCAGATCGCAGGCATTGGTATTACAAACCAGCGTGAGACCATTGTGTTCTGGGATGCGCGCACCGGAAAGCCGCTGGCTCCCGCCATCGTCTGGCAAGACCGGCGCACGGCGGACCAATGCATGGCCCTGCGCGAGCGCGGCGAAGAACCGGTTGTGCAGGCGAAAACGGGGTTGTTGCTCGATCCCTATTTTTCAGGTTCGAAAATTGGTTGGGCGCTCGCCAATTGGCCGCAACTGGCCGAGGCCAGTGCACATTTGCGGGTCGGTACAATCGAGAGCTATCTTGTCTATCGCCTGACCGGAGGCGCGCATATCAGCGATGCAAGCAATGCATCACGGACCGCATTGATGGCGATTGGCAGCGGCGGTTGGGATGACGGCCTGACCGACTTATTTGGTGTTCCCCGTGACATATTACCCGAAATCACAGATTGCGCCGGACAACTTGGCACTACAACGCCGGAAATGTTCGGTTCTTCGATTCCCATTACAGGGATGGCGGGTGATCAGCAGGCCGCCACAATCGGTCAGGGATGTTTTACGATCGGCCAAACCAAGGCAACATTCGGCACTGGCGCTTTCGTCCTGACCCAAACAGGAACGACGCTGCGGCAATCGAAGCATCGACTGCTATCGACCGTATTGTACCAGATTGCGGGCGAACGGCATTACGCATTGGAAGGTTCCGTCTTTGTGGCAGGCAGTCTGGTACAATGGTTGCGCGATGATTTGGGATTGATCGGCAGTGCCGCGGAGACAGAACCTCTCGCACGAAGTGTAGCCGACAATGGCGGAGTTTATCTGGTTCCGGCGCTATCCGGGCTTGGTGCCCCGCATTGGCAGCCTAATGCACGCGGGACCATCGCAGGGCTCAGCTTTTCGGCCAAGAAAGCGCATATTGCCCGCGCCGCGTTGGAGGCTATGGCGCACCAAACGCACGATCTGAAAACCGCCTTTGCCGCTGATGGTGCGGATTGGGCCGAGCTGCGCATCGACGGCGGCATGGTTGCGAACGACTGGATGGCGCAGGATCTGGCAGACATATTGGCCATTGATGTGGAGCGTCCGGCGTTCATCGAAACAACGGCATTAGGCGCGGCGATGCTCGCTGCGGTAGGTGCGGGACTTTATCCTTCGCTGGAGGCCGCAACAGCTATGCGCGGGGGTGTAACGCGGTTCCAGCCGGCCATGCCCGACACCGATCGGCAAAAACGATTGAACGGTTGGGGAGATGCACTGTCGCGCGTCTTAGCTCCATCTTCGTAAAGACAGCTTTGGCACGTCGCCGGTCACAACAGGAGTTGCGGTAAAAGTTTACGCCATTTTAACCATCCTTGGGCATTCTGTACCCGACTGAAAAGTCGCGACGTACATCGACAGGACCCAAAGATGGATAATTTGCGCGGATTTGAGCCATATGGATCGGACTATCAGCCCGACGTTCCCGGTTATGCCGTATTCGACGATGAGGACGCCGCAATCGAGGCACCTCCTGTTGTTTCGACCGATGAGCGGCGCATGCAAGTGCGCGCCTATAATTTCTGGACCGCCCAGCTAAACGACAAAAACTATCCCTCAATCGAAGAGCTTGATCCGTCTTCGGTGGAAGATTTCCGTGATTATAGCGTCCTTCTCGACTTTACCTCGGGCATTGAAAACCCTTCTATCGAATATCTCGGCGAGAAACTGCGTTCCGAATGCGGGTTGAGCGATGATGTTTCCTACCTCGACCAAGTCCCCAGCAGATCCTTGCTTTCGCGCATTACCGACCATTATCTGCAGATCATAGCGAACCGCGCGCCGATCGGCTTTGAAGCGGAATTCATCAACGATCGCGGCGTCAACATCATGTATCGCGGCATTTTGCTGCCCTATTCTTCGGACGACGACACGATCGATTTCATTTACGGCGTCATCAATTGGAAAGAGGCGGTAGCGGTGGAAATCGCCGCACCGTTGCAGTTAGAGGTCGAACAAGCACTGGCCGCCGCACCGCCGCGGCAGGAGCATGTTCCGGTATGGGCCGATGGCCCAACCGCCGGGCATCTCGACGACGAAAAGGAAGTCGAAGACTTTGATCACATTATAGAGGAACTCGAACTGGGCGAATCCTATGCCCTGGCCGAATCGCAACCTGACGAAAATTCATCACTGGCTGATTGGCTGGATGCCGCCCGTCAAAGCGCAGACAGCGCCCGCGACGCGGATATGCGGACACGCGATGCCCTGTATCAGGCTATTGGCCGTGCACATGACTTTGCTCTGGTGGCTGCAAAATATCCGGCGGATTATGCCGAGTTGTTGAGTGACGCCGGACTTGTTGCGCAAGAGCGCGCCCGTTTCACACCTATTGTGAAGCTAGTGTTTGGCGTCGGCTATGACAAAACCCGCCTCACAGAATTTGCCACAGCCCTGCAGTTCGCTGACCGCAATGCCGTGCCAATGGGCGGCCTTGCCGATATCCTCTCCAAGCATGATGGTGGCTTGAAAGGTATAATTGCCGCCGAGCGCCGCGCGAAAAAGGTTGCGGCAGGACAGCATGTTGCCGCACCTGCCGTTGATCCACGATCTCGCCTCCGTTCTGCTCGCGTACGTGATCTGAGCGAATTTGCAGGTTCGGGTGAAGAATTTGTGCTGCTCGTGGCTCGCCGCGATGCAGATGGCAATGTTGCGATCGTGGGCGCGGTTGATGCGGACGCCGCGTTGACGGAAAAGGCACTGCGTAAAACCGCTGTCTGACTTGTTTCACACCGCATAAGCACGTAACGCTGCAGTCCGATGACTGACAGCCTTGCACTCGCCTACGCCCGAAAACTGATCGCCTGCGAAAGCATCACCCCAGCCACAGGCGCGGTATTTGATGCATTGGAGGAGATGCTCACCCCCCTCGGCTTTGCGGTTGACCGTTTCCTGTCCGGTGAAGATGACCAAAATCCGGCGCACGGCGCCCCGGTCGAAAATTTGTTCGCAATACGCAAGTCATCCGGCCGCCATTTTGCGTTTGCAGGACATCTGGACGTTGTTCCACCCGGCGATGGATGGGGAAGCGATCCCTTTGTTCCGGAAATACGGGGTGATCTCCTCCATGGACGTGGTGCTGTCGATATGAAGGGTAGCATCGCTGCATTTGTCGCAGCGCTGCATAGCATTCCAGAAGACGCCGGCACTATCAGCCTGATCATTACGGGCGATGAAGAAGGCCCTGCCATATACGGCACCCGTGCGCTGATTGACCATATGCACGCACGTCAATCAGTTCCGGATTTCTGCCTCGTTGGCGAACCCACCAGCGTCCATCGTCTGGGTGATATGATGAAAATCGGACGACGCGGTTCGGTAAACATGTGGATTTCGGTGGCGGGAACGCAGGGGCACGTCGCCTACCCGCACCTTGCCGACAACCCTATTCCAAGGCTGATCAAGATATTGGCGGAAATTGAAGCCATCCACCTCGATGACGGAACCGATTGGTTCCAGCCTAGCAATATTGAGATTACCGACATGCAGGTGGGCAACAAGGCCACCAACGTCATCCCCGCAAAAGCGGAAGCGCGCCTGTCCATCCGCTTTAACGACCTACAGCAGGGCGATGCTCTGGTTGAACGTCTCCGCACGCTCATCGAAGCCGGTGGCGGAACATTGACGGCGATGATTTCAGGCGAAGCGTTTCTCACACCGCCTGGCGAACTGTCCGCCGCGATTTCGGAAGCAGTTGAGGCGGTTACGGGGATCCAACCCGAAGCATCGACGACAGGCGGGACATCGGATGCGCGGTTTCTGACGCGAGTTTGTCCGGTTGTGGAGTTCGGTTTGTGCAACGCCACTATGCACAAGTTGGACGAAGCCGTTGCCCTTGCCGACTTGGAAGCGCTAACAGAGATCTATCGTCGGGTTGCCCTGAAAATTCTGGGTTGATTGTTGTAGGGACTAACCCGTCAACCCTTGAAGATGATATACAAGGCACCCGCACCCCCGTGCCGCGGATGGGCGTTGCGAACGGCCGATATATGGCGCGCATGACGGGATGCGCCCAGCCAGTCCCGCACGACCGCTGCGATGGCACCCCTGCCCTCTCCACTGGCCCTGTCATGGGTGCGTGGTTTTCCTGTCACGAGCAGAACAACTTTCATTTTTTGCGCAATAGCTTGCTCAAGCGCACCATCCAGACGGGCATAGGCGCGAGATAGATTCGCATCGTGCAAGTCTATGCTGATGTCAGGAACGATCGCCCCGCGATGAATACGCCGGTCCCAATGGCCATCTAGATTATGATGCGGGGGCGGCAGCTTCCGTTCGCTCCGTCTATCGGGCGTTGCCACCTTTGCGATAACTGCAGCGGGCGGTGAAAGCTTCTGTGATTTTGCCACAGGCTTTGCCGGAGGCGTCGCAGCCTTGGCTTCTACGTTTGGCTTTACGATATGCAGCGGTTTGACCGTTTCGATCACCCGTCCCCAAAGCGCCTTTTCAACATTGTCCAGCCGCCGGGCCATAGCACGGATTACAAACCGAGCCGGGCGACCGCGGCCTTGGGTAGAAACAAAAGCGCCGAGCCGCGCGCAGCCATACCGCCAGCGATCCCACGCGCCCGGTCGCCTGCGCCCCAAAAGGTATCCACACGGTTTGCACCCTTAATCGCGCCACCCGTATCTTGCGCTATCCAGATACCGTTGGGTTCTGCGCGATCCATGGAAAGCCATAGCGGCGCACCGAGCGGTATGAACTTCACATCAACCGCAGCGCTGGCTTCACCGACTACAGGATAGCCCATCGCTCCCAAAGGCCCGGCACCGGTCAGTTCCCGGAAAAACACGAAACTTTTGTTTTCCTGCATGATCTTACGGCCTTCGTCGGGGTTCGAGCGCAAATAAGTGACGATGCCTTGCATTGAACCATCGGTGATCAACCCACGATCCTTCATCAAACGACCAATGCCTGTATATCCACGGCCATTCTGCGTTTCATAACCTATCCGCATCACACCGCCATCTGGCAGCCTCAAGCGCCCCGATCCCTGAATTTGCAGAAAGAAGAAGTCGACCACGTCATTTGCATAGGCGATTTCAAGGCCGCGCCCGACAAGTGAACCATTTTCGATAGCGGCGCGATCATCATATTGAACGAGTTTGGATCCGGTGACCTTGCCGCGGATGTTCTTGCCTTTTAGATCGTCGCTAAAAAGTCCCAGATCGACATCAATCAAGTCTGCTGGTCTTTTGTAAATGGGAACTTCGCAGCCGGGTTGGCGTGTGCGGCACCCAAGAATTTCAGGCTCATAATAGCCAGTCGCGAAAGCCTTGCCATCCCCGACCTGCACTGCATCCATATAGGCGGCAAAGAAAGAGATTGCATCGCCGGTCCATGTTTTGACGGCGTCACAAGCCGGAGCCCAGTCCGCGCCTTGGGTCAAGCCACTATTGTCCGAACGCCTCACAAGTCCCGGGCAACTGGCCCGGAAACTGTCCATGGCCAATTTGGACTTGCGCGCATCCACCTTGAGCGATCCAATTTCGGGGCCCCTAACGACACCCAAAGTAGCCGCAGTCGTACCATCGCCAGGTTGCGCCGCCGCAGGTAACGCGGGCTCAGCGGTTGACGGAATCGGCTTTGCAGGCCTGTCTGCCGACGTAGGTTGTGGAGTGGAGGGCGATGCGACACCGCCATTAGGAATGATACCACCGGAGCATGCCGACAGCATCAATGCCGAAATCGAGAGAATACAGAGCGCGCGTTTCATCGCGCCGGTGAATCAGACCGAGTCGGTTTCGTCAAGCTTCCAGTTGCGGTCGCCCGATTTCACATCACGCATGAATGTCCAAATATCATGTGTTTCAACGGCATCGGTCATCGAACCGCCGATGATATTTCCGTCGGCGTCCTTCACGAGTGCTGCGATATCGGCGTCAAAGCGGACGGTCACGCGGGCCATCGGGTGATCAAACGTCGCATCCAATATGCGCGCTTCGTCAATCCGTACCAAACGGTTCTCTAATGTTTCACCACGTTCGGTGCGCCCGTCAATG
Organism: Sphingorhabdus lacus; assembly: GCF_009768975.1. Classification (NCBI taxonomy): domain Bacteria; kingdom Pseudomonadati; phylum Pseudomonadota; class Alphaproteobacteria; order Sphingomonadales; family Sphingorhabdaceae; genus Sphingorhabdus; species Sphingorhabdus lacus. The sequence continues at coordinate 287,369 of NZ_CP035733.1, read as the reverse complement.
GCTTCGGCGAAGCTTTGGTACACATCGTCATCACACAGGAAACGAAGTGCGTCCTTGTCGCCTTTCCAATATGCTTCCAGCACCATCTTATAAGCTGATTTTGAACCTTCCAGGAAGAACCCTGCATCAAAGGTACGGTCGGCATTTGCAATGGCACGAAGTCCGCTTTGCGCAGCCAAGTCGGCTACACTGACATCGCTCTTGGGAAGCGCGGCTCCCGAATCGCCAGATGGCAGTGGTTGGCGCACCATGGTGGGTGTGCTCTCGATCGGTTGGCGTGCGACGGGTTCTTGTTCATGTCCGGTGCGTTTACCAAGCACCGAATAGAGACGAAGTCCCAAGAAAGCTGCAACAAGAGCAAGCAATACGATAGTGAAAGTCACAACGCCTCCATGCGCGAAAAACATGGACGAATGATTAGCGCTGAACCCATAAAATCCGGTTTCAGCTCCGCCCTGTCATGCATATAAGCATTATACGGGATAGTTTCAAAGGGCTTTACCCAAAGAAACTTCCGTTCTGCCGCAACAAAACACAGCGATTGCCCTTTTTCCATGCCCCTGCTAGGCGCTGCACCCAATCGCGGATGCGGTAGCGCATCCAAAATCAGGCTCAGGCCCCAAACAGGAAAGCACGACAGAACATGGCCGAAGAAGAAGGCACCATCGTTTCGGAAAACATCAAAGCGAATGGCGAGGACACCGCACCCGCCGTCGGTATGCTCAATCAGTATATCAAAGATTTATCCGTCGAAAATCCACAGGCGCCGCATAGTTTTCAATGGGATGCTCAGCCGCAGATTGATGTTCAGGTCAATATCCAGGTCAATGCGATCAATGACGAAATCCATGAAGTCGGCCTGAAGCTTGCTGTAAAAGCCGAAAGCGATCAGGGCGTCCATTTCTCTGTCGAGCTCGAATATGGCACATTGTTCGGACTGCGGAATGTGTCGGACGAACAGGCCCACCCGTTCCTTTTTGGTGAAGCCCCACGCTTGATGTTCCCCTTTGCACGCCGCGTGGTAGCGGATGCGGTTCGCGATGCAGGATATCCTCCACTCGTTCTTGAGCCCATCGATTTCAACGCTCTCTACGTTCAGCAGATCGCGCAAGCTGCGCAGATGGCGGAAACCCAACCGGCTGGCGAAGCCTGAATCCGGACCTAGGGGAGCGGTGATTTGAGCCTGCTCAAGCACACGTCGACGATCGCTGGATTCACCCTGCTTAGCCGGATTTTCGGCTTTGTTCGTGACATTATGCTAGCTCGTGTGCTTGGCGCGGGACTGGCTGGTGACGCCTATCAACTGGCGTTCACCCTGCCGAACACATTCCGGCGTCTCTTTGCCGAAGGCGCGTTTTCAGTCGCTTTCGTGCCAATGTACTCCCGCAAATTGGCGGGCGAAGGCGGCGAAGAGGACGCGGCGCGCTTTGCCGACGATGTATTGTCTGTCTTTATCTGGGTTTTACTGGGCTTCTCCGCTCTGGCAATGATTGCCATGCCGATAATCGTCCTCGGACTGGCGGGGGAATATCAGTCGGTACCGGGGAAGTTCGAATTGTCGGTGTTCCTGAGCCGCGTCACTTTCCCCTATCTGTTCTTTATCAGCCTTGTCGCCATGCTGTCCGGGTTGCTGAACGCCCGGTCACGCTTTGCACCGGGCGCCATTGCCCCTGTGCTCTTCAATCTGGTTTTGATCAGTGGAATAATCGCGGGCTATTCCTGGCGCGGGGATAGCGGCGATGACCGGTATGTCGTCTATGCCCTCAGCGCCGCGGTGTCGCTATCCGGGTTTGTCCAGTTCCTCTATTTATGGTGGGCAGTCCGACGCGCCGGACTTAAGCTGAGTATCAAAAAGCCGAAACTGACACCCGAGGTCAAACAACTAGGTATGGTCATACTGCCGGCGACATTTGGCGCGGGCATTTACCAGATCAGTCAATTCGTCGACACATTCTTCGCGACCTCCTTGCCGCAGGGCTCGCTGACGCTTCTGAAAATGGCCGATCGATTAAACCAAATGCCGTTGGGCATCGTCGGGATCGCCTTGGGCACGGCTATTCTTCCGATGTTGTCGCGCCACATTCAAAGCGATGACAAGGCTAAGGCACAGAATTTGCAGTCTGATGCCTTTGAAATGGCAACGCTGCTGACATTGCCCGCAGCGGCAGCTTTGGCGATTTGCGCCCCCGCATTCGTAAATGCGTTTTTTGTCGGCGGAAAATTCAAGCCTGAAGACGGCGTAATAATGTCCTACATTACAATGGCGTTGGTTGCCGGGTTACCCGCCTATGTCATTGTCAAAATCCTCAACCCTGGCTTCTTTGCCCGATCCGACACAAAGACGCCGGTTTACACCGCACTCATTTCTCTGATTTTCAATATCATCCTGAATGTGTGGGTGGTCCGTTCCTATGGAATTGTGGGATTGGCGGGTGCTACAGCCTGTTCGGCAACACTCAACTGTCTGCTGCTCTATGCCGTCCTCCACAAGCGGGGCTGGTTCCATTTCACGGCGCAATTGGGCAACCGAATTTTCCGCCAGCTTATTGCGACGGCCGCTATGTCGGCCGCGCTTTGGTGGATGATGGGCATATTGCTTCCCAATTTTTCGAGCGATATTTTAACCCGCGTCAGCTCCCTCATCCTTTTGGTGGGCGGCGGAATGGCGATATATTTCGCCGTGGGCTATCTTGTCGGCGCGCTTGACAAAGACCGGGTCAATCGCCTGCTACGGCGTAGCGGTCCCGCAACAGGAGAGGCTTAAGAATATGCGCGTCGTTTCCGGCATCCAGCCAACGGGAAATCTTCATCTCGGTAATTATCTGGGTGCCATCCGCAATTGGGTAAAGATGCAGGACGAAATGGAATCGCTCTATTTCCTCGCAGATCTGCACGCCCTTTCGATGCCGCATAATCCCGCTGAGTTGACCGCAAACACCCGGGAAATGGCCGCTGCGTTGATTGCCTGCGGCCTCGACATCAACAAAGCGATCTTGTTCAATCAAGCCCAAGTACCTGCCCATGCCGAATTGCAGTGGCTGCTGAACGGAACGGCCCGCATGGGCTGGCTGAATCGCATGACACAGTTCAAAGATAAATCCGGCAAGAACCGCGAAGGCGCGAGCATTGCCCTCTTCACCTATCCGGTGCTGCAGGCAGCGGACGTCTTGCTGTATCAGGCAACCCATGTGCCCGTGGGTGAAGACCAGAAACAGCATCTGGAACTTGCCCGCGACATCGCGCAGAAATTCAACAATGACTATGGCAATGGCACCGAAATTTTTACGTTGCCTGACCCCATCATCCCCAAAGCGACAGCGCGCATCATGTCGCTGCGTGACGGCTCGGCAAAAATGTCGAAGTCCGACCCAAGCGACATGAGCAGAATCAACTTATCCGACGATGCAGACACAATCCTGTCTAAGATCAAAAAGGCCAAGACAGATCCAGAGCCCCTGCCGTCCGATGCCGCCGGGCTGGAAGGACGTCCGGAAGCGCAAAATCTGATCGGCATTTATGCCGCATTTGCAGAAGAGAGCGTCGATGCGACGCTTGGCCGGTTTGGCGGTCAAGGTTTTGGGGCATTCAAGCCCGCATTGGCCGAACTCGTCATCGAAAATTTCAGGCCCATCTCGGAACGTTTTACGGCACTGAAAGACGACCACGAGCAGATTGACGCCGCCCTCGCCAAGGGAGCGGCGAAAGCTCGCGAACTGGCCGCTCCGACGCTAATAGCCAGTTATGCGGCCCTCGGACTCTTGCGTTAAGCGCGGAACATAGCTTTCCACTGTGGGTTACAGCATCGACGCTCTGATGCTGTTGCAAGAGTACGACACCGTCGGTTTTGGAAGGATTATTTCTACCGCTGTTAAACAACGGTTCATCGACATGATAACAAAATACGATCATAACGACTGAGTGCAACGTCGAGGATTTTAAAAATGAAAAAATTTGTGTCGCTCCTTTTCGTTCCTGCCGCCATGCTTGGGCTTAGTGCATGCGCTACTCCATTCAAGGCGGACGTGTCGCGCTTTCAGGAACTGCCCGCGCCCCAAGGACAAACTTTCACAATTCGCGCAGCCGATCCTGCGAACAATGGTGGCATTGAATTCGGACAATATGCTTCCTTGGTGACTACCGAACTGCAGGAAATTGGATATACTCCAGCCGCATCAGGTTCATCAGCGGATATGACGGTAACTCTCGGCTATACCGTAGATCAGGGCAAAGAGCGCACAATCGTTCGCCAAGACCCGTTCTATGATCCCTATTGGGGATTTGGCGGCGCATACCGTCCTTACGTGGTCCGGACGCGCCGGGGCGGTCGTTATGTCGTCGGCTATTATGACCCGTTTCTCTACAGCGGATTTAATCGTCCTTATGATGTCGATAGTTTCACCGTCTATACGGCCAATATAGATTTGAAAATTGATCGGGCGAATGACGGCAAGCGCCTGTTTGAAGGCAAGGCTGAAGCGAAATCACGCTCCAACAAATTGCCTCATCTGGTGCCGAATCTGGTCGAAGCCATGTTCACAGGTTTTCCTGGAAACAGCGGCGAGACCGTCCGTATCTCGATAGCGCCTGAAGAAAAACGCTAGCCTGTTAAACGCCGCAACCGAGCTCTGACTTGCCGTAAGCTGCGCCTTCACCCCGCGTCGCACTGATACCGGCGTAGAGCTCGGTGGACGTAAACGTTCCGTCGGCGCCAACCCGATATCCCTTGCTGCGAAATGTTTCGATAACCTTGGCAGCCGGATCGGAGAAATAAAGCGATTGGGCTTCGTAGTGCTGTCCTATTGCGGTCAGTGACAGCCCTTCAAACGAGCGTTGCAGTTTGACATAAGTGCTTTTGCCTTCGGCCGCAGCATAGGCTTTATCGCGAGCTTCTTCGTCGACAAACTCCTTATTCTCCAGATCCGCCCATTGGGCACGGAGACGGGCAGCGATCTTGGCGAATTCCGCGTCAATGTCGCCGCCGAAGCTGCAGGTTTGGGGATTGAAGCGGATCGCCACAGGCTTGCCACCCAGCCGCGCCAAAATTGCCGCGCCATCGGCGAGATATCCAACGCCGCCTTTGCCAAGTTTGACTTCGATAAAGTCATTCGCAGTTAAACCGGCCAGCGTCAGTCTGGTTCCGGTGCTTACCCGTTCTAGAAGTCCGCTAGCTGTATCTGGCTGAAGCCAAATATCGAGCGCTCCATCCGCTGTCCACACACGGTCATTCAGTGGCTTGGTGATTTCTGGCGGTTGGAACTCGGCGAGATTTATCACTGCGATAAAGCCTTTGCCATCCGACAGTTCCAGCCATTCGCTGCTGCCATCCATTCCCAATTTTACGACGCCTGTGACTGCACTGCCGCGTGGAAGTTTTCCGAGAATTTGGCTGCCGACAGTTGTCGCACGATCGCGGATATTCGCCTCAGTCATAGCGAATAACTGTTTCGGTTCCAAAGTCGCGCCGACCGTCGTGCCTGGCGTTGTCTTCTGTCCAGGGGTACTCCCGAGATCGTCCAGAATGAACAACCAGAAATACAAGGCACCCACAACCAGCGCGCCGCCTACGACTGCCGCGGGAAGGAACCAACGCCTTTTTTTAGTGTGTGACCTGGAAATGGTTTGGACCTTCTCGGTGTTAAGGGTCCCTTCTAGACCGCCCACCGTTGGAGACGCAAGCGGCGCATCGGCAGAGGAGGCTGCCTCCGCACTTGGCTGATCGACGGCACCCAACATTGCCCCGCATTTTGAACAATAGCGTGCGTTCGGTGGGTTGGCTGTGCCGCAAGATGTGCAGAATGTGACCATAATTATCCCCCGAATCCGGATAGGACAGTGGATAAGCTGTGGAGTTCTCGTTGAAAAGCGGTGTTTAAAGCGGGGAGCCCGATATCACGCCTCAAGCTGACGCAAGAGAGCACGCACATCATTGTCCATATCGCTATCTTGCTTCCGCAAATCTTCCACCAACCGTACGGCGTGGATGACGGTCGAATGGTCACGTCCACCAAATTTGCGGCCAATCTCGGGATAGCTGCGTGGTGTCATCACCTTTGCCAGATACATCGCGACCTGACGCGGACGCACCACGGCACGTGCGCGGCGCTTGGACGACATCTCACTGCGGTCAATGCGGTAGTATTCGCAAACGGCGCGCTGGATTTCATCGATTGTGATGCGCCGACGGCAAGCACTAAGTATGTCTTTCAGTTGCTCTTCAGCCAAAGTCCGCGTCACAGGCTTGCCGGTCAATTGGGCATAGGCAAGAAGCTTGTTCAAACCGCCCTCCAACTCACGGACATTACGGCTGATGGTGCGGGCGAGAAATTCCACCACATCTTCACCCACTTGCGCCTCAGGCATCTGGGCCAGACGTTGCTGCAATATCAACCGACGCAATTCAAGATCAGCCGGCTGAATATCGGCGACGAGTCCCATCGACAGGCGGGAAAGAATCCGCTGGTCAACACCGTCGAGGGCCTGCGGTGCGCGGTCAGCAGCCACAACAAGGCGCTTACCGGCTCCGATGATCGCGTCGATCGTGTGTAGAAACTCTTCCTGCGTCGAAACCTTACCGATGATGAACTGGATATCGTCAATCAAAAGAACATCAACCGCGCGAAGCCGGGCTTTGAATTCCATAACTTCTTTGCGCCGCATTGCGGTTACAAATTCCATCATGAATTTTTCGGCCGACATATAGATTATCTGTGCGTCGGGATTAACTTCGGCATAGGCGTGGCCGATGGCGTGCATCAAATGGGTTTTGCCCTGCCCAGTCGCTGCCTGAAGATAAAGCGGGTTGAAGAGTGGCTTGTCCTTGGCAGCCACCCGCTCTGCAGCGCTGAGTGCCAGTACATTTGTTTGCCCTTTGACAAAATTGGCAAAGGTCATGCGTGGATCGAGTGCCGAGCGAACAGGCAATGCTTCCGCCATATGCTGGGCGGCTGGGCGTTCGGTTACACCCGAGGGGCGCAGCATCTCAACGCGCGCGGTACCCGGACGAGTACGGATCTTAAGTTGCTTGACGCTTTTGTTGGTCGACACCCAAGCGAGACGCAGGCGATCTGCATAATGGTCCGAAACCCAGCTTGCGGAAAAATCGGACGGAAGAAGCAATTCCAACGTTCCGGTCAGGTCACAGAAATCGCCCAATGTGATCGATCGAATCCACTGGCCATAAATCTGTGCGCCCAAGTCGCGACGCAACCCGGAGGAAATGATCTGCCAGTCGGCTTCAAAGCGTGCGGTCAGGGCAGCTGCGGCGTTACCGTCTGTCTGCTGACCGGAACTGTTCTGCGATACAATAATATTACCGGTCACCTTGTGCGAGCCCCTCTTTTCCACCCCTTGCCAGCACATCGAAACCGCGCGCTATCCGCCGTCACACCAAGCCACAGAAAACCCCAGCCCACTTGTCGCCAAATGAAGCTCAATCTGTGTCCAAATCTCAATGTGAGGCACTGCCCGACTGTCGTCACGCGATGCTGGAGGTCTTTTCTTAGACGTCTCTAAACGAGTCGAGCAAGGGGCGCATTGCAAAAAAAGTGAAATAAATGCTGTTGACTCTCTGCAAGCCAAGCAAAAGCGTAAATTAATTTTTAATCACCTGTTTTAGCGGTTTTTTCTGTTCGGTGACGCGAAAACGATCCCCCGAATCGCAGGAAATCCTTGAGTTAGGATTATGACATTCCGCCCAAAGAAAAACCCGCCTCAATTGGGGCGGGTTTTGCATAGATGCATCAGATCGCTCTGACGAAGATGAATGCTGTTTACGCGAGCGCGCCAACAGCCTTCGTCAAACGGCCGAACTTACGCGAAGCCGTGTTCTTGTGCAGAACGCCCTTGGACACGCCACGTGCCAGTTCCGGCTGTGCCGCAGCCAATGCCTCGGCGGCAGCGGACTTGTCGCCTGCTTCAATTGCCGACTCAACTTTCTTCACGAAAGTACGAATGCGGCTGACGCGAGCGCCATTAACTTCGGTGCGACGCGCATTGCGACGGATACGCTTTTTTGCTTGCGGCGTATTGGCCATTTTAGTCCTCAAATTTCGTTAGATACGAGCCTCATCGTGCGATGCTTGCCCGTTGAAGGTGCCGCCCTTACCCTCGGGTTTCAGATTCGTCAACCTGCAAAAGCCCCAAAAATGCTGCTTATCGTTGGCATTTCGCACAATAAAAGGTGGAACGCCCCGAATCGACCCGCCGTTTGACCTGTGCGCCACAACCGCAAACTTCCCCCTCACGACCATATACCCGCCAGTCCTTGGCAAAATATCCAAGCTCGCCATCAGGCGCCGCAAAATCGCGCAAGGTTGAACCGCCAGCCGCAATAGCTGAGGTCAACACCACTTTGATCGCGATTACCAGTTTGACCAACCGCGGCTTGGATATCTTCTCCGACAACGCATCAGGAGCAATACCAGCCATGTGCAGCGCCTCACATACATAAATATTGCCGAGCCCTGCCACGATGTTCTGGTTCAGCAGCATCGCCTTGATCGGCGCCTTGCGCCCTTTTAGCGCCTTTTGAAGAACTTCCGCGTCAAATTCGTCCGACAGGGGTTCAGGGCCCATTTTCGCGAAAAAACGATAATCGGCCAAAGTTCCGTTTGCTACAATATCAAGCGACCCAAAGCGTCGGTGGTCGTTTAACGCTACAACCCGTCCTGCAGCGGTCTCGAGCAGAAAGTGGTCGTGCTTTTCCATCTCGGCGGGATCAACGCGCCACCTGCCGGACATCCCCAAATGGAAAATCAGAACGTCGTCGCGGTCCGTGTAAATCAGGCCATATTTCGCACGCCGACCCAGACCTGTGATTGTTGCGCCTGTCAAACGCTGGCGCAAATCTTCCGGGATGGGCCACCGTAAGTCAGCGCGAAATGCTTCTGCGCGCGTTATCCGCTGGCCGTCTAGGACCTTGCGTAAACCAGCAACGGTTGTTTCTACTTCGGGAAGCTCGGGCATTGGCTAACGCTATGAAGGCGAACCCCGCCGTCTGTCTATGTCTTTATAACGATGGAATAGGGAATATAGAGAAACAATTCTGTCATCCGCAGCGATGCTTTTTGCACGCATCAGCCTTTGCGACATCCGCAACTATCGGCTAGGGACTCGCGCGATGACTGAAACTGTATCTTTCGGCTACGAACAGGTAAGCCCCGAAGAGAAGACTGCACGCGTCGGCGGCGTCTTTTCCAATGTTGCACGCAAATATGACATCATGAACGATGCGATGTCCGGCGGGATGCATCGTCTGTGGAAAGACAAATTTGTTCGACGGGTGAAACCACAGGCGGGCGAAGACATATTGGATATGGCCGGCGGAACCGGTGACATCGCCTTCCGGATGGAAAAATCGGGTGCTCAAGTGACAGTGTCCGATATCAACGAAGATATGCTGGAAGTGGGCATGGGTCGCGCGCTGAAACGTGGAATCGACACATTGATCTGGTCGCCGCAAAATGCGGAAACGCTGACCTTTCCGGACAAGCATTTTGATGCCTATACCATCGCATTCGGTATCCGGAACGTAACGGACATACCTACCGCATTGAAAGAAGCGCATCGCGTGCTGCGCTTCGGTGGACGGTTCTTTTGTCTGGAATTTTCGACGGTCGAATGGCCCGGACTGGCGCAGGCTTATGATGTCTATTCGGAACGCCTCGTTCCTAAACTCGGCAAAGCCATCGCCGGGGATGAAGACAGCTACCGCTATCTAGTCGAATCGATTCGCCGGTTCCCTGATATGCAAAATTTCAAGCGGATGATTGGCGAAGCCGGATTTGTTCAAACCAAGGTCGAACCGATCATGGGTGGACTGGTGGCTATCCACAGCGGTTGGAAAGTGTGAAAATGCACTTGGCGGGATATCCCCTTCCCCATGCGGGAGGGGTCAAAAGAACATGACCCGTCCGGTGACCCACATCCTGCGTCTATTGAAATGGGGACGGATACTCGCCCGCCACGGCGCCTTGCGCGCAATCGAAGCGGACCGCAACACGCCGCCACAGGTAAAGCGGCTCTGCCGGATTGCCCGTTTCGGAACGGTCCAGCCCAAAGTGCCAGACTATGCAGGTGCCTTTCGCGCTATCGGCCCAGCGGCCATCAAGCTAGGCCAGACATTGGCGACCCGGCCGGATATTATCGGTGTTGAGGCGGCGCATAACCTGCTGACGCTTCAGGACCAGCTTCCGCCTGCACCTTTCGAAGCGGTCTATGCGCAGATCGATACCAGCCTGAATAAACCTGCCAACGAATTGTTCGAATATATCAATCCCGAAGCGGTGGGTTCTGCGTCGATCGCACAAGTCTACCGGGCCCGAACCACCGACGGCAAGGATGTGGCCGTCAAGGTTTTGCGTCCAGGTATTCGCGAACAATTCGCACGCGATATCGAAACCTATGAATGGGCAGCCGCGCATCTCGAAGCGCTTGGTGGTGAAGCTGCGCGTTTGCGGCCCCAACTGGTCATTGCCAATCTGAAGAGATGGACTTTGCGCGAACTGGATTTACGCCGCGAAGCCGCCAGCGCCTCCGAGCTCAAAGACGCTATGGTCGCGGTCGATGGATATTCCATCCCGGCAATCGACTGGGATCGCACGTCGGGCCGGGTACTCACGCTGGAATGGGTGGACGGAATCAAGATCTCCGATATCGAAGCACTTAAAGCGGCAGGCCATGATCTCAATAAAATGGCCGAAAAACTGGTCCTGACCTTTTTGCGTCAAGCAATCTCCGAGGGCTATTTCCACGCCGATATGCATCAGGGCAACCTTTTCGTCCGGGCGGATGGGACAATCGTTGCGATAGATTTCGGGATTATGGGGCGTATCAACCGGCAGGCGCGTTTCTGGCTCGCTGAAATATTATATGGCCTTACAACCGGCAATTATAAGCGCGTCGCGGAAATACATTTTGAGGCGCAATATGTGCCCAGCTACCACAATGTCGACGAATTTGCGACCGCACTGCGCGCCGTCGGGGAACCGACGCGCGGCAAGCCCGTGAGCGAATTGTCGGTCGGGCAAATGCTCGACAGTCTTTTCGCTATTACCCGCGACTTCGATATGCAAACCCAACCCCATCTGCTTCTACTTCAGAAGACAATGGTCATGGTGGAAGGAATTGCCACATCACTCAATCCCGCCATTAACATGTGGGATGTAGCCGCACCCTTTGTCCGAGACTGGATCAGAGGTGAGCTTGGACCTGAAGCCATGCTCGCCGACGGCATCAAGAAGCAGGCGGACACATTGAAGATGATCCCCGACATCATCCGCAGGCTCGACGAACAATTGCCGCGAAAAGGCGGTGCGCCAGAGCCACCTCCCCTGCCGCATGTCGAACTTATCTGGGAACGGCGTGCCGGTGGTGGCTGGTGGCGCTATGCTTTGGTCGCTGTAGTCGCTGCGGCCACGGGTGCTGCAGGAATGTGGGCACTGTAATGTCCTCGCGCCGTGCCCATCGCATGGTCCATAGCTGCACCGGGAAGCCAGCCTTACATACACAATTTGCTTTGACGGTTCCCGATACGGAATTAAGCGGATAATCATGGAAACCAAACGCATCCTGCTGATCGTGTCTGGAGGCATTGCTGCCTATAAGTCACTTGAACTTGTCCGGCTTATCAAGCGGCAGGGAATCGCTGTCCGCGCGGTCATGACGCAGAGTGCGACGGAATTTGTAACGCCACTGTCGATGGGCGTGATGACCGAAGATCAGGTCTATGGCGACATGTTCGACCTGAAAGAAGAACGCGAGATCGGGCATATCCAGCTCAGCCGTCAGGCCGACCTTATCGTCATTTGCCCAGCGACAGCGAATATCCTTGCCAAGATGGCAGCAGGGATCGCCGACGATCTCGCCACGACGATATTGCTTGCCACGGACAAACCGGTGTTGGCCGTTCCCGCCATGAATGTCCGCATGTGGCAACACGCCGCAACTCAGCGCAATCTGGCACAATTGCGCGCCGACGGCGTGACGATCATGGAACCCGATTCAGGCGCAATGGCCTGCGGTGAATTCGGGCCGGGGCGGCTGCCGGAACCACCCGCAATCGCCGAACGGATTTGTGCAATGCTTGGGCATAGTTTCGATTCAACCCTCACGGCCGGACGCGCGCCTACAACATTGGAAGCACAGCCCGATTTCGCGGACATCACGCACCGGCCGCTATTTGGAAAGCGCGTTCTGGTGACGGCCGGTCCAACGCATGAAGCCATCGATCCCGTCCGTTACATTGCCAACCGCTCATCGGGACGACAAGGCTTCGCTATCGCGGCGGCGGCTGCGGAAATGGGCGCCGAGGTTACTCTCATCGCCGGTCCGGTCCATTTGGTGACCCCACCTGGCGTCATACGTATTGATGTCGAAACAGCGCTGGAGATGCAGTCGGAAGTCGAAAAGGCTCTTCCCAGCGATGTTGCCATCATGGTTGCCGCCGTCGCTGACTGGCGTGCCACCGAAGCGCCGGACCAGAAAATAAAGAAAGATGGCAAAGGCATTCCGCCCCTCACATTAACCGAAAACCCTGACATCCTCGCAAGTCTTGCACAGCATAAGAACAGGCCGGGACTGCTTATCGGCTTTGCTGCGGAAACCGAAAAGATCATTGAACATGCACAAGCCAAACTGGCGAAAAAAGGGTGCGACTGGATTGTGGCAAACGACGTATCCGGCGATGTTATGGGAGGCGCAAACAACGCCTTTCATATCGTAAACAAGGACGGAGTTGAAAGCTGGCCCGATAGCCCGAAGGACGTTATCGCCCGCAAATTGATGGAAAGGGTTGCCCATGCGCTCGCCCAAGGTTGAAGTACAGGTTAAGCGGCTGAACCATGGTGCCGGTCTGGCGATGCCCGATTATGCCACGACCGGTGCCGCTGGCATGGATATTTGCGCCGCCGAAAGCCTGACGCTGCGCGTGGGTAAACGGCACGCCGTTGCGACCGGCTTCGCTTTCGCTATTCCCGAAGGCTATGAGGTTCAGGTTCGTCCGCGGTCTGGCCTTGCCCTTAAACATGGTATCACCTGCCTCAACACGCCCGGAACGATCGACAGCGATTATCGCGGGGAAGTAAAAGTCATTCTGGCCAATCTGGGCGAAGATGATTTCCCCATTTCGAAAGGTGACCGTATCGCCCAAATCGTGGTCGCGCCTGTCACTCACGCCGCGATGGTGGAAGTTGAGGAATTGGACGATACCGCTCGCGGTGCCGGAGGTTTCGGTTCGACCGGAGTATGAAGGTCGCCTCATTTGCCTGACCTGCTCTCATATAGATTTGTTGCCGCTTTGCTCTATACCCCCCGATAATGGCTGAACTTTCCGACCACCAACTGGACCGTTATGCGCGGCACATTGTCTTGCGGGATATTGGCGGTGCCGGACAGGCGCGTTTGTTAGAGAGCCATGTCCTGCTTATTGGCGCAGGCGGCATCGGCAGCCCCGCGATCCAGTATCTCGCGGCAGCCGGTGTCGGCACGATCAGCGTTGTTGATGATGACGCGATATCGCTGTCCAATTTGCAACGCCAAATTCTGTATAGCGAAACTCAAATTGGCGAGGCCAAAGTAGAGGCTGCCGCTGCTGCCGTTAAACGGCTGAACCCGGACGTGAGCTTTCACGCAATCAGGCGTCGTATCCACCATCTCACCACATCGGACATTCTGAACGGCGTCGATGTCGTTATCGACGGCAGCGACAATTTTGCCACCCGCCTGACTGTCAACGATCTCTGCCTGTCGGCCCGCGTTCCGCTCGTCAGCGCCGCCATCGGGCAATTTCATGGTCAGATCGGCACCTTCACCGGGTGGCAGAATGACGCGCCCTGTTACCGATGCTTTGTCGGTGATGCGCACGACCCTGACGATTGTGACGACTGCGCCACACAGGGCGTATTGGGGGCGATGTGCGGCCTGATGGGCAGTTTCGCTGCGATGGAAGCTATACGTGTCCTCACAGGCTTTGGAGATAGCCAAAGTGGCAAGCTGCACATTTTTGACGGCATGACCCCATCCATGCGCAGCATTAAACTTCCGAAAGACCCGGCGTGCAGCAGTTGCGGTTCGTTATCGTCCTAACCGGATTGCTGGCGCAATAACTCGTCTACCCACTCAGGAACTACTTCCGATGCAGGGCCATGACGTGCCTCATCGAACCAATGACTTCCCTGGCTCGGCTCAAGATTCAGTTCGAGAGTGCGAACACCCTGCTCGCGTGCGTCCCGGACAAAGCCAGCGGCGGGATAGACCGCCCCCGACGTCCCGATACTGACAAACAGATCGGCCCGGTTCAATGCAGCATAGATTTCGTTCATCCTGTACGGCATCTCTCCAAACCAAACGATGTCCGGCCGCATTTGCCCGGGCACGCCGCACGTTGGACAGGAAGGACGATCCAATAGCGTCCCGTACCAGCGATGCCGCCCGTCGCAGGCAAGACACCACGCATTCAAATGTTCGCCATGCATATGCAACAAACGCCCGGCACCGGCCCGTTCGTGTAAATCATCGACATTCTGCGTGATGATCAGAAGGCCGCCCTTCCATTCCGCGTCCAATCGGGCCAGTGCCTGATGCGCGGCGTTAGGCTGCACCTCTTGAATACGGGCACGCCGCATATCGTAGAACCGGAGGACAAGTTCCGGATCGCGGGCAAAAGCCTCGGGCGTCGCGACGTCTTCGACGCGATGCTGCTCCCATAATCCACCCGCGCTGCGAAACGTATCAATACCGCTTTCCGCGCTGACACCAGCGCCGGTCAGGATTACGATGTTGCGTATCTCTGTCACCCGATGATCCATTCTTATGCTGAACTTGTTTCAGCATGCTAATCTAGTAAGACCTTGGAGTGAAATCACCAGCGGTGAAACAGGTTCGGGAAAAAGAGATATGAAAATTGGCATAATCGGCAGTGCGGGACGCATGGGACAAGTGTTGGTGGCAGCGATTACCGAGGCCGGACACGATTATGCGGGCGGTGTTGATAAGGGCGATGATCTGGCTTCACTGATTGCGGCGTCCGACGTGCTCGTTGACTTTTCCAGTCCCCATGCTCTCGAAGCCAATCTGGATGCATGTGTCGCGGCAGCCAAGCCTATAGTGATTGGGACCACCGGTTTGGAAGAACGCCATCATTATCTGATCGATGATGCCGCACGCGACATTGCTGTATTGCAGACCGGCAACACATCGCTCGGCGTCACCATGCTTGCGGCTTTGGTGCTACAGGCAGCGGCACAATTGGGCGACGATTGGGATATCGAGATCGTTGAAATGCACCACCGTCACAAGGTGGATGCACCATCCGGCACCGCGACGCTGCTGGGTGAAGCGGCCGCCAAGGGACGTGCGATCGACCTCAAATCGCATAGCGAAAGAGGTCGCGACGGCATTACCGGGGCACGAGAACCCGGGAATATCGGCTTTGCCAGCTTGCGGGGCGGCAGTGTTGCCGGCGACCACAGCGTCATTTTTGCTTCAGACAATGAACGTATAGAGCTGATCCACCGTGCCGAAAACCGGGCTATTTTTGCCAAGGGTGCCGTGAAGGCAGCACTTTGGTTGAAGCAGCAGAAAGCCGGGCGTTATGGCATGCCCGAGGTTTTGGGCGTCTGACCGGTTAGACCCAGCGACACCAATTGCTTCTAGACATTTGTTTTGGAGACATTACCCAAAGCCAAGGGCTTCGGGGGTTGTCTTGTGGATTTAGAAATCGAACCAGAGCAGCGCTTTGGCTTTAGCGGAAACTGGCGCGAATTCGCGCCGATCGCCTTATCAAATGCATTGCTGACATTGGTTACTTTGGGAATCTATCGTTTCTGGGCCATCAGGCGGGAACGCGAATATCTCTGGAGCCATACCTGGTTACTGGACGAATGGCTGGAATGGACCGGCACAGCAAAAGAACTGCTCGTGGGGTTCATCTTTGCCGCGATCCTGCTGGGCGGGCCCCTTTTAATCCTGCAGTTCGGCATTCAGGCACTTGTTTTCCAGGGATATGGAACGGCCGCTATCGTCGTCAGCGTCATTACTCTCCTCTTCTTCAATTTCGTCGTCGGCGTCGCGCGTTTTCGTGCCCTGCGTTACCGCCTAAACCGCACTTACTGGAAAGGGATAAGAGGTGGGTCTGACGAACCGGGATGGGCCTATGGATTTTCCAATTTGTGGAAATGGGTCGCAAATTATCTCAGCCTCGGCTCCGCTGTTGCATGGTCCATGACAACATTGTGGAACGACAAGTGGAACCAGATGAGCTTCGGGAATATCCCCTTCCGGTCTACGGCAAAGGTGCGACCTGTGCTTGTGCCCTTCATTTGCCTCTATCTGACGCCGATCCTGCTGATGATCGTCACCGTTACCTACATATTGGTGCAGGGTACGATGATCCAAGGTGTTTATGTCTTTATCGACGCACCGCCGGCTATCAGGCTCGCCTTCTTCCTGTTGATCGCCTTCCTGATCTACACGCTGATCTCGTTGATCTTTGTCATCTATTACGCCGCATTTTTCCGTAACGCGATTTCCCAATTGTCGTGGGGTGACCTCCGTTTCTCGTTCGAAGCGGAAGGTGGGGAATGGTTCATGCTGTTTCTTGTCGATGCCTTGATCATCATTGCAACACTCGGGATCGGCTCCTTTTTTCTCGGCTATCGGCACTGGGCATTTTTTGCGAAGCATATGGCTGTCCATGGCGAACTGGATGAAGCGGTCCTGCAACAAACCTCCACCCGGAATGAGAAATATAGCGACGGATGGCTCGACGCGATGGACATCGGAGCGTTTTGATTTTCCGGAAATCGGCTATGGGTCCCTGCATTCCATAACACCGCAAGGCGATACATGAAAAAGGCCGATATCTTCGAATTTTACCGCCGCCTCGCCGATGCCAATCCGTCGCCCGAAACCGAGTTGGCCTATGGCAATGTCTATCAACTGCTGGTTGCGGTCGTATGTTCGGCGCAATCCACAGACGTCGGGGTCAACAAGGCAACACGGCGGCTGTTTGAAGAAGTAAAGACGCCCGCGCAAATGGTCCAATTGGGCGAAGACGGCCTGAAGGAGCATATCAAGACGATCGGCTTGTTCAACGGCAAGGCCAAAAATGTCATCGCATTGTCCGAAATACTAGTGCGCGACCATGGCGGGGAGGTTCCTGCCGACCGGGATGCGTTGGAGGCGTTACCCGGCGTCGGGCGGAAAACGGCAAATGTCGTCATGAACACCGCCTTTGGCGCAGAGACCTTTGCCGTCGATACGCATATATTCCGCGTCGGAAACCGGACGGGTCTGGCGCCCGGAAAAACCGTGCTCGCGGTTGAAAAAGCGCTCGACAAGCGCACGCCCCATCCCTTTCGGATCGGCGCGCACCACTGGTTGATCCTTCACGGTCGGTATGTTTGCAAGGCACGCACACCGGAATGCTGGCGTTGCCCGGTTGCCGATTTGTGTCGCTTCAAACCAAAAACCGTACCCCCCAAAGGCAAGTCAGCCCCTATTCAGGTGGACTGAGATACTAAAATGTTGCGGCCTAGATAAACTCGGGAGAATTGAGATGAGAACATCAATCATAGGAGTTGCAGCCCTCGCACTGTTGGCAGGTGGCGCAACGGCGGGCCTATCCGCAAAGAAAGAGCCTGCCCCGGTACGCGCCGTAGGCGAGCCGGTAAACTGCGTATCCTTGAACCAGATCCGTTCGACAAAAGTCATCGACAACAGCACAATCGATTTCAAAATGGCAGGCGGAAAAACCTACCGGAACTCTTTACCCAGCAGTTGCCCAGGTTTGAAGTTTGAGGACCGCTTTTCCTACCGCACCTCCCTAAACCAGTTGTGCAGCGTGGATATCGTGCGTGTGCTCCACGATTATGGCGGCCGCTTGACCGAAGGCGCAGGTTGCGGGCTTGGAAAGTTCCAGCCTGTCGAGAAAATCAGCGCCGCGCCTTAAGCAAACCGCTTATTTGCCTGTCCACATGCCTGGCCGCTTTTCAACAAAGGCGGCCATGCCCTCTTTCTGGTCTTCCGAACCGAACAACCCGTGAAACAGGCGCCGTTCAAAAACAACGCCCTGCTGTAATGTTGTTTCAAAGGCTGCGTTGACCATCTCTTTGGTAGCAAGGGCAGCGAGTGGCGCCATCGCGGCAATCGCTTCGGCCGTCTTCACGGCTTCGTCGACCAGTTCGGCTGCGGCAACGACCTTGGCTACCAGGCCGGACCGCTCGGCTTCGGCCGCATCCATCATCCGGCCGGTCAGGCACATTTCCATCGCCTTGGCCTTGCCGATTGCCCGTGTCAGACGTTGCGATCCGCCCATGCCGGGGGTTACGGCCAGCTTGATTTCGGGTTGGCCAAATTTGGCATTGTCGCCCGCAATGATGAAATCGGCCATCATCGCCAGTTCGCAACCACCCCCCAGCGCAAACCCGTTTACTGCCGCGATCCAAGGTTTGCGGGTCGCGGTCACCTTGTCATATCCGGCGAAGAAGTTGCTGCCATACATGTCCGCAAAGGACTGGGATGCCATTTCCTTGATATCCGCACCCGCCGCAAAAGCCTTTTCACTGCCGGTGAGCACGGCGCAACGCTGGCTGTCATCGGCGTCAAACGCAGCGAAAGCCGTTATAAGATCCGCGAGCAGCTGGCTGTTCAGCGCATTCAGCGCCTGGGGCCGGTTCAGCGTGATGAGTGTGACGGCACCACGTTGTTCAACGAGCAAGGTCTCATAGGTCATAGGGGTTTCCATTCTTCATCAGCGGGCAATGCCGCAAATATGGTGTCCAGCAGCGCGTCGGTGACATCCTCAGGCCGGGCCGGATCCCATTTGGGCGCGTTATCCTTGTCAACGATCACTGCGCGCACGCCCTCGGCAAAATCGGGGCGGGTCAGGACGCGGCTGGCGATGCGATACTCCATCGCCATATTCTCAGCAAAGTCGTCCAGCTTCAGGCTTTCTGCCAATTGGCGCAAAGCTACCTTGCAGGTCTGCGGACTTTTGGACCGCAATGTCGCCGCTTCACGCATGGCCCAGTCGCTTTCATCTGCATCAAGACTGGCGAGTATTTCTTCGAACCTATCCGACGCGAAATGGCGATTTATCTGGAAAAGTGTTTCCACAATTTTGGAAGGCGGCGGGGTCACCGCCAATGTTCCCAATATACCGTCGATCCGCTCGACATCTTCAACCGCAATACGTGCCTTGGCGTCGGCCAATGCTTCACTCGGGATATAGTGCGAGGCCAAACCAAGCGCGAGGCAACCCGGTCCCGCAATCCGTGCGCCGGTTAATGCGAGGAACTGCCCCACCCTTCCCTCAAGCCGCGACAGATACCAGCCACCGCCGACATCGGGAAACAGACCAATACCCGTTTCCGGCATTGCGAAACGGGTATTTTCAGTCGCCACACGGAAACGTGCCGGCTGGCTAATGCCCACACCGCCGCCCATGGTAATGCCGTCCATGAAGGCGACCACAGGCTTGGGATAGGTAAACAGCAAATGGTTGAGTTGATATTCGTCGTGGAAGAACTGTCTTCCCGATTTCCCCTCATCGTTCAGGGCTGAATTGCGGAGAAAGGCGATGTCGCCTCCTGCACAAAACCCACGGCCTTCGGCATGGTCGATGATGATGCACTTCACCTTTTTCGACGTCTGCCATTTGACGAGAACGTCGGTCATGGCATGCACCATATCCAGCGTTAGGGCGTGCAATGCCGAAGGTCGGTTGAGACTGATTATCCCGGCATGACCTTCGATCCGCGTCGCTATATCCTGCGTCATTGGCGCAACAGGTCCCGGCCGATGATCATGCGCATGACCTGATTGGTGCCTTCCAGGATCGAATGGACCCGCAAATCGCGCCAGAAACGCTCAATCGGATAATCGCGGAGATATCCATAGCCGCCGAAAAGCTGCAGCGCCTTGTTGACAATTTCGCTGCCGCTATCCGTCGCCAACCGCTTGGCCATCGCCGAAAAGCGTGACTTGTCGGGGGCGTTAGCGCTAACCTTCGCTGCCGCCATGTAAAGCAGCGCGCGTGCCGCTTCGAGGTCGGTCGCCATGTCGGCCAGCATGAACTGCGTATTCTGGAAATCGGCAACAGGTTGCCCGAACTGCTGGCGTTCCTTGGTATATGAGATCGCTTCGTCAAGGCAACGCTGGGCACCCCCAAGCGAGCAGGCGCCGATATTCAGTCGCCCGCCGTCCAGCCCCATCATGGCAAAACGGAAGCCATCCCCTTCTGCCCCGACACGGTTTGCAACAGGGACGCGGCAGTCTTCAAAAATGACCTGCGCAGTGGGCGAGGAATTCCAACCCAGTTTTTTCTCCGGCGCACCAAAGCTCAGCCCCGGCGTATCCTTTTCCACGACAAGGCAGCTGATCCCCTTTGCGCCATTATCGCCGGTACGGACCATTACAACATAGACATCATTATAGCCCGCGCCGCTGATGAACTGTTTCGTACCGTTCAGCACATAATGGTCGCCATCAAGCCGCGCGGTCGTTTTCAGCGCAGCCGCATCCGATCCACTGCCCGGTTCGGTCAGGCAATAGGATGCAATCTTGTCCATACCGATCAGGTCTGGCAAGAAACGAGCCTTAAGCTCGGCACTGCCGAAGCAGTCGATCATCCATGCGGCCATATTATGGATCGAAATAAACGCGCTTGTCGAAGGACAGCCATAGGCCATCGCCTCCATTATGAGCGCGGCTTCGAGCCGGCCAAGTCCTGTACCACCCGATTCTTCGGAGACATAAATAGCCCCAAAGCCAAGCTGACCCGCGGCCTTCCACACGTCGACCGGATAATGGCTTTTTTCGTCCCATTCCGCCGCAAAGGGCGTAATGGCATCTGCCGTGAATTTGCGCGCCATATCCTGGATGGCAACCTGATCTTCGTTAAGGTCAAATTGGTTCTGCATGGGGGCGCCGTAGCACCCCGAATTTGACTTATCCAGCCATTAGCTTGGGACACCGGACATAATGATAGGTCGCCCCGCTTTCGCCATCCGTACGAGTCAGTTTTTCGCGGTTTTCACTCATCTCAAAACCAATGCTTTTGGTCCATTTTTCGCCTTCACCGACAAAATCAAACTCTGCCTGGATCTTTTTGGAGGTCATCCGTTTACCGGCTGTCATCGTTCCCGCCGATTCGTGGAATTTCAGCAACCTCCCTTGAAGAGAAATGACATTCTCGCTGTGCTCCGGATCGATTGAGCAGTCGGAGGCTGTTTTTGCCCACCGCCCCTGATACCCACTGGGAAATTGGTTGATGGCAATTTCAAGCGGCACCTCTGCTACGGGCGCTGCTGGGGATGGTGAAGCGGTGCCCGTTACCGGGTCGGTTTTGGCTTCAGCTTGCTGTTTCGAGGCGACCGGCAGACAAGAGCCCACCATGACACCCAGTAAACTTGCCCCTACACATATCAATCTGGCCGTCATTTCGCTTACCTCATTTCGTCTCGCAAAAACGGTCAGAAAGGCGATGGGTTCCCTCTTCGAATGAATATCGCAATAGGCGGCCGCCACACGTCTTAAAAAAAGCACTTGGCGAAAACGGCCGGACCCTGCTACTCGGCCGCCATCCGCACCCATAGCTCAGCTGGATAGAGCGCTGCCCTCCGAAGGCAGAGGCCAGAGGTTCGAATCCTCTTGGGTGCGCCATTTTCCCAACATTTCTGCCCGCGAGCTTGAATTGACTTCGAACGTACATATTTATAAAATATGTCTTCGAAATCGGTTTTAATCGATCAAATCGATTACTCTTTGCAAAAACAGTTGCTGGACGATTGCCGCGCAATCGGCTTTGGGGCTGCCATTGAAATTACTTCACACTCGAAAGGATAGAATATGGGTATCATAGGTTCGACCATTAAGCCGTTTACTGCGCAGTCTTATAAGGCAGGCAAGTTCGTTGAAGTTTCCGACACGGACGTAAAGGGCAAGTGGGCAGTATTCTTTTTCTATCCCGCCGACTTTACCTTCGTATGCCCCACCGAACTTGAAGATTTGGCCGACCAATATGCCGACCTGCAAGCCATGGGCGTTGAAGTCTATGCCGTGTCTACCGACACGCATTTCAGCCACAAGGCATGGCACGACAGCTCGCCCGCCATTGGCAAGATCAACTATCACATGCTGGGCGACCAGAATCATGTGATCAGCAACAATTTCGGCGTCCTGCGTGAAGGCCAGGGCCTAGCCGACCGTGCGACCTTTGTTGTCGATCCGGACGGCGTTATCCAGGTTACCGAAATCACCTGCGAAGGCGTTGGCCGTAATGCCGTGGAACTGGTCCGCAAGATCAAGGCAGCCATCTATGTGCGCGAACATCCCGGTCAGGTTTGCCCCGCCAAGTGGGAAGAAGGCAGCGAAACCCTTGCACCTTCCATCGACCTGGTTGGCAAGATCTAACCAGTAAGTGACAGATGCCGCGCCGCCTTCGGGTGGCGCGGCGCTGCCCCAAAAATCCATTCTTGTCGTACCGCAATTTTTGCGGAACGATGCCGCTTGTTTTGAAGAGACACAGCCATGCTTGATGCCGCAACAACAGCCCAGTTGAAAACCTATCTTGGAAACCTGCGCACGCCGGTCGAATTGGTGGCGACACTGGACGATAGCCCGAAGGCGGCAGAAATGCGTTCGCTGGTCGAAGACGTGGCAGCGCAATCCGATCTTGTGACCGCCCGCTTCGACGGACAAGCAGACCGAGTGCCGTCTTTTGCCATTCGCCGTGCCGATGGTACCGCCGAAACCCGGTTTGCCGGATTACCTCTCGGCCATGAATTTACGTCACTGGTATTGGCGCTGCTCCATATGGGTGGTCACCCGCCCAAGGAAGACGCCGAACTGCTGGATTCTGTCCGGGCGCTGGAAGGCGAATTTCACTTCGAAACCTTCTATTCGCTGACCTGCCAGAATTGCCCGGATGTCGTGCAGGCCATCAACATCATGGCGGCGCTCAATCCCAATGTGCGCCCCGTCGCCATCGATGGTGCCCTGTTCCGCGAAGAGGTCGAAACACGCAAGGTGATGGCTGTTCCCGCGGTCTATCTGAATGGCGAACCATTCGGCCAAGGGCGGATGGACCTTGCCCAGATCATGGCAAAACTGGACAGCGGCACGGTCGCGCGTGCTGCCGAGAAGATTGCTGCGAAAGAGCCCTTTGAAGTTCTGGTAATAGGTGGCGGCCCGGCCGGCGCCGCAGCGGCAATATATGCCGCACGCAAGGGGATCCGGACCGGTGTGGTTGCCGAACGTTTCGGTGGTCAGGTGCTGGATACTATGGGCATCGAAAACTTCATTTCAGTTTCACACACCGAAGGCCCGAAACTCGCGGCGCAACTGGAACAGCATGTTCGCGACTATGAGGTCGATATCATGAACCTGCAGACCGCCAGCGCCTTGATACCGGGCGAAGCAGGCGGATTGCACGAAGTAAAGCTTGCAAGCGGTGCCAGCCTGAAAGCCAAGACAATCATTTTGTCCACTGGCGCGCGCTGGCGGGAAATGGGTGCGCCCGGCGAAGATCTGTATCGCAATAAAGGCGTTGCCTATTGCCCGCACTGCGATGGTCCACTGTACAAGGGCAAACGCACTGCTGTCATTGGCGGTGGCAACTCGGGTGTGGAAGCCGCCATCGATCTCGCCGGTATCGTCGCGCATGTCACCTTGATTGAATATGATTCCCAGTTACGCGCCGACGCTGTGCTGCAGGCCAAGCTGCGTAGTATGCCCAATGTCACCATCATTACTTCCGCCCTCACCACCGAAGTGCTTGGCGATGGAGAGAAAGTGACGGGTCTGCAGTATAAGGACCGGACGACTGAAGAGCTTCATCAGGTCGATCTGGAAGGTATTTTTGTGCAGATCGGTTTGGTCCCCAACACCGAATGGTTGCAAGGCCCCCTCGCCTTGTCCGGTCGTGGAGAAATCGAAATAGACTCGCACGGCGCGACAAATCTGCCCGGTGTTTTTGCCGCAGGGGATGTGACCACGGTGCCTTACAAGCAGATTATCGTCGCCATGGGCGAAGGTACGAAAGCGGCACTATCCGCATTCGATTATCTCATCCGGTCGTAAAGGCGGGAATTATCCCCCCTTATCCGAGCAATAGATGACTCAGTTTGGCGCGCTGCCATGCGGCGTCGCCAAATTGCGATGCCTGAAAAATGGCGGCACGGCGATGCAAGCCCGCGTCGCAATCATGCGTGAACCCGAAACCGCCGTGGAACTGGATCGCACGATCGGCGGCAAAACTGTAGACACCATCCGCCGCCGCCTTTGCCATGCGGACTGCGATTTCGCCCAGGCCCTGATCGCTGAAGCTGCTAGCAGCGCTATAAAGATGCGAGCGTGCCTTTTCATAATCGACATAGGCATCGACCGTCGGATGCTTCAGCGCCTGATATTCGCCAATGATTTTACCGAACTGCTTGCGCGTTTGCAGATAGCTGATCGTATAATCGATCACGCTTTGCGACCCACCGCACATTTCTGCGCTCTGCAACAAAGTTGCCGCCTGTTCGATATGCGCTAGTGTTTGCGCGCAATTGCCTACCTCCAGCAGAGCCGATGTCTCGACTTCGAGACCGTCGAGCGATAGCGCGAAGCTGCGCTTGGTCTCGTCGATGATTGCTTCGCGGCGTAAGCGCCCTTCGACCTGCGCACGCGTCAGAAGCAAGAGCGCGGGCTTGCCGTCCAGCATGACGGAAACAATGATGCAGTCGGCAGAGTCAGCCCAGAGTGCAAAGAGCTTCTCGCCCGACAGATGCAGTTTTCCACCATCAGATCGCGCAGTGGCGGTGATGTTGCCGAGATCCCAATCACCATGGGCTTCATAAAGAGCCAACGTGCCGATGGAGCCCTCTGCGATTTTGGGGAGCCATTCTGCCTTCTGCGTTTCCGTTCCGCCTGCAATCAACGTCTGTGCGGCAAGGGTAGAGGCCACGAACGGCGATGCCATCAGATGGCGGCCCATTTGCTCCACGACCGGAACAACTTCTGCCAAGGCAAGGCCAACCCCGCCATGCGCTTCCGGAATGGCGATCGCGGACCAACCCAGTGCGGCCATTTCCGCCCAGATGTCGGCATCATAGCCAAGGTCGCTGTCCATCAGCTTGCGCACCTTGTCGATGGGGGATTTGTCGCGGCAAAATGTTGTCGCCACGTCCAGCAACTCGATTTGCTCTTCGCTATATCCAAGCCCGGCCATCTGCATCTTACTCTCCCGTCTTTTGTTTGATTCTCTTTGACGCGATGCCGTGCAAGAAATCAAGCTCGTTTAATCGTGCGATTAAACGAGCCTGTTTTGGATGGGGTGCCGTGAAGCTTGCGCTTAAGCTAATTCAAGTACCTTACGGCCGGGCCGCACTTTCATGCGGTGGCTTGCTTTGGTCGCCAAGGACACATCCTTGACGGTTTGCATGAACACCCACTCGTTCGTTGCGGCCTGCGGGGTCAGCGACAAATGCATATAGCCGCGGTTCGAGGTATCTACCCAGCGCAGTTCCTGCTTGCTTGCCTCTTGCAAGTTTCGGGCGATGACCGCCGGATCGACGCCCACCGTTGCGCTTTCAAAGCCGGGCGAACTGACGCTATGGCCGCCAAATTCAACGCCCGCCGGTTTGCCGCCTTCGGGAAGGTCGAAGGCCCAGCCATTGTGGCTGTCGCCGGTGACCACGACCAAGTTCGCATCAGCCCGCTGTGCTGCCGCGAGCACGCGGGACCGGGCGACGGGATAACCACCCCAATTGTCGAGATTATAGGGAAGGCCGGCCTTTGCCGCTGCGATACCCTGGCGTACGAAATTCTTGGTGCGTTCCGGTGCGTCCTTAGGGAACCAGTTCATCGCCTCTTCCGGCGTGAAATTATACCCCATATTTGTGCCCGTTCCGAGGACAGCCCAAGTGCCCTTGTTTCGCGCTATGGCACTGAACAGCCAGCTTTCCTGCTCGGTCCCGAACATCGTCATCGCCGGGTCGCGCCATGCGCCATCATGGAATTCCGCAAACGCCTTGGCGGGATCCGCCGCGCGTGCCAGATCGCCATGCGAAAACGGCTTGGACCGCGCAACCATGCGGGTATCGGTGCGGAAATAGGTTGCAAGATCGCCAATGGGATATTCTTTCCATGGCTGTTCACCCACCGGCAACCATTCGCGCCAAACTTGCATCGCGGCATTCCGGCGGACACTGTATTCACCTTCATCCGCGGTATGATTTTGGGCTCCGCCTTCCCAAGCATCATTGGCGCCTTCATGATCGTCGGTATTTGGAATCACCGGGAAGTTAGCATGCAAGGCCTGCAACTGCGGGTCCGAACGATAGCTCGCATAGCGCAGGCGGTAATCTGCCAGCGTCAGGATTTCGTCCGCTGGGAATATCCGGGCCGCAAATTTCGCGCCTCCGTCATATCCGCCACGTCCATATTCATAGATATAGTCGCCCATGTGCAGAACCATGTCGATATCGTCGCGCGCTGCGGCATGGCCATAGGCGTTGAATTCGCCAAAGCCGAGGTTGGAGCAGGAGAAGATCGCGATATTGAATTTGCTCGCCTTGCCGACCGGCAGCGTCTTGGTGCGGCCAACCGGCGACATGCTGCCATCGGGCGCAATGAAGCGGAACCAATGCCACTTGCCGGGCGCGAGATTGTCGACGGTAATCTTCACCGTATGGTCACGCCATGGGCCAGTCACCATCTGACCACCGCCCGCTATTTTCGCAAAATCACGGCTTTCGGAAATTTCGACCCGCACCTTGGATGGCCCGCCCGTCGGATTGACATAGCGCGTCCACAGCAGAACCGAATCCGGCCCGGGTTCACCGCTCGCCACATTATGCGTGAAGCCGGTCAATCCCAGCAAAGCCTGCGCCATCGCCGCGCCACCTGGAAGCATCAGACCGCCGATACCAAATCCGGCAGTTGCGAGAAGCGCACGACGGTTTATAAAAAATGACATCCCTATTTCCTTTTTTTATCAGCCTATTGTTTTTAATATTTCAGTCAATTGGTCAACATCATCCGGGTCTTGATAGAGACCAAATCCAAACCGCAAGACATCGCCGCGGACATCCGTCACGACCTGACGACGTGCCAATTCCGCATGCAATTGCACCGCCCGTGCACCCTTGAACGCCAGAAAACGCGCATGGGGCTGGTCCGTCATGGGATTGAGTAGATGCATATCCGGCATGTGCACCGCGCTAAGAAATTGCTGTTGCAGCCGTGTGACATGGGCGGAAATAACTTCGGTCTTCAGACCCTCTATCTCCAGCATCGAACGGATGGCGCAGAAACGGTACAGGCCCGACGGATCGAAAGTGCTCCCTAAAAAGCGCCGCCCGTCGGGGGCGTATCCGACGCTACCTGCCGGTAAGGCCAGATCGTCAAATTCGGCATACCAGCCGGTTATCTCCGGCCGCGGCGCAAACCCTGTCGGGGCGTGCAAAAAACAGACCCCCTCGCCCGCCATGGCATATTTATACCCGCCCGACAGATAGAATATCCTGTCGGCAACATGGACCAAATTGGTAGGGATAGCCATGAAGCCGTGATAGCCGTCTACAACAACCCACGGCCCCTCAGGCTTTGCCAGCGCAGCCAACGGCCCGAAGTCCACAACATTGCCGGAATTGAAAAGCACATGGCTTGCGAAAATCAGATCATATTCGTTTCGGGCCGCTTCGGCCGCCAAAGCATCCGGCGGCACCTGCCTCCAGACGATTTTCCCGCTCTCAACCCAGCGCGCCATCTGCCGCCGGAAACTGTGGAATTCGCCATCCGTAGATAAAATGCGCAGCGTTGGGCGGTCCATGGCGGAAATAATGCGCACCAGGAAATCATGCGTGTTCGGGGAAAAACTGATCGTCGATGGATCGGGCAAGGCCAGCTCCGAAGCAACATGACCCTGCGCCTCTGACCAGAGGCTGCCCATGATGATGCCCCATTTATGATCCGCCATATGGGCGGCGTCCGCCCATGCCGCCATCTGCCCATCATGGCTCGCATCTGGCCACAGATGATGGCTATGTGCGGCAAAGTGCAATCGATCGGGCGCAGCGGTCAGCGATCGGCTGAAGAGATGCTTGAAACTCACAACTGGGTCCGCAGCGACCACAATTCGGGAAAGGCGCGCTTGCTCAAAGTGCTGCTCAAATAGCTAACACCGGCGGTTCCCCCCGTACCGCGCTTTCCACCGATGATACGCTCCACCGTTATCACATGCTTGTGCCGCCAGGTCGCCATGGCATCGTCCAGATCAACCAGCTTCTCCGCCAACTGATAGAGCTCCCAATAGCGTTCGGTATCGCGATAAACCTGCAGAAATCCGGCCTCGACTTCGGGCGAAAACACATGGGGCTGCGCCCAATCACGCGATAATTGTCCCAAGGGAACATCAATACCGGCACGCGCCAGAGCGATGATGGTATCATCCCAAATGCTTGGCTCTGTCAGCGCCGTCATCATCGCCGCGCGCGCTTCGGGACGATCCTCCTGAAACTTCAAATGCGCGCTGTCTTTCAGGCCCAGCATGAATTCGACGGTACGAAACTGGTCAGATTGAAAACCGGAGCTTGGCCCCAGAACATGCCGGAAACGCGTGTAGTCGGACGGCGTCATAGTCGACAAAACATCCCAACTCAGTGTCATAACTGCTTGAATACGGCTCACTCTTGCTAATGCCTTGTAAGCTGGAATAAGCGCATCGCTGCGAATTTGCGACTGCGCGAGTTGCAATTCGCGGATCATCTGCTTCAACCAGAGCTCCTTGGTCTGGTGGATGATAATGAACAGCATCTCATCGTCCAGTTCCGACTGGGGATGCTGGCAGGATAGCAATTCGTCGAGCGCGAGATAGCGCGCATAGGTCATGGGGGCATCGCTCATGCCGCAACATTAACGTTGCATTTGAAACTATGCCAGCAAACTATCCAACCACTTTTCCGCAAGCGCCTCTGCCTCATCGACACTGAAGGGCGCATTGCCCAGACTGAGTTCTAGCCAAAGTCCATCGACCAAAGCCGTCAAGGCCACTGCCATCAGGCGCGGATCATCGGGCGCGCCGGGACAGGCTGCGATCAACTGCTCCATATCGCGCCTATTGTCCGCATATATCTCGCCATGGATTTGCCCGATCACGGGATCTGTTCGCGAAAGGCTCCAAAAGGCAATCCATGTGGCGAGCAACTCGGGATCAGCAATGGGCTCGCGAAAACTCGCGGTTACAAATGCGAGAAGCCGGCTGCGCGGATTATCGGCGGGCACCGCTGCGACCGCTTCATGCAACGCCTTGGCAACCCTCGCTCCTGTTGCCCGGTAGGTTGCCGCGACCAGCGCATCAATGCCGTCGAAATAATGCCGCAGCAAGCCCGGTGACACGCCAGCCTCAACACAGATGGCGCGTACCGATGTGCCCTGCGCACCGAATGTCGCAAGACAATGGGCACAGGCCGCAATCAAGGCTTCCTTGCGGATATCGGCGCTCTCGCGGGTAAAGACTTGTCGCGCGCTCATGCTGTTGTTATACACTCGTATAACAAGGGAATCAACATGTCCGTTCAAACCGCTCAGGATCATACACACGCACTAGAGGGCTGGAGCCTTCCGGCATGGACGTACAACGATCCCGAATTTGCGAAACTTGAAGTTGAGCGCATCTTTCGCCCCGCATGGCAGGTTGTTTGCCATATCAGCGACATTCCCAATGCAGGCGATTGGCACAGCCTCGACTATGTTGGCGAAAGCATTATCGTTGTGCGGGGCGCAGACCAAATATTGCGCGCCTTTACCAATGTATGCCGTCACCGCGGTTCGCGGCTCGTCGATGGATCGAGTGGTTGTGCAAAAAAGCTTGTATGCCCCTATCATGCGTGGACCTATGACCTTGATGGCCGGCTGACCGGTGTTCCGGACAGCGCATCCTATCCCACACTCGACAAAGACAAGTCCGGGCTGGTTTCGGTGGATATGGAACTTTGGCGCGGTTTCATTTTTGTTCGATTGGAAAGTGGCGGACCATCGGTGGCCGAGATGATGGCCCCCTATGAAGATCAGGTCGCGCCTTATAAATTTGAAGAATTGAAGGCGCTGGGCCGCGTCACCCTGCGGCCACGTTCCGTGAACTGGAAAAATGTCGGCGACAATTATTCCGATGGTCTCCACATCCCGGTCGCGCATCCCGGACTGACCCGGCTTTTCGGCAAAAGCTATGGCGTCGAAGCCGAGCCCCATGTTGATCGCATGTGGGGGGATCTGGTGGACCGGACGTCATCCAACTGGTCGGAGCGTGCCTATCAAAGCCTTTTGCCGCCCGTCCCCTATCTGCCCGAAGCCAATCAGAAGCGCTGGCTCTATTTCAAGCTTTGGCCATCTGTCGCCTTCGACATTTATCCTGACCAGGTCGATTTCATGCAATGGCTTCCGACCGGCCCCGATAGCTGCCTAATCCGCGAGATCAGCTATGTTCTGGACGACGATCGCCGCGAAATGCGCGCGGCGCGGTACCTCAACTGGCGTATCAACCGGCAGGTAAACGCCGAAGACACCGAACTGATTACGCGTGTCCAACAGGGTATGGAAAGCCGCAGCTTTTCTATGGGCCCTTTGTCGGACAAGGAAGTCTGCCTGAAAAGCTTCTGCCGCCGCGTCCGTCATCTTATTCCTGAAGCCTGTCTCGAACATCGCCCCGCGTCGGGCTGGAGCCAAAAATGACCAAAAAATATGATGCCCTGATTATCGGTGCCGGCCACAACGGCCTTGTGTGCGCTTTCTACCTTGCGCGTGCCGGACTGAAAGTCCGGATTGTCGAACGCCGCGACGTCGTTGGCGGTGCTGCCGTGACCGAGGAATTTCATCCGGGTTTCCGCAATTCCGTGGCAAGCTACACCGTCAGCCTGCTTCAGCCCAAGGTTATTTCCGATATGCGGTTGGCCGATCATGGCTATCGCGTCATCGAACGACCCATCAGCAATTTTCTGCCACAGGAAGATGGTGGATATTTGAAGCTGGGTGGCGGGCTTGAACGCACGCAGGCGGAGTTTGCCCGTTTTTCCAAACATGATGCGCAGGTTCTGCCCGATTATTATGAAATGCTGGAAAATGTCGCCGATGTCCTGCGCGACCTGGCCCTGAAATCCCCGCCCAATGTCGGCGATGGCCTGAAGACATTTATCGACGCCGCCCGCCAGGGACGTGGCCTGATGAAGTTATCGCTCAGCCAGCAGCGTGATGTGCTCGACCTGTTTACGAAATCGGCGCGTAGCTTCCTCGACAGCTGGTTTGAAAGCGAAGCTGTAAAGGCCGCGTTCGGCTTCGATGCCGTGGTGGGCAACTATGCCAGCCCCGATACACCCGGCAGCGCTTACGTCCTGCTGCATCACGTCTTTGGCGAGGTGAACGGAAACAAGGGTGCCTGGGGCCACAGCGTCGGCGGGATGGGCAACATCACGCAGATCATGGCCAAGGTATGCCGCGAACTCGGCGTGGACATCAGTCTGGAAGCACCTGTTGCACGCGTTCTGGTCGACGGCGAAAAAGTTGCGGGCGTGCGGCTCGAAAGCGGCGAAGAAGTCATGGCCGACCGCGTCATTTCCAATGTCGGACCCAAGATTTTGTACGAACGCATGTTTGGTGATGGCGATCTGAAGCCCGAATTCAAGCGCCGTATCAAAGGTTTCAAGGCAGGCAGCGGCACTTTCCGCATGAACGTCGCCTTGTCGGAATTGCCGAAATTCACCTGCTTGCCCGAACCCGGCGAACATCACCAATCCGGCATCATCATTGCCCCGACACTGGACTATATGGACCGCGCATTCCTCGACGCAAAGCGCGATGGCTGGTCGCAAAAGCCGATCGTGGAAATGCTGATACCGTCAACAATCGACGACAGCCTTGCTCCGGCAGGCCAGCATGTCGCGTCGCTATTCTGCCAGCAATTTGCCCCCGAACTGCCCGATGGGCGGGATTGGGATGCCGAAGAAGGCAAGGCAGCCGATCTGATTATCGATACCGTGGAAGAATATGCCCCCGGTTTCCGCGCATCGGTTCTGGGTCGGCAGATATTGTCGCCAAAGGGACTCGAACGCAAATTCGGCCTCGCTGGCGGCGACATCATGCACGGTAATATGAGCCTCGACCAATTGTGGAGCGCGCGGCCTGTCCTTGGGCATGGCGCGTATCGCGGGCCATTGAAGGGCCTGTATATGTGCGGCGCTGGCGCACATCCGGGCGGCGGTGTGACCGGCGCACCGGGACACAATTGCGCCGCCGAAATACTGGCGGACCGCAGCTTTCTGGGTCGTTTGTTCGGCTAACCGCACATGAAAAAGCCGGGTCCGAACAGACCCGGCTTTCCCCCCTGTCACCCACGGTGATGAACCGTGGTCGTGACTAACTCTTAAAAATCACGCGAGAATTTGATCCCGATGATGCGTGGTTTGATGATGGTGTCGTAGAAGGCGCCGCCGGTGGGCGTTGCAGGCGTCACACCTGTACCGCAGACGGTTTCAAGACATTGCACGCCGGTGTTCACGATGCCACGCTCGTCAAACAAATTGGTCGCGAACGCTTCGATATCCCACTGGTCTTTCTTGATACCAAAAGAGAAGTCGACGGTGGTGTAAGCGCCCAAATTGCCCTTCAGCGTGTTCTGCGCAGGGCGCAAATCGCTGCGGCGGCTGCCGATGTGGTTCACGGCGAACTGCACATGGCCATCCCAATCGGAAATCGGGAATTCGTAGCGGGCAATCGCATTGCCTTTCAGCTTTGCGGTAACCGGCAAACGCGATCCGGCGGGAGCCAATACAGCGTTCACTTCGCCTGCTGGACCAGGCAGTGTGCAATCGAAGGTCGGGTTGGCAATGCGGCAGAAATCGCGACGGATTTCGGCATCATTGTAGCTAAAGCCCGCATTGATCGAGAAACCACCGGCGCGGTAGCCCACGTCCATTTCGACACCGCGAATGCGGGCGATACCGGCATTGCGGATTTCGGTCAGGCCGTTGGCACCGAGGAAGGAAAGCTGGATGTTATTCCAGTCTTCCTGATAGACTGCACCGTTCCAGCGGAACGCACCGAAGGTGGTTTTCCAGCCCAGCTCATAGTTGTCCAGCTTGTCCGAACCATAAGGCGGCAAGGTACCGCGACGGTTGATACCGCCCGGACGGAAACCGCGCGACCAGGTCGCATAAACGAGCGCATCGTCGCTTAACTTGTAGGTCGCGTTCAGCTTATGAATGAAACCGTTGTCAGACGTGGACTTGTCGACGTTGGTGCAAGGGCTGCCCGCAACAATAATGGGGACAGGCGTGCCAGCCGGGTTGGCGCGGCGCGTGGTGCCATCGGTGTTCAGACACGCAGCTTCACCGGTCCGGCTGGAATAGCCGTCGGAGAAACCGAAAAAGCCCTGCAACGAGTTGTCGAACTTGTAATAACGCAGACCACCGGTCAGCGAGAGCTTGTCGGTGATGTCGTACGTCATTTCACCAAAAGCGGCATAGTCGCGGTCGATGCGCAGCTGCTTGGTCAGCCAGATATTGCTGTCCGTGCCGGTGACGGTGATGGCATCAGCGATGTTATCGATGATGTAATTCTGTTCGATATTGTGCGATTGGCGCTGGTAGAACAAACCACCGATAAACCGCAGCGGAGCGTCGGCAGGACTTGCGATGCGCAATTCGCCGAACGTCTTTTTATAGCGGTCGATCCCCTGAATATACTGGTTCGGGTTTACGAGGTTACCGGCATTATCGTAGAAATAATTGCCGTATCCAGCCAAGGCGTCATAAAAATAGGCATAGTCCGAATAGTCGCTTGCGGTCTCGGTCTTGCGACGCAGATGTCCGCCGGTGACAGTGAGGTCCCAGTTGCCGATCTTGCCTTCGATGGTCAAAGCGGCCTGGATCCACTTATCGCGGCTGCCTTCGGGGTTGTACTGAACCACTTGAAGCTCGTCATTTGTTTGGCCCGAGCGTTCCTGCGAGTAGCTGCCTTCGGTGTTTTGAACCTGGCCCATTACGGTGGGCTTGATCGTCCAGTTATCGTCAAGGTCGATGCCGAGGGCCAAACGTGCGCCATAGGTTTCGGCGTCGTTATAGTTTTTCTCGACCAGTGCACCGTTATTCTGGGTAATCCCGGACGATGCATAAGTACGGGCGCCGAAGATATTGTCGATATAACCGCCATCATCGCGGTACCAACCGACCAAGCGCGCAGCCGCGCCTTCGCTGATGGGAACGTTCAGGAAGCCTTCGTAAATCGCACCAAAGTCGCCATGGGCCACATTGTTGATTTCCACGCCGGCGCTGCCGTAGAAGCCGGATGGATCGGGTGCATTGGTCACCAGCTTCAGCGTACCAGCCATCGAGCTGGCGCCGTATAGCGTTCCCTGCGGTCCGGCCAAGGCTTCGACGCGGGCCAAGTCATAGGCGTGCAGATCGAGTGCGCCCTGAATGGTCGTGATCGGCATTTCGTCCAGATAGGTGCCGACGGTCGGCAGCGATGCCGAGTGGTTCGCGTTTTCACCCGAAGCGACGCCGCGGAAATAAACTTGTGCAAAGCCGGGGCCACCCTGCTGGATCGTCACAGACGGCAGGAACTTCACAACGTCCTGAAGTTCACTGACCTGCAGCTGGTCGAGCTTTTCGTTGCCGATGGCATTGATCGCGATCGGCACGTCCTGCAAATTCTGTTCGCGCTTTGCCGCTGTAACAACGATGACATCGCTGTCTTCGTCGGCAGCATCCTGCGCGAGAGCAGGCATTGCGATGCTGAGCCCTGTCGATGCGAGCAGCATGGACAAAGTCGTGCGGACTTTCGATTTACTTTGCATTTGGCGCATGAAGCGACCCTCCCTTATTACACTCTTGTGAATAGACACCTATTCCTTGCCGCAGCGCAATATATTTTCGGTTAACGTCACTTTTTTGCACTATTTTGCAATCGTGTGTTGCAATGCCGCAACTATCAGAGTGCCGGGTAAGTGATCCAAGTGGAGCCCAGCGCCGTTTTCAAGGGGTCGAGATGGTGCTCATACGGCTTCCATTGATCCACGCCGTCCCGATTGATCGGCCGCCGAACCTGTTCGCTGGAGGCGGTGCGGACTGCGCGTGTGTTGGCGTGAAAATTCAGGCAATCCTCCTCGAACGGTACGTCGAGAAAGGCGAGCAACCGCCGGATCTCGCCTTCAGGGTCTTCGAGTAGCTCTTCGTGGATGACACGGTGGACATAGCCCGGCAGCACCGCATCAAAATGCGCCATCGCGCGCACATAGTCGGAATAATAGCGGCCCATATGGGTCAGGTCATAGCTGAACGCCTGTCCCTTGGCGAAATGCTGGCGGAAATTGGAAAAACAGCAGTCCAGCGGATGACGGCGTGCGTCGATGATCTTCGCGCTGGGCAAGATCAAGCGGATGAACCCGAGATAGGCCCAGTTGTTCGGCAACTTGTCGATAAAGAAGGGCTTTGCTGTCTTGCGCTGGATCTGTGTCCGCTCGATATATTCCGCGCCCAAAGCAGTAAGCCGCTCCGGCGCCATATCCGCCACCGCAGCCAGCCAAGGTGCGCCAACGTCCTTGCCCTTCCCGCCCTCAAGCTCCCGCGCTTCGCGCATCGCCATGGCCGGAATATCAGGCAATTCCATTGTGCCTTCAATCAGCGAATGGCTGGAAAGAATCTGCTCGATCAGGGTGGACCCGGCACGCGGCATTCCAATGATGAAAATGGGGTCTGCGGCACGATGCCCCGCCCCTTTCCGCGCCGCGAGAAATTCGGGTGTGACGGTTCGGACCACATGGTCCACCTGCGCCGTGACAGTGTCGGGTTCGTGCTGTAATTCCGCGCTGCGCAGGGCATTTCCTGCGGCATAATGCGCGAATG
This sequence comes from Sphingorhabdus lacus, assembly GCF_009768975.1. Lineage (NCBI taxonomy): Bacteria > Pseudomonadati > Pseudomonadota > Alphaproteobacteria > Sphingomonadales > Sphingorhabdaceae > Sphingorhabdus > Sphingorhabdus lacus. Next base: position 251,493 of record NZ_CP035733.1, on the reverse strand, counting down.
CTTCCTCGAAAAAAGCGCGATCTTCGGATGCTTTCCCCAAGGCAAAGTGCAGATGGAATTTATCTTCATCCGATAACCCGGCGTTTGAAAGGGCCGCCTGCATTGCGGTCATATCCTCGTCCGAAAACTGCACTGTCTTCAAATTGGCAAGGCTCCACCACACCTCCCCCAATGTCGGCTCTACTTTCAGCGCACGCCGGTACGCCGCAATTGAGGAATCCTGCTCCCCAACGGTTTTGAGCATATGGCCAAAGCTCATCCACAATTTGGCGTGGTCCGGGAAGCGTTCGATCAGGTCCCTGTAAAGCCCGATTGCTTCGGCATATCCGCCGATGCGTCCAAGAGCTGCTGCCTTGAGGTTCTGCTGCGCTGGATTGTCGCCCTCTACCGCCAAAACGGCATCCAGTTGCTCCAACGCCTCGGGAAAACGGTTTTGCTTATACAGCACGGTCGCCAGATTTGCACGCGCCGCGCCGAACGATGGGGCAAGTTCAAGCGCACGCCGCAACAGGGCCTCGCTGTCCTTTAACCGTCCAATCCGCGCCGCAAGTTCGGCCATCATCCGTATGGCCGCCACATCGGTGGGATCTTCTCGCAACGTTCCGCGCAGCAGCGGTTCCGCGTCGTGCAGACGGTCTTCGGACAATGCCAGAGCCGCCTCAATCAACTGCGGATTGCGGAGCGCGGCGTCTATCGATTGGCGTGCGGTATCAACGGTCATGCATCTGCGGGTCTAACCAAATCATCCGGCACGTCAATGTCGCGCAACTCGGCCGCCGACGCTTCGACCTTTTGAGCTGCATGCAAAAGTGAACGGCCGCCTGCATCACCCTGCATGTTTAACAGGCCGGCCCAATGGGTACGTGGGAAAAGCACAGGGGGCATCGCATTCCGCCCGTTGTAGGACGCTGCCATAGTCGGGAACGCGGCAATTTTCCGCAGCAGGCCCTCGGTGACAAAAGGCATATCCGCCAAAGTCACCAATAGGGCCTTAGCATCGGTGTCCTCTGCCGCCCTTATCGCCAAATGCAGAGAATGGGCCTGCCCCGCTTCGGGATTTGCATTGTCGATAACGGTAAAACCATATTCGACATAGCGCGGCGTCAAGGACGAAGCGGGGCTGCATATCGCGAACCGCCATCCGAAATCGATGCTGTTGCTCGTGTGCGCAATGTGCAGGCCGACCGGCAGGCCATCAAGTGGAACCGAAAGCTTATCGGCACCGAAGCGGGATCCAAGTCCCGCGGCCAGCACTATCAGGGCAATGTCAGCGCAATCCATCGTTAAACGCCCGCACCATTCCGCCGGCTATCGACAAGGCGATTTCCGGGGCACTTATCGCATTGATGGCAACGCCCGCAGGTCCCTCAATACGCGTCAGTTGGTCGGCTGAAGCCCCCATCGCGATCAAACGTTCTTTCCGCTTGATCTGCGATGATTTGGAACCAAGCGCTGCAATATAGGCCGCTGGCGTTTCGAGGGCGGCAAGCAGAGCGGGATCGTCGATTTTGGGATCATGGCTCAACGTCACAATTGCTGTCCGCGCATCGGGTGCCAGCGCGCGGATTGCGTCGTCGGGCCAGCGATCATCAAGCTGTGTGTCGGGAAAGCGCTCCGCCGTCAGGAAACGCGCACGCGGATCGATCAAGACCACTTCAATACCCATAGCGCATGCAACATTGGCCAAGGTTGACGCGATTTCGACGGCGCCAACGATAATCAACCGGCGTGGCGGCAAATAACTGTTGATGAAAAGTCCTGCCGCTTCCTCCTCCACAATGGCGCTGGACCCATTGTCCAAATTGGTGCCGATATGAAGCACCTCGCCCGCCGCCTGTGCGTCGATGATCGCGCCGAACAGAGGACCGGGGAAGAAATCGGGCGACACATTTTGCACGAGCACGACAATGTCGCCGCCACAGGGCAAGCCAACCTCCCATGCTGCACCATCGGCGACCCCGTACCGGCGCAAGGCAAAGCCGTTATCGACAATCACCTGACGTGCTGTCTCAAGGACATCGCCTTCCACACATCCACCAGAAACCGACCCTGTAAAGCGCCCATCCGCGTGGACCAACATGTGGGTACCCACAGGACAAGGCGCGGATTTCCACGTTTCAACGACGGTCGCCAGCGCCATTGGTGCGCCGCGCCACGCCTGCACACTCGCCAAAATACGGTGATGGTCTGCAGCGCCTGTTTTCATGGGGATGGGCCTAGCAAAGGGTTTAACAGGTTGCTATATGAAACGTATCAGAGGGCGGGAGCTTCACAACATGACGATATCGACGACCGTAAACGGCAAGGCCGTGACACTGAATGCGGAACCGGATTCCCCGCTTCTCTGGGCTATTCGCGAAGAACTTGGGCTGACCGGAACCAAATTCGGCTGCGGTATCGCGGCCTGCGGTGCCTGCACCGTCCATGTCAATGGAGAGCCTGCCCGTTCGTGCAGCCTTCCGGTAAGCGAAGTCGCCGGAAAATCCATTACGACCATTGAAGGCATCAAGGGATCGGATGGTACATTGCATGCTGTGCAGAAAGCATGGATCGCGGCACAAGTTCCACAATGCGGTTATTGCCAGTCAGGCCAAATCATGGCCGCCGTTGCGTTAATCGAAAAAACGGGCAAGCCATCGGACGACCAGATTGACGAGGCAATGACTAATATCTGCCGCTGCGGCACCTACCCCCGCATCCGCAAGGCCATCCACGCCGCCACCGGCCAAGCGGCCACCGCTGTCGAAGGAGCTGCATAATGGCCGATAATCCCACATTGGAAATGGAACAGCCCGCCGCCACAAAGCGCAAGGGCGTGAAACGCCGCGCCTTCTTGATCGGCGGCGTCGCGATTGTCGGCGCCGGTCTGTTCGGCATTTCGATCATGGACAGCAATGCCGTCAAAACAGCCGCGAAATTGACCGCCGGTAAAGGCGAGCATAGCTTTGCAACCTGGCTGAAAATTTCCGAAGACAATGTTGTTACAATCTATTCCCCGCACACCGATATCGGACAAGGGTCGAATACCGGCCTTGCACAGATGTTGGCCGAAGAGCTGGACGCGAATTGGGATCTGGTAAAGCTAGTATCGGCACCTGCCGAATCCGCTTTTGCCAATGTTGGTCTCGGCCGGGGATTCCTCGGCGAAATGACGGGACAGCCGGGCATTATCAATGGCGTCCCGCAATCATTTCTGTCGTTCCTTGCACGGCAAATGAATTTGCAGATCACAGGCGGATCGACAGCGCTGCGTTTTACAGGACAAGTCACTTTCCAGAAAGTGGGCGCGGCCACCCGCCTTGCGTTGATTGAAACGGCCGCCAAACGGCTTGGCGTTCCCGCGTCGGAACTGACGACGCAAGACAGCCACGTCATTCACGCCAAATCCAGCCGTTCGCTGCCCTATGGCAAGCTGGCTGCCGAGGCGGCTACGCTTTCGTTGAATAACGAACCCACGCTCAAGGACCCCAAAAACTATCGCCTGATGCGCCAGTCGGTCCCACGTCTGGATATCCCGGCGAAGGTCGACGGAACCGCGCAATATGGAATGGACTTCTCTGTCCCCGATATGCGCGTCGCAACCATCATGGCCGCTCCGGTTCGCGGCGGCAAACTGACATCGGTGGATGAGGCCCCTGTCCTTGCCGTCAAGGGTGTCGAAAAGGTGATCAAGCTGGACGACGCCGTCGCTGTCGTTGGCAAAGGCTATTGGGCCGCCATTAGCGGCTTGCGCGCGATGACGCCGCAATTCACCGATGGCGGGAACGGAGCCATTTCGACGGCATCTATTTTCAAAGCCTATGACGATCTGATTGCCAAGGGTGAACCGGCCGGTGAGGCTGGCGAAGGTGACGTCAAGGCCGCGATGGGACCAAAGCCTATCGAAGCAAAATATCAGGTTCCTTTCCTGCACCATGCCATGATGGAACCCTTTGCCCTGACCGCCCATTATAAGGACGGAAAGCTGGACATTTGGGGCGGGATGCAAGACCCGCTGGCGTCCAAAATGATGGCCGTCGATGTTTCGGGGCTAGACGGCGACAAGGTGACTTTCCACCCGATGCTGATCGGGGGCAGCTTTGGCCGCCGTCTGCCCATGTATATGGAAATCGTCAGCCAGGTCACGAAACTGGCCATGCAATTGCCCTATCCGGTGAAATTGATCTGGAGCCGTGAGGAAGAAATCGCGCAAGGGGCCTATCGCCCGCAGAGCGCGGCTATTTTGAAGGCGAATGTTACCGCCAACAAACGGATTGCGGCCTTTTCCAACGATTATGCCCAGACCGAAAGCGCGGAAGCGGAAACGACATTCATCTACAATCTTCCCGCCGTCGCGCGCCGGAATTATGAACATAAATCCAACCAGATCACCGGCGCGTGGCGTTCGGTTAACTCGACCCAACAGGGCTTTTACAATGAAAGCTTCATGGATGAGCTAGCCCATGCCGCAGGTGTGGACCCCGTCGAGTTTCGCCGGAACCATTTGAAAGCAGACTCCCGCCATTTGCGTGTTCTTGACGAGTGCGCACGTCTTGCAAATTGGAAAGCGCCTCTGCCTGAGGGCGTTGGTCGCGGGGTGGCGATTGTCGAAAGCTTCAAGACCATTGTCGCCCATGTGATCGAAGCTTCGGTCAAAGAAGATGGCATGCCCAAAGTGCACAAGATCACGACCGTCGTCGACGCAGGCAGCATCGTCAATCCGGACGCCGCCAAGGCGCAGATTGAAGGCGGGACGCTCATGGGCCTGTCATCGGCGATCGGTGAAGCTGTCACGCTGGAAAAAGGCGCTGTGCAGCAGAGCAATTTTTCCGATTACCCTTTGCTGAAGCTTGCCGATGCTCCGTTGGTGCACGATATCCATTTCATCAACAGCGGGGCCTATATGGGTGGAATCGGCGAACCCGGCGTGCCACCGGCTGCTCCGGCGCTTGCTAACGCACTGTTCGCTGCCACCGGAAAGCGCGTCCGTAATCTGCCCATTTTGAAGCAGGCAAAGGCTTGAGCAACAGCAAAGCAAGGCTTCTTGCCCCGACCGACAATCTGGAAATCGCAGAGACTTTAGCGCGTGCGTTCCAGACGGAAACGGGGTGGAGCTATGTCATCCCCGACCCGAAGCTACGCGCGCAGCGGCTTGCTGGTGCCTTCCACCTGTTTTTGCAGGACGAGCACCGCAAGGGCGCGGTATTTGGCACGGACGGGATTGAGGCGGTTACTTTGTGGCGTGGCCCGGGTCAGGCCCATGATAGCCTGTGGGATCGCGCCCGACTGATCATTCCCTTTATCCAGCGCCTGCGCTTTTCGATTTTTCGCGGGCTGGAGGTCGCTGACCTCATTGAAAAGCACCTACCCAAAGAACCGGTTTGGTATCTGCATTATGCCGGCTGTGACCCTGCGCATCAGGGCAAGGGCTTTGGCGGAGCGGCAATCCGGGCAGGCCTTGAACGCGCCGACGAAGACGGCTTGCCCGCTTATCTCGAAACCGCCGACGAACATAATGTTGCGCTCTATCAAAGCTTCGGATTTCAGGTGAAGCATATGTGGCAGGTTCCCGAAGGCCCCCAATTCTGGGGCATGCAAAGGCCGGGTAAAACGAGGCATTAGCCGTATCACCTGTTTGTCGCGGGCGCTTAGCCCACAGGCATCGTCCCGGGCCGGATGAAGGGGAGCATGTGCGGGATATAGTCAACCTTACCGAGAGCAACGCCCTCGCTGCGTAAAATCGCGTAGGCTGTCATAAGGTGAAAGTAGAATTGCGGCAGAGCCCAGTCTCGAGCATATTGCGCTGCGGTCAGGTCGAAGATCATGCCATTGGGTATCTCATGCGCGACCGGCCGGTCTTCATCCCCGTCAAGCGCATCCGGCGCCAGCGAGCCGAGCAATGTCAGAGTCTCTTCGATACGCGATTTTGCAGTGGCAATTGTTCCGGGGTGGTCGGCAGCGTTTCGACCTTCGTTCACCAGTTCGTCGAACGACGCTGGAAATGCCTCGCCCCGAAGGCGGAATAAGGCTTCCTGCGCCTGCAAGCACACGAAACGGATCTGTGTAGACAGCGGAAACATGTCAGGGGCGAGACGTGCCAACAGCATGGACTCCGCTTTGTCGGGCATCTGCGCCTCGGCCTTTGCCAGCCAACTGACGAGCGTCTTCAGCATCTGGCTGTAAGTCGGGACAAGGAGGTTGGTCAAAGTCATTGCGGTTGGCTCCTAAATTTGTCGGTCGTCGCGCGGCATTGCATTAGGGACGTAATCGACGTAATGCCCTGACCACGCAACAGGTCTTTGTGAAAACAAGGATAATAGGGAAGCCGGCGGAAATCCGGCGCTGTTCCCGCAACTGTAACCGGCGAGTTTTGCCCCTTATGCCACTGGGAAACTGGGAAGGCGGGGTTTGGATTTTGACCCGGGAGCCAGGAGACCTGCCTGTTTGCGGTCTGTCCTTTGTGCTTGCGGGACACTGGCGCAATCGGGGTTTTCCTCCGCGTGACGACATTTGTTTGGACGTCATGTGAAGGATATAACTATATGACATTGCTAAAATTTTCGGCAGCAGCACTGGCGCTGTTGCCTGTCCCTGCCTTTGCGGAGGACGACATTGTCGTCACGGCAAGCGGTTTTGAGCAACCCCGCTCTGAAACCGGGCAAGCCATATCGGTAGTGGATGCCGAGCGGCTGGCGGAGTTGCAGTCCGTCAGCATCAGCGACGCGCTCCGGACATTGCCCGGCATCGCGGTTGCGGCGCGCGGTCCGGTGGGAAGCCAGAGCAGCGTTTTCATTCGCGGCGGCAACAGTTCGCAGACCTTGGTGCTGATCGACGGGGTGCGCATCAACGACCCGTCCAGCCCCAATGCGGCGTTCGACTTCGGTGCTTTGCTGACCGGCAATATCGGACGGGTCGAGGTGCTGCGGGGGCCGAATTCCATCATCTGGGGCAGCCAGGCGATTGGCGGGGTCATCAATGTGCAGAGCCTGACGCCCACCGAAGATCTGGCAGCGCGCGCCGGGCTGGAATATGGCTATGCCGACAGCGTTCGTGCATCCGCCAATCTCTCGGGCACAAGCGGCATCGTCGAAGGCAGCTTTGGCGGCGCGTTTTATCGCACCGACGGCATTTCCGCTTTGGCGGGAGGATCCGAGGACGACGGCTTTGAAAACTGGTCGGCAAATGGCCGGTTGAAGGTCAATCTGGCCGAGAATGTCGCGCTGGATTTCCGGGGTTATTACAACCGCGGGACCATCGAATATGATTCGCCCTTTGGCGCAGGGGCAAATGCCCTGCCGGTTTCGCGTAACCGTCAGTTTGTAGGCTATGTCGGCGCGCTGTTCGATCTGGCCGACGGTCGTTTGCGCAACCGCCTGTCCTATGCCCGCACCGACATCACCCGCATCGGCACCGATCCGGTGGTGTTCAGCTTCAACAATTTTGATGTGAAGGGCACGATCGACCGTTTCGAATATCATGGGTCCTTCGATATCGCCGACGCGGCAACGCTTGTCTTTGGCGCCGAGCATGAACGGACGTTCGCGCGCACATCCTTCGAAGGTGCCCCGGCCGACCGCGCCCGCAATCAGGTTACCAGCGGCTTTGGCCAAGTCATCCTCCGGCCCATCAAAGGCCTGACCCTGACCGGCGGGGTGCGTCATGACGACTATAGCGACTATGGCGGCCAGACGACCTTGGGCGGAAACATAGCCTACACCCCCAATGACGGGAACACCGTAGTGCGGGCTACCTATGGCGAAGGGTTCCGCGCCCCCACATTGTCGGAAGGCCAGCCGCCCTTTGGCAACCCCAATTTGAAACCCGAAACAGCCCGCAATTTCGACATTGGTGTCGAGCACCGCTTTCTGGACGGCAAGGCCCAAGTCTATGCCACCTATTTCAACCGGAAAAGCACCGATCTGATCGCCTTTTCATTCACGACATTCCAGTCGGAGAATATCGACCGGGTGAACAGCGAAGGGGTTGAACTGGGCTTTGCATTACAACCGACCGACCGTCTGAGCGTGCAGACAAACTACACCCTCACCAACGCGATCAACCGTTCGGTAGGCGCGAATTTCGGCAACCGACTTGCCCTCCGGCCGCAACATGCGGGCAGCCTCACGGTCGATTGGCAAACGCCGTGGCGCTTGAAACTTGGCGCGACCTTGCTGCTGTCTGGCGACAGTTTCGACAATGCGGCCAACACGGTCCGGCTTGATGGATATGCCCTCACCCACCTGCGCGCAGCCTTTCCGGTCACCGACCGGTTCGAGCTTTACGGCAGGGTCGAGAATGTCTTCGATACCGATTATGTGCAGGTGGCAGGCTATAACAGCTATCGCCGCAACGCGCATGTCGGCGTCCGGGCGACATTCTGATGAAATGGGTCTGGCCGCTTGTTCTGCTTCTTGGCGGGTGCAGCGGCCAGCCCAGCATTGCGCCCGGCGGGATTGTATCCAACAACCCGTGTATCGATGCCATCCTTGCCGAAATCGCCGCCCCCGGTCAGGTGGCTGCGGTCAGCGTCTATTCGCATGACGCCGACAGCGCTTCAGCGCCGCTGAACTGGGCACGGCAATATCCAGCACTTGGTACGGGGGCGGAAGATATTCTGGCGGCCAAGCCCCGGCTGGTCCTGACCGGTAATCTCGCTTCGTCTGGCACTAATGCCGCCTTGGCGAAAGCGGGGATCAAGGTCGTGGCCGTGGGCGTTGCGGCCACCTTGGAAGAGGATGTCGCGCAAGTCCGGCACATCGCCAAAGCCATTGGCCGGGTCGACGCAGGCGAGGCTCTGGTCGCGCGCATGCTCTCCGCACAAGGCGAAGCCCGAAACCCCCATCCACAAGACCAAGCACCGTCGGCAATCATCTGGCAAAATGGCGGCTTTGTCGCGGGGACAGGAACGTTGCAGGACGAACTGCTGCGCCGGCATGGGTTCCGTAACGCCAGCGCCTCCTTTGGTTTGCAATCCTGGGGTGTGCTTCCTTTGGAAAGCCTGATCCGCAACCCGCCGCAGGTCATCTTCATGCCTGTGACGCCGCAGGGCGATGCGGACCGGGAACTTGCATCGCGCCAGAAATTGCTCAAACATCTGGGCGGCAAGACCCGGATCGTACCATTTCGCGACCAGCTTCTGTTTTGTGGGGGACCGACCGTCATCAAGGTTGCACAGATTTTTGAAGATGCGCGAAAGGCTGTCCGATGACCGCGCGCTGGATGGCACCGCTGTTGCTGCTTCTGACAGTTGGGGCATTTTTACTTTCGCTGATGGCGGGCAAAGTCTGGATATGGCCAATGGCATGGCTTTCCGACGCCCCCGACGGCTGGATTTTTCTCGAACTCCGCCTGCCCCGGGCGCTTCTGGGTCTGGGCATAGGGGCTGTGCTCGGCCTGTCCGGTGCGGTTCTGCAGGGCTATTTGCGCAATCCCCTTGCCGATCCTACCGTCCTCGGTGTCTCTTCCAGTGCCGCTCTCGGCGGCGTGACAGCGATATTCCTTGGCCTCAACACGCTGCCTCTTGGCCTGTTCAGCTGCGCCATGCTGGGGGCGGGCGTGAGTATACTGCTGCTGCTGACGCTCGCACGCGGCGGCGGGCCATTGGGTTTCATCCTCGGCGGAATGGTGCTGTCCACACTGGCAGGATCGCTCACCGCTTTTCTGATCAGCATTGCGCCCAACCCCTTTGCCGCCAGCGAAATCATCAACTGGTTGATGGGGGCCTTAACGGATCGGCTGATGGAAGATGTCGTCAAAGCTCTCCCGTTGATGGCCATCGGCGCGGCGCTGTTGCTCACAACGGGACGAGCGCTTGATGCCCTGACGCTCGGCGAAGACGGGGCGCGTAGCATTGGCGTTAATCTGAACCAGTTGCGCTGGGTGATTGTGGTCGGCGTCGGTTTATCCGTCGGGGCTTCGGTCGCCGTATCGGGTGTCGTTGGATTTGTAGGGCTGATCGTGCCGCATCTGATCCGCGGCATGATGGGTGAACAGCCTTCGTCCATATTGCTCCCATCCGCACTTGGCGGAGCGATATTGACACTCGTCGCGGATAGTATGGTCCGCCTCATCCCCGGGCCAACGGAAATACGGCTGGGCATTGCCATGGCCGTTCTGGGCGCTCCATTTTTCTTCATGCTCCTTTGGAAGCAAAGGGGACGCGCGGCATGATCCTGCAATGCGACAATATCTGGTTCGCCCATGATACACGTCCGGCCTTGGAGGATGTTTCGGCACGTCTCCATCCTGGCCAATTCAGTGTCATTCTCGGCCCCAATGGTGCGGGAAAATCGACATTGCTCAATTGCCTTGCAGGCTTGCTGGAGCCCCGCTCCGGCTCTGTGCAACTGGATGGCGATGCGATCCTTGCATTGTCCGACGCCGCGCGGGCAAAATTATTAGGCCTACTGCCCCAAGGTGCGCAAACCCACTGGGCGATCACGGCGCATGCCCTTGTGGCACTCGGTCGCTATCCGCATCGAAAAGGCTTAGGCCTGTCTGCCGAAGACCATTCGGCCATCGATGCAGCCCTCACCGCAACCGGGACAACATCTTTTTCAGACCGGCTGGTGACAGAGCTTTCGGGCGGAGAACGGGCGCGGGTGTTGATGGCGCGTGTTTTGGCCGGACAACCACAGTGGATTTTGGCGGATGAACCGCTCGCTAATCTCGACCCCGGTTACCAGATCGACATGCTCCATCTTTTGCGCGATCAGGCGCGCAGCGGTAAGGGTGTCGTCGCGGTGTTGCACGACCTCCATCACGCAGTACGCTTTGCCGACCAAGTTATATTGCTGCACCGGGGCAATGTTTTTGCCCAAGGTTCCGTTGCCGACGTGTTGACGTCATCCAATCTCGCTGCCGTTTACGGCATTGACGCGAAGCTCTTCTCGGACGAGGAAGGAGCGATCCAGCTTTTGATAAAAGGTAAGACTGCCCCATGAAACGCGCTCTCCCCCTTGCCATCCTTTTGCTGTCCGGCTGCGCCGCCAATGTCGGTGGCACGACTGCGGCGTCAGCGCCCGCCGCTCCGCAAAGCGCGCAGGAAGCTTTGCGGCCTTATTATGCCACTCTGACGACAAAGCTTCCCAAGGCGCCCGTTAATCCGGCACTCTCTTCGAACAGCGTCATTACGCGCTTCGCCTTCGGGTCGTGCGTCAATGAAAACCGCGACATGAAATTCTGGGATGTCATTGCGACGCAAAAACCGCAGGCATTTTTGCTGATCGGCGACAATGTCTATGGCGATACGCGTCCGACCAACGGTGCCGACATACCGACTTTGACCGCAAGTTACCGCAAGCTCAGCAGCCGTGTGGAATTTGACCGCTTCCGCCGCAGCGTACCCATGATGACCACATGGGACGACCATGATTATGGCGCGAATGACGCAGGAGGTGCCTTCGCCTACAAAGAATGGGCGGAGAAAATTTACGAAACCTATTGGAGCAGCAGCGACGAGGTTAAGGCGCGTCCCGGTGTCTATGAAAGCCGCATCGTCGGTCCGGAAGGCAAGCGCGTGCAGTTCATCATTCTGGACTCGCGCTTTTTCCGGTCCGACCTTGCCGTCATGCCCTATCGCGATCCCGGTCCGGCACTGGGCTGGTATATTCCGAATATGGACCCCAAAGCATCGATTTTGGGCAACGCCCAATGGGACTGGCTAGCACAAGAACTATCCAAACCGGCCGAATTACGTTTCATCATCTCGTCAACGCAGGTCATTACCGACGCACATAATTTCGAAGGATGGACCAATTTCCCCAAAGAGCGGGATCGTCTCTATGCCTTGCTGGCCGACAAAAAAGTCAGCAACGCCATCTTCCTGACGGGCGACCGTCATTCAGGCGCATTCTATAAAACCCAGCTTCCGGGGCTTTCGAAGCCTTTATGGGATTTCACGTCCAGCTCGCTCAACTTTGCGTTCGGCAAGGGTGACGGCGGCGAACGGGAGCCGGACCCGCGCCGGACCGGCGGTCTATGGGGCATCCCCAATTTTGGCCAGATCGATATCGACTGGAGCGCCAAGACCGTGAAGATGACGCTGCGCAAAGAGGATGGCAGCGTGATCGAAGAACAGGTTGTTCAGGCTATCGACTGAGTTGTCCGGGCTGCCAAAACGCGGAAAAGTTACACATTCGTGCTGAGACGTGCTTCACCAGCAACCACCGCGTAATCCACGGCGGCAACCTGCTCCATGACCGCGTCCCGGATGGCCTGTGCCGTTTCCAGCGGCAAAGCGATCATTTCCAATGACCCACCGGAAATGCCGAAATTGACCGAGGCGAGCCCTTGCCGCCTTGCAATCGGGCCTTGGTATATTTCAACCGTCTGCACCTTGACCTGAGGCGCAATGGTCAGCTTTTCCTGCCACCAGCCTCTTTTTACATAGATTTGGTCGCCGTCCAGAGCATAGCCATATTTGCGCCAGTCTAACCAGAGATAGGGTACAAAAAATACCAATATCAAAAGTAAAGACATCGCCCGCAAAATCGTCGTGTCTGCCCACAGGGTTACCGCCACGATCGCACCCAATATCACCGGTAAAATAAGCAGAATCTGGATTGTCCAATTTCTGATGACACCCCGATGGAACTGGGTTTGGGCGTCTGGTGCGACAATCATCGCCGCATGGGCAATCGGCCAGATTTCCGCGAGCGTTGCAAAAGGTGCGGCGACGAAATTAGCTTCGTCCTTGCTGTCCTGGGCGAGACTAACGAATTTCAGGCTGTGCCACCCACGGCGCTTGCGGATCGGCCCGGTTTGAACAACCGCCGCCTGCACACGATGCGCAGGCATGACGGCATCGGTCAACGTCAAGAGGCCGCGACGGCGCCGGAAACCCTTGGCCGTGCGTTCCAGCCGGAACCCATATTCACGCAATACGGTGCGGATGATGCCGGTAGCAAAGCCGATGAATATGAGGCCTCCAAGCGCCACCAACGCCAATATGATCTGTGCCGTCCAGCCGATCCCGTTCAAATTTTCAACGGTGACCCCGCGCTCTTCGGCTACACCGATCCAGTGCCGGAAATCCCAGATTTCGAAAGGCAGCAGAAAATCAAATTGCTGCGCCAGACCGCCGAGAACCGCGAAAATAACGAGCGAAAAGGAATAGAGTCCGAAAATGAAAACGCGATTACTATCCATCGCAAAAATGGGTGGCGCATCAGCGTCCGGGACAAGAGGTTCCGCGTGGCTCACGCTCGCCTGTCCACTCTTGTGGGCCTTTACCAATTCGCGCAGGCGGTTGGCTTCTTCGACGCTCACAAAGCTCAGTTTCGCATCATCCCCGTCACCGCCGCCTGTTTCGAATTTGACTTCCCCCAGCGCGAAGAGGCGCGCCAAAGGCTTTTGTTCAATGCTGACATCCTGGATGCGCTCGAACGGAATGGAGCGGGCGTTTCGGCTGACAATTCCGCTTTCGATGCGGATATCATGCTCGCCGATGTGGTACCGGAACCGCATCCAGGACAACCAGCGGAAGAAAAGGCTGAACAACAGGATCGCGCTGACGGCGGCGATGGAAATCAGCGGATTGTCACTTCCCCTTGTTCCGAAGAAAGCGGCAAAGATCGGGAAAATAAGCTGCGGCAATCCGGTAACGAAGCCTACGAACAGGCCGAGGACATGAAGGCGCTCGCCCTCATCCCCCTGTGGCTCGACCGGTGTGGCCAAAGCGTCGGGAACGGCTTCGTCCGTCAAATCTGATCCTGCCGGATTGCAGAGCGGATCGCTTCGCGCATAGCCAGAGCATCGGCATGGAGCAATCCCGGCAACGTAACGGTGCTGTTGTGGTTCCCCGCGGTGTGCACGGTCAAGGTTGCAAGGTCGTAGCGGCGGTCGATCGGTCCCTGCTCGACATCGATATGCTGGATACGTCCAAAGGGCACGACGGTATCGCGGAAAAACATGTAACCGCGCACGATCCGCAGCCGGTCGCTGCCCATATCATAGCCCCAATGGCGGTATTTCCGCTTCGGCACGACAAAAGCCATGAAAAGATACAACAGGAATACCGGTACAAAAAAGCTGCCGGGGGGCAACAACTGGGCGATTTCCAGAGCGCCTGCACCGATCAGGAACGGCAAATAGCCCAACGCCGATGCGATACGCGTCGTCGTGACATAGGTGGGGTTAAGTGGCGTGATGTCCGGCGGAGAGTCGTGGTCCATGCCGCAGCTATGCGCAGACTGTGTTGTGTTGGCAAGACGGTTTAACAGCCGTGCCACAGATGGTGATGTTGGCCTTATCTGGCCAGTGCTTCTTCCGCCTCTGTCACCAGTTTGGCGATGATATCGACCACGGGCCGTTCGACATGTACCATCCCCACCGACTGCCCGGCCATGACCGAGCCATATTCGACGTCGCCGTCAATAACCGCACGGCGCAGGGCACCGGCCCAGTAGCGTTCGATTTCAAGCTGCGCGGCCTCCATGTCGATTTCGCCAGCGTCGAGCTTGGCGGCGACCTCGACCTGCTTGCGCGTGAATTCTTCGGTTCCCTTGTTTTTCAGGGCGCGGACCGGAATGACCGGCAGGCGCGGGTCGATCTGGACACTGGCGACCGCATCGCGTGCATTGGCGCGCAGGAAGGCGGCCTTAAAATTGGGATGGGCGATGCTTTCATGCGCGCAGACAAAGCGCGTGCCCAACTGCACGCCCGCCGCACCCATTTCGAGATAGCTCGCGATCAAGCCGCCGCGCGCAATGCCGCCCGCCACAAAGATCGGCAGTTGCTCGCCCAGTTCAGGCAGGATTTCCTGTGCCAGCACGGAGGTCGCGACCGGTCCGATATGCCCGCCAGCTTCGCTGCCTTCAATGATCAACGCATCGACGCCCGAGCGCGCGAATTTCTTGGCGAGCGTCAGCGCAGGGGCAAAGCACATGACCTTCGCGCCAAATTCCTTGATCGCCTCGATACTGCCCTTGGGCGGCAGGCCACCGGCGAGGACTACGTGCGTCACCCCATGCTTGGCACATATCGCGATCAAGTCCATGATCTGCGGGTGCATGGTGATCAGGTTCACGCCAAAGGGCTTGGACGTCAGCGCCTTGGTCGCGGCGATTTCGGCATCGAGCAAATCAGGCGTCATCGCCCCGCAGGCAATCACCCCGAAGCCACCGGCGTTGGAAATGGCCGAAACCAGATTCCGCTCGCTTACCCACGACATGGCGCCACACATGATCGCCACCTCGCACCCCAGAAATTCGGTACCGCGTTGCATGAGGTGGGCGAGTTTGGTCATGGTATCTCCGTCATCCTCCCGCACGGAAGGCGAGAAAATGCATAGCTTTCGCCGGAGACAATCTCCAGCACGACCCGCCTACGCGGACGCGGGCCATTTTTCAAATGGTGAAGTCGTTATTCCGCATCCAGCCCATAAGCCGTGTGCAACACACGCACGGCGAGTTCGGTCTCGTCCTCGTCGATCAGGACGGAAACCTTGATTTCCGATGTCGAGATCGCCTGGATGTTGATCTTGCGGTCGGCAAGGCTGCTGAACATGGTCGAGGCGACACCGGCGTGGCTTTTCATACCGACGCCGACGACGGAGATCTTGGCGACCTTGGTGTCGGGGATCAGGCGGTTGTAGCCGATGGCATCGCGCTGGTTTTCCAATATGTCGGTGCAGCGCGCAAGGTCGGCCTGCGGGCAGGTGAAGGTCACGTCGGTCTCGCCCTTGTCGCGGCCGACGTTCTGGATGATCATGTCCACGTTGATATTCGCATCGGCAAGCGGCGCGAAGATATGCGCCACCGCGCCGGGACGGTCGGGGACGCGGGTCAGGGTGATTTTCGCCTCATTCTTGTCGGCGGCGATGCCGGTGATCAGCTGGCGTTCCACTTGGGCATTCTCCAATTCTTCGTCGGTCACGATCATCGTGCCGGGGATGCTGTCTGCGTCGGGGGCGTTTTCGTCGATGAAGGAGGATAGCACCTGCACGCGCACCCCTTCTTTCATCGCGAGCCCGACCGAACGGGTTTGCAAAACCTTCGACCCGACCGAGGCCAGTTCGAGCATTTCTTCATAGGTCACCGCCTTCAGCTTGCGCGCGCGGGCGACGATGCGGGGGTCGGTGGTGTAGACGCCGTCGACATCGGTATAGATATCGCACCGGTCCGCCTTGACCGCCGCGGCGACCGCAACCGCCGACGTATCCGACCCGCCGCGTCCTAGGGTTGTGACGCGGTTGTCGTCGGTCAGCCCCTGAAAGCCCGGGATGACCGCGATGCAGCCGCTGCCCATCGACGCCAGCAATTCGTCGGTGTCGATCGAGCCAATGCGTGCCTTGGCATGGGCGTCGTCGGTGTGGATCGGCATCTGCCAGCCCAGCCAGCTTCGCGCATTACAACCCAGGGCCTGTAACGTAATCGCCAGCAGACCAGACGTAATCTGTTCGCCCGCCGCAACCACCACATCATATTCCGCCGGATCGTAAAGCGCATTGGCTTCGCGGCAGAAATTCACGAGCCGGTCGGTATCGCCCGCCATGGCCGAGACGACCACAGCCACCTCGTCCCCGCGTTCGGCTTGCCGCTTGACGAGCTGGGCAACGCGGCGGATACGTTCGGTTCCGGCCATAGACGTGCCGCCAAATTTCATTACAATGCGCGCCATGAAAACCTTACAAAGTCGCTATATTACAATCGGGCGCCCTGATAGGGACAGGATATGACAAAGGCAAGCACCGCAACGACAATAAACGCCGCCGAAGCGGCACATTTCGGCGCACTGGCAGCGGACTGGTGGGACCCGAAAGGCAGTTCGGCGATGCTGCATAAGCTGAACCCGGTGCGGCTGGGCTTTATCCGCAATGCCATTGACGCCCATTTCGGCGGCGATGGCAAGACACGGACACCGCTGGCGGGCAAGAGCGCGCTGGACGTTGGTTGTGGCGCTGGCTTGCTGTGCGAACCCCTTGCCCGCATGGGCGCGGCCGTCACCGGCGTCGACGCGGCACCGGAAAATGTCGAGGCCGCCAAGGCCCATGCGGCGCTATCGGGCCTCAGCATCGACTATCGCGCCGGCGAAATTGCCGCACAAGGCTTGGGCACATTTGATGTCGTCTCCTCGATGGAGGTGATCGAACATGTCACCGACCCCGCCGCCTTCATCGCCGAACTGGCACGCCATCTGAAACCCGACGGCCTGCTCCTGCTGTCGACTCCCAACCGCACGGCGGCGTCGCGCCTGTTTCTGGTCGAAGCGGCAGAACGTCTGGGCCAAGTCCCGCGCGGCACACATGATTGGGACCAGTTCCTGACGCCCGAAGAACTGACCGCGCTGCTGCACGAGGCTGGCCTGGAAGTTTCGGAAATGCGCGGGATCGCCTTTTCACCGCTGAGCGGACTGCATCTCAGCGATAATAAGGCGCTCAACTATATATTGTCGGCGCGGTTCAGAGCTTAGTCGTAACCCGCATCGGCATATTGGTCGTCGGCAAGATCGCTGAAGCGCGTGATCTTGGCTTCGAACTTCATGCGCACCCGTCCTGTCGAACCGTGACGCTGCTTGGCAACGATCAGTTCGGCAACGCCAAAAATCCGCTCCATCTTCTCGCGCCAGGCTTCATGCGCGGCTTCATTGGCAGGATCAGGTTGCTTGGCAGCTTCGTAATAATCCTCACGGAACACGAACCAGACCATATCGGCGTCCTGCTCGATTGAACCCGATTCACGCAAGTCGGACAGTTGCGGGCGCTTGTCGTCGCGCTGCTCCACCGCACGGCTGAGCTGCGAAAGCGCAATCACCGGAACGCCGAGTTCCTTGGCGAGGGTCTTCAAGCCACGGCTGATTTCCGAAATTTCGTTGACGCGGTTGTCGTTGGCGCGGCTCGACCCCTGCAGGAGCTGCAAATAATCGACGATGATCAGACCAATGCCATGACGCCGCTGCAACCGGCGCGCACGCGTCCGCAAGGCGGCGATAGAGAGCGCCGGCGTATCGTCGATGAAGAGTGGCAATTCCTGCAATTCGCGGCTCGCACGCGACAATTCACGGAAATCTTCCCGCGAGATTTTACCCATGCGCAGCAATTCGGAACTGATGCCCGATTGTTCGGCCAAGATACGCGTTGCCAACTGGTCGGCGGACATTTCGAGGCTGAAAAAGGCGACCTTGGCCCCTGCCCCCTTGGCCTCTTCGATCCCGTCTTCGCGTTCCCGGATCCAGCGACGCGCAGCGTTGAACGCAATGTTGGTCGCAAGCGAGGTCTTGCCCATACCGGGACGTCCGGCGAGAATCACAAGGTCGCTGTTATGCAAGCCGCCGCATTTGGCGTTGATGCTGTCGAGGCCGGTGGTCACACCTGAAAGATGCCCCCCGGACTGTAGAGCCTTTTCCACATTTTTGATGGCTTCGGTCGATGCGGCCAAAAAGCTCTTCATCGAACCTGTTTCGCCCTCGCCTTCGGCAACTTTGTACAACGCGCTTTCCGCAGCTTCGATCTGGCCCTTGGGATCGACGCTTTCGCTGGTGTCGAGGGCATTGTCGACAAGTGTGCGTCCGACCGTCACAAGTTCCCGCAGCAAAGCCAGATCGTAAATCTGCTGCGCAAAGTCGCGCGCACCGATCAGACCCGCACCATCGGCGGTCAGTTTGACCAGATAGCCCGGTCCGCCGAGTTCCTTCATCGCCTCATCGGCTTCGAAAAAGGGCTTCAGCGTCACAGGCGTGACCAGCATATTCCGGTCGATCAGACGCAATATCTGCTCGTAGACCCGGCCGTGCAGCGGTTCGAAGAAATGGTCGGGCTGCAACTTGATCGACACATCTTCGATAATGCGGTTATCGATCAGGATCGCGCCCAGAAAAGCAGCCTCCGCTTCGATATTGCGGGGCAAGCGTTGGGGTTCAGCTTCGTTAACAGCAGCAAGTCTAATCGGTTCGGCCATGACGCCCTATCCTTTAGCATGAACGGCTGCGCAAGCCCTGTGAAAAATAGAATCGGGGACAGGGCTGTGGACAACCATGTTACCCCTTATTCACCCGTCCTAAAGAGGATTCACTTGCCCCAAAATTATCTCAAGCTAACACAGCAACATGAGCGACGCGCGCATCATCAAAGTCGAGTTGGACGAAGCCACGATCCTCCGGCGTAATGCCGATATCGAGCAAGAACGTCGCGTCGCGATCTTCGACCTGATCGAGGATAATGTCTTCAAGCCGTTACGTGATTTCGGCGATGGCTATGCCGGACCCTATCAATTGCATCTGAGTGTCGAGGAAGGACGGCTGATTTGGGATATCCGCCGCGAAGACGGAAGTCCGTTCGAGATCCTGATCCTCGGGCTCGGTCGATTCCGGCGTGTGGTGAAAGATTATTTCGCCATTTGCGACAGCTATTACCAGGCGATCCGCAAGGCGAGCGCTTCCGAAATCGAGACCATCGACATGGCGCGGCGCGGTATTCACAACGAAGCCGCCGAGATCCTAATGGAACGGCTGGAAGGTAAAGTCGAAGTCGACTTTGCAACCGCCCGCCGCCTTTTCACGCTAATTTGTGTGCTGCATATCAAGGGGTGAGGATAAGCCGCTTTATTTAGTCCGGCGTCACTACGCTCGCCCTTTACCCGCACCGTCACCCTGAACTTGTTTCAGGGTCTTAATTTCGACGTTGAAGAACTAAGACCCTGAAACAAGTTCAGGGTGACGGGAATTCAAATCACGGCAGTCCGGCGTAAACGTCCGTAAAAGCATCATCCCGCCGCACCCCCTTTCCAATCAATCCTCGACTCCGCGCATGGTCGGCGGCATTGCAGGGCGTGATTCGGGAAAGGGAAAATCAGTCGCATGTTTGGTGCTAAAAGCCGCTATATTCGATGGGGGTCGATTCTGGCGGCGGTG
This sequence comes from Sphingorhabdus lacus, assembly GCF_009768975.1. Lineage (NCBI taxonomy): Bacteria > Pseudomonadati > Pseudomonadota > Alphaproteobacteria > Sphingomonadales > Sphingorhabdaceae > Sphingorhabdus > Sphingorhabdus lacus. Next base: position 231,666 of record NZ_CP035733.1, on the reverse strand, counting down.
CTTTTGGGTGCCTTTGCTCTGTGGTATTTCGTCACAGGATGGACACCAGCGCGCGACGAATATCCGGTACAGGGAATCGTCGTCACCGCAGCCAACGGCAAACCGACCTGGTCGCGTCTCGGCGCAACGGGCGTTGATTTTGCTTATCTGACCGCTGTCGAAGGCGCGCAGACGCGCGACACCCAATTCGAGACCAATCTGGAAGGTGTGAAGCAGGCAGGCATCCGCTACGGCGCGCTCCACCATTTCGATATATGCCGTCTGGCATCCGATCAGGCGATGCTGTTCATCACATCGGTCCCGCGCGATCCCGCTGCGCTGCCACCCGCGGTACAGCTCGACTTTACCGAAAGCTGCACCAGCCGTCCCAACCGCGCGTTGATCCTATCGGAACTGGCAACCTTTCTGAATTTGATTGAGGCACATAGCGGTTCGCCCGCGATCCTGTTACTGACACCCGAATTCGAAAAGGAGTATCAGGTGAGCAGTGCAATTGACCGCACCGTGTGGCTGGAACGGAACTGGATGTTACCCGATTATTCAGCGCGACCATGGGTGATGTGGACCGCCAATTCGGAACGCCGTGTCGACGGGATCGATGGACCTGTCCGCTGGGCCGTGGTGCGCAAATGAGCCAGGAGCTTGTAAATGCGGCAATCGCTGCGTCGGCCAATGCCTATGCGCCCTATTCGAACTTTCATGTTGGTGCTGCCTTGTTGCTGGATGACGGGCAGATTGTCAGCGGTGCCAATTTCGAAAACGCCAGCTATGGCATGACGCTCTGCGCCGAAACGGTTGCGATTGCGAAGGCGAACAGCGACGGTAGCTTGCGGAAAATCGTCGCCATTGCCGTTGCGGGCGGCCCCGCCGGACTGGTCGCCGCCAATGCAGAGGCTATCACGCCATGCGGGCGATGCCGTCAAATCATCAAAGAGGTTGCAGACCTGACCGAGCGCGATATTCCTGTTCATTGCGCACATGCCAGCGGTTACGACACCTATTATCTGTCCGAACTGTTGCCGCATGGGTTCGGACCGGCAAATCTGAAATAGAGGGAATATATGTCCATTCTTTCCGACATCTGGATACGCGAGCAGGCCAATGCCAATGGTATGATTGAGCCCTTCGTAGAGGCACAGCGGCGCGACGGATGCATCAGTTACGGCCTGTCCTCCTATGGTTATGACGCGCGGGTCGCCGATGAGTTCAAGATTTTCACCAATGTCGACAGTTCGATCGTGGATCCCAAGGAATTCGATCCCAAAAGCTTTGTCGACCGCAAGACCGATGTCTGCATCATTCCGCCCAACAGCTTTGCCCTTGCCCGCACGGTCGAATATTTCCGGGTGCCGCGCGATGTGCTGGTGATCTGCCTCGGCAAAAGTACCTATGCGCGTTGTGGTATCATCGTGAACGTCACGCCGCTGGAACCCGGCTGGGAAGGCCATGTGACGCTGGAATTTTCCAACACGACGCCGCTACCCGCCAAAATCTACGCCAATGAAGGCGCATGCCAGTTCCTCTTTTTAAAGGGCGAACAACCATGCGAGACAAGTTATGCAGACCGCGCTGGCAAATATATGGGCCAACGCGGAGTGACGCTGCCCAAATTATAATTGTCCGGCGCAGCCAAACTGCCGGCATAAAAAACGAGAGGAATGCCCATGCCAAAGAACCGCGAATTTGACATCATCGTCTATGGTGCCACCGGATATACCGGCCGGCTTGTTGCCGAATATCTGATTGGCAAAAGCGGTCTCAAATGGGCCATGGCGGGGCGTAGCGCCGACAAGCTTGCCGAGGTACGCGATCTGATCGGCGCGCCTGCCGATACGCCTTTGGTGGTTGCCGACGCGTCCGACCCCGCCACGCTTGATGCGATGGCGAAGCGGGCCAATGTCATCCTCACAACGGTTGGTCCTTATCAATTATACGGCAATGAGCTGGTTGCCGCCTGTGTTGCCAACGGAACCGACTATACCGACCTGTGCGGTGAGCCGGCATGGATGCGGCAGAAGATTGACGCGCATGACGCGGCGGCCAAAGCCTCGGGTGCTCGCATCTGCTTTTCGGCCGGATTCGATTCCATTCCATTCGATCTGGGCGTGTTGATGCTGCAGAAACATTGCATCGAAAAATTCGGTACCCCTGCCCCCCGCATCAAAGGACGTGTGCGCGCAATGGCCGGGAAATTCTCCGGCGGGACGGCGGCCAGTTTGAAAGCGACCATGGCGGCAGCGGCCAAGGACCCTGCTGTCATCGGCTATCTCACCAACCCGTTCAGTCTTGCAGGCGGCTTCGAAGGTCCGGCACAGCCCGCCGGAAACAAACCGGAATATGATGAAAGTTTAGGGAGTTGGGCGACGAACTTCGTAATGGCTCCCATCAACACCAAGAATGTGCACCGGACGAATGCCTTGACGGGTCATCTTTATGGCACCGACTTTGTCTATGACGAAATGATGCTGACCGGTCCCGGCGATGCAGGACAGCAGGCGGCGGAATATGTTGCCAAAACCCCGATGATCGGCACGCCCGATGATCCGAAACCCGGCGAAGGCCCCACCAAGGAAGAGCGCGAAAACGGCTTTTACGATGTGCTGTTCGTGGCGGAATATCCCGATGGCCGGACCGCACGGCTCAGCGTTAAGGGCGACAAGGACCCGGGCTATGGCTCAACATCCAAGATGATTTCGGAAACCGCCATCGGCCTCAGTGAAATTGATGGCGCGGGCGGCGTGACGACCCCCGGGGCGGCACTTGGCGAAGCGTTGGTTGACCGTTTGCAGCAACATGCTGGCCTCACCTTCACCGTTGAAGGCTAAGTCTAAGCCCTTTCAAAGAGGGGGCCTTGCGCCTATATCGCGCGGACCATGTTAGGTCGCCTCTTTAAAAAAGCCGCTGCTGCGCGGCCGATTGATACCGCACGGGTGCCGGACGGAATGCGGGTCTATGCCATCGGGGATGTGCATGGCCGCGCCGATTTGCTGCACGAACTTCTCCTGAAGATCGAAGACGATAGCCTCGCACGTGGTGCCGCCGACACGCACATCATCTTTCTGGGTGATTTGATGGACCGCGGGCCGGACAGTGCTGGGGTTATCGAAACCGCCATGGCCCTGCGCGCTGCAGGCCGTAAGGTGCGCTTTCTGATGGGCAACCATGAAGAGGTATTCCTGCGCGCCTGCCGGAAAAATGACGCCAAGATCACGCGCTTCTTCATACGGATCGGGGGAGAGGCAACGGTCCTGTCCTACCCCATCACCCGCGCCGAATATATGGCGCTCGACATGCACGAACTGTCCGAACGGCTGCGGACGCTGGTGCCGCAAAGCCATCTGGAGTTTATCGACAGTTTTGAAGACAAGATCGTCATTGGCGACTATGCCTTCGTCCACGCGGGCATCCGCCCTGGCGTGCCCCTGGCGGAGCAGAAACCCAGCGATTTGCGCTGGATTCGAGAGGAATTTGTCGAGCACCGGGGTGACCTCGAAAAGGTCGTTATCTATGGCCACACCATCTACGACAAGGTCGAAGAGCGGGGTTCCCGGATCGGCATCGACACAGGCGCTTATGCTTCAGCCGAGTTAACAGCGATCGGATTGGAAGGCGGCGAACGCTGGTATTTGCAAACCTGATGCGGTAGCCCTACTCCATGAAAACACGCTTCCTTCTGGCGAGTCTGCTTGCCCTCGCCGCCACTTCCCCCGCAATCGCCGAAGAAAAAGCCAATCCGGAACGTTTAAAAGCTGACGTCGAAAAACTCGTCAGCTTCGGCACCCGCCACACACTTTCCTCCGCCACCGATCCAAAACGCGGAATCGGCGCAGCGCGGGCTTGGGCGAAAGCGGAGTTCGAAAAAATCGCGCAATCCTGCAAAGGATGCCTGACGACCGAGCTGCTCGAACGCACCATGTCCGGCCCCCGTGTTCCAAACGGCGTCAACATTGTCGACGTCCTTGCGATCAAGCCCGGTAAAATGGGCTGGAATCATGTCATCATTATCGCGGGCCATATCGACAGCCGAGTTTCCGATGTCATGGATTTCACAAAGGACGCGCCCGGCGCAAATGACGATGGTTCCGGCAGCGCGCTGGTGATCGAGGCGGCACGACTGATGGCCAAGCAGCCGCAGAGCGAAGCGACAATCGTGTTTGCTCTTTTGTCTGGCGAAGAACAGGGCCTGATGGGCGGACGGTTGCTCGCCGAAACCGCCAAGGAACGCGGCTGGAAAGTCACCGCCATGCTCAACAACGATATTGTCGGCAACACGGTTGGCACCGACGGGAGGAAGGTTGATTCGATTGTTCGCGTCTTCAGCGAAGGCATACGCGCCTCCGAAGACCTGACCGCCCAGATGGCGCGGCGTGGCAGCGGCGGCGAGGACGACGGAACAAGCCGGGGTCTGATGCGCTACGCCGACGGTGTGGCGGCCGCCAATCCAGGCATCGGCCTGGACGTGTTTGGCGTTCGGCGTCCCGACCGTTTTAGCCGTGGTGGCGACCATCTGCCGGCGCTTGAACTTGGCCTTCCGGCCATACGCTTCACCGTCGGTGTCGAAAACTACCACCACCAGCATCAGGATCTGAGGACGGAAAATGGCATCGAATATGGCGATACTGTCGACAAGATGGACTTTGCCTATTTGGCCAAGGTGACCGCATTGAACGTCGCAACAGCGTCCGCACTTGCCAGCGCCCCGCCCGCGCCTGAATCCGCAACGCTCGGCGGAGCCGTCTCATCGGACACAAGCGTGACTTGGACAGCAGCGCCCGGCGCGGTGCGTTACCGTGTCTATCAACGTCGCGCTGATGCGCAGGACTGGACGCTGGCCCAAGAGGTCGAGGGTACGGAAGCGCTTTTGAAAGGCTTGATCGTCGACGACCATTTCGTCGGCGTAAGCTCCGTAGGTAAAAACGGCGCCGAAAGCACGATCACGTTCGGCGGACTGCCTCCAAGGAAGTAATATCTGGATCAAAAAAAGGGCGCAGCCTCCTCAGACTGCGCCCTTTAGATAACTTCGGGTGTAAGCGGAAAATCAGGCAACCATGGGTTGTTCCATATCATCGAGATCACGCAGCACATAGCCACGGCCCCAGACGGTTTCGATATAGTTCTCACCGCCGCATGCCAGCGCCAGTTTCTTGCGCAGCTTGCAGATGAAAACGTCGATAATCTTGAGTTCGGGTTCGTCCATGCCACCATAGAGATGGTTCAGGAACATTTCCTTGGTCAATGTGGTGCCCTTGCGGAGCGAGAGGAGCTCCAGCATGGCATATTCTTTACCGGTCAGGTGGACGCGGCTGCCATCGACTTCAACGGTCTTGGCATCAAGGTTGACCGACAATTTGCCGGTCCGGATAACCGATTGCGAATGCCCCTTGGAACGACGCACCACGGCATGGATACGCGCAACTAGTTCTTCGCGATGGAAAGGCTTGGTAACATAATCGTCGGCGCCGAAGCCGAACGAGCGTACCTTGGAATCCATTTCCGAAATGCCAGAGAGAATAAGTACAGGCGTCTGAACCTTGGCGACGCGCAATTTCTTGAGCACATCGTAACCATGCATGTCTGGCAAGTTCAAATCGAGCAATATGATATCATAATCATAGAGCTTACCCAGATCGAGGCCTTCTTCGCCCAAATCAGTGGTGTAGACATTGAACCCCTCGGTCGCGAGCATCATTTCGATGGCCTTCGCCGTGGTGGGTTCATCTTCAATCAAAAGCACACGCATTGGGCAAACCCCTCTTTGCTTATTGCAACCCCGAAACACGAACGGACCGAACCGGATGTGTGTCGGGCTTTATTAACCATAAGGGAAATGAACTGAAAAGGTTAATTTCATCTTAACGTAGGGAATCCGGCGAGTCGCGAGGTCATGAGCTGCCAAAAAATGACTCAATTCCGCGGATTTAGGACTCGAACGGGTCTCGCAAATTTTTTTGAAAATTAAGACATCGATCGCCACTTAATCGTGCGAATTTAAGATTTTTGCGATCTAACGAAGCCTCTCAGTCAAAAATTCGATTAACGCCGTCACCCGTTGCGGGCGAATTTTCCCTGGCGGCGTTACGAGGTGAAGAGCCACCGGCGGCGTTTTCCAGTCTTCCAGAATTTCCACAACCGCCCCGCTAGCCAGATCATCTTCGATAATAAAATCGGGCACCACCGCAATGCCATGGCCTGACCGCAGACTATGGAGCATCACGTCGCTGTTGTTCGCACGCAAGCGGCCCTGTGGACGGACAGCAGCCTCCTCACCTTTGGAATTCACAAAACGCCATAGTTCGGGCGTTGGTAACAATGAATAACGCAGACATTCATGCTCGCCCAGCTCTGCGGGATGACGAGGGGCTCCCTTGAAATCGATATAGGATGGCGTCGCGACGATATAAGTTCTGACGTCGCGCAATTTGCATGCCCTTAAACTACTGTCCGGAAGGGCCGCAATACGTAAGCCGATGTCAAACCCCTCCCCAATCAGATCAACCTTTGCATCGCTTAGATGCATATCAATGCTAACACCGCGATAGGCGCATAAGAAATCTGCCACCACTCGGCCGACATTCGAAAGACCAAAGCTCATAGGCACTGCTAATCGCACCAGTCCCACAGGTTCGGACGCCTCGTCTCGCGCTGCCTCCTCTGCTGCTTGCCCCTCGGCTAAAATAGACTTGGCATGCTCGACCAAATTGGCCCCACTGTCCGTGAGAGCAAGGCGGCGGGATGTACGGTGAAACAATGGTGCACCTACCTGCGTTTCTAAGCGGGTGACCGCTTTTGAAACAGTTGCCTTGGAGAGGCCCAATGCGTCGGCCGCTCCTGTGAAGCTTTTATGCTCCACGACGCAGGCAAAAATGCTCCAGGCTTCAAAATCGGGTAATCGCATATTTGGAAACAATATGTTTCTAACGTTTCTATTTCAATCCTAATTCGCGAGCCTATTTAAAGTGCATGACATCCACCCTTTTGAAGGAGTGACATTATGACCGATACCAAAACCAGAATTGAAGTCCGCCCGTTTGAAAGTCTGGGCGCAGCAAATCATGGATGGCTTGACGCCCACCACCATTTTTCGTTCGCGGATTATTATGACCCAGCCTGCATGAATTGGGGCGCGATCCGCGTCTGGAATGACGACATCATCCAGCCCCAGTCGGGTTTCCCGCCGCATCCGCATGCCGATATGGAAATTGTGACCTATGTCCGCACCGGGGCGATCACCCACAAGGACAGCCTTGGAAATGAAGGTCGTACCGAAGCTGGTGATGTTCAGGTAATGAGTGCGGGAAGCGGGATTCGCCATGCTGAATATAATTTGGAAAACGAGGCGACAACGTTGTTCCAGATCTGGATCATGCCGAACCGCACGGGTGGTTCCCCAAGTTGGGGGGCAAAACCCTTCCCTAAGGACAGCCGGACCGGTGCATGGCAAGTGCTCGCCAGCGGCATGGAAGGCGACAGTGACGCATTGCCGATCCGCACAAACGCTCGCGTGGTCGGCGCGACGATCAAGGCCGGCGAGAGCTTGTCATATGAAGTAGGTGCAGGTCGCTCTGCCTATTTGGTTCCTGCTACGGGCGCGATTGAAATTGATGGGCATCACGCAAATGCCCGTGATGGCGTCGCGATCAAAGAAGGGCATATCACTGTAAAGGCTATTGAAGACGCGGAAATCGTCCTCGTTGATTCCGAATAATTTCAACTAGCCCCCACCCTATTGGGAAGGGGGCATCTATCCAAAAAAGGATATCTCCCATGACCAAAGTTCTTGTTCTCTATTATTCCAGCTACGGCCATCTTGAAACCATGGCAGAAGCAATTGCTGAGGGTGCGCGCAGTACCGGCGCCGACGTAACCATAAAGCGTGTGCCTGAAACAGCGCCATTAGAAGTCGCTCAAGCAGCGCATTTCAAGCTCGATCAGAAAGCCGAAGTTGCAACGGTTGATGAGCTCAAGGAATATGATGCAATTGTCGTGGGCACCGGAACCCGGTTTGGCCGGATGTCCAGTCAAATGGCGAGTTTCTGGGATCAAGCTGGTGGCGTCTGGATGCGTGGAGAGTTGAACGGCAAGGTCGGCGCAGCCTTTACCTCGTCTGCGACCCAACATGGCGGTCAGGAAACCACGCTGTTTTCCATTATCACCAATTTGCTGCACTTCGGCATGACGATCGTAGGACTGGACTATGGGTTTGCGGGCCAGATGCGTAACGACGAAGTAACCGGCGGTGCACCTTATGGTGCCACGACGATTGCGAATGGAGATGGTAGCCGCCAACCCAGCGAAACCGAGCTTGAAGGAGCACGCTATCTGGGCAAGCGCGTCGCCGAAACGGCCGCCAAACTATCGGCCTGATCAATGTCGGAACGACAGGGGCATTGGAGTGCGGATGCTTTGGCACAGTCCGCATGCAATGTCCTTGCCGTGACACATTCGGCGTTTCGACTAGATTGATCACCATTGGGCGCTTAGAGACGGCAGCTATGGCGTACACCTTGCCCGAAGATCTGATTGAAGAGACCTTTCTCGCTTCCACTGGACCGGGCGGGCAGAATGTGAACAAGGTCGCAACCGCCTGCCAGTTGCGGATTGATGTCTTTGCGCTCGGCCTTGAACCTTATGCCTTTCGGCAATTGAAGCTTCTGGCAGGGAGCAAATTGACCATGGGCGGCGAATTGATCGTCACCGCACGGAACCACCGCACACGCGAGGCAAACCGGCAAGAAGCGCGCGATCGTGTCATCGAACTGATTGATCGAGCCCATATCCGTAAGCCACGCCGCGTCGCGACCAAGCCCAGTAAAGCTGCCAAGGCGCGACGTGTTGACGCAAAAAAGGGTCGGTCCACAATCAAGAAAAATCGCGGAAAAGTAAGTTACGATTGAACCCGCCATCTAGTGAAAATCAAAATTGGATCGTTCAATATCAGTAGGCAACTATCGGTGTTTCTTTTAGAGGTAGCGCCATGTTTGAATTTGCAATCAATTCCGTCGCCCCGAAATATGAACTTTATCACGAACTGGTTCGGTCGGCAGACGCGTTGACCGATGGCGAAACCGACGCCGTTGCGAATATGGCCAACGTCGCGGCCTTGCTTTGGGAATATCTTCCGGACGTCAATTGGACCGGTTTCTACCGGATGGTGGACGGCGAATTGGTTTTGGGGCCGTTCCAGGGCAAAGCAGCGTGTATACGTATTGCAGTAGGCGAAGGCGTTTGCGGCACGGCGGCTGCGAGTGGCGAAACACAGTTGGTTGCGGATGTTCACGCTTTTCCAGGGCACATTGCCTGCGACGCCAATAGTGCATCCGAACTGGTCGTCCCAGTCAAACGCAAAGGCGAAGTTATCGCCGTCATTGACTTGGACAGCCCATCGCTGATGCGTTTCGATGCGGACGATGCTGCGGGCATTGAGGCACTGGCAGAAGTGCTCGCAAACCGGATTTAATTCAACTGCCTCATTTTGGAACAATGCCTTGTTAGAGCAAGCATTTTACATGCGTTGGATTCGCCAGCAGACACAAAAAATGTTAATAGCCCTTTAACCATTGGCACCGGCATTTTCCGGCGCACACGATGCTTGGGGAGTCGTTAACTATGAGAACCGTTCTATTATCAGGCGCTGCAGCTATCGGACTATTGTCGGCGGCACCATCCTATGCGGGCGAATCGCCGGCGCCAGCCGCGGTATCTGTGCAGAAGAAGTCGACGGTTATCGTGAAACAGGCCGGACCTGACCGCACCAGCGATTTTCGTGAACCAGAATATAGTCCCGAAATGCGCCCCAATGCGCAGGTTTATAACTGGAGCGATGATGCCGTATTCGCAGCACCAGATGGATCCAGCTATAAATATGATGGTGAATGGGACGGGAAACATGTCGATCCGCAAGGCCGGGTCTTTGAAGGCGACTGGAGCGGCCGTGTAACACGCCAGACAGGAGCGACCGCAGGCTTCCCCGCCCCGCCGCCCCACGCACGGATGCCACAAGGCGAACCGGACTATGGTGACGATGGCGAAAGCTATGAGGAAGAATATTATGAGGAAGACGCATATGCTGTTCCTCCTGGCTATGAAAATTATGAGCGTTGCCTGAAAAGCAATGGCGTCAAAGGCGCTGCAATTGGTGCATTGTTAGGCGGCGCCCTCGGCAATCGCATTGCTGGACGCGGCAACCGCACCGGTGGCACCTTGGTAGGTGCTGGCATCGGCGGTCTGTTAGGCGTGGCGGTCGAAAAGGCCAATGACAAGTGTAAGCAGCATCGTCCGCGCTACCCGCGTCATCCAGGATATCATGGGCAGCAATATTATGGCTGGGGCGGTGGCTATTATTACTATCCGCAGGCGCCTGTTGTAACGATCACCATGCAGCCCACAGTGACCACAACCACGACGGTGACCGAAGAAATCTACTATGAAACGGTGCGTGCGAAGCCGCGCAAAAAGGTCGTCCGCAAATGGAAGCCAAAACCACGCTGCGTGTGCCGGTAAATTGATTTGAGTTGCCGCTGCGGCGTGGCGGCAACCTAATTAATGCATGTTCGTTTGATTTAAGCTGTCGGCTCTAGCACAGCTGGCTCGAATCGTTCCCAACCTTCAGGGCCGAGGCGCTCGAGCGGTGTGTAGCGGATTTTATACTGCATGCGAGCAGCACCTTCGACCCAATAGCCCAGATATACATAAGGCAGTCCCGCCGCCTTGGCGCGCATGATATGGTCGAGAATGATATAATTACCGAGACCCAGCCGACCCTCAGCATCGGGGTCGTAGAAGCTGTAAATCATCGACAGACCGTCTGCCTGTTGATCCGTCAAGCAGGCACCCACAAGTTCACCCAATCGGCCGAAACGGCCTGGAGTGCGATATTCAATGACGTTGCTGCGGACGGGTGACTGTTCGACCATGTCGGCATAGTCCATATCGTCCATATTGGTCATTCCACCAACCGGATGCCGTTTGCCGAGATAACGGCGCAACAAATCATATTGCTCGGAAGTTGACCAAGGACGGCAGGCGCTGACAACCAAATCGGAATTGCGACGGATTATCCGGCGCTGCGTCGTATTAGGCTGAAAATCATTTGTGAGGACGCGCACCGACACACAGGCTTTGCAATCGATGCAGCTCGGCCGGTACGCAACATTCTGGCTACGGCGAAAACCGATACGGCCAAGCGCATCGTTCAATTCGTCGGCATGGGGACCGTTCAGTTCGGTAAAAACCTTCCGCTCTGTCTTCCCTGGCAAATAGGGGCACGGACCTGGGTTAGTGACAAAAAAACGAGGAAACCGAACGGGTGCGCTCATCGAGTAAAGATCCCCAAGACCTAAATGTTGGTGAATTATTTACACTGTATGCACTGATGTCAGTATTGTGAAAAGAGCATTTACCATGAAAGTTGCAAACAGCCCGTTACTTGTTGAGTTCGACGCGTTCCACAAGGTAACCGGCTCCATTCAAGCCATCCACAAGCCCTTGTAATTGCTCGGCGTCTCTCGCTTCGCATTCAATGTCTGTGATTAAGCCTTTGGCGGGCAGAGTGGTGAAAATCCGCTGGTGGTAAATCTCGATTATATTGACGTTATGCTCATTAAACAAACGCATCACTTTATACAGCGCACCCGGGCGATCCTGCAGTGTGAGCCGCAAGCGTGCAAGCCGTCCGGAACGGGCAAGATCTCGCAAAAGGACATTCGCCAGCAACCGTGTGTCGATATTGCCACCACACAAAACGACGCCAACATTCTTGCCTGCGAAGATGTCGGGGTTGGCCATCACCGCTGCAAGTCCTGCCGCACCGGCACCCTCCACCACAGTCTTTTCAATTTGCAGCAACAAGCTAACGGCAGTTTCAAGCTGCGCTTCGCTAACCAGTACGATATCATCAACCAAGTCACGAATGACTTCGCTTGTAAAACTGCCGGGTATTTTGACAGCAATGCCTTCCGCTAGAGTATCGCCTTCACAGGGCAGTTGCTGGTTTTTCAACAATGCGTACATGGACGGATATAATTCCGCCTGCACACCGATCAGGCCGATATCCGGTTTTAACGCGCGCGCCGCAGTCCCCATACCCGATAACAACCCACCACCCCCGATCGGAACGACGAGCATATCGAGCGAAGGAATGCTCTCGAGCATCTCCAGAGCCACAGTTCCCTGTCCTGCGGCAACATCGGGATCGTCGAACGGATGGACAAAGGTCAAACCCTGTTCGGCTTCCAAAAGGCGGGCATGCTTATAGGCATCGTCAAATGTTTCGCCGTGTAAGACGACTTTGCCGCCTACGCTTTCGGTCTGCATTACTTTTACGGTCGGCGTAGGAATCGGCATTACGATCGTCACCGGGATCCCGAGACGCGTACCATGATAGCTGAGGCCCTGTGCATGGTTGCCAGCAGAGGCCGCGATAACACCTTTGGAGCGCTGTTCATCTGTGAGGAGCAGCAAGGCGTTTAAGGCTCCCCGTTCTTTATACGCAGCGGTGAACTGAAGATTTTCGAATTTCAGATAAATGTTCGCGCCCGTCAGTTTGGACAGCGTCTGGCTGTGCAAGGTGGGGGTAGCCACAATGGATTCACGAATACGCCCATGGGCGGCGCGGATATGATCGAGCGTTAGTAAGTCTGACATGGTGCCCGCGCACTATCCTATCTGGCGCTTGCTGCAAACACAGATTACAGCACACCCATGACTAGAATAGCTTTCATCGGTTTGGGCGTCATGGGAGGCCCTATTGCGCGGCATTTGAAACAGGCAGGGCATGACCTGACGGTATACAACCGTTCGCGTGCAAAGGCGGAGGCGTGGGTTGCTGCCTATGGTGGCACATTGGCCACATCCCCTGCAGAGGCAGCGCGCGAATCTGAAGTCGTTATTTCCTGCGTAGGTACCGACGATGATCTCTCTGGTGTCACGCTGGGTCGTGACGGTGCATTTGCAGCCATGGCCAAGGGAAGCCTCTATATCGACCATACTACCGTGTCGGCGCGCATCGCCCGGCAATTGGGCGTCGAAGCCAAGTCGCGCGGACTGCTGGTTGTCGACGCGCCATTGACGGGCGGACAGATTGGCGCCGAAAATGGCACATTGTCCATCATGTGCGGTGGCAGTGAAGCATCCATGGATGCCGCCCGTCCGATCATGGAACCTTATTCGAAACGCATCGTCCATGTCGGCGGCCCAGGCACCGGACAAACGACGAAGATGTGTAACCAAATCGCATTTGCCGGCGTGATCCAGTCGCTTTCCGAAGCCTTGCGATTTGCACAGTCGGCAGAACTGGATGTCGCCAAAGTTTATGAGGCGATATCCGGCGGCGCGGCGCAGAGCTGGCAAATGGACAACCGCTGGGCCACGATGGCGGAAGAAAAATTTGATTTCGGTTTTGCCGTAGACTGGATGCGCAAGGATCTGGGACTAGCCTTTGAAGAGGCCCGCGCCTTGGGCGCGACGCTGCCGATTACAGCATTGATCGATCAATTTTACGCCGACGTTCAGCAAATGGGCGGTGGTCGGCTGGACACCAGCGCAATAGTGAAAAGGTTACCCAAGGGATGATAAAGGCTGTGCGCACCCGATATTTATTAGGCACTCTATGCGCCCTGTTCTCCGTTGCGGTTACAGCGCCTGCTCTTGCTGACGGACTTGTCGAAAATGTAAACGGCATCACGCTGGATGCCGAGGGTAAGGTCATCCGTTTCAACGCCGTTCTGATCGGTAAGGACGGTAAGGTGACAGAGCTTCTCACCAAAAAGGACAAGCTGCCGCCCAGACTTGATTTCCGCCATGATGGCAAAGGCGCCACGATGTTGCCGGGTCTGATCGACGCCCATGGCCATGTCATGGGTCTCGGATTCCAGTTGCTCACCCTTGATCTATCGGCAACCAACAGCCTTGCCGAAGCGCAGGCGGCCATTCGCGAGTATGCCGCCAAAAATCCGGACCGGCGCTGGATCATCGGACGAGGATGGAATCAGGAAAAATGGGGCTTGGGCCGCTTTCCCACCGCAGCCGACCTTGATGCGGCGGTCGGCGACCGTCCTGTCTGGCTGGAACGTGTCGATGGCCATGCCGGTTGGGCCAACAGCCGCGCGATGGAGATTGCTGGCGTTACGGCGGCATCCAAATCGCCGCCAGGGGGGCGGATTGAAATGGCTGGTGCCAAGCCCAGTGGCATCTTCGTCGATGCGGCTTCAGAACTGGTTGGGAAATTTGTGCCCACACCGAAGCCTGCCGAACGGGATATTGCATTAGGCGAAGCGCAAAAGAAGCTTCTTTCGCAGGGCATCACAGCCATCGCCGACATGGGTACGTCTTTAGACGACTGGCAAAGCTATCGCCGTGCGGGCGACAGCGGTTGGCTTTCGATACGCATATTCGGGTATGCTGGCGGTATAGACAATATGGTGGCAATTGCCGGTCCCCGGCCGACACCATGGCTTTATGACGACAAGCTACGCCTAGGTGGCGTTAAGCTCTATCTTGATGGCGCTTTGGGAAGCCGCGGGGCTTGGCTCAAAAAACCTTATGCCGATGCTCCCGGCCAGACAGGTCTGCAATTTCTCGCAAGCGCCGAAATTCGCAACCTTATGGTGCGCGCGTCAATGGATGGGTTCCAGACCGCCATCCACGCCATCGGTGATGCCGCCAACGCCGAAGTGATCGGCGCGATTGAAGAGCTTTCCGAAACCTATAAGGATGACCGGCGCTGGCGGATTGAGCATGTGCAGATTGTTGATCCGGTAGATCTGCAGAAACTTGGCAAGCATGGGATCATTTCCTCGATGCAACCTGTGCACCAGACATCCGACCGCATCATGGCAGAGGCCAGGCTGGGACAGGAACGGCTAAAAGGCGCCTATGCCTGGCAATCCATCGCGAAAGCTGGCGGCAAACTGGCGTTTGGATCGGATGTGCCCGTTGAGTCCGCTGACCCCTTTGCCGGACTCGCTACCGCGATGACGCGGGAAGATGCTGCCGGGCAGCCTTTCGGCGGTTGGCGTCCGGAAGAGCGTGTATCGCGGGAACAGGCCCTGGCTGGCTTTACCATAGGCGCCGCATACGCGGCTTTTGCCGAAGGTAAAGTTGGTTCACTCACGCCCGGCCATCATGCGGATTTCATATTGATCAATGTTGACCCGTTGCTTGCAAGCCCTGCGGAACTGCGTAAAGCTGTTGTGTCAGAAACATGGGTTGGCGGAAGACCGGCCTATCAAAACGAAGCGGCAACCGCCGTGCAAAATGAAAAAGATGGAGAGAGACGATAATGGCACGCGCATGGACTTTGGCTAGCCGTCCGGCAGGACTTCCCAACGACAGCAATTTTGCAATGATTGAGACGCCTGACGCCCCGTTGGCGGAAGGCGAATTTCGCGTGAAGAACAGTTGGCTCTCCGTTGACCCATATATGCGGGGACGGATGAACGATGCAAAAAGCTACGCGGATCCGTTTCAGTTGGGTGAACCGATGACGGGCGGAGCCGTCGGCACAGTGACCGATAGCCGTAATGCAGACTTTCCAGTGGGTGCAAAGGTGCTGCATATGGGCGGGTGGCGCGACACTGTGGTATTTGGTGGTGGAAATACGTCACCTGCAGGAATGCCCCCTGCCCGTTTGCCCGATCTGGGCGTTCCCGATCAGCATTGGCTTAGCATTATCGGAATGCCCGGAGGGACGGCCTGGTTTGGATTGTTGAAAGTTGCCGAAGCAAAGGCCGGCGAAGTGATATTCGTGTCGGCTGCGGCGGGCGCTGTTGGTTCGACCGTTACACAAATCGCAAAAGCCAAGGGAATGAAAGTCATCGGTTCAGCCGGTGGCGCCGACAAATGTGCATGGGTGAAGGAACTCGGCGCAGACGCCGTTATCGATTACAAGGCAGGCAAAGTGCTGCCACAATTGATGACCGCCCTAAAAGAGATAGGCGAGTCCGGCATTGATGTATATTTCGACAATGTGGGTGGCGAGCATTTCGATGCGGCGCTTGCAACATCGCGCGAATGGGCACGATTTGCGATTTGCGGGATGATTGACGTCTACAACGACTTCAAAGCACAGCCGATGCAGTATCTCCCCATGATCATAGGCAAGCGCGTTACCATCAAGGGCTTTTTATATCCCGATTTCTACGCACAGGTCCCTGAATTCAACGCCGACATGGCGCAACTGATCACATCAGGAGCCGTAACAGGCCGCGAAACGGTCAAGGAAGGTCTGGAGAAGACTCCCGAGGCATTTCTTGGACTTTTCAGCGGCGAAAATACCGGCAAGATGCTTGTAAAGCTCTGAATTAAAGCTTTTTATATTCATGATGCATGCGCGATGGGCCGTCCGGGCAGCACCCGGGCGGCCTTTATTCCGTAACGTCAACTCCGCGATTGTTGCACAATAGCATCACTCTCGAAATTTCGCGGGATTCCGCGCTTTACCGCGATGACATTCGTATGCGCATTGGGTAGGTAGCGGCAAAACAATTTAAAACAGGAGAGAAGAAGATGTTGCGACGTGTGACCCCCATAAGCCACGCCCTCAGACTATCGGCAGCGTGCATTGCGCTTGCCATTCCTGGCGCAGTCTATGCGCAGGAAGAACCCCAAGCAGAAGAAGCAGCCACTCAGGACGATGAAATCGTTGTGACAGCGCAAGGCCGCACCCAGCTTTTGTCCGACGTTCCCGTCGCTATTTCGGCCGTAAATGCTGAAACGCTGCAGAACAGCGGCGCGAACGACATCCGCCAGTTGAACCAAGTTGCTCCTTCGTTGCTGGTGTCTTCAACCGGTTCGGAAGCAAACGGTTCGGCACGTATCCGCGGCATCGGTACGGTTGGTGATAACCCCGGCCTTGAAAGTTCGGTTCCTGTCTTTATCGACGGCGTCTATCGTTCACGTTCAGGCATCGGCTTGAACGAGCTTGGCGAAATCGACCGCGTCGAAGTGCAGCGTGGTCCGCAAGGTACGCTTGGCGGCCGTAACTCGTCTGCCGGTTTGATCAGCATCTATTCGAAGAAGCCCGAGTTCACATTCGGCGGCAGCGGCGAGCTGACCTATGGCAATTATGATTTCATGCGTGCGGCAACCAGCTTCACCGGTCCCATTACCGAGCAACTCGCATTCCGCGTTGATGGCGTTTATGTAAAGCGCGACGGTTTCTACCGCGACGATCAAAACGGGCGTGATGTCAATAATCGGGATCGTTATTTCCTGCGTGGCCAGTTGCTGTTCGAACCCTCGGATGCGCTGTCTGTACGTCTGATCGCGGACTACACATTCCGGAAGGAAGAATGTTGCGCCGCGACTTATGTCGACGGCACAGTTAATCAGTTCATCGGCAATTTGAACAATCCTTCAACGCCGCTGACTCCGTTGCAGACCACCGGTAACAACATCATTAACGTGCTCCGTGACCTTGGTCAGCCCTTGGCGGCGTTCAACCAAGGTTATGGCCGACTGATATCGGTCAGCCCGAACCGCGTTTTTACGGGCGAAACCAAAGATTACGGCTTTTCGGGCCAGATCGACTATGACCTGGGCGGGGCATCTTTGACCTCAATCACTGCTTATCGCCAATATCGTTCGGGTCAGGCATCCGATACCGACTATAGCGAAGTCGACATCTTGTACCGCGCACCGAGCGACGATGCCTATCGCCAGTTCCACACATTTACGCAGGAGCTGCGCTTGCAGGGCGAGGCCTTTGGCGGAAAACTCGACTGGCTGGTGGGTGGCTTCTACGCCAATGAAAAGCTGACTGTTCGGGACAATTTGCGTTTCGGCAACCAATATGGGCGTTTCGCAAACTGCCGCATTGTTTCCGGTGGCGGTCTGGCCTTTGCCTACAGCCCGACATCGCAAAGCTGTATCAACCCTGCCTTGCGCCCAACCGTTTCGGGCGCGCTGGGTGCTGCTGGCCCGCTCGTTTTGGCGGCGTTGGATCGCCTCGACACCATGAACGATGTCGGGACGACGAACGACCGTTATTTCCAGAACGGCACCAACTGGGCGCTTTTCACGCACAATATCTTGCATATCACCGATACGCTCGATCTGACCCTTGGTCTGCGGTACACGTCTGACAAGAAGAAGTTCAACGCCACATTCGGCAATGACAACACAATCTGTACTGCCAACCAGGCGGCGCTTGGTTCGCTGCTGACAACGCCATTAGCGGCAACTGCCGGCGGGATTATCGGACTATCTTGCCAGGGTAACTCGACCGCAGAACTGAATGGCGTATCCATTCGGGATTCACGGAGCGAAGACGAGTTCACCGGCACCGCTATCTTGTCTTGGAAGCCAACCGACGATCTTCTGCTCTACACCAGCTTTGCACGTGGTTATAAAGCAGGTGGCTTCAATTTGGACCGTTCGGCACTGAAATCCCCAATCGCCACCTTCGCCTCTGTAGGGGGTGCGCAAGCCTTGGTTGCCAATCTTCAGTTCGACCCCGAACTGGTGGACAGCTATGAAATTGGTGCAAAATATTCGACCGGTCCGTTCAGCCTCAGCCTGTCGGCCTTCCGTTCGGATTTCAGCAACTTCCAGCTGAACACCTTCAACGGCACCGTGTTCCTTGTTCAAACCATTAATGGCTGTTCGACGAGCCTCGGTGGTGCCGATCGCGATTTGAGCTCGGCAACGGGCGCATGTGCGGCAGGTGATGTCGGCTATGGTGTTCGCGCGGAGGGCTTCGAACTGGAAGCATCGCTGGTACCGGCCCGCAACTTCCGCGTCGCCGCTGGCCTGACCTATTCTAACACAGGCTATCGCAACAATCTGGTCGGCAACAAATCAGGCGCTCCGCTTGACGCTGCTCTCCGCAAGCTTCCGGGCGACAATCTTTCAAACGCGCCTGAGTTGGTTGCAACATCCAGCGTGACCTGGACCCCTGAAATCGGAAGCGGCGGCCTGACCGGTCTCGTTTATTTCGATGGACGTCTCACAGGCGATTATAACACCGGTTCCGACCTGTTCCCGCAAAAGGAACAGAATGGTTTTGCCGTGTTCAATGCGCGGATCGGTCTGCGTGGTCCCGACGAAGCGTGGGGCATAGAATTGTGGGGCCAAAATATCTTCAACCAGGATTATGCTCAGGTGGCGTTCAATACGCCATTCCAGGCTGGAACCACTTCGGCTCCCTTCGTGGATCCGCAATATCCCGGTGGTCGCCAGATCTTCTCGCAGTTCCTCGCCGAACCGCGGACATATGGGATCACGCTTCGCGGCAAGTTCTAAGACCCCGCGACAAACCCAACAAAAAAAGGCCCGCAGCGATGCGGGCCTTTTCTATTTCAGGTCTGTAAATTTTTAGCTGCCGAAACCGACGCTCAAAAATCCGGGCATTGGACCGTTCCAACCTTCATCACCGACAACTGCTTCCGGTGCCGGCTTCGGCTCTGATTTCACGCGCACCGGTTTTTCAGCAACAGGCTTTTCCGTACGGGGCGCTTTCGCTTCCACCGGCTTTTCAGCCTTTTCCTTGGGAGCAGCCGCCTTACGGCCGCGCTTGGCCGGAGCCTTTTCGTCTTTTTCGGCTGCAGGTGCCTCGACCTTGCCGAGGCGCACAATTTTATTACCGATCAGCTTCTCGATATTCTCGATCGCTTCTTCGTCCGCCTTGGTTACAAAGGTAAAGGCCTTGCCCTTGGCCCCTGCCCGCCCGGTACGGCCGATACGGTGCACATAGTCATCCGGGTGCCAAGGCGCATCGAAGTTGAACACATGGCTTACGCCCTTGACGTCCAGCCCGCGTGCCGCGACGTCGGACGCGACCAGAAAGTCGATATCGCCGTTCTTAAATGCTTCGAGCTGCTTCTGCCGTGTTGCCTGATCAATATCGCCATGGATTTCGCCCGAACGCAGTCCGTGCCGTTGAAGACTGGTGTTAAGCTCGCGGACCGTGGTTTTGCGGTTGCAGAAGATAATCGCGTTCGATGCCTTTTCACTACGGATCAAATCGCGCAGCACTTCACGCTTCTTCATCGGCGTCACATTGACAAGAAATTGCTCGATATTGGTGTTTGCCGTGGCAGGGCGCGCCACTTCGATATATTTCGGGTTCGACAGAAACTTGTCCGCCAGCTTCTTGATCGGAGGCGGCATGGTCGCGGAGAACAGCAACGTCTGTCGCGTCGTGGGCAATTTGGTGCAAATATGTTCAATGTCGGGAATGAAGCCCATGTCCAACATGCGGTCCGCTTCGTCGATCACCAGCATTTCGCAACCGGTCAGCAATATTTTCCCGCGTTCGAACAGGTCCATCAGGCGACCGGGCGTCGCAATCAGAACGTCGACACCCTTTTCCAGCGCCTTGACCTGATCACCCATTTGCACGCCGCCGATGAGCAGCGCCATGGAAAGCTTGTGATATTTACCGTATTTTTCAAAGTTTTCGGCAACCTGCGCAGCGAGTTCACGCGTCGGTTCCAAAATCAGGCTCCGCGGCATACGGGCGCGGGCGCGGCCGTTGGCGAGCACATCGATCATGGGTAAAACGAAGCTTGCTGTCTTCCCCGTTCCGGTTTGCGCAATCGCGATCAGGTCGCGCATCATCTGCACTTGTGGGATCGCAGCGGCCTGTATGGGGGTTGGCTCATCGTAGCCAGCCTCGGTCACGGCCTTCAATAATTCATCAGACAAGCCGATATCGGCAAAACGCATAAGATTGTTCCGGAAAAGCGATAAGGGCCAAACAACGGAGCCGAAGCGCGTCTTGGCTTGCGCGGCCTTTGGTCTGCCAAGGCGCAAATGTCAAGGAAATTGGCGGTATCGGCTAGGCTGGTTAGCGGGGGACAAGCAAGCGGAACTTATCCACCTCGCACTTTGCACCCGTGCGGGCGTGCAACAGGTCACGGTCGACACATAGCTTTCCGTCAAAGGGGCGTTCCATATAGGCACCAGCGTAAAATTCCCGTGCCAGACATCCGTCGCCCAGATAGGCCCTTATGAGCACACCGTCCCTTGTAAGCAGCTCCAGCGTATCCTTCGTTCCAGGACGTGAACCGGCCAGCTTGTCGATCCAAAGGCACTTGCCGATTTTCTGCTCTTTATATTTGACCACGACCGGCTTTTTGGATTTTGCCGCCGGCGCGCTCATGGGCGCAAATGACTGGCTCGGAAGACGCACAATAACGCGTTGGTCAACCCGAACCTGATAGAAACGATCTTTCAACCGGAGGATCGGCGCGAAGGCATTATCCGAAGGCATGACTTCAATTTGCGCCAGTGCATCCCGCGACACTGCCGTCAAAGCAATTCCCAAAACGATGATGGCCAAGGCAATGCGCAAAAGTGAATCCGGTATCGAGTTGAAGTTCGGACGGCTTTAGCCGATAGGGTTGAACAGGGTATGAATTGGGCAAGTCCTCGCCGCTGTCAATGATTTGGAATAGGTTGTGCCAAATATAGATGTTTTATCCGAATTGAAGGACTTTTTGGGCCCCAAAGGCTTTCAGGAAGACCCTCAGGAAATGGCTCCCTGGCTGACCGATTGGCGGGGTCGTTACACGGGGCGTGCTGCGGCTCTTGTTTCACCTGCCAATACGCAAGAGGTAGCGGAAGTCATCCGTCGGGCGGCGCGACACCGGATCGCGATCGTGCCGCAGGGCGGCAATAGCGGTATGGTGGCAGGCGCCACCCCGGATGCGAGCGGCGACCAGATTATTCTATCCCTGCGTCGAATGGACGGCATAATCGAATTCGATACCGACAGCGGTCTTGTCCACTGTCAGGCAGGGGTAATTCTCCAAAATCTGCATGATGCCGCCGCAACAAAGGGGCGCCGCTTTCCCCTTACCCTTGGCGGAAAAGGATCGGCCACGATAGGAGGGCTGATTTCGACCAATGCCGGAGGCACTCAAGTGCTCCGGCACGGCACCATGCGCCATTTGGTGGCAGGGGTAGAAGCGGTGCTTCCCGACGGATCGATTTACGACGGCCTGTCGCCGCTGAAGAAAGACAATCGCGGCTATGATTTGAAGCATCTCCTCATTGGTGGCGAGGGGACGATTGGCATCGTCACATCGGCAATTGTACAAACCGTTCCTGCGCTGGTCGACCGCTGCGTCGTTTGGGTTGGAGTTGAAAGCCCCGAACATGCCTATCGCCTGCTTTTATTCATGCAAACACGCGCTCGCGAAAGGCTCGAAGGCTTCGAGATTCTACCGCAGCGCGCGCTCAATGCCGTTGTAAAGCACATAGCAGGGACCAGAGCACCCCTCGAAACCGAACATTCATGGCACGTTCTTATGGAACTTGTGCAGGACGATCCGAACCAGTCTGCTCCCGCTACGCTCGCGACAAATCTTCTGGAGCAAGCCATTGAGGCTGCGATGATCGAGAACGCGACCCTGGCAAGTAGCGAGGCGCAGGCCGAAGCTTTTTGGAAAATTCGCGACTCGATTGCAGAAGCAGAGCGTGCCGAAGGCCCTGCTCTGCAGCACGACATCAGCGTACCAGTCGCTGCTATGTCCCGGTTCATCATCCAGGAATCACCCGTCATTGAACAGAAATGGCCGGGGACCAAAACGGTAGCCTTTGGCCATTTGGGGGATGGGAATATCCATTTTCATGTGAAGGCACCCGTGGGTGTCGACACAGTTCAGTGGTACGCGACAGATGGGAAGGTCATTACGTCCCATATCTATGACCGCGTGGTGGCCTATGCGGGCTCCCTTTCGGCGGAACACGGCATTGGCCAATCCAAAATTGCCGAATTTGCGCGGCTGTCCGATCCAACGCGGATATCTGCGCTGCAGGCCATCAAAAACGCTTTTGATCCGTTGGGCATCATGAATCCCGGTAAACTTGTTCCACTTGCGCAAATGCCCATGTCCGCCTAAAGCGCCGCATCAATTTTTGTCGCAATAACAACATATGGAGTCTCCAATGGCCACCGCGCCCCAAGCCGCTAACTTGCCGCTTCTTTACAAGGACCTAGTTCCTCTCAACAGCAATGAGCATGCGACTTGGAAGTCGCGTATGCTCGAAAATGCGAAGTTCATGGATGGCCAACACGCCATTCCGCTGACGATTGAGGAGTTTGTTCCTGCATCGCGCAATTTTCCTATTATCTTTTCGGCGTCGGACACTCCGGTTCCTTTGGTGCTGATGGGCATGAATGAAGGCGTCAACACCTTCATGAATGACGAAGGCCAATTTGATCGCCCCGTTTATGTGCCCGCCTATATTCGTCGCTATCCCTTCATGCTCGCAAAGCTGCGTCCCGATACCGACGAGCTCTCACTCTGCTTTGACCCCACATCGGGCGCTGTTGGCGATTATGAGGAAGGCACGCCTCTTTTTGATGGCACCGACCCCAGCGAAAACACCAAAGCAATTTTGAAGTTCTGCGAAGATTTCGAAAATGCCGGTGCGCAGACCCACGCCTTTGTCGAAGAATTGCAAAAGCTTGACTTGCTCATGGATGGCGAAGTGTCGATCCAGCAGGACGGTCTTGAAAAGCCCTATATCTATCGCGGCTTCAAGATGGTCGATGAGAGCAAGCTACGCGAATTGCGCGGCGATGCGGTTCGCAAGCTGAACCAAAATGGTATCCTCGCCCTGATCCACGCACATCTCTTCTCGCTGCAGTTGATGCGCGAAGTATTTGCAGTTCAGGTGGCACAAGGTAAGGTGCCTCAAGTGACGGAATTGCCAACCGGTTGATTTTAGGCTTATCATGCCGTCACTTCGTTTCTTGAGGGAGTGACGGCATGACAAAATATAGCAAGACCGCAATTGCGCTGCATTGGATTATTGCAATCTTGATCGTTGCCAACGTCGTTTTGGCAAGCATGTCCGAAGATCTTCCGCGCGCGGCTCGTGCCGCTTATATGGACCCGCACAAGGCGATCGGGATCTCCATATTGGTCCTGTCCCTATTCCGCCTGTTCTGGCGCATCGGTCACAAGCCGCCGCCTCTTCCTGAAAAAATAACGGGTTGGCAGAGCACGCTTGGAAAGGCCGTCCACGCGCTGTTTTATTTCCTCATCATCGCTGTCCCTGTCACAGGCTGGCTGATGGTGTCCGCGCGTCCTGACGCACCGCCTGTCGATTTCTTTGGCCTTTTCGCTCTTGATCTTCCCATCGCCGATAGCAAAGCCCTATCCGGCTTTGGGCATGAAGGTCACGAAATACTGACGAAACCGCTGGTCATTCTTATCTTCCTCCATGTTCTGGGTGCTCTCAAGCATCAGTTCATGGATCGGCTGCCCTTCTTGCAGCGCATGTTCCCCTGAATTCACGAATAGGTGCGCGCCCTACGCAATGTGCCATCGGTGAGTATCTAGGTTGATCGTTCGTCCAGCGCAGCGGCCTGAGCATACAGCAGGTCGCGCGCATCATCACCGAGCATTTCGTGAAGCAGACGTTCAAATTGCGGGCGATTGCGGAGAGAGGCCCATCGAAGAGCTTGGACCATTACCATCTCGTCCACGCTCGGCATTGCGCAACATGGTCTGTGCAATGCGAAGGGTTCCGGCCATATCTGCGTCACCGTTTCGATGAATAGACTGAAACGCACAACACGGCGTTCGGAATGAAGATAGGTAAGCAGTCGACTGTGGGGGTCCATCGCGGCCTTGCGCAACAGGCACCAGCTACGCGCAGCTAGTATATAGCGGGCGTCGCCTGCCGGCATTTCCAATAGGGTTAGGCGATATGGGCTGAATTGATCGATGAGCATGGAGAATCTCCTATGCCTCCACTGTTATTGATATCAATTCGCAATATCAATTATATCTTCATGCTTTGTCGTTTTAAGCCTGTGAAAGGCTCTATTTACCCCTGCTTCTGTAAAATATTAGCCCTGCAGACTTGATTTTGAAACATATCCTCCCCATTCTCGGCTCAGGACGGAAATATCCCCTCCCATTTTCGTCCTATCGGTGCCGTTAGGCGGCACCACCTCCCTGAACCTTGGCCACCCCGAATTTATTCGGGGTGGTTTTTTTCTGGGTGATTATGTGGCCTATTCCGCCGCAATCAGCGTCGCGGAGCCCAGAGCCTGGTTCGCCAAAGAGCGCACAAGATTTGCCACCAAAAGCGAAATAGAGCCAACCAGGTGAGTCGGCTCGCGCAGGTGCGAATCAAGATAAAGTGACCGATCCACTTCCAATTGCAGCGCATGCACATTGGAGCGCGGCCGCGCATGACGGCGCAGGATATGTTCACCTGAATAAGGATGGTTGAGCGCCGCGCGATATCCTGACAATCGGATTTGCTCCACCAAAAGCTCGGAATAGGGTGAAGCACAGCTTTGCCCGAAACGGTCGCCAACCACGAATTGAGGTGGAGTGCCGCTTTGTGCCTGCCGGATCGGGGGCATGCTGTGCAGGTCCACAAGGATGGCGACACCGAACTTTGCGCGCATCTGCTTCAAAAGCGCTTCAATTTCCTCATGATAGGGCCGGTGATAACTCTCAATGCGTGCATTGATGTCGTCCATTTCAAACTGACATTTCCAAATATCCCCATCGCCCGCTAGGCGCCGAGGAACAAGGCCAAGCCCGCCCCGTTGTTTCAAGCCAGGCGCCGGATAATCCGAAGCTTTCGCGTTTCGAACCATTTCGACATCGAGGTCCCGCTCGTCCCGGTTGAGATCAATCCACGCCCGCGCCTTATGTGCGACAATAGCAGGGACTCCGTTCCCGACAGATGCGCGCAGCAGCAAATCGGCATAACGATCCTCAAGCCGTATCAGGGATTCGCGCGGCAGACGCAGCGACTGGAAAATGATTTCCGGATAATCCCGGCCAGCATGCGGAACGGAGAGAAGGACAGGAGCGGACATTTGCTGTCGACCGTAAACGGTAAATCCGTCCTTCTCTGTCATGGTCATTGCACACCGTCCTGCTACCTTGTCGGTGTCTTGCCACATTTTAGCGCTTTTGGTGTAAAAAATTAAAACTCTGCGATTAAGGCACGACGATGTGGTGTGCGATTGATTCCGCACAAAAAGGAAAAGGACGTTCGATGACCCGTATTTTGCTTGCAGAAGATGAACAGGCAATGCGTGAATATCTGGCACGGGCGCTGGAGCGGTCCGGATATGAAGTCGTGTCCGTCGACCGGGGCACTGAAGCGGTTCCCCTTCTGGAAAGCGAGCATTTCGACCTGCTTTTGACCGACATCGTCATGCCGGAAATGGACGGCATTGAGCTTGCACGCCATTGCAGCAAGGTATCGCCACAAACCGAAGTCATGTTCATCACAGGTTTTTCGGGCGTTGCGTTGCGCGCCGGTGAGACGATGCCCAATGCCAAAATATTGTCCAAACCCTTCCATCTGAAGGATCTGGTGCTTGAGGTTGAACGCCTGTTCGCCAAGGAAAGCTTCGGCGAGCTTAAATAGGCTTGAATGATACGGCAAGCCCCGCTAGAGGCTGCCGCAGCGTGGGCGTATAGCTCAGTGGTAGAGCACTGTGTTGACATCGCAGGGGTCGCAAGTTCAATCCTTGCTACGCCCACCATTAAAAACCCCGCCTTCCCAATGGGTTGGCGGGGTTTTTCTATGCATATTGCTCAGCGAAAAACCCACTCGATACCGCCATATGCCCAGCAAATTTGGGCAAATTGGAGCTCTTTTGGGCAAATTTTGGGCATGAAAATTCGGGGCAAGAGCCTTTTTGGGCCGCGACTTGGCATTTCGGCACCCTCCATCCTAAAACCCATAATAGCTGTTTCATCCCGATCGATGGCAACAGCTGGACTGACGGATCATTGGGTTTCTGGCGCGGCCAGATCCCTGGCCAGCGTCGGTTCTGCGGCCAGGGATGGAGAACGAAAGACGACTGGCTGGGCGATATGGGACAACATAGCTCCTCCGTTGATGATGATGTGGCGGCATCCGCACGCCCGGTCATCACGTCAAAAGCATCTCAAGCCGATTTATCGTCGCTCCTTACTCCAGAAGACATACTGGGAAGGCTCTCGATGCGCAGCGCCGAGCCCGCGCGATGGATGCGCCGAATATTTCGCCAGTACAATATCCCCCATGTCCGTGTCGCCGGTCAAATGCGTGCCACTGAGGAACAATTTCAAACTTTAATGGAGAAAGTCACATGCTCACCGTCCGACGCCGAGGAAAAAAAGGATCTTACTATATCCGGGGCTCAGTCACGCTTGGCGACAAATCTATCGTCGTCAAAGAGTTTAGTATCGGAACGAGTGATGCAGATGCTGCATCGCACTTGATGGCGGAATACGAAACCACTTTGCGCAAAGAATTGATGTTCGGCCCTTCAGCGAAGCTCGTAAAAGCGACAATCGCTGACGCGTTTAACAGCTATTTGTCGAAGACGCCGCCACCCTGCCCGTCGGACGTTCTTCGGGTTGGGAAACTCAATTCAGTCATCGGCGACATGAAACTGGACGACTTGCAGGACGCGTGGAACCATTACCGAGTTAAATGTCTTTCTAAGCATAAGCCCGCCGGTCAGGATCGCTATCGCGCAGTTCTTCAGGCCGCTGCTAACGTATATCGTAGTGAACACAGTTTGGATCCAACGCGCCTTAAAGGCATCAAGTTCAAAAACCAGCGCGTCCGTTTTCTCTCATTGGACGAGCGCGACCGGCTTATCGACGCGTATGCGTCACATGTGCAGCCGATTGCTACCATGCTCGCCTTCCACGGACCGCGCATACAGACCGCGTTACAAATCTGCTGGGGCGCGATGGGCGTTGATATGAACAACAAATCAATTCTATTCGAGCATTTCAAGACCAGCAATTTCCAAGCAGTGCCCATGCATAACAGGGTGTACGACGCACTATTGCCGCTTTGGCTAAAAGCCGGGCGCAAACCGGGAGGCCACGTGTTTGTTAACTGCCGCGGGGTGCCTTATCAGGATACCCGCAAGTCGAAAATCCCCGGTGGCAACCCTTTGAAGAAAGCACATGCTACCGCCCTTCGTCGCGCTAAGATTGAGGATTTCACTGTGCACGATTGGCGGCATCATTGGGCATCGCATTGTGTAAGGGCTGGCATCGATCTTATTACCATTCAGAAGATGGGCGGTTGGGCTTCCCTTCGTATGGTCGAGCGCTACGCGGCAGTCAGTTTCGACCATATGCGCGCGTCGATCGC
This sequence comes from Sphingorhabdus lacus, assembly GCF_009768975.1. Lineage (NCBI taxonomy): Bacteria > Pseudomonadati > Pseudomonadota > Alphaproteobacteria > Sphingomonadales > Sphingorhabdaceae > Sphingorhabdus > Sphingorhabdus lacus. The sequence continues at coordinate 203,577 of NZ_CP035733.1, read as the reverse complement.
CAAATTAAGCTGATTGGCGCGCGCTGAAGCTTGGCGCCAAGTAATTACTGCAGGTCGATAAACACTGCGACGTAGCGTAATAGCTTTAGTCATTTCAGCCCCAAGATTCGCGGCAAGATTACTTTCAGATCGCCCAGCTTCTCATGCGGTTTTAGCAATCACCGCATGCTCCAGCCGATGCCTATCCCAGCCACGATTGTGCAAATTCAGCCACTGGCTCGAAGGACTAGCGGCCGCAAGTTCAGCGAAGATCATGGCATCGCTTGCAAAAACGTCGCCGCTAACCCGCGCCGCCGAGATCAGATACCGGTTGGCAATGATTGCTGTTGTCAGGACATCAGCGAGCACCTGCTCGCGCACCTCATCCCAATTTCCATTTTCGACTGCTTTGCCGATAGCTTTTGAAGCAATGGGTTTTGCCGGGATACCTGTCGCATAGGCATATTCAGGCATGTGGACAAAGTGCCCCTGGCCCCTGAGCGCATTGGAAAGGTCGATGCGCTCGCGGCTGTGGGGATGGCTGTCGCGAAGCCTTTTCGGCAGAACCAGCCCATGTGTCGCTGCAGTGCGCCGCAGCGTTGGCATTTCTTTGCACTCGGTCCCCCAGCCAACCGGCACCGCATCAGGATAGCGGTCGAGCAGCCCGAAGAAGGCGCGGACCATCGCGACCTCGTCGTGCGTGCGCGCGTCGTGCACGTTTACGTTATGGACGATTGGCTGAAGCGCTCCTGCCGGGTAGGTGATCAATGCCCATGCGCCTGCAACCGCATGATGGTAGGGCCATTTGCACCTGTATTCGCCATCTGCATCGTCGGCGCGGCGGTAGGCGTCGTATCTGTCGATATCGTACTCATATTCGAAGTCGAAGATGCAGAAGGTCTCGGTTGGCAGCCGATCGAGGGATCTCTGCCGCGAAAATGCGATCGCCTCTAAATCGAGGTCGGTGATGTTGCCGTCGTTGGCGGCGAGTTCGTAAAAGTTCATAAATTTACTCCTAATGCACGAAAGCCCGCCAATGGCGGGCCTTCGTGGGTGTGATATTGGTTGTAACGTGCGCGACGGTCAGAATGCCGGACCGTCGGGCTCTTCCATGATGGTGGCCGCGACCTTAAGCGGGCGGTGACGTTCCCTGGCCGTGATCGGCGTGAGCAGCGGCGACTGCACGCCAAGCTGGTACAGCCAGGCGACCTCGGTTTCGCAAGCGCCTTCTGCGATTTCGATCCACCAGACTTTGCTGTCACTATCCCAGCGATAGCCACGCAGCTTGAGGTCGTCCTTCAGGCGATAAGGCGCGTATCGGGCATCAATCCGCATTGTTGGCTGATCAGAGGCTAAAAGCAGCCGCTGGAGTAGCGTTCGCTCGCCATGTTGCTGTTGCAGCAGCCAGTAGAGCGACCACACATCTGCTGCTGCCCGATGCGCGGTATTGAACCAGCCTGACTGCATCAGCAGATAGCCCTGCACCCGGGTGTCGAAGCCCAACATAGGCCAGTCGATCTCGGAGCAGCTGCATGCCCAGTCCTTGCCTGCGGCCGCCGGAAGCCTACGTTCGATGAAACCTACATCAAATTTAGCGTTGTGAGCCAAAACGAGAGAAGCTCGAGCAAACATCGCAAGTGCCTGACGCTCATCGATCTGCTGCCTGGCAACATCTGCGTCCGTGATGCCGGTGATTTCGATAATGCGCGGATCGAGCGGGGCGCCTGGATCCTCGAGCCAGCTGCGCGGCGGCATGACACCAACAATGCTGCCTTCAGCATCAACAATGACTAGCATGATCGCGAGTTCGATGATCTGGTCGTGGTGGATGTCGAGCCCGGTTGTTTCAACATCGCAGATGGCGATTATCCGGCCGCCGTTCGGGATCGCGTCAGGTACGATCTCAAATGGATCGGGAACCTGGTGCAGTATTCTGCAGGCTGCATTAGCCTCCTGATGCTCATCAGTGAGGACACGGTTTGGGAACCGCGTGCACGCGGTATGGTCTTGTACATTATTCATGGGTTTGCTGCCTTTGTCATAGGTGATGAGGCCAAAGGCCGAGTGCTTTTTTTCCACTCTTCCTTCACACCTCACTTCACCTGACATCAGTCAGCAAAAAGAGTTTATGGGCGTCTTACCTCAGCAAACTGGGTAATCTTTGACTTTGCGCAATTCATCATTCTTCACGGCAGCTACGTTGGACCGTCCTGACAGTCTGCTTTGCGGGGCGCATTAGCTATAAGCCGCCGTTCATTCACATGACGCGTAAAAGACAGCATTGTTAGCGTGGCAGACAGTCCGCTTGTAATGCGGGATGGCAGCGGTCGTTCAATGAACCGCTCCTTTTTGTGACAGCGTAACCTAATAGCGGCGGAAGTGAAAATTCTCTTGAGGTTGTTCGCAGTGCCCGCGCATGGAAGGCAGTCCCACGACAGTGCCCGCTAGGTTCGTTGAAGTCGTCAGCGAAGAATTTTGCTCCGGGGGATAGAATATAGCGATGATAAAGTACGGTAACTCTTAATCAGTGGGTCGTGGGTTCGAACCCCTCAGCGCCAATCATTTTTCGATGACTTACGCCTGATCGGGCGGTAGGAACCGCTTTGCGGCTCACCTTGGGGTCGCAGAGCGTGCATCTGTTGGAGTGGCGAGCGCTTAAAGTCGTGCATTCTCCTGTTCAGGTTTCAACTATCCACTTCATAAGGTTATTCAGGCGCAGCGCACGACTGGCTCTGCTTCGCGTTCTTGAACTAGCCCCTTCGCGGTATTTCTCGATAATTTCCGACGTATTGGGGTTATCTTCGTAAGTCTCCACAAAAGAGTTAAGTTTTGCAGGAACTGGATCCCTATTGGCGCCTTTCGCTTTCAGGCTTTGATCCACACAAAACAATGTGAAAAGGTGGACTTGTTTTGAAAAGAACGATCGCACCCGCCCGTTACAAAAATAGATATTATAGCAGTCATCTAAGAACTCCTGCACTGCCGCAAGGTCTTGTTCAGCCTCTTCATATTGATCATTGTAGAGGTCGTAAGTCTCATTGATTGTTGTGATCGTTTCCTCGAGCAGCCCTCTTCTAAGGAACATCAACATACCGCTTGTGAATTGTACATCAGCCATGCGGCGAATTTGGTGGTCGGTAAACGCCCGCAACTCACCGAATTGAGGCAGATCGGCAATAGTTTCCGCAAGCTTGATGAACGTACCATTGAACTCAGCGTTACGAAGTTCTTGTGGGTTGAGCGATTTATCCGTCTCATTCAGCCTTTTAAATATAGCTTTAATCTGTTCGGCGTCTACGTTGCTGGGAATTGTCCTAACGTTAATTACATAGTCCCAAAACTGCTGCTTAATGGCGTCAGGAAGATCTTTCCAAGGTCGATCGACATATTCGGCCGCCTCGTTGTCAAGATAGGCTTTCGACAACTTCCACTCATTGGTAACAAACTGCGTCATAGCAGTGATGCGCTGTTGGCCATCCACTATACTCAGTTGCTGCTTACCCGTATCGGCGTCTGCTGGTTGCTGCCAAACATAGATTTCGGGCATAGGATAACCCATAAGTATTGTCTCGATCAGCCTAACTTTTTGCCTCTCAGTCCACACCAAACGTCGCTGAAAAGAGTTATCAACGAACATGTCTTTTTTTCGGAACTGCTCCACAATTTGGGATACCGTGGGCCGACTTGGCTGTATAATGCTATTGAGCGACATTTTGTAGGTCCCTTTGAAGTTTCCGAATACCGTGAGCATGGTAACTCACGGCATCAGTCCAGTTCGCGTAGATTCGATATTTAAGCGTTCGGCTGATACCCGTTTGGAGGAGAACCTCTTTGGTCATTTCGTCCATTCTTTTCGCTGCTTGCCTGAGGTACGAAGTGTTATATCTGTCTTCCCGCAATAAATATAGAAAGCGGCGAAAGATGTCACCTCCGTGCCGTTCTTTCACCCAAGCATAGCCATTATAATATGCGTGCCGAAACTGCGCCCAAATTTCGGAAAATAGCTGTTCAGAAACTATGAGAACGTCTAAGTCCGATTCATCGTTGAAAGGCCTGAACCGCTTTGCCGGCTTTGGATTCATGCTGAATCCAAACCGGGAACTCCCGACTAACCGGATGTCAGCCGGATCAACGCCAGTGGCAACTCCAATCGCTTGCCGAAACTCTTCGTAAGTACTCGAAATCTCATCAAGGCCAGAGTCCTCAAACAACCAGGATTTTTTCTGAAAGAGCTGCTCCTCACAAAACTTCTCCGGGTCGCAGGCAGCTATCAACGCTCTAAATTCTTCTGGATCCATCTGACGGCTCGACCTGTCTACTTCGCTAGCTGAGTTCGATAACTACCCACTGGATAATGGAGATTCGACCATTAGCCAACAAACTCTCCCGGCCATTCTTCGTTTTGAAATTGCTTCAGCATACCGCACGTCGCGCGCAATGTTGCAAGCCAACTTTGCGATAAGCAACTGATATCTTGATCGGTCGATTAATAGGCGCACAGAGTGCCCTCGAATAGTTTTTGATCGACAACGCTCATATTGACCGACCGTAGAGCCGGTGACACTGTGTCTATTATGAAAACAATCGATCCTGCTAAAGCTGGCAGCACGGCTGGAGTAGAAATACTCAAATTGCTGCAGATGTATCCTAACGGCCTGAATGCCGGTGAGATTCGTGCTTCGGTCGGGACCGTAGGCGACCAAGAGCAGCTTATGAGGCGGCTGCGCCATGTGCGAAAATATTATCACGTACCTTATGAAAAGGTCGACGACCGTTGGGTCTATGTGTTTCGAGGTGAGAAACAGAACGTAACAACGGATTCTGGCATAATCACTGGAAAACAGCGGGCGCGCATTTTGAATCTTGCCAAAGGTCGTTGCCAGATGTGTGGACGAACAGTTGATGAAGACAGCATAAAGCTGCAGGTGGATCATCGCGTTCCCCAAACGTGGGGTGGATTAACTGTTGATGAAAATCTCTGGGCGATCTGCGTTCAGTGTAACCATGGCAAGCGCGACTTTTTTGCCTCGTTCAATCCCCGCGAGATGGCTGAACTTGTAAAGATCGAGTCAGTGCATGAACGGATCGCACGCTTCCTAAAGATGCATAAAGACGAGTGGGTGGACTCGCACTATATTGAAGACATCGCTAACGTTCGAGAGCGCCAAGATGATTGGCAGAAGCGCCTTCGCGAACTGCGCTATCCAGTGGTTGGCATGGACATCGAGACAGGCCGATACAAGACGCCAGAAGGTTTCATTCGCAGCCGCTATAAGCTTACAAAATGGGTAGATCTGCCGCCAAATCACCAAAAACTAATCAGGGATTGGGATGATAAAAAGAAGCGTCTGCTAATCAAGCAGCAGCTTGGACTTGCTTAGCAGTTATTGCTTTTCGGACCTGCTTCGCCACGGCCGCGGCTACAGGCGGTGGGAAGGCATTTCCAACTTGACGATAAGCGGCAGTCTTCCGGCCAGAGAATTGCCAGCCTTCGGGAAAGCCTTGTAACAAGCCAACCATTTCCACAGTAAGACGCGGCATGCCAACGAAGGTAGAGTCGGGAGCTTCCTCGGCAATGGTCATTCCGTTCACACCTAGTGAAGCCCATGCCTTCTTTGCCCGCGTAGGACCAAGATCTGGTCCGCCATGTTTCTTCGATCCCCCAACAATAGTGGGAGCAATATCGTTCGCCCGTTCAGACCACTGACGAGCGCCACGCCAGCCGTTGGCGGCCATTAGATTAAACAACTTCTCGCCAACAGTCACCGGATTGACCTTGTTGACTTCAGGCCACTCAAAGGAAGACCAATATTTTGTCTGTGTTGCTACGATCACGACACGGGGACGTAGCTGGGAAACACCAAAATCAGAAGCATTGAGCAAACGCCAGTCCACCTCGTATCCAAGCTTTTTGAGTTGGCCGCGTAGATAAAGCCTATAATCCTCGAACACAGCGCCAAGAAACCCACGCACGTTTTCGATCATCACGGCTTTCGGGCGAACAACGTCAATGATGTCCAACGCATCTGGAAACAAATTTCGTTCATCTAGCTCGCCAAGTTGCTTGCCAGCTACAGAAAAAGGCGGGCATGGCAATCCACCAGCGACAAGATCAACACCAGCAAATGCAGCGGCCCGCTCTTTAAAAAGTCGCAAGTCATCCTCAAGCACGTTCCATTCGGGCCGATTTAGTCGAAGCGTATCACAACAATTATGGTCAAGTTCAACGAGAGCCTCGTGTTTGAATTCCGCTTGTTCCAGCCCTAATGCTTGCCCACCAGCACCGGCGCAGAGTTCCAAAGAGTGCATGTCGTATTCCCTACACGGTTCGCGTTCTGTTCTATTAGAACAAATGTTTATATGGTCAATAGAAAACCCAAAGGGAACTGCCTTCCACCTACCCCCTAACAGGAAAATATTTTCTGACGATAGCGACTAGTTACGGCAAAAAAAGCTACTGCCATATAGATCGGACGGTAATGAAGTAAGCTTCCCATATGACTTAAACGGTAGGCGAATGAAATGGCGTTCCCGCTAGAAATTGAGCCGCCGGAGTGCAGGCACATGACCTGCTAACTACCGTCTGCATTATTGATGAGTAGGTTAGGTTGGCCGATTAAGGCGATTACCTATTAGTTAGACTTTTCGTCATTGAGATATTCCAATGCAAACGATCGGCAATTCTATATTTTTTATACAATAAAAATAATGCGTTACATTGACCTTTCCTGCTGATAATGGGGTCGAGTATCTCTTGTGAACTGCTGAAATTTGGAAAACTTATGAGAAAGATCTGCGCGATTTTCGTAACTTTGGGCTTTGCGGCGAGTGTGAATGCTAATGGCCCAGCTGCAAATTTTATCGAAGGTCGTTACTATTTGGCCGGGGACAGTAATTGCAGATGGTATGAGATTGCGTCTCCAACTCGAATTACGTGCCTCGATAAGGACGGTGAGCCTAACGGGCACTTTCGTGATGCGCTTGATGATGATCAATTGCGTGCTTTTCAAAACACTCCCGCGGGACCGAGTGAAGAGCAACTCGCCTACCAAAGAGCATACCAAGCGCAGCAAGCGCGGGAGTTGGCGGATCAGTTGAGACAAACGGGAGATTACTTCCGGGAGATTGCACGTACCACTCAACAGGCTCCTGTTTATACTGCGCCAGAAGCCGCGCCAATCACTCAGGCGGAGGGAGAAACCATAATTTGCCTGAGGGCGGGAATCTACGTTCGTTGCAGAAAATAGCATTTTTCGACCGCATAGTAACGTTAGCGGATTTCGCCGGTCAACCCAACTTTCACATCGGCATTCACTGACGCGCAATAAAGACAGCTATCTCGGCGATCGAACGGCGGGCAAAGGGAATATCATAACGTTCCATAACGTGAAGTCCGGCCAGCGCCGTAAATGTGTCAGTACCCCCGCAGTCACTGCACTACGGGCAAGTTCAGCTGCATCCGGAAACATCGGATCGAGGTTGTTGCAATGGATCGCGATGGGCCGCGGTGTGAACTTGCGAGATGAACAAATGGCAATTTTGGATAGGTCTGAAATGTCTCTGGTACGTCCGCTATGTTAGCGTTCCTTGCCATTGCGCGTCGAATAGCGGCTAATATGCTCGCGATACGAAATAGCACTCTGAAACCAAGCGATTTTTTCAGTCTGCCTTAGGACTGAGGCCGCGTTCCAACTGATGTGAAAAGTCCGGACCCCAGCTATTCTGTCGTTTTATATTATTGACTCTGGTGATGTGATTATACTGTGAGTCATCCTTGATCCGTGCTTGGTCCTCACGGGTAAGCCTTTTGGCAACGCTTGCAGCTTCGCGGTCTTTAACGATCTCCTCGGCCACCAGACGCCGGGCCACATCGTCTCCACTCGCGTCTGCAAGCAGATACTTGTCGAACATTGGGTGCATACCGATTTGGAGCTTTCGTCCGCGGTCCCGGATAATGTCAAGGTTGACGTCGGCAAAGCGTGGATCAGGTTTGTTGTCGTCTGCTCTCTTGCGTACAGGACCAGAAGTGCGCTCGATCGTGGTTCGCTCGGCAGCGGCTTTAGCTGCAGCCTTGCCCTCTTTCGATGCCGCAAAATCTTTGTAAAATTCAAGGGAGGGCCGTTCTGATGAATTCGCAATCTTTGGCATCGCTTTGTACAGTGCGCGACGTTCAGGATCTTTGGAGTGCTTCTCGGCGATATCGAGCAATTCCTTGTCGGCAAATCCTGGAAGTATGATGCGCAAGGGCGATACCTCGATTCTTCCAGTCGGCATACGTTCGATATATTTGCGAAGGCGTTGCTCTTCACGATCAGCCGCATCAATAGTCTTCTCGATGAACGGCACGACCTCCGGTGCAATCTCGATGTTGGTTGGAACGTTGAACCGTTCGGCGCTGGCGTTGGTGAGCACAAGTGACTTTTTGCCGTTGTTCTCTGCCCAGCGCACGCCCGACAAACTGCGTTCGAACAGAGCACGGCGGACCAGTTCCTGATATGGATAAGGCTGGGGTGGAGCAACCGGAGGTTGCGCTGGTGGCGGGACTGTCGGTTGTGCCGGCACTGGTTTTGGCGTGACGATGGATGATGGGACCTTCGAGACAGCCTCTGCAAGACCCTCCGAAGGCTTCTGGAACGCGATAGCCTTGTCGATGGCCCGGGATACTGCTTTGTCATATTGATAGCTCTGGAGGGCTGCCTGGAGTTGCTTATCGTTGATCTTGAGCGTCACGATAGCAATGCCATCTGGACCAACGATGCTCTGGAGGACTTCGGGCTTGTCGTCGAGCACCTTGAGTAATTTGTTTATAGCGTCGGTTTGATTGTCATGTATGCCTTTAAGACGTGCCTGAAAGCTTGCGAAGTTGGGCGCTGTTACGATGGCCGCGAACCGCGGATCTTCAACCGCAGGTATGTACTTGCGATCACGGATGACCAGACGGATGTTTTCCTTGAGCACGGTGTCGATGAAGGCATCGATCTGTTCTTTGGTAAGTGCGCGAGCGTCATCATCACTAGTACCGATCTCGTGATCGACGTCCATTGGCTGTATGCGTTTTGTTGACGACTCCACAAGGGCTGCCTGCAATTTTCCAATACTGCGATCAGCCTGAACTTGCTTGACGAGTTTGTCATTCTCCGAGCGCAACTCCTCGGCTTCAGCCTGAAGGAGCTTGGCCTGCTCTGTCGAACGCACAATCTGCAGCGCCTCGTCAGCAAACAGTATCTTGAGTCCTGCGAGATGGATGAAAGCTTCATTGAGTTTAGCTTCGTAGTCACTTTTGTGCCTTATATGTTGTTTGGAAGCCTTGTTATCTGCAATGGCTTTCAGGTGCTTTTCGCACATCAGCTTGACCTTGTTCGCACGCGATGCAGCTCGGTCAATGTTTTCCTGCATCGTATGTGCAATAACCGCATGCTCGATTGCGGCTTGGCGAAGCTGCTCATAGCGGTTGATGTGGTGCTCGATTAGTTCAGAGCGTGGATCGTCACCGATGGCATCTTGGTTGAACCGCCGCGTCCTTTCGATATCTTCGCGAAGCTTTGTTAATTCGATTACTTGGTAGCGTTGGATCTGGGTCATTTGATAGACCCATTGGTTCAGCTCGTTCTGTCGACCAATTTCAGTATTGATACCGGATATCTCGAGCTGAGCCGCTTGGGTGCCAAGATGTTTGTCAGTTGGACGATCTATTCCGAAGTCTAAGTACTTGCGTGGATCGACACGTCGACGTTGTCCGGCCACCTCCAATTCCTCGTTGGTTATGTCAGCGAGCACCTGTCGTAGCTTTGGGATAAAGTCCTTGCCTGAACACTCCCGAAGCTTTGGCTGAGCAAAGGGGTATCGAGTACGAACATTCCTCGATGCCGACTTACGCGTGTAAGGAATGCTGAAATTCCATTGACCTTCAAAATTGTCGAATTCACTCGTGCCCAGAATAGCTCGCGCCTCGGCCTTCATGTTTTCTGTTTGAGCAGCGCCCTTGGGGTTAGGCGCAAGGTGCGCATTTACCGGATGCGAAGGGTCGTTGACAAATCGCGCAGCCGGCCGATCATGATATATCAGATGGAAATGCCAGTTCTTGTCGTTGTTAGTGTGGTCTGGTGCATGCATGACCCCGACATAGGGAATATCACGGCGTTCGAACTCCTGAGCGAAACCACGAAGGATCCGTACGCGCGCTTCGTGACTAACCTCGTGGGGCAGCTCTCCAATTATCCGGCACTGGATACGGCCGCCACGTGCATCTTCAAAGACGAAACCATCGGCCTTGTCTTGTTGAAAATCAACCGCTGCCTGCTCATCCTGAGTTAGCCCTTCTACCTTGCGGCGCTTTGGCGGTGTCCATCCATGCCGACGCATAAGCGCTCGCATACTGTCATTACTCTCCGTCTGAATACGGACCTCGTTATTTGAGTCTCCCTTCTTGGTTGGTTTGATGTCAAATTTTGGACAGTCGGGATCGGAAAAGACCGCGAACCAAAAATCCAAATTGGTTCCCTTGCGAATTCGCATGTAGTCTTCGCCGGGTTCCCTTTCATGTACCTCAACAAGCTCCCAGAACTTGCGACGCTCGGCAGGATCAGCATCGATGTTGGTGAAGAGAACTGGAGCGCCGTCGGCCTCATGGACGATGGCTTCCTCACGCTCGATATAAACACCGCCGACCGCTGCCTCGCCAAGCTCGGCTGCATCTTCAGCGAGAGTTTGTTCGTCGCCATCAGGATTAAGGCCTCCGCTCTTTTCGGCCGCAATATTTTCAGGCTCGGTCTCTGACTTTTCGAGCCCATCGTTATCGACTGCACTGGCACCCATGGAACGCGCCACCGCTGCATCACGCTCGATGTATGCGGCATGATCTTTGGCTGAACCCGGACGCGTTTTACGGCTGGTGGCTGACACACGCTCGATCTTGGTTTTGGCTATTGCTTCATGATTGAAGTGAAAGCTTGTCACGCCATCAACTGTCTCGGCTCGAATGGGCCGGGTAATTGGAACAGCAAGGTGGGTAAGCTTGGTAATCGCGGTACCTTTTTGAAGCATTGGGTCGCTGCCGGGATCCTTCCAATCTTTGACTACAGTGTCCTTGCTCTTTCCGCCCACTTTGCCCGTGATATGGCTATCGCCGCCCGGCAAATTCAGGTTCACCGTTTTGCTGGTGTCGATGCCGCGCATTGCTGCGCGAGCAGCTACCTGGTCGCGATCGTCATTGCCGGTCGTGGACGCGCTTTCATTACTCACAAGCGATGGCTCTGTACCGCCGCCCTTCAATGGCTTGGGCTGTAGCTCAATCCCCTTCCCTGTATTATCTAGATTTGGTCCGTTCAAATAGGCATCCATTTTTATGCCTAGCAACCGCTGCGCCCGGCGCGCCAATTCCAGATTTTCTTTAAAACGCTGTTCCATATTATGGGGTATAGGATCGACCTATCTCCCGCGCACAGGCGTGAGGGCAAAATATATCGCTCTATTGGCTGACTGCGTCAGCGTCTCCGAGGCGTCCCTCAGGACGGCGATCCAAACACAAGCGAAGCAGAAAACCGCCGGAGGCTACACCCTGGAGCGTGAGCGAAAGGGCGCGGCTAAGGTGTATGGACGTCAGTGCATCACTTTAGCGGTCTTGCGCCTAAAAAATCGGCTTATTCTACCTTTTGGTTCAGTGGGTTAGATCCTGCGGAGATTTACCGCGCGTTACTTCTGTACAACTTATCTTTGCTGAGTAATTTTGGCGGAACATTGCGACGCGTTACATCCTCATTTGATCCTGTACGGCTAATCTGACGGAGTTTTGATGACGTTTTGCAATACTCCAGAACATGTTACTTTGGCGGCGTCTTATCACGCGTAACAACAAATGAGCATGGTGAAGCAGATAAATGGGTCGGATGCTTCTTAGCGGCAGAGGTTGATCCTATAAGACCTTATTGGCGGCGGTTGGTTACGCGTTTTGAAAGCCTTTCTTTGTCCGATCTAGAGCATCGCCGGCTCGGCGATCGACTTCAGGTTGGACAAAATAGGTGTTTCTTGGGGCATTCTAACCATGCGTTACGCTCAATGGCAGTCAACTGCCGTTGTGGCTCTAGCAAGAAAAGGCTCGAGTAAAATGGATAAAGATGAACAAAATGAGGAGCTCTTCTCGGGTATAAATAGCCATAAAACTGGCAGCGAGGACTCTTTCAAAGATGGAGCGTTACCTACGGAGATGCGCTCGCCAAATTCCGAAGATCGTGATGTCGAAGGCCTAGATAAAAGTAGGATTCGCGACGTAGAAGCGCTCAAAAAGAAGCATCCTAGTGAGCGTGTTTCGCTGATGAGGGAGCGAATATTGTTCTTAGAGTCGCTGGGTTTTGATCCGGAAAAGACGCTGAACGACTTCACTGTACTGCGGCAAATGCGCCCTGATCCGACGTATGCGTTGCTGGGATCGATACCTGCAGAACGCATTAGACGCATGGAAACTTGGCTGGATAAGCGCCGACCTTCAGTACCGAAAGTTGTCGCATCTGGATTGCTAAAGAGTCATGATCTGCCCACCGTTACAATTCATAGCGCACGTTTTCGGGCCGCACTTAATGACAGCGAAAAGCTTACGCGCATGGTCATGCTGTGCGATGAAATCATCGCGCGGCTCGTAGCTAAGCGGTCCGAGCAGCTTGCTCATCAAGAGAAAATCGAGTGTACCAAAGAAGCAAAAAAGCCTGGGGAAAGCGATACTGGTCCCTATGATCGAGCGCAGATCGGCCGTGAATTGATCTGGAATATCGATAATCTGATTGCGGAGTACCGCAGCGATCGAGCGATGTTGTTGGGCCGATTGAGCAGGGCGCGGAGCGAGGAAGAAAGGCTCTTCGGTGCCGTGCCTGGCTGGTCACTTGATATCGCACGTACACTGGAATCCGCGGGTTTTGATGCATCAAGTAACCGCAGCGTAAGGCGAAAAGTTGTTCAAGAGATCATGGAAATACTTGAGCGCTATGCTGGCCCGATTCCCGAACTTCGGGCAAAAATGGACAATCCAAAGGGGAGCTTCTCGCTGATGAACCAGGTTCTCGAGGATCGCATGACCGCTGAAGAGATTGAAGCCGAGGACAAAATAGACGAAGTCGCTCCCGTTGCAGACGATCAGCCTATCCCGCAAGATTTAGGTGAAGTAGACAATGAAATTGCTGGTAATCCCGATCCAGCGCAACCTAGCCATTTGGCTCCAGCATTTGACAATAACGGCCTTTCCCTCTTGGAAATTAGCGAGCCAGCACAACGAGCAGATGGGCATGGACGCATTAATGGCGTTGAGAATGCCCGCGCTGCCTATGCCGGGTTTGCATCACAATTTGACGAAGCGATTACTATAAATGTAGCTGGGAAATCAGACCCAATTTTTGCTCGCTTAGATAAACGTGTCGCGTTTTTAGAGCAGCGGTCTCATAATCTCTATGAAGGCGACCCAATGAATTGGGCAAAATTTGAAGTGCCGGCTGGACCGTACATGCTTTTGCAGGTCGAGGGTAAGAGCAGTTTGTTGCCTCGCTACACCGGAGGATTGTTTCCGTCCGTGGCAAATCTAGAAGAGGCGGATGAACTATTGCGCACGAATGGCATGCCAACTGCCCACACTTCACCCCAAGATTGGGGCCCGACAGGTAAGCGACCTTTACTGAGACCGCACGTATTGGACAGTACCATTGGCGATCCAACCAAAGCATATGAGGTCTGTCGCAGGCTCGTCAATTTAGACCGTTGGCAATGGTCTGACGCTCACGAACCTTCCGCACTCGCCGAAGAGTCAATTGTTCGTTGGTGGCTTTTCCTCTTGGCAGGACGCATGCGGCCAGGACAAATCGATCTGTTATGGCCCGATGGTTTCTTCCATGGTGTGGAAGGCCACGACCCGGTTCTAAAAGATAATGGCCACTACCGATTGGTGCGAAGTGATGGCGGTTCGATAAGCTCGGCGTTCAAATTCGACTGTTTAGAATAAGTAGGAAAGAAACATATTTGCGACGCGCAGAGGAACAGATTCTTCCAATTTCGCTGAAGAATTTTGTCTCACCTGAGTATGGCGATTGATCTTAGATCGCATCAGTTCAGGCATGACGAACTAGAACGCTTAAAGGCATATCTCCCCTTAACCGCCTAACATCCGTTGCATATTATCGTTTATGCGTGGTTTAGGGACACTTGTTAAATCATACGCCGATATGATTTTTTAGTTGAACCTTATTCCCCTATGTGGCGAAGCTATACTGTGGATTACGCCGAACAAAAGGTTCTAAAAGTCCAATTCAAATTTGCAAAAAAGCGGGGGTTAGCCAACATGCCGGGGACAAAAGTCAAGAAACGCGCCGGGATACAATCAGTGGAGATTGGCATGCGCGTGCTCGATACACTGGCTACGTTGGGTGGGGCACGTCCGCTTGCCGCTATTGTCAAAGGATGCGGTTTGTCGCCCTCGCAGACACATCGCTACCTTGCCAGCTTAACCGAAGCAGAGATGGTCAAGCAGGATGCGAATGGCGATTATGACTTAGGCCCTGCCGCCCTGCGCCTTGGCTTAAGCGCGCTGTCACGCATCGATGTGTTCCGAATTGCGGATGAGAAACTTGCTGCGTTCTCAAATGAAACAGGCGCTACTGTTTTGCTTGCGGCTTTGGGACCAGCCGGCCCTATCATTGTGCGATGGCATGTCGGACGCCCACCAATTGTAACATCGCTTGGCCTTGGTTCGCTGCTGTCGGTGCTGCATTCTGCGACCGGCCAGATATTTCTCGCTTATCGCCCTGAAAGGGAGCTGGAGGCATTGATCGCAGCCGAGGTTGCACAATCGCAATCGATGAGCGGAGACGCGGTAAAAAAATTGAAGGAAAAAATCCGACGTGACGGAAAGGCGGAGGTTGGAGGGACGTTAATCCCGGGCCTGAATGCGAAAGCCTATCCGATATTTGATTTACAGGGTCATGCCATATTGGCAGCTACACTGGTCGAAGCGGCTGGACGCGGCGAGCAAACCAGCAAAAAAACAGCTCCAAAATTGCGTGCAGTCTGCGAAGAAATTAGTCTGGCCGTAGGCGGTCATCCGCCGATTTATTAGTTTCAGATTATACAATCAGTTTGACATTATGGAATATACTACGGTAGCAGTAGGAAACAACGACGCATAAAAGCGACGCCCTTCATCGCGTGTCTAATGAGGATCCCGACATGTCAGCGCTCCAAAGCAACGAACAGCAAGCTTTGCTTCAGGAGCTATACGACCAAATGGAACCCGAGGGGCTCACTCCTTTATGGGAAGTGCTGCACGCTCTAGTTTTGAACGAACCGAGCAGCCCGGCTGTCGTTCACAAATGGTCCTACGCTAACATGCGCGAATATCTGATGCGCGCAGGCGATTTAATTTCCGCAGAACAGGCCGAGCGACGCGTACTGATCCTCGAGAATCCCGGACTTAAAGGCCAATCTGCGATTATCCCCAGCCTCTATGCCGGTTTACAACTTATTCTGCCTGGCGAGATTGCCCCATGCCACCGCCACACGCAGTGCGCGCTACGTTTTGTATTGGAGGGCAACGGCGCTCATACAACGGTGGATGGCGAGAAGGCAGTGATGCGGCCGTTTGATCTAGTGTTGACGCCTAACATGCAATGGCATGATCATGGCAACCCAACAGACGGGCCGATGATTTGGCTGGATGGCCTCGATATCCCCACGGTGCGTCTATTCGATGCCTCCTTTGCAGAGCGCTTGCCGGAGAAGTTGCATCCCGAAACTGCGCCTGCGGGTGATACGTTGAATCGTTATGGTGCAAATCTGCGCCCTCTAAAAGGGTCTAAGGCTGATCGTCGTCCATCTCATCAGCCTTTATTCCACTATCCCTTCGAGAAATGGCGCAAAAGCCTGACTGAAATGGCTGCCCATTCTGAAATCGACCCACATCTTGGCCATGCGCTTGAATTCATTAATCCCTCGGATGGTGGTCCGGTTATGCCAACAATTTCGGCACATGTTAGGCTTATACCAGCAGGCTTTGAAACAGCACCTCGCCGCTCAACCGATGGCACCGTGTTCGTTGTTGTCGAAGGAGAAGGCACTGCTTTGATCAATGGCGCTGAACACCAGCTGTCGGAACGAGATGTATTTGTCGTACCGTCTTGGAATGAAGTCCGCCTTTCGGCTTCAAAAGACCTGATGCTCTTCGCGATGTCCGACAAAGCCACCCAACAAAAACTCAATCTTTATAAGGAATATTGCGCGTGACGCTCCTATTTGAACCCCAGATGCCTGTGCTCGCAAAAACCAGCAGCGGTGATGATTTTCCAGTGCGCCGCATTTTCTGCGTGGGGCGCAATTATTCGGAGCATACCCGGGAGATGGGGTTTGACCCAGACCGCGAGCCGCCATTTTTCTTCACCAAATGGGCCGAAACGGTCGTGCCCTCAGGATCAACGATTGCTTATCCGCAAGGCACACAGAATTTCCACTTCGAGGCCGAGCTCGTCGTTGCCATAGGTAAAGGCGGTCGAAATATCGCCCGTGAAGCCGCTAACGACCACATTTATGGCTATGCTACCGGCTTGGACATGACCCGCCGCGACTTACAACTCATCGCGCGCGACAAAGGTCGGCCATGGGATACTGGCAAGAATGTCGAACAGTCTTGCCCCTTGGGCCTGATTCATCCGGCAGCTGAGGTCGGCCATCTGGCAAGCGGCGCGATAACATTAACAGTGAATGGTGAAACGAAGCAGTCGTCTGATATCGCCGATCTAATCTGGCCGGTAGAAGATGTCATTGTCTTCATCTCCGCGCTTTATCGCCTCGAACCTGGCGACTTGATCTACACCGGCACTCCTGCCGGCGTGGGTGCAGTTGTGCCTGGGGATAAAATGGTTGTGGCCATTGCGGGTTTGAGTTCGACAGAGATTTTGGTGGGTCCTCTCGCCAATGACTGAGCAAGCAAAGCTCCATGGCTTCTTTCGCTCGAGCGCAACTTATAGAGTTAAAATCGCACTGGCGCTAAAAGGACTAACTTTCGAATATTTGTCCTACAGCTTGCGCAATAAAGAACAGCTGGCTCCAGCTTTTCTTGCGCTTAACCCGCAAGGGTTGGTACCTGCGCTGGAGATAAACGGTGCAGTTCTCACACAATCGTTAGCCATCTGCGAATATCTCGACGAGCTGCACCCCACGCCTGCTTTGCTTCCCAACAGCGTTTTCGCGCGTGCTAAAGTCCGGGCAGCTGCTTATGCTATCGCCTGCGATGTGCATCCAGTTCAGAACCTCAAAATCCTGAACCGGTTACGAGCATTGGGGCAAGGTGACGACGTGGTAGACATCTGGGCCCGCACCACCATAGAGGAAGGACTGGCGGCCTATGAAAAGCTGATTCCGGCGGAAGTTGGGCCGTTTAGTTTCGGAGCCACACCCTCACTCGCAGACATCTGCCTCATACCCCAGCTGGCAAATGCACGGCGGTTCGGAGTGGATTTAAGCGCAACGCGGATTCGCACGATAGAGGCGGCATGTTTAGCACTAAAACCATTTGCACCCATACCAGATAGCCCATGACATCGAAGTATGTCACTATCTTTGTTTTCGGTACGGTGGCGGCACGGCAACAGGTCGACCTCCGCGTAGCATTGCTTGCATAGGCTCGAAAAAAAAGCCGCTTAGGGAATTGTGAGGATTGTTTGGACCAAGTTCGTCGTCGTTTAATCCCCATCGCCACGTCTCCCCTTTCTGGGGAATGTAAAGCGTTCCGAACAACCAATCGAAAAGGTAACCCGCACCCGCCATATTAACATCTCGGTGCTTAATTTCGGCGCTATGATGCACCTGATGCATTATAGGAGAGCCGACCAGTACATCTAGAAATCGGCCGTAAGATACCGGGATGTGCAAGTGATCGACCGAGCGAAATCCAATCAAGACATAAGCGACGTTATACCAGAAAATGGTTGCTGCCGTCTCGGGCAGCAAATTTGATGATGTCAGATAGAGGCCTAATGCAATACCTGCAGCGGTTCCGACTACGCGGGTTGCGCCGTTGATGAAATGCTCCAAGGGATGGCTTCGGAGGAAAGTAAAAAGATTGGCCGATTCCGCAGAATGATGCGCCCTATGTAAGGCCCAAAGGGCCGGAACCTTGTGCATGGCAAGATGGCCGCTGTACTGGCCGATACCCAGCCCAAACCAGAATCCCAAAAACTGAATGCTGACGATTGCGACAAGGCCAAGCCTGACGTCTGGTCCGGAACCGAGAGTTTCTCGCAGAATATCCAGGAAGCTGACACCGAGAATAATACCTGTCAGCACAACGCTTATTTCGAACAGGGGAATAAATATTAAGCCGTTTAACAACCAGATTTTGATGTCAATACGAGCCGATGCGCTTGTGTAGTTCGATTTGGGAAAAAGGTAGGTGATCCATGTTCGGAATGATCGGGTCTCCAGATGCTTTCTCACGAACAACAAATAGAACGTTGAACCAGTCAGGAGGATACCCGCTAAAACAAGAGGCAGGCTATACAGGAGACTAAGATAGGCCTCCTGAATAGCGGTGAAGACAAGCCCAGCTGCATCATCCATGGGAATCGCCTTAGCCTAGACCGGATAACCCTGATCGCTGGGTTCGATCGTTACCCATTTCAACTCGGTGAATTCGTCAATAACCGCACGGCCGTCGAAACGGCCATAACCGCTATTCTTCATGCCGCCATATGGAGCCTGAGGTTCGTTTGCTACCGTCGCGCCGTTGACGTGGACATGGCCTGCATCGATCTGGCGTGCAACGTTAAACGCCCGGTGGGAGTCGCGTCCAAATACAGCGGCGGCTAGACCATATTCGGTATCGTTGGCGACCTTGATAGCTTCATCCATTCCTTTTACGCGCACGATGGTGGTGACAGGACCAAAGGTTTCGTCGTCATAAATAGTCATGCCTGGTTTGACATGATCGACAATGGTTGCCGGCATCATGACGCCGTCAGCGTGGCCACCAACAACAATTTTCGCACCTTTGGCGGTAGCATCGTCAAGCATGGCATTGATGCGCGGGCCGGACTTGCCATCGATCATTGGACCGATCACGCAGCCTGGGTTGGTGCACGGATCACCAGCGGGCAATGCGGCTGCGCGGGCGACGAATTTGGAGACGAATTCGTCTGCGACGGCCTCGTCGACCACGAACCGTTCCGTCGACATACAAATCTGGCCTTGATACAGGAACGAACCGAAGATGGCGGCATTCACCGCGCCGTCGATATCGGCATCATCGAGGACCACAAAAGGTGCCTTGCCGCCCAATTCGAGCAAGCAGCGCTTTAGATTGCGTCCGGCTGTTTCGGCAATGATCCGGCCAACACGGGTTGAACCTGTGAAGTTCACGCGGCGGATCGCGGGATGCGAAATCAATGCTTCAATAATCTCAGCGGCGTCCTCGGGTGCATTCACAACATAGTTGAGCACGCCCTCAGGCAGGCCAGCCTCGATAAATGCGTCGGCGACTAGCGCATGTGTCTTCGGGCTCATTTCGGATGCGCGGAAGACGACAGTGTTGCCGCATGCAATCGGATAAGCAATTGCTCGGCAGGCTAAGATGATCGGGCCATTCCACGGAACGATGCTCAAGATCGCGCCAACAGGTTGCCGCAATGTCATCGACAATGTGCCTGGCTTGTCAGTCGGAATGGTCTCACCCTGAATCTGTGTAGTCAGCGAGGCAGCTTCACGGATCAATCCAGCAGCGGCCATAACATTGAATCCACCCCACAGGCCTGAAGCACCAACCTCGGCAGCCATGGCAGCTGAGATTTCACCGATCTTGGCCTCCAGATTGTCTGCCGCGGCGTTGAGGATTTTCCGGCGTTCTGTCGGCCCGGTTTGCGACCAGCTCTTAAAGGCTTCGCCAGCCGATGCTGCAGCGCGATTCGCGTCGGCAACACTGGCGGCAGCAGCGCGAGTGACGGTTTCGCCACTAACTGGATTACGCCGCTCAAAGATTTTACCGTCATCGGCATCGACCTGCCGGTTATCGATCAGCAGCTGAACATCCATGTCTCTCTCCTTGGATTTTGTTTCTTGATTCGGCCCTAACGGTCCGTCGGCAACCGTTCTAGCGCAATTTTCTCAATTGTATAATATGAAATATGTTGCGCCAAATAAAATTCTGTGAGACGTGAGCAGCAAAGGAGAGACAAAATGGGAATTCACGAGAGTCGTATGATCAAGGCTGCCATTGTCCGGAAAACGGGTGGGGCTATGACGATCGAAAACGTTACCATCGGTCAACCTGCCGACGATGAAGTGCTGGTCCGGATCGTGGCGACCGGCATATGTCACACCGATATCTCGGTCCGCGACCAACTTCTCCCAATGCCGCTTCCCGCAGTTCTGGGCCATGAAGGTGCGGGTGTGGTTGAAGCCGTTGGTCGATCCGTTACAAACGTCGTCCCGGGCGATCATGTGGTCATGAGCTATGCCTATTGCGGGTCATGTGATTTGTGTCACTCGGGCCACCCCGCACATTGTGAAAACGTATTGCCCCAATGCTTTGGCGGCAGCCGCGCTGACGGCTCGACCGGCATCACCGATTCGACCGGCACGTCGATTCACGATCATTTCTTCGCTCAATCCTCGTTCGCCGAATACGCACTCGCTAACAAACGCAACGTTGTAAAGGTGGACAAGGATCTACCACTGGAATTGCTGGCCCCATTGGGTTGTGGCCTGCAAACGGGAGCAGGTGCGGTATTGCAGGCGTTGAAGGTTACGCCCGGATCATCGTTCGTAGCTTTCGGCCTTGGCGCAGTCGGTCTCGCCGCGGTCATGGCGGCGAAGATTGCGGGTGCGACCAAAGTTATTGCAGTGGACATCAACCCTGAACGATTGAAAATGGCTGCGGAATTGGGCGCAACGCACACGATCAATGGGAAAGAAACTGATGTAGTAGCCAAAATAGTTGAAATTACTGGCAAAGGCGCAGATTTCGCGCTTGAAGCGACAGGTGTACCTGCTGTCCTTCGTCAGGCAATCGACTGCCTCGGCATTTTCGGTACTTGCGGTATTGTAGGCGCGCCAGCGCTCGGCACCGAAGTCGCTGTCGATGTGATGGGCGTTATGATCCCCGGAAAAATGATCAAGGGCATCGTTCAGGGTGATGCTGTTTCCAGTACCTTCATCCCCACACTCATTGAGTTCTACCGGCAGGGGCGCTTCCCGTTCGACCGGCTGATCAAGCATTATGATTTCGCAGACATCAATCAGGCGATTGAAGACAGCGAAAACGGCAAGACCATCAAACCCGTCCTGCGCATCGGAACCGCTTGAGTTTAAAGCGAGCGGAGACAAAAAATGGAAGTTCAGGGCCAAATGTCGCTCGACAATATGACGCAACCGGACTGGCTGGACGACGGGTCTAGTCGGATACCGTCTGCCGTCTACACAGACCCCGCAATTTACCAGCGCGAGTTGGAGAGGATATTCTACGGACCGCATTGGAGCTATGTCGGCCTCGAAATCGAAGTACCGGAAGCGGGCTGTTTTAAGCGCACCGCCATTGGCGAACGTTCCGTTATTATGGTCCGCAACCGCAAGGGCGAAATCAATGTGCTGGAAAACCGCTGCGCACACCGCGCCATGCGTTTTTGCCAAGAACGCACCGGCAAAGTTAAAACATTCGTCTGCCCTTATCATCAATGGAACTATAATTACGACGGCAAGCTGCTCGGTGTACCTTTCAAAAATGGGGTCAAGGGCAAAGGTGGAATGCCAGAGGATTTCCAACTGGAAGATCACGGCCTTAACGTACTAAAATGTACTGTCCGCAACGGTGTTGTGTTTGCCTGCTTCGACCATGAAGTTGAGCCGCTAGAAGAATACATCGGTTCCGACATACTTTCAGCTTTTGATCGCACTTTCGACGGCCGCAAGCTGACGCTGCTTGGGTATTCGCGACAACGCATCCCAGGCAACTGGAAGCTTATGATGGAGAACATCAAGGACCCCTATCATCCCGGCCTCTTGCACACATGGTTTGTAACTTTCGGCCTGTGGCGCGCTGACAATGAGTCTCGGCTGAAACTCGACAAGCATTCCCGCCATGCCGCTATGATTTCGCGGCGCAGCGCCAGCGTCAGCGGCAACATAGAAGAGGGTGTTACCAGCTTCCGCGCCAATATGCAGCTGGGAGAGCCGTTGCTGCTTGATATAGTGCATGAAGATTGGTGGGGCGAAGATACGGTATGCATGACCACAATTTTCCCCAATGTTATCTTCCAGCAGCAGGTCAATTCCGTTTCAACTCGCCAAATCATTCCATTGGGTCCGGACAAATTTGACTTTGTCTGGACTCATTTCGGCTTCGAAGATGACGATGAGGAAATGACCGAAAGACGCCTGCGGCAGGCTAATCTTTTCGGACCTGCAGGCTTCGTCTCGGCTGATGACGGCGAAGTCATAGAGTTCAGCCAAGAAGGTTTTGAGCAAGACAGGGATTTTTCGACAATGTGCGAACTGGGTGGTCGCGATGTTGGCGAGACCGACCATATGGTAACTGAAACACTTATCCGCGGCATGTATCGCTATTGGCGAAAGGTGATGGAGGCATGAAGCTCGATGCCGAACTCCGCTTTGCCGTTGCCGATCTCTACGCAACCTATGCTGCGTGTATAGATGATGGTCGTTTTGAGGAATGGCCGGAACTCTTCACCGACGATGCTTGGTATCGGATCGTTGCGCGCGAAAACTATGACAGGGACCTCCCACTAAGCGTCGTTTCGCTGAAGGGTAAACCCATGATGCGTGATCGTGTTTACGGGATCAGCAGCACAATCTTTCATGCGCCCTACTATCAACGTCACATTATAAGCACGCCCCTGCTCTTCGTGTCTGAAGAAGCGGTTGTCCACGCCACGGCAAACTACGCTGTCTTCAGGACTAAGCGGGACATGGATGCTGATATCTACAATATCGGTCAATATTTGGATGAAATCGTTTCAACGGAGGGAGGACTCAGATTCAGAAAGAAATTCTGCGTGTATGATAATGATATCATACCAAATTCATTGATTTATCCGGTTTAACGGAAAAGCACTTTAGGGGAAGAAAAATGAAGAACCAACTGCTCTCAGGCGTTGCCTGGGGATGCCTTTCTGCGTTCGCTTTAAGCGTGAGCACAACTGCTTTCGCACAAGAAGCCGAAACGTCTGATGAAAGTCAGGGCATCCAAGAAATCGTCGTTACTGCGCAGAAGCGCTCCGAAAATGTCCAAGATGTTCCCATTGCTATTTCTGCCTTTGGAGGCGACGATCTTACCGAACGCGCCGTCGGCAATGTAAGCGCGCTGGCATCGCTTTCACCGAACGTAAACCTTGATTCAGGCGTGTCTTTTACAGCTTCGACGGCGGTGCTCGCCGCATCGATCCGTGGTATCGGCGCAAGCGACTTCGCACTCAACATTGACCCTGCCGTCGGCGTTTATGTGGACGGAATTTATCTGGCGCGTTCGGTTGGTGCAAATCAAGACCTGCTCGATGTTGAGCGCATTGAAATTTTGAAAGGCCCGCAAGGAACATTGTTCGGCCGGAACACTATTGGCGGTGCCGTATCGATTGTGACACGAGATCCGGCAAAGGAATTTGGCGTTCGCGGTGATTTGACCGTAGGCCGGTTCAACCTGCTTCAAGCTCGGGCCTCGGTTGATTTACCTTTGGCGGAGAATCTTTATTCATCAATCACAGTCGACGTGAAGTCGCGCGATGGCTATGCCAAGCGTATTCCCTTCCCCGGCTCACTCGCTGCCAATTCACCTCCTTACACTGTCTATCCTGCAGCAGGCTATAACTCGCCTTCACGCGAAGGTGATGAAGACAACCGCACAATTCGCGGCAAATTGAAATATGATGGAGACTCGCTAAGGCTGACCCTGTCCGGCGATTATGCACTCACAAAAGGAACTGCGCCGACGAAGCTGTTACAGACCACAAACGGAACTGCGGGTGGACTTTTTGCGAACCTATACAATTTGTGCATTGGTACGTCGGTCGCAGATTTGACAACTGCCGGTCTGATCAACATGTGCAACTCTTCGGGCACGCAATTGCCATCCCGCTATCGTAATCAGACGTTCCCCGTGAACCGTCTATATACACTGGCTGGCGTGAATGCAGATGCTAATCCAAACAACGACTTGTTGCCTTGGGATAATCGCTTCATCACCAATGATCGGGACACCAGCTATGCCACCGGCAACAACTTCTCGCGTCTGAAGAATTGGGGCTTTACGCTGACCGGTGAAGTCGACCTGAGCGATGATGTAATGCTCAAATCGATTACAGGTTACCGTAAGAGCGACTGGCAGAGTGGGCTTGATGGCGACGGCTCACCCGTCAACATGTCGACCTACAGTTTCGACCAACGACAAAAGCAATTCAGCCAGGAGCTACAGCTGGTCGGGACCGCATTAGATGATAAACTCAACTATGTTCTGGGTGCTTACTATTTCACAGAGTCTGGTTTTCTTGCCGACTATGTGATCTCGGGCGAAGGTATTTATGTCATTGATGGCCCGAACTGGCTGAGCACCAATGCTTATGCGGCTTTTGGTCAGCTTGATTATCGCGTCAATGACTTGATCGGGATCACTCTCGGGGCTCGTTATACTAAAGAAAGCAAAGACTTTGAGGGCGGGCAGCAGGAGCTCAGCGGCTTGTTCTATAAACTAGCTGGCGCGCCTTGCTCGGACTTGGCTGGCAACATTTTCCCCGACGCGTTATTGCCTGACGGTCGCACATGTAGAGTTGCGAATAACTACCCCGATCCCAGCAACCCGCTGCGCATCTACCCAGGTGGCATCAACAAACAGAGCTTCAACAATTTCTCACCGAAGGTGGGCGTACAGCTCCATCCATCAGATGATGTAATGATCTACGGCTCATGGTCAAAAGGATACAAGACTGGCGGATGGACCACGCGTTATTCGACGCCGCAGACCTTTGTCAGCAGTTTCGATCCCGAAAAGGCGACCACCTATGAGCTGGGACTAAAATCCACTCTGCTCGACCGTCGTTTGCAGATAAATGCGGC
Source organism: Sphingorhabdus lacus (assembly GCF_009768975.1). Lineage (NCBI taxonomy): Bacteria > Pseudomonadati > Pseudomonadota > Alphaproteobacteria > Sphingomonadales > Sphingorhabdaceae > Sphingorhabdus > Sphingorhabdus lacus. The sequence continues at coordinate 178,521 of NZ_CP035733.1, read as the reverse complement.
GGTGTTTAAAACCGATTACAGCGCAATCCAGCTGAACTATCAGGTCGGTGGATCACCAACGATCGACAATGTCGGCGATGCCGATATCAAAGGCGCCGAATTGGAAATCACGGCGCAGCCAGCGCGAGGCCTAACGCTGAATATGGCTGTAGGCTATACCGATGCAAAATATACCGCGCTTGACCCTGCAGTGGCTGTGACCAGCGGGTTTGTCGCCGGTCTGCAAGCAGGTGCCGTAGTCGGCAGCACCCTGCCCAAGACGCCAAAGTGGAAGGTCAATTTCAGCCCACGGTATGAATTTGAACTCGGCAATGGCAGTTCGATTACGGTGCTTGGTGATTACACATTCATTTCGAAACAGACGAACAATGTGGAGCGCACTTACGTACTCAACCGTCCGTCGGTGTCGATAGTAAACGCCAGCATCGCTTATCGCGCTCCGGATGAGAAATACACGATTACCGTTGGCGGTACGAACCTGACAGGCAAACGATATCTGGCATCGGGAACATCAATCCCCGCATTCGGCGCAATCATCGGATCGTACAATAGACCGACCGAATGGTATGCGCGGCTTGGATTTAAGTTCTAATCGGGTCGTACTGATTAGATTAGGGGGCTGGGCCGCACCGAAAGGTGCGGCCCCTTTTTTAACCTACTCGCACGGCGGGGGAGAGATCAAATGGATACGCATAGCAGAATGGTCGATACCACCCATCAAGGTATGCCACGCAAGGCAGCCTTCAGCAGTGCTATGGGCTCAGTTCTCGAATGGCTAGATTTCACGGCATATGGAGTGGTGTCAGCCACAGTGTTTCCAAAGCTCTTTTTCCCCACACTCGACCCCAATTCCGCCCTGCTCGCATCTTTTGCCACTTTCGGCGTAGGTTTTTTTGCGCGGCCAGCGGGTGGTGTCCTGTTTGGATTGCTGGGCGATCGTATCGGTCGCAAACAGGTCTTGATGATCACCTTCCTGCTGATGGGCTTTTCATCGCTGCTGATCGGCCTGATGCCGCCCTATGCCGTAATCGGCATCTGGGCACCGATCCTGATTGTCGCTTTGCGGTTCATGCAAGGGTTTGCGCTGGGAGGTGAAGCGACAGGAGCGCAGCTATTCACAATGGAACATGCCCCGGCCGATAAGCGAGGGCTTTTTGGGTCCTTCATTAATCTGGCTGCACCCGCCAGTCAGGTTTTGGCAAACGGCCTGCTCTTTGCGATCGCGGCTACTATGAGCGAACTGCAATTTGAGAGTTTCGGGTGGCGTATACCTTTTTTGCTTAGCATCTTTCTAATCGTTCTGGGTGCCTACATTCGTACCCGCGTTACCGAAACACCCGCATTTAAGGCATTGAAAGAGCGACAGTCACAAATTAGATCGAACGAGCAAGAAAAGTCTGATCGCAAAAACTGGCCTACGATAATCCGTTTGATCCTGTTCTGGGCGGCTCCCTGCACATGCTATTATGTGGTCACAGTTTTTTCGATCAGTTATCTGGGGTCACAAAATGACTTGCCCAAGCAAACGATATTTCTGTGCCTGATGGCAGCCAATGCAGTTGCCGTCTGTCTTACGCTGGCAGGCGGATATGCCAGCGACCAATTCGGAAGAAAGCCCGCTCTAATTACTGCTGCGCTGGTCGTGTTGGCCGTTATGCCGTTCTATTTTTCCATAATGAACACTGGCAATGCTCTTTTCGTCTTCGCCGCCATGAGTCTTGTTGTAGGCGCAATTCAGGCGCAGAGCGGGATACTGCCTGCCTTTTTTGCGGAACAGTTCCCGACATCCTCGCGATATTCCGGATCAGCATTGGCCTATACCGGCGCCAATCTCATTTTTGCAGGACCGACACCATTTGTCGCGACCTGGGTTATGCACGAATCTAGAGGAGGTACGTACTGGCTAACGGCCATTTGCATGGCGCTCATTGTAATCTCGTTTGCAGCACTGTTGGCCAGCCCTGAAACGCGATATGTGGATATCAACGCGCCAGAATGATTTAACGCGTCTTTTTAATTGGTAGCACTACAAACGCCCCGACTACTGCAAATACGGCGCCTGCAAGAAATACTGCCGGCAAATTGCCACCAGCGACAGCACCAATGCTGAGAAATACAGGGGCAATTACCGGCGCTATGGTTTGCGGGAAGACGCTGGCGATGTTGAAAACGCCGAGGTCTTTCCCGGTGTCTTCTGGGTTCGGTAACACAGCGGCTACCAATGCCATATCGACCGCAAAATACACACCTTGACCGACGCCATAAATGGCGGCTCCGACCAGGAACATCGGTATTGTGCTAGCTGTAGCGATAACGATCAAGCCTGCGGCCACAAACAGGCCAGCGGCCAGCACCACTGGCTTACGGCGGCCTATTTTGTCGGATAGCCAGCCGCTCAACAACGTGCAGCTGATTGTGACAACCGTTGTGATCAATTGTGACAGCGCTAATGTTTCGAGTGCGGTGGCTTCATCAAGCTTGAGCTGATCGCTGAGGAAAATGAATTGATAGGTCAGGAAGTAGGCGACGCCCATAAAAACAAGAAAACGACTAAGAAAAGCCCAACCGAAGTCGGGGAACTTCACCGGATTAACCCAGAATGTTCCCAGTATATCAGCTGCACCAAAGGGCGGCATCGGTTCCGCCGGGCAATCCTTGAATGTCCGGAATAGCAGAAGGATGGCAATTGGACAAAGCGCCCAGGGCACGAGGAACATCAGCAGATTGTCCTGCGTCGTAAATTGCGTCACATACGGCCCGGTGAGCAAAGCAAGGCTAAGCGCGATGCCCAGCAGCGCCGATACTTTGCCGCGCTGACTTTCGGGGACGAAATCAGGCAGCAATGCGTTGTTCGCCGCCATAGCTGCATTTGCTCCAATCTGGACCAAGAACCAGCCTGCACCGAGCGCCAATAGCGTCGAACCAAGAGCCATTACCACTAGACCTACGCCCATGAGTGCGCAGCCAACGACGATCCAAAGCTTTCGCCGACCAAAGCGGCTTTTGGTGCGGTCCGATAAAGCGCCGAAAATGGGTGCCGCGACGAGTGCTGCAAAGGCCCCGGGTGCAAGGACCGTTCCCAAATCAACCGCCTTGTTGCCATCCGCCGAAATCTGCCCCAGCTTGATCGCAAGGGTCGCCAAAAGCGGCGCGAACAAAGCTGCGTAGATGGCAAACACCAATAAAAGATATGAGAGCATGAACCCGGTGGAAACCGGTTGATCGGGCGCTGTGCCCGCCGCTTCGGATTGCATTATCATACTCACTCTCCCAAATGCCTTATGGTGCGCGCACTTCGAACGATGCGCTTAATGTCGCGGCGGAATCGCCACCGACCATAACGTCTATAATCGTTTCGTCCTGCACCCAGTCGCGGACGGTGGCTGACCAGTAGATTAGGTCTTGTGCTGTCAGGACGAATTCAGCGGTTTGCGTTTCGCCGGGTGAGAGCGTCAGCCGCTTAAAGCCTTTCAGTTCGCGGATAGGGCGTGCGGCCGAACCATATCGTTGATGGATATAGAGCTGCGCCACTTCGGCCGCAGTGCAAGCCCCGGTGTTTGTAACATCCACTAAAATGGTAAGCGTGTCGCCAAGCGCTATCGAAGGGCTCGATACGCGCAGATTATCGTAAGTGAACGTTACATAGCTGAGCCCGAAACCAAACGGATAGAGTGGTGTACCCTGCTCATCCCAATATCGGTTTTCGCGCTCTTTCGGCTGGTGCGTTTTCATTCGAGCGTAAGGCAAAGGAACCTGTCCGATGCTACGTACCCAGTTGAATGGCAACTTGCCGCCGGGAATAGCATCACCGAAAAGCGTATTGGCCACTGCCGTACCGCCCTGTGTTCCCGGATACCAGATTTTCAAAATGGCGTCGGGTGCTGCGCTCTTAAGGTCGAGCGGACGTGCGGACATCAGCAGAAGGATGACGGGCTTACCAGTAGCAATAACAGCTTCGAGTAGATCTTGCTGCCTGCCTGGCAAATCGAGCGAGGAGCGCGATGCTGCTTCTCCAATCATGTTCTGCGCTTCACCTAAAACAAGGATTGCGCAATCGGCCTCGTTGACAAGCATAATTGCCCGGCGAATTTCAGCGTCATCATCGACCTCAACACGAGCGGCGGGCTCAAGCCCCGGCAAAGCATCAAAGAAAGAGGGATTTAGCCGAGGGATCATCGTCACTCCGGGGGAGTATGCAACCTCTATTTCTTCGCCGACCTTGCTCTTTATTCCCTGCAGCACGGTAACTGTCTCAGCCAGATCGTGATCGAACACCCACGGGCCAAGCGTATCGCGCGCCGAATCTGCAAGTGGCCCGATGACCGCTAACGAGCCGATTTTGGAGCGATCAAGCGGCAGTGTTCCGATGTCATTTCGCAGCAACACAAAACTCTTTTCGGCCGCCTCGCGCGCCACGTCGCGGTGCACTGGATTATCGAGAACAGTGTTAACCTGTGAATGGTCCGCGTAAGGATTTTCAAACAATCCCATCCGAACCTTCATCGCCAAAACGCGACGAACCGCATCATTGAGTTTTTCTTCGCTAACTGCGCCAACCGAAAGCGATTGAGGCAATGTCGCATAGCATGCGTTTTTGAAACTCAATGACATTTCCATGTCTAGGCCGGCATTCAACGCACGCACGGCCGCATCGGCGGTATCCTTCGCGAAGTTATGGGTCGCTAAGTCATAGGCCGAATTGGCATCGGAGACCGTGAATCCAGAAAAGCCCCATTCGCCCTTCAACACATCAGTGATCAGCCAGTTATTTCCGGTGGCGGGGACTCCATTGAGCGTCATATAGGCGCACATGATATTTCCTGCGCCTGCGTCGATTGCGGCTTTGAACGGCGGCAAGTAGATATTCCGCAGCTCGCTGTCGGAAATCTCGGCTTCATCATAGTCGCGTCCGCCTAACCCTGCGCCATAGCCTGCAAAATGCTTAGGTCCCGATATGACCCGGCCCGCCGCGCCAATTTCGCTCCCTTGAAATCCACGAACCTGCGCTGAAGCAACTGCGGAACCCAGATAGGGATCTTCTCCAGCACCCTCTATCATTCGGCCCCAGCGGGGATCTCGAGCAATATCTACCATCGGAGCAAACGTCCAATGAAGCCCGATTGCGCGAGCCTCAGCAGCAGCCACCGCCTGCCCCGCCTCTATTATCTCCATGTCCCAGCTCGCGGCCATGGCAATAGGTACCGGCAAAATCGTTCGCAGTCCGTGGATTACATCGAACCCAAACAGCAACGGGATACCGAGGCGCGATTGCTCGACCGCCACACGCTGCAACCGGTCGAGTTCCTCCGGATCGCGCACGACAAGTATAGCCCCGACACGACCCGCGGCAATTTCATCGGTGATTGAAGTGTCATTCGGCGTGAATGAAAAAAGCTGGCACAATTGCCCCGCTTTTTCTTCAGGTGTCATTTGCGCCAATAGCGCATCTACCCATTCACATATCAGTTGATCATTCATGAACCGAGTTGCCCTATTTTTCAGTTTTGGGCTTCAGAAAACCCTGCATATCCATCCAAGCTATGTATTGGTCTAGCATCAGTGTGGTAGTCGTTCCCTCGATCCCTAAATTGAACCCATGCCCCCCCTTACCGTAAGCGTGTAATTCAACCGGACGCTTGGCTTTTTGCCAAGCCTCTACGATCGGGAAGCCCATGGTGGGAAACAGTGGGTCATCAAACGCTATTGCCGCGAACATGGGCGGTGCATTTTTGGGAACACGTACCGCCACCTGTGGTCCGTATATATAACCGAAAAAGTCGGGACCAGCGCCCGGCTTCGCGGCCATCACCGAATTCAAGGACGTCATCGCGCCGGCCGAAAAGCCAATCATGCCGACACGCTTGGGATCGATACCGTATTTACCCGAATTTTGACGAACAAGGGCAAGCGCTGCTAAAGCGTCGTCGGTTGAAGCCGGGTAACGCAAATTTGGTTGCTTTTTCGGATCTGTCAGCGATTCCTCGACGGTCTTATTCATATAAGCCGTAGCCTCGGCGATATCTGCCGGAGTAGGCATAACGCGGTATTTCAGAACGAATGCCGCGATTCCGCGTTCCGCAAGCCGCTTGCCGACCTCCCATCCTTCAGGGCCGATCGCCAAAAGCATGAAAGCTCCCCCGGGAGCTACGACTACCGCCGCGCCAGTCGCTTTTGCCGGGTCGGGGAGAAATGCCGTCAGGGTAGGTCGCGTAACGTTTCGCACGACATAATGTTTATCATCAAAATATGACCAGTTCTCGCCGCTCGCTGAGCCAGGGGTTGCATCCCCGTAAAGGGGAACCGCATTGGACTCAGCCGGAGCGGGTATAACTTCCACTTTTGGAGCAGGCGTTTGCGCTAACACGCCACCACTTGCAATTAGGAGGGCTGCCACAATTGCGTTGGTTATTTTGCGCATAGTCTCTCTCCTCAAATACAACAAATGCGTCGTCCACATATTTCAAAAGTGAATGTGGCGGACTTTCTAAAAGAAAGCCCGCCACATCGACACAATTCAATAGCTTAGAACTTCATTTTTGCGCCGACAGTAAAGTAACGTCCGATTATGTCGTCGCCCGTGGTTGCGGGAAATGAGAAGGCAGGCGTGCCGGAGGTACCAGCCGTTAAATATGGAGGCGGATTCTTGTCGAACAGGTTTTGGACCGAGAAGAAAATCTGCTTGTCCTTGTCCTGGCCGGGGAAGAATGTGAACGTCGCATCTGTGTACATAACCGAAGGTACGTCAGGGATATCAAATACCAGTGAACGTGTAGCATCCCATTTCAGCGATGACCGCCAGCGCTGCTGCAAATCGACTGCAAAATCCGAATTGCTATAACCGATAAACGCTGTCAGACGCAGCTTTGGTACACCACCAGTCGACTGGGTAGCTGCGGTGCCAGCTCCAATCTGTGGTTCAATGCCAGGCGCTAAAACGGTCGTCAGCTGTGGCTGATATCCCACCAAGCCGCGCAGAGAAATTTTGCCGTCAGAACCAACACCGAAGTTATAGTTCACTTCGCCGTCGATGCCCCAAGTCTTGATAGACGCTGCGTTCAAGGTCGCAATTCTGACTAAAGATGGAAAACTTGTGGGCGTTGGACGTTCGTAGAGAGAGCAAAAGTTGTTTGTTCCGTTGCTGGTGTTACAGGCCGTCTGTATCGACGCTAGGCGGCCGTCGATCTGCGAGATCGCATTGCCGAGCTTGATCTTGTAGTAGTCAATCGCGATACTCAACCCAGGCACTCCGCTAGGACGGAATACCCCGCCGAAAGTCAGCGTATCGGCTTTTTCCGGCACAAGATTGGAGTTCCCGCCCTGCGAAGTCGCGACAATGCCATTGAGACCGGCGCTGTTGGTAAGCAGATCGAAATAGCCGCTACTCGAAAGTGTTTGAGGTTGGAAAAGCTCCCACAGGCTTGGTGCCCGGATGTCGCGTGAACGAGTTGCGCGGAAGCGCAGGCCATCCATAACGTTCCAATCCCCGCCAACCTTCCAAGTCGTAACGCTGCCGCTGGTTTTGTAATCGGTATAACGAGCTGCTCCGCTTAGATTGATGGAGCCTACGCCGCTGTCTTTCAGCAACGGAAAGTCGACCTCAATCGCAGCCTCTTTAACATTGTCGCTCTCGTTGATGGGTGTGAGAAGGGTATCACGATAGACAGGCGTCACACCCTGAACGCATCCAAAGCGGATGCCCGTACAATTTGCCAGCAAATCGGGAGGTGTGTTGCTCGACACGTCGAGCGAAAGTGTCCGATATTCACCGCTGATTGCGAAACGCACTGGTCCCGCCCAGTTTTCAAATGCCGTTCCGCTCACGCTGGCGGATACAACGTCCATTGTGAATTTTGGAATATTGAAGTTGTCGCCAGTGACATAGTCTAGCGCAGCAGACTGACTTGCAGGCGACGCACCAAAACCATTCAGCGGAACGCAACCAGGGTAAACGCCGGGGTTAGTAAGCGTAACGCGGCAAACTATCTGGCCATTGGCAGCTCCACCGGCGAAAAGCCCACTGTCGACAGCATCAAGCGCCGCCAGCACGTTTCCGGCCAGTATGTTGTTTACCTGCGTATTGACCGACTTCGTCTCACTGTGCTGGTAATGTACGGTCCAGTCAAAATTGGCAGTCGATCCCTTGATTCCGGCAGATCCCATCCAGCTTTTGGCATTTGACCGAACGCCCAAAAGATGGTTCGGATCATCAAAAACTCGCGAATACAGGAAAACTGGCCCGAAGCCCCCGCCAGCTAATTCGGCTTGAGCTGCAGGCGATAAGAATGCATTGTCCGCACCGACGATGGTTGGGAAAATCAGGTTGGGATAGAAATTGTTAAATGTCTTTGCCTGAGCATATAGGCCTTGAACATAAACACTGATGTTTTCGGTTACATCATAGTCCATCCGCGCAAAGGCTTGATCGGTTTTAAGATCAGCGGTTGCGGAAGAGCCTTTTCCATAAAAACCATCACCACCGCTGGCGAGAGCGCCACCTTGCGAAATGCCAGGTGTGGCGTTACCCAAAACGCCTGGTGCAACGAATACGCGGCCGCTAAAGAGGTTGGCTCCCTGAAACGGGATTGCAGCATTACGCGCATTGGTAATTAAGCGAAACGGATCGGCTGTGGTACCTGATCCAGCAATCGCATAAATCGCCTTGCCGTTCTTCCGAGATTCTTTGTCATCCAAGCCATTCTGCTGGAAATGCTCAATGCTCGCCATAAAGTGACCACGGTCATCGGCAAAATTGGCACCAAAGGCTGCTGCCGCACGCCATGAGCGAGCATCGCCGCGGCCGGAAATGCCGGACTGTGCTTCGACTTTCAGACCTTCAAACTTTTTGTCGAGAACAAAGTTTACGACACCCGATACCGCATCCGAACCATATACTGCGGACGCGCCGCCGGTCACAACTTCAACGCGCTGCACAAGCATTTGCGGAATGACGTTTGTGTCAACCGCACCTGTATAACTGGTAGGTGCCATACGGTTGCCATCTAGCAATATGAGGTTGCGCTGTATTCCGAAGCCCCGCAAGTTTAGATAATTGCCAGTAAAATTGTCAGTATTGTTGTTCAGGTTTGAAGTGCCGCGCGATAGAGCGAAGATGGGCAGTTTATTTAGACCATCAGCAATGTTTGATGGACTGGTTTTCAGCAACTCATCGGTCGCAGCTACCGTAACCGGCGTTGGCAAATTGTCGCCATTGGCGGTAATACGCGTGCCAGTAACAACGATTGACTCTTCCGCTTCAGCGGGTTGGGTATCGGTTTCGGCGTCCTGCGCCATAACTGGCTGGCATATAGCTGCCAGACTGATCCCCATCAGCAAGCTTAACTTACGATTCTGCATAAATCCTCCCTAAGGCTTTGTTTTTGTAACTCACAAAGCGCTTGAACTGCGCCACACACCATTCCTTAATATGCAATACATTTTATATCAAGTTAATTTATAGGTGCGACGTTCTATTCAAATATGAATGAAGTAATAATTACAGGCGTGCTTCACTTACGTGCACGGCGGGCATATCCCATAGCCAACACAGCAAGCGATGCGATGAAGGCGGGCAAAGCGAGAAGCAGAAATATGTTTCCAGCTCCCCAACCCAGTGTGAGTAACGACCCACCAATCAGGCTCCCTATGATCGAGCCGGTTCGCCCGACACCGTTGGCCCAACTGACTCCCGTTCCTCGTGAAGAGTTCGGATAATATCCTGAAGCCAATGCATTGAGACCGACTTGGCCGCCGACTACGAAGAAGCCGGCAGCGATCACACCGGCGACTACCAATGCGAAATACTGGGTCGCTTGGCTAATTACCAATATCACTATACTTGCCAGCCCATATGCAATCGCCAGCACCCTATTCTCGTCAAAGTGGTCCATTAACTTGCCAAGTATGATTGCACCCACGGAACCACCAAGATGAAAACCGGTCGTGATTAAGGCTGCGCCCGACTTGCTGACTCCCGCATCAGTAAGGATCAGCGGCAGCCAGTTGCCGACCAAATACACGATCAGCAGGCTCATAAAGAAGCTGAACCAAAGCAAAATAGTGCCAAGCCCCAGACCATTGGTAAATATTTGGCGGACAGGCGTACCGGGCAAAGCGGCGGTCACCGTGAAGTCGGAATCGGCTGTGAGTTGGCCGGGTGCTATGCTTTCAAGCGCAGTACGGACTTCGGCGGCACGGTCACCTTTGATTGTCATAAAGTGCGCGGATTCAGGTAACAACCGTAGAAGTGCCGGAACCAACAGCAACGGAGCGGCACCGCCAATGAACAATATCGACTTCCAGCCAAATGCCGGGATAACGGCGGCTGCGATGAAGCCTGACACTGCCATACCCACTGAAAATCCACATACCATCAATGCCACCAAAGATGCGCGGCGTTTGTCCGGACTATACTCAGAACATAAGGTAATGGCGTTGGGCAACGCTCCTCCCAGCCCCAGCCCCGTCAAGAACCTTAAAATGGTAAGCTGCGTGATGTTCTCGGAAAATCCCGCGAATAACGACATGGTTCCAAACAGCAGCGTTGTTGTTATCAGCAACTTCTTCCGCCCAAACCGATCCGACAAAGGGCCAAAGACAAATGCGCCGACCAGAAGCCCGATCAGCCCTGCCATCATTAAAGGCGTCAATTCGGCCGGACTGACCATCCATTCAGCCTGAATTGCAGGCGCGATAAATCCAACCAATGCGGTATCGAACCCATCGATAGCAACGACCAGGAAGCATAAAGCCAATATGCGTTTCTGGAACGCAGAATATGGCTGCGCGTTGATGAACTCCTGTATGTTGACTGTCACGCTCATGGGCTTCTCTCCCAAATGCTGCCCAAATAGAGGCGACTTATCCGCCGCCGCGACAGCCGACCGATCTTGACCGGCTCGTTGCCAAGTGATTTCAACATGCCAGCGTTTATGCTGATAACAACGCGACAAGGAGCAATTCTTATTGACGGCGACCTAGAGCAATACTTTCTGCCACAGCACGCTGGGAGGCGACTTGAACATTCGGTCCGCCCTCTGCTGCAAGTCGCTGGATCATCCCAACGAAAACGATCTTGTTGGCTGGATCAACCCAAAACCACGTCCCGGCTGCGCCATCCCATAGATAGCTTCCTTTACCCATAGCCACCCCTGCCTTTGCTGGATCGGTTACAACGACTCCATTGACGCCATATTCATAGCCAGGCCTGATTTGCTGGATGCCAATGCCAAAGCGCCCGTTGATCAAAGCAGGCGACAATCGATTGGTCATAATTGTCTTGGTTGCGCGCTTTGACAAGATCCGCCGACCATTCAGCGTTCCGCCATTCAGCAACATGCTGGCAAAGCGGGCATAATCATCCACCGTAGAAACCAACCCACCCCCTCCGGATGCAGTCACTGGTGTAGTGGCATAAGTATCAGCAAAAGGTCCCGTCGTTACAGCCATCAACTTGCCGCTCTGCCCATCGTAAAGTGAAGCAAAGCGGTCTCTTTTCGAGGGCGGTACGATAAAGTCAGTATCTACCATTTTCAGCGGATCGAAGATCTCCGCCTTCATGAATGCTTGGAGGGATTTTCCACTCAGCCGTTCGACTATTATGCCTTCCAGGTCCATCGCAATGCTATATTGCCACTGCGTGCCGGGTTCATACGCCAACGGAATTTTGGCCAGCCCAGCCAGATATGTTGATGTTTCTACTGCAGTTGGAATCAATGGAACGTGCTTTTGATACTCTCGGTCAACAGGAGTGGGACCAAACCCATAGAGAAACCCGGCGGTATGCGTGACAAGTTGGCCCATCGTCGGCTGGGAGGCCGCTGGACGGGAAATCAAATTACCAGCCGCATCTACACCTTCATAAACCTTTAGATTTCCAAGCTCCGGCAGAAACTTCGAAATAGGGTCGGAAAACTTCCATTTTCCTTGGTCATGCAAGATCATCAGCGCGACACCGGTGACCGGCTTAGTCATTGAGTAAATGCGGAAAATCGTATCTTTTGTCATCGGACGGCGAGTGTCGATATCCGCATAACCATGGACGTTGGTAGCAACGCGTCTGCCGTCTTTCATTAGCACAGTCACATAACCCGCCAATTTCTGGTCAGTGACATATGGGTCGAGGGCTTCTGCAACGTTCCTTTCTACCGCAGGCGAACTAGCGCCGGGCTTCGCTTCCGCATTGGAAGACATCAGTGCGAAAGAGAATAGTACGAGGCAGCTTAGTTTACGCATGGTCATATTGTTCTCCAATCAACAAGCGGAAGAAGTTCCATAAAAGCTCAAGCCCGAACCGGGCCAAGCAATCGCCTTATACCTTGGCCGATGTGCATCGAGCGAATGCCTTATCGACCAGCATTTCGCGATTGATACTCGGTCGCCGTTATAGCAAATCATGCGGTGGACGTTTCTTACGGATGCTCCGAGACATTGGCACCGACGTTCGGTTAAACCTGAACGCAAGGCAGCTTTTATTGAACCCCAATGTAATGCGGTGGCGCAAGTCATTCGGGTCTACCTTCGGTACTCCGGATCGCCTCCAACGTGGCGTTGAGCACCGCTTCTGGCGCTTCATTCATCAGATCGTGACCACATGGGATGCGGCTGACATGCCAACCCGGTGTTTCGACAAGGCGATCGTGGAATTGCTTGAATACGCCATCTGGATTGAGTTCGGCCCATGCAAAGCTTTTATATTCAACGTCGAACGCATCCTCAGGCACGCTCAGTTTCTGTAAAAATGTAGCAAAGGGATGGGGCGACGTGCGTCTATCGAGCTCCTCTGGCGGATCAAGCGTAAGCCCGTCATTGCAAACGCTGAGGAAATAGTCCTGCAAAGCTCGTGGCAACAGCTGCCATTGTGACTGACCATCTTGCGGGACGACCGCATCAAGATAGACTAAAGCCCGGATCTTTCCGATCGCTTGGCTTGCAACGCCGGTAATGACCATGCCGCCGTAACTATGCGCGACAAGAATGGGGTGTTCCATTTCTTCCATTTCGATTGCCGCAAGAACATCATCGATGTGGGTTTGGAGATTTACACCATGCCTGCACTGATGACGGCGCTCGGCGACCCCGGACAACGTCACTGCACAAACGCGGTGCCCGGCATCGCGAAGCTGTTGCACGACGCTGGCATAATACCATCCACCGTGCCAGCTTCCCGCAACGAAGATTATGTCAGCCATTATTATGCTTCCGATTACTCAGCCACTAGATTGAGATACTTAACTCAACTGAGGGTGATTGCGTTCGCGTTTGTGACTCCATAGCTACTCATCGGCGAACAGATTGACAATCCATATATGCATTCTTAATTGCGAATGTGCATTGAAAACTTTCGACTTAGAGGAAGGCGGGCGTCTGAAGCGCAGATTTTTACTTAAGTCTGCGCATTTGCCAACGAAGCTCGCTGAACAAAATTCTGCAAAACGATTTAGAAGATTTCCGATGGAGATGCTGTAATGAGCTACTAAATACATAGTAGAATTTCTGGATGCGAGCAGCAGAGCAGATTATAAAGATAGCTATCAGGAGGAATAGCGTGGCGAGAACCAAAAATCCAAATAGCGAACCCAAGGAGTATGCGGCCCCAGCTTTGGACAAAGGGCTCGACATCGTAGAGCTGCTTTGCAGAGCTGAAGCACCCCTGACGCCGAAACAGATCGCTGCCGAGCTTGGGAGGACCGTTGGCGAGCTTTACCGTATGATCGCAAGTCTGGCTGCACGAAATTACATCGCCCAAGTTGGCGACAGCTATTACATCACAACTAAACTATTCGAACTGGCCCAAATCAACCCGCCAACGCATCGTCTTCTTTTGGAAGCGCGGCCAATCATGCAAAAACTAGCCAGCGATATCGAACAATCCTGTCACCTGACCGTCTATGGTCAGGGACGGCAGATCGTAATTGCCAAAATCGAATCCCCAAGCAGCATGGGATATAGCATTCGCCTAGGATCAGAACTTGATGTTATAGTCTCCGTTTCGGGACGCGTCCTACTTGCTTTTCAAGATGATGCAACGCGAAGCTTAATGATTGAGGAAGCGCTGCGTCGTCGCCCGGATCATATCGTATCAAATCTCGACAAGAAGCTAGATTCGATCCGAACGAAGGGCTTCGAATCCGCTGTCAGCACACAAATTCGGGGAATGCATGCAATCAGTTTTCCGATCCTCGATTCCCAGCGTCACGCGATTGCGGCGATCAGCGTTCCATATGCGGATCGCATCGATCTTGTCGACCGTAGAACCATTGAAGATGTAGAAAAGGCGTTAGGGCTAGCTGCTAAAGCACTTTGTCTGCGGATGGGCGGCGACCCGGATACTCCCCATACGCAGCCCCCGATTGATTTTTCGCCGACACCAGCGCCACGCAGTCGCCGCACCCAAAAGTAAAGGCAAACATTTAGTTGCGACTTAATGAATGTGCGCGCCGCCATTCACATCAATAGTCGCGCCAGTGATAAACCCGCTAAGGTCCGAAGCTAGAAAGAGGCAAGTGCCTGCCACTTCACTTGGCAATCCAACGCGCCTCAGTGGAATTGACTCTACAATTTCGTTTTGGCGTTTGGCCGAAAATCCATCGAGCATTTCCGTGTCTATCATTGCTGGGCAGATAATGTTCGCGCGGATATTCATCGGGCCATACTCACGCGCAATCGACCTCGTCAGGCTTATTACGCCACCTTTGGAAGCGGCATAGTGCGCGCCACCCGCCAAGCCACCCCCACGTTGCGCCGCCAAAGATGACAGGTTGACGATGTTGCCGTGACCTTGCCGCTCGAATACCTGCAGCGCAGCTTTGCACAGGTTGAAGGTTCCTTTGAGATTAACGTTTGTCATGCGATCAAACTTGTCACTACTAATTTCGCTAAATGCGCATCCTTCAACGATACCGGCACAGTTGACGAGACAATCTACCTTACCGAATTTGTCAACCACAGCTTCCATCAACGCTTGGCATTGCCCAAAATCGGTAATGTCGCATATCTGACCATCAATGTTGCTCCGCGGAATTTCAGAGTCGGTGCAGCCCGACAAAAGCCGTGCTATAATATCGTCATTCATCACGATGCCTGCGGCGACCACCTTCGCGCCGTGATCCAGAAGCATGCGCACCGTTGCATCGCCGATCCCTTTTGGCGATGACGCGCCAACCACGATGCAGACTTTTCCGTCCAGAATCCTACTTAAGCTCATAACAACATCCTAATTTTGGAAATTAACGGGTAACAATCGCGGCTCCGTTTGAAATCAGTTGTTCGATTTCACTTTGGTCGTACGCCAGATCGGCTAGGACCTGTCTTGTTTCCCAACCTTTGGGCTGTGCAAAATCGGGCATTGCCATGACACCCTCATCGACGCGGATGGGGGACCTTATTGCGACGGTCTTACCTTCGGTCGGATGACTGTCCTCAACGAACAATTTTACTGCGTTCAAATGTGGATCTTTACGCAATGTTTCGAGCGTGTGGCATGGCTTGCTTGCGATGTCGGCAACCGCAAATACTTCTAGCCATTCAGCTGTGGTTTTCTGTGTCAGGGGCGCCCCTCGTATTTCAAACCATTCACGGACATTGCGCGCGCGTGAAGCGACCGAGTTATACCGGGCGTCATCAATCAAATGGTCGCGCCCGGTAACCCTCAGGAATGCAGACACCTGGGCATTTGTGTTGACCGTGAATGATATCCAGCCATCTGCGGTTTCAACCGGTTTGTTGTGCGGACTTAAAAGTCGTTGATCACCCGCTGGACCGACTGGTGGATCGAAACTCTGTTGCGCCAGATGTTCCTGCATCACAAAACTGGCCATCGTTTCAAACATCGGAACTTCCAACGTTGCGCCCTCACCTGTCATCTGCCGCTGCATGACCGCGCCCATCACAGCCCCGGCCGCAATTTCGCCGACGATATGATCGCAAATCACCAGCGGAACATAGGCAGGGCTGCCGTCACGCGCGAGTGTGAGACCCGTGATTCCGGAAGCCGCTTGAACAACACTGTCATAAGTCGGCTCGCCTGCATAAGGACCGTCGGTGCCATATCCCGTAATCAGGCAATAGACTTTATCCGGCGCCAGACTGCGGATCGTCTTTGCATCCAACCCCAGCCTTTCGAGGGCCTGAGGCCGCATATTAGCAACAATAACGTCACAACTTGCCACTAGCCGCGCCAGAATTTCTCGGCTTTCGGGATGTTTTAGATCGCAGCACAAATTGCGCTTTCCGCGGTTAAGATGGAGATAGGTTCCTGAATGTTGACCCGTTGGTGATGCCCCACCTAAGCCGCGCATCAAGTCTCCTTCCGGACTTTCCAGCTTGATAACCTCTGCGCCATATTGCGCCAAACGACCGGTGCACACCGGTCCGACGACTACGCTAGTCAAATCGAGCACGCGAACGCCGGATAGGGGTTGAAAAGTCATATTGTACCAACCTTTGCCTGGGCTGCGAGGTTTCCGCGGTCATCATAAACGTTGATTTGCCATATTGGCGGATGAGCTCCACCTTCCTCGACCGTAGCGACTAACGTAGCAGGTCGATCGCAAAAAAGAGGCGATTGATATTTGATATTTAGAGAGAGGATTGTCCGTCCTAAATCAATACGCACGAATTCCGTAACCAGCAGTGCGATTAGCCCACCATTGACCACCAGATCAGGAAAACCTTCAACGTTGCGGGCATAATCCCTATCAAGGTGGATCTTATGCGCGTTAAAGCCCAAGGCTGAAAAGTGGAATAAGAGTGTGGCATCAGGCGTGATTTGCCGAATAATGTCACCGTTCACCTCTTGAACTGGACTTTGCGAAGATTGATAACCCTTTCCTTCAGGCATCATCATGAAGGTCTGTGTCTCGCATACGTCCGGCACGGATTGTGCGGAACCATGTAGCTCATGGCAAACCTTGACCAACGCGCGTGGGCGGTCCTGCTCGCCCTTGTGATCAATGCTCTGAATAAAACTGCGACGAACCACTACATCACCGATGATGAGATCGTTCAGATATTCCACGCTGCGTCCAATTAACATCAGCCGTGGCAGACCAAGATCCGGAATGGGCACGCCAAGTCCGGAAAAACCATCGCCCCGAAGCTGCGAACGCTGCGCACTTGAGGGCAACAGTGCAAAGTGCCAGCCTCTTGGTAAAGCCTCGCCTTGGAGGAATAGCGTTGGTTCGATGTCCAGCATCGCAGCAATCTTTCCCAGCATGGAAAGCGATGCAATTTCTTGAACCTCCAGCACTTGCGGTACGCCACGATCTATCGACTCTTCATAATCCCCCACCTGTTGCTCCATTATTTTAGCACCAATTTCTCTAGATATTGCAAACTTACAGTTTCATTTTTGCATTATATTGTTCATATACGCATTGATATTGAACGACGCAAGCCGTATGACGATTGAGCTTGGATGACTCAGTCGAGCAGGATTTCGGGTTCCGAAAGGTTTGTGATGGTCAGCCAATGGATTGAAAATTTGACTTTTAAAGTCGGTCTCGACCGCATGCGATTGAGATAAATGGGAGATTGAATTATGAAGTTTAAGTTCCATCACATGAACCTTTGCACGGACAACCTTCCTCGACTGACTGCATTTTATAAGCAGCTGTTCGAACTCGGCACTATTAACGACGCGGAGCACACTGTTGTCAGTCGTGAGCGTGAAGATCGCGCCTACACTGGCAAAGTCGACTTCCTGACCGATGGCGATATCGAGTTCCACTGGGCAGAACGCGACCTAGACACCGGGTTCAAAATGAAGCAGTTTGTCAACCCGATGGGCCACGGACATTTTTGCTTCCGTACGGATGACATTAAGGGCTTTATGCGCCGTTGCGATGAACTCGGAATCCGTTATTCGGATTATGGCTGCTGGGCGATCCCTGGCTGGCATCAAGTGTTTCTCCACGATCCCGACGGTCAAGTTATCGAAGTTCATCAACCTAATGTTTTCTGAATCCGGCGGTGGGCAATGCATTGCTCCGGTCCGCCAGATTTAGGATCGGTCAGGTTATAATTGAGGTCTTTTTCTGCGAGGCAATCCGCACATCGATTAGTCGGTTCGGCGGAGCGCCTGCGCAGTTCAGACCGGACGAGCGGGTCTTGCATACTATGCGCGCATAGACGCAGCGCAATGTTTATGCGGATTACCGACATCATCATTGGGCACTCAAGTCATTAGGAAAATGTGATGGGTCTGCACACAAAGTTCATTGAAAGCTTGCTGGTCACTGAGTGAATTAGCCGATCTCAAAAAAACGACGACGGCTGTTGTGCGCTTTAAATCGGAATAGCTCGCGCAGTGTGTGCATGTTGGTGACTTAAGAACCTCCGGCCGATGCGGATTGGAGAGCTAAGCAACTATGGGCGGGTCGCGCCATCCCAATGTTCATCCGCCTTGCCGTCTACGAAGCGCCACATATCAAAGGCCGTTGTGGTGTAACTTTTTGTTGCATCCGCCGGATCTTTGATCTCCCGAACAAAGGCGACTGTGACATAATCTCCTTCTGCAACTACGGCGACAACCGGCCAACTTGTCTTTTTCGGGATTGGTTTAGATGGTATTTTTAGGACCCTGGTGAAGAAATCGATTATGCCCTGCCGCCCCGATGTAACAGACGGGTTATGTTGGATATAGCGCTCCGTCAGCCAAAGATCGGCCTGGTCCCACTGGCCAGCTTCCAACAAATCCCGGATGATATGGTAGGCCGCCTGCTTGTTCCGGTGCAGCTTTGGATCGGCACTGGTAAACAGGGCCTCTGCATCAGCGGCCTTCAGCACCGGGTCTTGAGCCAACGCGGGGAGATGCGTTACGGCAGCTGCGAGAGCGAATGCGGCAAAGCCCACTTTGATGCGTGACATGACTATTTCTCCTTTTTCCGGTCCATAGGCGTTGTTTTGAGCGCTACGGGACAGTTGGGTCGTTATGACGCCGCGCTTATGCCTCGGCAGGTTAGTTAATCAGCGTTTTTTGAGACAGATATGTCGCTAGTTCATCCAACTCCTTGTCGGTGATTTGGGACTTGCGATATCCTGGCATGATCGAAACCCCGTTTCGGACAAAATAGCGAATTATCTCTGGCGTCAGGTCTTTACGTTGTTCCAGCGCTGCGGGGATCGATCCGTCATACTTGGCGGCAAGAGCCATAGTACCGGCAAACTTTACGCCATCTGCATGACAGGCGGCGCAGTTACGGTTGAACACCTCCTGTCCTGGGGTTTTGCCCTTCGCGAATTGCGCTACCGCCGCCTCAACAGGCTTCTTGCTAGGCGAATAAGAGGTTGATGATGTCGTGGCTGCATTCGCCTGCACGTCATTTTGGCAAGCCGTCGTTGCCAATGCAGTCAGGGCCAGAAAAGTGGCTGTAAAAAGATGTGAGCTCCGCATCTCTACGCTCTCCCTTTACGCATGGCTTTAGGCCAGATGGCATACCTGCCGGGCGATATGGTGCCCTTGGGGTCGATGGCATCCTTCAAAGTTTCATGGAACCGCTGCAGCACATTATTATTGAAGTTATACTGACCCATGATCTGATCCTGAAAGATCGGATGGGCGCGATATTCCAGCCACCCATGTTCTGCGCCAAGGTCAATTATCCGGACCATTCCCTCGCGCATTTTTGCATTTGCCGCAGGATCGTCGCTGATGAAGAACGGCAGGAAAAACTGGTAGTAGCGGGTATATGGAATGGGGACTGGGGCGTTATCACCAGTGTCTATGCCATAATCCAGCAAACCCCGCTGCAGGATATTCTGCGCCTTGATGAGCTCCTCACCATCGCGCGTAATCGAGGGGGCCAGCCAGCAGTGGCCATGCGTGGGAGTGGGATTCGTTTCCGAGCGTGTGCCAAGCATAAAGCCCTCCAGCGTCGGGATGCCGAAAAAAGAAGGCCGATCACTATCAAAGTCAGGCTTCAGACCCGCAAACTGCTCCATGCTTATTGGAAAGTCGTAGTGTTGGAGATTTAGATATTTGACGCCGGAAATTGCCGCGAATTGCCGTTGGGCATATTCCCACTGTGCTTCGATTACTTTTTTCGGACCCAAAAAGGTTATCCGTTGATGCCAATAAGCTTGACCGTTGGCGATCTGCTCAAACTCGGCCGGAGT
Source organism: Sphingorhabdus lacus (assembly GCF_009768975.1). Classification (NCBI taxonomy): domain Bacteria; kingdom Pseudomonadati; phylum Pseudomonadota; class Alphaproteobacteria; order Sphingomonadales; family Sphingorhabdaceae; genus Sphingorhabdus; species Sphingorhabdus lacus. The sequence continues at coordinate 158,409 of NZ_CP035733.1, read as the reverse complement.
GCCGCCGCCCTTTTTGGCGATCAACTCGCGCATCGCCTTATCAGGTTTGGCGCGGAACGCGCCAAGCAGTGGGCTGGAGATACTTACTTGGCCTGTAATCACACCGACATTTTCGAGCTGTAGCGTGATGTCAGTCAAAGGTATAATGTCGTGGTACTTCGGAGCAACCACAGAAACACTGAGTCCGGCTTCGGGTTCAGGCGTAAGCCAGAAACCCATCTTGGTCACGATGCCATAGTTGCCCTGGGAAAACATACCATCGATATAAGGGCCAAAGCCCCATCGGAAATCCTGCCATGTTTTGGTCCCGTCACGTGCGCCCATACCGGTGCGCATGACTTCACCATTAGGTAGGACCACTTCCATCCCGCAATGTGCGGCGAAATGGTCACGCAAATGCGCATAGGTATAGCCGACGCCGCGGTCGAGCGAGTTGCCGATCAGGCTGCCCCATGCCGGATCGGGACAATCAATCCAGAGCTTTGACCCAGTGTCACGAAGGTGGCGGTAAAGGTCGAAATAGGAAACTCCTGGCTCAACGAGCACAAAATGGCGCTTTTCATTGACCTCAAGGATACGGTTCATGCGCTTGAGGTCAACAACGACGCTCCCCGACATATTGGGCGCAGATCCGCCATAGCCAAGGTTCCGTCCGGTAGAGACAGGATAGATCGGAACGCCAGTTTCATTGGCGATGCGCACGATTTTCTGCACTTCTTCGACAGAAGCAGGTGCTACACCGGCGGAAGCCCGGAGCTCTTTATCTTCACCCCAATAGGGCGAATAAAAGTCACGGTAGGTGTTCAAATCCTCTTCGGACGAGAAAACCCAATCAGTGCCAATGGCTTCACGGAATTGCGCGAGCACGGCATCAAAGCGTTTCTGATTGAAACCGGGGGGCAGCATTAGCGATTCCATTCTGAAAAAAGACGAGCTCCGCCGCGCATCGCGGCAGCAGCGGGGGCAAAGACCCAGCTTTCCAAATGATCTTCATCAGGCAGTTGATGGGTGGGATATCGGCCAGAAACTACAGGATCGACCGGGCCGCCTTGCGTGCGAAAAGCCTTTTTTATCGCCACTAGGGCAGCGTGTTCAGGCCAACTCGGTGCACAGCGCAGTTCTTGGTCAACGCTCTTTTCTCCGGTCCAGCAAACATGCTGTGATGTTAGTGTAGGAGCCGAATGTGTCACGTGATGGATACAGCGGATGCCTGGACTTGCCATCAATTGCAGGCAAAAGCGCGCGCCGCCGGCAGTCAGTCCAATTACAGCTTGTCCATTATTTAATGCTTTAGCCAGGCAGTCATGCCACAATGTCGTTGCATCTCCTGCAAACCCGAAAGTGCGCAAGCCTTGTTGAGCTTCTGCTTCAGCAGCGAAGCGTCTAGCAGCTTCAAACCGTGTGTCGAACACAACTACGGCGTCCCTGCGCGGCGCAATCGTCGCCCTAGCCGAGCCTGCCATTGTTACTGCAGCGGTTGCAATACCCGTCCCCAGAAACATCCTGCGGTTCACCGCGGCTCTCCCTCCCACGCGCAATTAGACAACGTTATCTAGTAATAATAAAACTGTCAACGTTTGCTGTTCAACGTCGCGAGCTTTCGATTGATGTATTAAAGCGACTAGCGCTTTGCAGGCTTGCCGACCGATGCGCCATTCGTGACGCGGACTGACATGCTTACCGCGTCTTTGGCTTCAAGCCCCTTGAGCTTGTTGTGAATATAATCGAGGGCTTGTCGACCGCAATCAGCTAGCCGGATGTCTATTGTGACAAGTGGTGGGTCGCTCCATTCTGCCAATCGCGTATTCCCGACGGTGACGACAGACGCGTCGCGTGGAATTTGCCGGCCGAGTTCACGTAGCTTCCGCATCACACCCAATGCAATCGACCCTGAGCCGACGATGAATCCCGTGAGATCAGGACGGATACTGACCAGCCGTTCGACCGCTGCAGCGCCCGCACCCGGATTCAGAGTACTGTTTGTAACTTCATACTCGCCGCCAACCTTTTCGATCGCCTCAATAGCTCCGCTGACGCGCAACTGAGTAACCGGGCTTTGAGGCGGACCTGAGATAATTCCGATCTTTCGATGTCCGTGCTTAGTCAGTTCTTCAGCCATCATTCTCCCGACCACTACATTGTCGACGGCGAATTCAGGGATACCCAAATCTCTCGGGCTTAAAGCGGTTACGATCACACCGGACTGGACCATGCGGGAGAGCAAAGCCCTTAATGCCTCTTTGTGCTCTTGTTGATCGAAGCCCCCGCCTGCAAGTACGAGCCCAGATACGCGATGTTCCCATAGCTGCTGGCAATATTTAAGCTCCAACAGAGGGTCGCGCTGCATGTTACACACAATAGCGAGTGCCTTGTGCGTCGCCTCGGCGTGTTGCGTTATCGCCTCCGCAATCTCGGCATAATATGGCTCCACCATATCACCGATTATCAATCCGACCATCGAGGGAGCGCCGCCACGCAAACTGCGCGCAATGACATTCGGCACGTAACCAAGGGTGATTGCTACTTGGCGCACACGTTCTGCAAGGACTTTGTCAACGGGATAAGTTTCGTTCCTCAGCACCCGGCCAGCAGTTGCCAAGGATACGCCCGCCTGGGCTGCGACATCTTTTAGTGTTGGCGCCTTTGCGGCTCGTTCAGACAACGTCATCCAACACTATTGTCATTTTGCCGCGCCAACTGCAAGTCTATAAGCACAGTCGTGATATCAACAGGTTGCCCCGCTTCTCGACTGTTTAATTCATTGGTTTGATCACGAAAAGCATACGGACGGACAACTTCGCTAACCCGGACGAACGCCTCAAATCATTTATTGGAGTTGTTTCGTGGGCGGGTCAGATATGCATTAATCTCCTGCAGATCCGCATCAGAAATTTCCGTCTTTCGGTAAGGTGGCATAACTGAAATGCCGTTTCTCACAAAATAGGTAATTGTTTCTGGCGTAAGATCTGTTCGGTCTTCAAGCAAAGCAGGCGGATCTCCCTTGTATTTCTCTTGAAGCGCGGCAGTACCTGGAAGCTGGGAGCGCCCTTCGGCGCCGACGCCGGCACCATGGCATGTCGCGCACCAATATGTGTACAGCTCTTGACCTTTTTTGAATTCTGCGGCGACTTCGATAGGCCTTCGGACTGGAGGAGTTACGTCCGGAGAAAACCAAAAATAGGCACCAAGAAATAGCGCGGCAACTGCTAAAAAAATAGGCAGGACAAGTTTCATGATCTTTGCTCCCGAAAGCGCTTTGGCCAGATACCACCTCGGCCCGGGGCAAAAATGCCATTAGGATCGACCGTGTCTTTCATAGTCTCTAAGAACCGACGAAGCGCATGGTCGTTGAACGAGTAAGTGTCAGACACCATGCTATGAAAGATTGCAGGTGCCCTATATTCTCCAAAACCTGCAGCCGCAGCAGCTTGAGCATATTTTTCGTAGAGTTGGCGGCTTTGCTTGTTAACATTGGCGTCCGATCGCGAGATCGGCAGCCCGGAAATTAGGATGAACGTTCGGTACCATGAGCTCGGCGTACTGAAAGGAGAAATTCCCGGCTCAATACCAATGTCCCAAGCGGCGGCTCGATATACCTTTTGCGCTTCAAAAATTGCTTCGCCCGACTTCGGTATGACTGACGAAAACCACATGAAGCCATCGCCAGGCTCTGGTGTCTCTTTAGAACGAGCACCGACGAAGAATATGGACAGGTCCGGCACTCCAAATGCCGCCTTATGCGGAAGCGCATCACGCTGGGCCTGCGTGAGTGGAAATTCATAACGTTGCAGAACCTCGAATCGAGCGCCGGGAATTGCAGCGGAAATTTTTGACCGTGCTGAAGCCCAGTTGGCTTCAACAACCCCAGAGGCACCATAAAACTGAAGTTCGACTTGCCAGGACGCAAGATTGCGATCCTTTGCAACCTTGTTCAAAGCATCATTTGTTAAACCAGCCCTACTGTTGACCTCAGCTCTGAAGGCCTTTTCGCCCATCAATGACTGTAATGGACTGCCATATCGTGGCTGGCCAGTCACACCTAGATGCTCCAACGTATTGATGATGTCGACCAACGGAATCAAATCCTCCCGACGTGGAACATAAACCATCCCCGACATATAGGCATCGGGCTGAGGCATCAGATGGAAGCCCATCTTGGTTACAATGCCAAAATTCCCTTGCGCGAAAAGGCCGTCCACGCTGGGGCCGAAACCGTGTGGAAATTCGGCCCAAGTTTTTGCTCCCGGCAGCGCACCCATGCCTGTCCGGATAAGTTCGCCGTTAGGCAGAACAACTTCCATACCTGAATGGCTGTCAAAATGGTCGCGATATCCGCCGTAAGTGTAGCCGCACCCGCGATCGAGGCTGTTTCCGACAAGGCTGCCCCAACCGGGATCAGGTGAATCGATCCAAACCTTGAGCCCGCGTTGCTGTATATAGTCGTAGAGGTCGAAGTATGAAACGCCCGGCTCGACGATGGCAAAGTGACGCTTGTCGTCCACTTCTATAATTTTGTTCATGCGCTTCAGGTCGACAATAACAGAGCCTGATACAGTAGGCGCAGAGCCGCCATAGCCGAGGTTCTTGCCCGTCGAGATGGGGTAAAGCGGAATCTTGTATTCATTGGCAATTCGAACAATTGCCTGAACCTGTTCCGCAGTCTCCGGAGCGACAGCGGCGGACGGTAGCCGCTCTTCCTTATCGTCCCACAAGGGTGAGTAAGCATCGCGATAAAGAATTACATCTTCATCTGTCGAAAACACCCATTGGCTGCCAATGGCATCGCCAAATTTCTCTAAAGCTGACTTGAATGCGGCCGACGAAATGCCAGGAGGTAGAGGGAGGGTCATTTGTTAACTCACTATTTCTGGATTGGGCCGTTGTTTGTTCGAGAGAACAGGAGCCATTACCCATGTCACCAGCCGCGACTGATCTTGGGACAATCCTGTTTGCGCGTGTGTTGTATATCGGGTGGAAGCTTTGCGTGCCGGAGTTTGCGTAGGGCTTGCTGCGATGTATCGCGCCATTTCCGCAACCCAATCATGACCGCTGCAAAATTCTGGGTCTTCGAGCAGTTCACTACAACCCATCAGATCATGTTGAATGCCGCCTCCGCGATGCTGATGCTCAGCACTGAATATAATACGCGCACCATGATCTCGACCTAATTGCTCCAGCACCATAAGAACGCTTGGCCGGGTCAACCCGCCAATTGTTCGCGGGCCACCTGGCCATTGCAAGCGTAGCTCGTCCTGCCAAAGCCGGGTCAGATCACCATCAAATTCTATAATTTCGTCCGCCAATAAATCAGCGAAGGTTCCGAGCCTGACACTTTCCGGAATCGTTCGGTCCACAAGTAGCCGGTGAAGCTTTTTAGGCTTTCCGCCGGTGTAGCTACTACCCCACGCCCGAGAACTCAACGGCAAGAAAGATGCGGCCACGCCGGCCTGCACAAGCCTCCTGCGCGATATTTCTACTTTAGCCAATCTACACCTCCATCAAAGTACAATACTGCTCGGCTACACCTGCTATTTTCTCGTTGCGACTGGGGAGTAAAGCACATAGCTCACATATTCCGATCGGGTGCGAGAGCGAACTCATAGCCAAGGGTATGCCAAGGTGTTTCCATCTTGCGACCGTCTGGCGCGTTGCCAGCAGCATGGCGGGGAAAGTTGCAAACAAGTGCGTCCTTTACACCAAATACCGCGTCCGATTTGAGATAGGGATCACCCTTCACAAAAAGGTGTGTCACAATGGTCTGGTACCCTGCGGCACTCAACTTGAAATGCAAGTGGGCCGGGCGCCACGGATGCCGTCCAGTCGCTTTAAGCAATGCCCCGACCGGTCCGTCATGCGGGATAGGATAAGCCGTTGGCAGAATCGACCAGAAGCGAACCCTGCCATCCTCGTCTGAACTGAAGGTGCCCCTTAAACTGAACCCTTCGGCGATTCCCGGACGTTGCACATCGTAGAACCCCTCGGCGTCCGACTGCCAGACTTCCACTTTAGCTCCTTTAAGGGGATATCCATCTACACTGCGCACCAATACATCCGCATAAAGAGGATCACCTTTGATATCACTGCTTATATCTGCGCCTTGCGCAAATATGGGAGAGTTCTCGACAAAGAAAGGACCCAACACGGTCGTATCCGTTTCCGCACTGCCAATATCGCGGTTGACCGCGTCGACCAGCATAGACACGCCAAGTACATCAGACAGAAGGATGAACTCTTGCCGGACGTTGTCACATTTCTGGCCTACCGCAGTTAGAAATTCGATCCCCTGCGCCCATTCCTCCTGTGTCGGCTGTGTTTCACGGACAAAGGCGTGCAGGTGGCGGGTCAAACTTTCTACAAGAGCGTGCAGACGAGGATCCGGCGTTTCGCCAAAGCTCTCAAGCACTGCCGGTGTAATCTTCTGCTCTTCAAAATCTGACACTTGCTCATCCTCATCCCAAATATTTGTCTAAGCCATATTCTCCGGAGGGCGCCCTTCATAAGCGTTTTGTAAAAGCACACGCAGTCTTGAAGCATCAAGCGCTGCGGGATTCCAATAAGGGCTTTTCACAGCTAGCGTGACGACTTGCTCAATGCCATCAGCGGGCATGCCCAGCTCTTTCAGACTTGTTGGCGCGCCAAGTGATTTTGCCAATTCAAACAGGCCAAGGGGCGCCTCGGCGACGCCGATGGCCCGCGCGATCCGCGCCATCGCTTCCGGTGCGGCAGACGCGTTATACGCCATGGCATGCGGTAGAACGACGGTATGGGTTTCGGCATGCGGTAAGTCGAATGTACCACCAAGGGCATGACATAATTTGTGGTGCAGTGACATGCCGACAGATCCCAGCGTCACCCCACAAGCCCATGCCCCGTACAACGCATTTGATCGTGCTTCTTTGTCTAGCGGGTTTGCATACAAAAGCGGGAGCGCACTTGAAAGCGCGCGCAGCCCATCTTCTGCAATCATTTGGATAACGGGGTTGCCATCCTTAGCATATAATCCCTCTGCCGCGTGCGCGATAGCGTTCATGCCCGATGTGATTGTCAGGCCGATAGGTAATGTCAGTGTCAGATCGACATCATAAATGATAACTTCGGGCAGCACCTTGAGCGTACGCTCGGTGTTTTTAACGCCGTTCTGGGTTTGCCCGATAATTGGTGTGGCTTCCGAGCCAGCGTAGGTCGTAGGAATCACGATCTGCGGCAGATCCGTCCTGAGTGCGATCGCTTTGCCAAGCCCTATCGTCGAACCTCCCCCAAGAGCGACCGTACAGTCCGCATTGACTGCAATAACTTCGGCGACTGCCCGTTCGGTTACATCTATAGGTGTGTGCATTGCAGCCTCGTAAAAACGACCCACGGCCATTTCACCGAGTTGCGCCAATAGTGCATCGGCTGCATCGACCTGTTGCGGCGTTGAGAGTATGATAGCGCGCTTGCAGCCCAATGCCTGCATCTCTTCAGCAACAAGACGAAGAGTTCCGAAGCCGAAGGTGACTTTGGAAGGGAGTGCTGAATAGGAAAATGGTTTCATCTGTTGAGCTTTCGAATGAGTCAGGTCACGGCGGTGGCGGAGCTTTGCAACACCGCGATACGGCGGGGTGCCGTCTCTTTTAACCAGAGCATTAGGATGCCACCCAAGACCAGCCCTCCGAGTGCAAGGTACAACATGGCTGGTATCCCATAAGTGGAAATCACCATGCCCGCGACGACCAGGGCGAGACCTCCTCCGAAAATCTCTCCTGTGCCGATTATCAAACCTGCAGTGGTCGAAATCCGTCCGATGGGTGCGGCCTCGGTGGCGATGGGGCCGGTAATCAGCGAAAGTAGGCCAAAACTGAATGCCGCACTTGCAAACAGCAGAGCAAAAAGCGCCGGCACATTGGGTCCGCATTGCATGAAGAACCACAGTAACATGGCGCCCCCTACAAAGCCGACAATCGCGACTGGGCGGCGACCCAAATGATCCGAAAAAGCGGGCAAGCCCCACTGACCGGCGAAACCTCCGAAACCGAGCGCCGAAGTAACGAAACCCATTTCGACTGGGCTGAGTTTGAGCACTTCGGTCAGATAGAGCGGTATGTTCGCGCTAAGCACAAATATTCCGCACATCGCGCACAGAAGTCCTACCATGCCGAGAGGGATGTTCCGGTGTTTGAATAAATCCGCAATGGGAGCGGGCTCTGCCGGATTGAGATCTTTTACGATTTCGGACGCGCCGATTTTAGAAGGTTCCCGGATTACGCGCCACAGAAGGAAAGCTAGGATCAGGCCAGGCAAAGCCACCAGCATGAACACAACTTCCCATTCAACGACGCCAAGAAGTTGGGTTGCAATAATGGGGCCGAAACCCAAACCAAATAAAGCAAAGGCGCTTTGCTGAAGTCCTTGATTGAAACCACGACGAGAAGGTTTCGACGCTTCGGCAGTTGCAGCAAAACTGGTGGGACAAAAAGCCCCTTCGCACAAGCCCATCAAGCTGCGGATCAGCAACAAACCCATGAAGCCTGCAGCCATGCCGGAGGCGACCGACATTAGCGAGAATAGCACTATTGCAGGAATTAGAACTGCGCGCCGTCCAATCCGGTCAGACAGCCCTCCCATGAACACCGCCGCCAAACCCCACGTTACGCCGAGTGCAGCTATAAGATTGTTCATATCCTGAGGCGTCATGCCAAGGTCACGGATCATGGCAGGCGCCAAAGGAGCAATGATCCAGCGATCGAGACCAACGAGCCCAAACGCCAAAGTTAGTAGCGCGACGGCCTTCATCTCATATTTTGTGTCCCAATCAGCAGATTCTACAGCGCTTTCTTTGCTTGCAGGTATCATTAGACCATCTTCCTTTCGTGACGGAATCCGCCGGACTGACTGGCAATATTACTGCGGGTCAGCGCTGAGAATCATATCGGCCGCTTTCTCCGCGATCATGAGCACTGCCGCGTTCGTGTTGGCTGAAACAATGTTAGGCATGATTGACGCATCGACGACCCGAAGGCCGGCAATGCCATGAACCCTCAAGGTGTGATCAACGACAGCGGTCGCATCAGAAGCCGGGCCCATCTTGCAGGTGCCCACCGGATGGAAAACCGTCTGACCGCGCCGCCTTGCAAAATCAAGCCATTGGTCATCCGACTGTACATCCTTTCCTGGATGAAGCTCTTCGCCACGATATTCGTCGAACGCATCGTTCTGTACTATGCGGCGACAAATCTTCATACCAGCCGTGATCGTTCGCCAGTCCGAAGGATCAGAAAGGAAATTGGGCTGGATCTTTGGCGGTTTTTTTGGATCCGAAGACGTAATGTGGATTGTTCCGCGCGAATTCGGGCGCGCGATACAAACATTCACAGTCATGCCTGGATAAGGATCAAGCTTGCGAATAGTCGGATCTGAATAACTCGCCGCTATAAACTGATACTGGATATCAGGAGCGATAACGTCCGGCCGCGTTTTTACATAGCCACACACAAGCGCGGGCGAGGAGCTAAGAATTCCACGACCAGTGAAAGCGTAGCGGATGGCTTCTTTGACTACATAGAGGCCGCGACTTCTCTCATTCAATGTTATTGGCTTGGTGACTTTCCAGATCATACGCACGGCGAAATGGTCCTGCAGATTCTCTCCGACACCAAGCAATTCGTGACGCACTGCCACACCTGCCGCTTGAAGCACCTCCGGCCGTCCGATACCAGAAACTTCAAGTATCTGCGGCGACTGGACAGCACCCGCTGAGACGATCACTTCCGCGTTGGCACGTACTTGGCTTTCAACACCGTTCTTGAGATAGGTAATGCCGGTGCAACGCTTGCCTTCAATGGTAAGGCTTGTCGTCATGGCATCCGTAACGATGGTAAGGTTCGACCGACCCCGAGCAGGATCTAGATAAGCCTTGGCGGAGGACCATCTGCGCCCGTTCTTCTGCGTGTATTGAAGGTGACTGAATCCTTCCTGCTCTCCGCTGTTATAGTCGGGATTGTAAGCAAAGCCTTCACCTTGCGCGGCCACCAGAAAAGTTTCTGGCAATTCATGGGTCTCAGTTCCCCGAGTAATCTCCATGGGCCCGTCATGACCACGTGTTTTGGCATCGCCTTCCGGGAAGCGCTCAAATTTTTTGAAGTAGGGAAGAACGTCGTCATGCGACCAACCCGTGTTGCCCGCCTGTGCCCACTGGTCAAAATCGCTTGGATCGCCGCGGACATACAACATTCCGTTTATAGAGCTCGACCCGCCGAGCCCGCGACCTCTTGGAATTGGGATAACGCGATCGTGCGTGTTCTTTTCTGGCTCCGAAGAAAAGCGCCAGTTATAATTCGGATTGTTCAGAACTTTTGGTAGCCCTGCAGGAATCTGGATCCAGATACTACGATCCGGCGGCCCTGCTTCAACAAGCATCACGCGCTTCGACCCGTTTTCACTAAGTCGGTTTGCAAGTACGCAACCGGCCGTTCCTGCTCCTATGATAATATAGTCGAACTCTTCCATCTGTCAGTTCTCAACCTCTCCATTGCATATCACCGGCAAAATTATGATCGGACTACCGCCAAATCACGTGCTCCAGCATGCACTTCAGCGATTCTGTATTCGCAATGCGACTTTAACTAGACAACGTTGCCTAAAACGTCCACAGTCTTTTTCGGACCACGTCCGACGCACTGTGGATAGTGCGGGGTTGGCATCAAACTTCACGAAGTGAGACCAGCCTACAGCCGCACATTCACAGGGTTTAGATTGATCCGGTCAGAGAAACGACAAGGAGAGCTAGATGACAATCACCACCAGATTCGGGTCGTTGCGCGACTATGAAAAAGGGCGCGTCACAATCATTAATGATAATCCTCGCAACTATGTATTTTCGAATGTCTTTGAAGTGGCTGACACGTCAGCCCCCTACGAGCGGATCGCCGTTGGCAAAAACTTCGAATATGTAATCGAGGCCTTTCGCGCCGAAGGCGATTCTCCATGGTACAGCGCGGCTCATGACGAGTTCGTTGTAGCTATGGACGGAGAAATTGAAGTTCATCTCGTCAAGTTGGATGATCCCGATGCTGTAGTGGCACCGGACAGCCAGGGTGCGCACCGTTTACCCGGTGACCCCGAGGGGCGCAAGATGGGTCGAATCGTCCTGCGCCGAGGCCACATGGCGATGCTCCCTGTTGGGAGCGCCTATCGCTTAAGTGCAGCCGAGCCAGCAGCGGCGATCATGCAGACCATACTTGGACCGGAAACGGTCGAGAAGTGGGCAACGATTTGCCAGACTGAAGCCTGATCAAAGAATTTTAGGAGAATAATCATGGCAATGTCCAATGATACACCGACTATCACACGCGACGATGCAAGTAAGGATACCGAGGCGTTGGGCCTCGACAATGCAACCGGCTATCGCGCGTTTCGTGTCGGCAGCTTCGGCTTCCGCCGCGACGAATATTTTGCACACATAACCTTTCCGTCCGGCAATCATGTGATGTCGATCGATGCTTTCCTGCGCGCGCTGATGCGGGATGTAGCTTGGGGCTTCTTCTACGGTACGGTTAACTTCGACCACGTTCTGGGCACCGTCAATCACTACGGCACTGTCACGATGTTCGCGGGCAAATTTAACGACGCCTACACTCAGGCGGGTCGCGATCATGAAGAGTTATTCGACTCCGCCGCGCTAATGGCCATTTTCAAGGAAATGCTAGCGGACTGGACCAATGAAGGTTTCGACCCATTTGCAGCTCCGATGGAAACCGGACTTGCCTGGGGTGGCAAAAATGGCGCTAATCCCGATGCAATCGGCCGCGAGCGAGTCACAGCAAAACGTATGGTCGGCTTACCCGGTGATACGCCAGTCAGGACCGACGAAATTGGTTTCCCGGTTAACCGCCAGTTTGCGGACGTTCCTCAGGATGCGCCGACCGTTGAACCTGAACCCGGCTTTGAAAACGAAGTCAGTGCTTACAACTTGTTTGCTTACCTGTCTCGCTCAGACGTGACGTGGAATCCCAGCGTGTGTTCCGTGGTCGGTGAAAGTTTGTTCTGCCCGACCAGCGAGGAATACATCCTGCCGATCGATCACGGCAACGACCGCGCCGAGTGGTTCTTGCAATTCTCAGACGAGATTGACTGGGATGTCAAAGACCGGGTCACAGGAAAGCCGCGTGCACGGGTAAAAATGAAGGCTGGTGATATTGCCTGTATGCCTGCCGACATCCGCCACACTGGTTATTCGACCAAGCGGTCGATGCTGCTTGTCTGGGAGAATGGCTCGCCCAAGATCGTTGATCTGATTGCCAGCGGCGAAGCGCCGGTGGTTCCTGTCACTTTCTGATTAACAAGGATTGGACCTGAAACGATGTCGACTGCCACTTACCAAACGAAACTGCTGATCGGAGGCCAGTGGGTCGACAGCGTTTCAGGTGAAACTATTCCCGTTACGAACCCCTATACTGGTCAGACTATTTGCAATATCGCGGCCGCTCAGGCCGCCGATGTCGATCTGGCCGTCGAGGCTGCGGCACGGGCTGCCCCCGGATGGGCCGCCCTGCCCGCCCACGAACGTGGACGCCTGCTGCTTAAGCTTGCCGACAAAATCGAAGCGGAAACACAGAATCTCGCACGTCTAGAAGCGACCGATACCGGCCATCCGATCCGCGATTGCTTAAGTTTAGATGTACCACGAACAGTTTTGTGCTTCCGCTATTTCGGCGGCATGGCAGACAAATTGGAAGGTTCGGTTATTCCGGTCGATGCCGGATTTCTGAACTATGTCCAGCGTGAACCGATCGGCGTAGTAGGCGCAATCGTGCCTTGGAATTTCCCGCTGATGTTTACCAGTTGGAAGATGGGACCCGCTTTGGCTGCGGGCAATACTGTCGTTATCAAGCCTTCGGAGATTACGCCACTTTCCACATTGCGCATCGGCGAACTTATTCAAGAAGTGGGTTTCCCAGACGGGGTAGTCAACATCGTAACCGGTTATGGCCATACCGCTGGCACACGCATCGCCGAACATCCTGGCATCGGCAAGATTTCATTCACTGGCTCTACCGCGACAGGCCGCCGTATTGTTGAAATGTCGGCCGGAAACCTGAAGAAAGTGCAGCTTGAACTGGGTGGCAAGGGCCCAAACATAATCTTCCCCGACGCGAATATGCCCGCAGCCGTCGGCGGCTCGGCATTCGCGATTTTCCACAATCAGGGCCAAGCTTGTATCGCAGGTTCTCGGATCATCATCCACGAAGACATTGCCGAAGAATTCCTTGAGCGATTTGTCGCGTTGGCAAAATCGATCAGGCTCGGAGACCCCCTGGATCCTGAAACTGAAATGGGACCACTTACATCGAAGGTCCACCAAGAAAGAGTGCTGGCATTCGTCGAAGTTACCCGTGAACAAGGGGGAACAATCCTCACCGGAGGCAAGCACCCCGGAGGTGACGACCTTGCGAATGGCTATTTCGTCGAACCAACCATCGTACGGGCGAAAGCTAGCGATCGCGTTGCGCGCGAGGAAGTGTTCGGACCATTTGTGACTGTCCTTACCTTTAAGACCGATGAGGAAGCACTGGAGATCGCGAACGGCACCGACTACGGCCTCGGCGCAGGTCTATGGACACAAGATCTGACCCGCGCACACCGCTTTGCAAAGAACATCTATGCGGGGATGGTTTGGATCAATTGCTACAAGCGTGTTCACCCTGGCTCACCATTCGGCGGTGTTGGCATGTCAGGATATGGTCGCGAAATGGGCTTCGAAGCGATGCGCGAATATACCCAACCTAAATCAGTCTGGGTCAATGTCGATGCCCAGCTTCCACCTTTCTACAAGCGCTGACCACTTTGGCATGACCGAAACTGACCCGGAGTCTGGTCCGAACCTTGCTTATTGGACGACGAGGCCGCGGGCTCCTGCGCCTGGAACGCGGCTAGGCCCATTGTCTGCGCTCGGCCCCGAAGGAACAAAGGAATTTGTATTTGGCGCGGGGCACTCAGCATTTCGCATGTTTGTCGTAAACCGCGGAGGCCAGATCAGAGGTTACCTCAACCTTTGCCCGCACTACTCCTCGCCTTTGAACATCAAGGAAGATGAATTTCTTTCATCTGACGGAACTGCCCTGATGTGTCGTCGACATTTTGCGCTGTTTCGGCTGGAAGATGGAATGTGTTTTTCGGGCGCATGTGAAGGCAAGATGCTTGACCCAGTCCCTGTCACTGTGCGCGACGGAGAAATTGAGATCGCTGTCTAAGCCTGCATTTTTTGCATGCTGTTCCTGCTGAGGTAACATCCAATACCGTTCGGCAAATGATAGCTATGGGACTTTTATCAAATCACCCAACCCCCATTGCCAGCGATCAACTTCGGTATGAGCGAACAATTTCGCTTTGGAATAGGGGTCACCAGCGAGAAATTGCAGCGCGGCATCGCGATCCGTTGCCTCTAGTATCAGCATGGTACCAAACATTGTATCACCAGCATCATTAACAAGTGGTCCGCCTGCTACAACCCTGCACTCAGGTGATGATGTGCGAATATAGGATCGGTGTGATTCTCTTATTTCCGACCTCGTAGCGGCCATTCCTGGGGCATCAGTTCCTCTGAAAATGAAATGCGGCACGATCAGACTCCCCCTGATGAAAACTACGCGACCACATTGACACTAATGATGTTCAGGGAGAATAGGCATTCCACAAAAAGTGCAGGCGCTGCGGCGATATTGATCGCCGACAGCGCCGTCTCATGCTTAGAGGAACTGAGATTTGTGATAATCGATGTCGATACCAGCATCGCGAACTGACTTCGAAATGTCTCTCCATCGCGAATTTGGCCGCAACACGTTGCCTATGGTCCGGAAAGGGAAGCACATCATTAATCTCGTAAGGTCGGGATTTTCAGCAATTTCCTTCATTCGCGCCATATCCGCCCTCCGGATTTCGGGGTCTGATTGCTCGATCATGCGCTTATTCGACGACGCTGCAGGCGAAGAAATATCAAGATATACTCTGCGACGCTCTTCCGAATAGCGGTCCAGAATTGACTCGTCTTCCTCACCACGCATCACTGCAGCAAGAACATCGGCAAGAACCAAACCATCCCATATCCCGGTCGTGAAGCCTAACCCTCCCATCGGGTTGGTGCAGTGGCCGGAGTCCCCCGCCAGCATTACACGGCCGACCCTCATTTTCGATGCGCAACGCTGATGAATGGTATAAGGTGCGGCTGCTGCGAGCTCGTATTTCACACCCACCGGAATATGCGCTGCAAATTGCTCCGGAAGACGGTCCATAAACGTCTCTTCAGGCAAGGATCCATCTTCTTGATAGGTCAGTCGCCATAAACCGTTCTTGTCGATGACGCAAATCATGGCTGAATGCACCGGATCACAAATAAAGCCTGCATCGTCGATACCCAAGCTTCGGAAATCGCAATAGACATTCGTTGCCACGAAGCGATTAGGCCAAGTAAAACCCTCGTATTCGACGTTCAACGCCTTGCGGACCGTGCTCCTTGCACCGTCGCATCCGATGAGCCACTTTGACTGGAACGAAAGTTTTCCTTCCGGTCCATCAACAACTGTGATAACGTTGTCTTGATGCTGCTCGAACGAGACAAGTTTGTGGTTGAACAAGACCTGGACGCCGAGGCGTCGGGCATGTTCGCATGCAATTCGTGCGGCAACATCTTGCCCAGCATGGAGCTGGTAGGCGTAAGTCACACCTTGAAGTACATTGAAGGACAACTGGGTATGAAAATTGTATTCAGGGACCCTATGACCGACTGTCCGCACACGAACGGACTCATTGTCGAGATCCTCAAGTACTCCCATCTTCTCAAAAGCTGTCATCGTCACGGGGAAATAGACAGGAGCACGGGGCGCATCGCAGATGTCGGACTCGGCTTCAATCACCGTGACCCGAACACCTTCTTGAGCCAAAGCAAGCGCGGTAAAAAGGCCAGTTGGCCCAGCACCCACGATCAGAACATCTCCCGCATCAATCATTTCGAACTCCCATGCTCAATTTAAATAGTATCAATCATGCTCAGTGCTGCAGAATGCAGTCACCGATAAATAATTATGGATTATAATTCATCACTGTATTCGTAGAAAACGGATTCTTATTTGGAAATCAAAGTAAGATAACTCGATAAGGAAAATATATATTTGACATAGATCAAAAATAAAAAGTCTATGCGCTACTTTTCACAATTTTGGTTCGAATGCGATCGAAACACTTAGGAGGAAGCATGAAGGTTCGGTTTGTTATAATGGTTTGTACAATTGGTGCGTTCACCTCGTTTGCGGCGGGTTCACTATCCAGCCTTGCCCGCGCTCAGACAGTGGACGCAGGCGAGCAGGCTTTTCGTTCCAAGTGCCAAGTTTGCCATTCGGTTGCCGCCGACCGCAAACCGGGACCCATGGGACCTAACCTCCGCGGCGTCGTTGGACGCAGGGCAGCGGCTACGGCGTTTAGCAACTATTCTCCCGCATTAAAAAAGCACCAAACAGTCTGGAATGCGAAGACGTTGGATGCATTCCTGGCAGCACCAAGCCGTGTCGTCCCTGGAACGCGCATGACAGTTGTCGTAAGCAATGCGGAGCAACGACAGGCAATCATCAAATATCTCACGCGTACTAAATAGGAACGTACGCGGCTTTTCACTGCATCGGATTAATTCACGAATAAGATAAGTCCACCTAACCTGGAATCTCGTGAAGCTCCGCTAATTCCCGTCACCCACCAAAGACTTGCGATCGCTTGGCCCAAAACAAATTCAAAATCGCATTGCCAGGTCAGCGGGTCGGGACACCCTTTTTAGCCGCGCCATCCGCTGCCTCTTGGGACCGCAATATGCGAAGCGCAGTGTTTTCTGCAGCCCGTACGTGTTCGCGGCAAGCTTCAGCCGCGCCTTCACCATCACGATCTTCTATACGTTCCACAATCTTGCGTAATTCCGAAATGGTTTGTTGCAAACGATCGGGATCGGACAACGACGTTGCGCGAAGACTCATATTGCGATTGAGGAGTTGGTCGAGCATTCGCGCTACGTACGCATTTCGGGAGCCTTGGAGCAGTATTGAGTAGAACCTTTGCTTCAATTCCAGCAGAGTTCCTCGCTCTTCCGCCATGCCGTCCTGAGCGATTTGTTCAACCACCGCTCGTAGCTCGCGCCTCTCTTGGTCCGAAGCTCTCGTGGCAAACGCTTTACCTGCAAGCGCTTCCAGCGCCGACCGCACCTCGTAGATCTGGACTGCCTCGGCAGACGACATGAAAGCCACAAAGGTGCCCCTGTGCGGAATAGACATCACAAGACCTTCGGCGGCGAGCAAACGGATCGCCTCCCTAATTATGCTGCGACTAACGCCAAGTTCTTCGCAAATGGCACGATCAGACAAATGCGTACCCGGCGGATAACGGCCGCTAACGATGGCATGCCTCAATGCTTCTTCGGCCTGTTCCCGGACAGGCTTCGGAACGATACGTAAACTCTGTTGATCCATTCTATTCCTTACAGCGGTTCGCGGTGCTTAATTTGCTTAACATATACATCAAAATACCCAGTGTTGTCAGAAGGTCAAATCGATCGACGTGCTCCACCATCAAGTTCAATCGCTGTGCCGTTTAGATAGCTTGCTGCCGGTGACAGCATAAAAAGGGCAAGCGCTGCCACCTCCTCCGCCTTTCCAAATCGGCCAACTCCCAGTTTAGCCAGCAGATGGGCCGCCGCATCAGAGGGCGTCACACCATCACGCTCGGAGGTAGCTTCCAATGATCTCCTTAATCGACCAGTTTCGATAAAGCCGGGATTAATCGCATTTACACGCACCCCGTCGCGGATACCCACCTGAGACAGTGCTTTGGTAAAATTCAACAAAGCTGCATTTACCGAGCCGCCTATAGTGAAGTCCCCCTCCGGCATTCGTCCACCAAGCCCGGCGATGTTGACAATACTTCCGCCGGAGGCCTTAAGGCCTGACCAAAGCGCTCTGCTGAGGCGGACGGTGGCGTGAAATTTGAGACCATAGCCATCAGCCCAGTCCTGATCTGTCAATTCGAAGAAATCACCGCGTTTTGTTGCTCCAGCGCAGTTGACGAGCGCGTCGAGTGTCGGAAGCAAACTTAAACACGCTGAAGAAACACGGGAAATCTCGTCCGGATCAGCAAGGTCGGCAGGACAAATATGGGCCGTTCCACCTGCATCCTGAATATCTTTCGCAACGTCTCGCAGAGCAGTTTCGTTTCTTGCTATTAGGCAAACAACCGCGCCTTCTTTTGCCAAGGCTTTGGCAATCGCCGCTCCAAGGCCTTGGCTCGCCCCTGTTACAACTGCGCCACGGCCAGAAAGTAATAAATCCATTATTTCAAATCCAATTCTAGCTTCTTGCCGAGCCAAGGATGCTTGTCGTGGTACGCGCGCTCAAAGACGTTGATTTCTTGTTCAAACTGTAAAGTCTCGGAGATGTCGTCCACACCCTCAAGTAACCGGTGCCGGTGTAGTTCATTAAGTTTGAACGAGAATGTGGTGCCGTCCGCAAGGATAACAGCATTGAGCATCAGATCCACCTCAACCTCAGCGCCGGCCTCCGCCTCGATGAGTATCGCTTCCACTTCAGAACGCTCCAACGTTATCGCCAGCAAGCGGTTCTTCAGGCAACTGTTCAAAAATATGTCGGCGAATGAAATCGCAATAATGCAGCGAATACCGAAATCGGAAAGCGCCCACACGGCGTGCTCGCGCGAAGAGCCGCAACCAAAATTTTCCAGAGTTACAATAATCTCGGCATTTCGCCATGGTTCCCGATTAAGAACGAAATCGGCTTTTTCCGTGCCATCTTCGTTAAACCTATAAGGACGGAAAAGCCCCCAACTCAAGCCCTTCCGCGTGACAGCCCGCATCAAATCCTTCGGACTGATGACCTCGGTGTTAACATTGTTTATTGCCAGTGGAGCTGAGATGCTCTTGACCCTAGTAAATGATGTCGGCATCTATTTCAGTACCCTCACATCGACAAAATGGCCGAAAATAGCCGCCGCTGCTGCCATAGGCGGACTGGCCAAGTGCGTCCGCCCTCCTGCACCTTGCCGTCCTTCGAAGTTCCGATTTGACGTCGCAGCGCATCGTTCACCCCAACCGAGCTGATCCGCATTCAAGCCCACGCACATTGAGCACCCAGATTCGCGCCATTCAAACCCAGCATCAAGAAATATCTTATCCAGACCCTCACTTTCGGCTTGCTGCTTCACGGCAGTCGATCCGGGAACTACTAATGCCCGGACATGAGAAGCAACATGGCGCCCTTTCACGACTTCGGCGGCCGAACGCAAATCCTCCAGCCGCCCGTTAGTGCAAGAGCCGATGAACACCCGGTCTATCTTTAGATCGCTGATAGGTTGGCCCGAACGAAGACCCATATAGTCAATTGAACGCTGAATTGCGTCTCTGCCATTCTTGCTCGCCGCATCTGCAGGATCTGGCACGAAACCCGAAATCGGCAAAGTATCTTCAGGGCTCGTACCCCAAGTCACTGTCGGCTCGACTTCGTTTGCGTTAATCGTAAGCTCTCTGTCGAATTGGCAATCATCGTCAC
This sequence comes from Sphingorhabdus lacus, assembly GCF_009768975.1. Taxonomy (NCBI): domain Bacteria; kingdom Pseudomonadati; phylum Pseudomonadota; class Alphaproteobacteria; order Sphingomonadales; family Sphingorhabdaceae; genus Sphingorhabdus; species Sphingorhabdus lacus. The sequence continues at coordinate 138,841 of NZ_CP035733.1, read as the reverse complement.
TAAAAAGAGTCTGCCAATAGGCCACAGCTTGGTCCCAATCAGAACCCTTTGGCGCATACTCCCTGTCTTTTAGATATTCGAGCGTGGTCTGATCCGGTGCAACCAATCCACAACGCGCGCCTGCTTCAATCGACATGCTGACAACAGTCATGCGCGCCTCCATGGACATAGCTTTGATCGCTGGACCAGCAAATTCCAGTATATGTCCCCGCGCTCCGGCAGTTCCGATCCGACCGATTACTGTCAGAATGAGATCTTTGGCTGTAACCCCAAACGGTAGCGCACCTTCGACTATGATCCTCATTGTCCGGGGACGCTCGATAAGCAAGGTCTGCGTTGCCAATACATGTTCGACTTCGGAAGTACCGATGCCGAAAGCCAAGGAACCGAACGCCCCATGAGTGGCGGTATGGCTATCGCCACAGGCAATAGTCATACCTGGCAGGCTTAGTCCCAACTCAGGGCCGATCACGTGTACGATCCCTTGTCGCCGATCATTCATATCGAAATAGGAAATGCCCGCCCAAGTCGTATTTTCACGGAGAAGGCGCAATTGTGCTTGCCCGTCTTCGCTGGCCGACATCTCAGTTCGGCCCTCTAGCGTTGGTATGTTGTGATCCGCGACGGCCAAAGTAGCGTCGGGTCGCCGCACCTGTCGGCCCGCGTCCCGCAAGCTTTCGAACGCTTGCGGGCTTGTGACCTCGAATACAAAGTGCCGATCAATATACAGGAGCGTAGATGTATCAACGTCGCGGATACGGTGCGCTTCCCAAATCTTTTCACTGAGTGTGCGAGCTTGCATCGTTCGAAGCTTCTTGGAGCAGCGAGGGGAGCTCCCTCATTGGCGGACAATCGGAGTAGCATTCCCAAAGTTGTCAGTCAATCAGGCAGACTTAAGTTAGATTATACAAGCTACAACCTATTGTCGTATGTTCGCTTTCCTGGATGCCCATGAGTGGCAACGTCCAATCTCCGTTCCGGCCGCATACGCAATTCACGTGACCCCGTCCCATATTAGCTTCCCGCCCAGTAAAACCATTATGACATGGATCATCGTATAGAACCGCGCCGTATCCAAACGCCGAATGACCCTGACCGCCACCAATGTTGTGATGATCGCCAGAGGCATAAGGACGACAGCAGCCATTAGTGTTTGGCGATTCAAGGCACCGAAAGCTACGAAACCTGGCACCTTGATCCAGTTTACAAGGGCGAACAGGACAGAAGTTGTTCCGGCATAGGTTTGGTTGTCCAAACGGCGCGGGGTGACCCACATCTGGAATGGCGGACCACCCGCATGAGCAATTTGGCTGGTGACGCCCATTCCGACGCCAAATAAAGTACCAACCCATCCTGGTGAATTGGAAGGAGCCGCGATCCGCCCACCTCGCTCTAGCCACAGACGGTAAATTCCAAATGAAAGCGTAATCACGCCAAGCGTAGCGATGAGCATAGCCTCGTCGACATTGGCTGCGAAAAACGTTGCAAATGCTATTCCGGCCACAGCACCGGGCAACATCCAGCTTACGATCCAGCGGTCCCAACTAGCGCGAAAAGACCAGACACTGACAGCGTCTTGCGCCAATAGCACCGGCAAAAGAATTGCGGCAGCTATTGCAGGAGGCAGCGCGAGCGCGAGTAGCGGCGTTGCCATCGCTCCCAATCCAAAGAAGCCGCCTTTGCCCATGCCAATAATTGTCACCGCCAAACAGGCCATGCCCAGTGCGAAGGGGTCAGACAACAATTCCATTTTATTTCATGAATCTCGGTTAGCAAATTTCATATTGGTGGCAGGCAAATTCATAGCTGCTGAATTGGAGCGGCGAATGCCAAGCGGACCACGTTCGACTTTAGCCTGATCCGATTTTTCCAAACCAGCTAGCGCAATCAGTAATCAGCGCACTCCGCATGGCAGAATCAAAATTTGCCCGCCCCTTTCGTATCTTTCGATTCATGACGGTTTACAGCATCACGCGCACCGGACCTGATATACATGTAAATATCACCCGCATCTCTGTCGGTAATCTCAGGAAATGCTGGCATGCCTTTTGATGCCATCGCGCCTGATCGCAAGAATTCCGTGAATGCTTTTCGGTCAAGCGCTATACCTGACTCTCTCAAATCAGGTCCAGGCGAGCCCATAGATTTCAAACCGATGCCATGGCAAGACATGCACGTTCTAGCGCCATAAAGCCCTTCACCGCGTTTGGCTGCAGCAGCGTCGATTGCGAGTTTGGAATCGTCGAGCGCATAGACGGCTGTATCGCGCGGTGCCGTCGCTGGCAATTTGGCGGCTCCGCCTAGTTTGAAGGTCAACAGCCGCCGAGGTTGCGCGTTATACTTCCATCCTCCCTTCATGAAGCTCGATTGCATTTGCGTAGCGCCTCCGAATCCGACGAGGATGGAGACATATTGAGTCCCCTTCACAGAGTAGCTGATGGGCGCCGCAATAATTCCCAGTTTTGCATCGAAACTCCAGAGCTTCTTACCATTCGCGGCGTCAAACGCATTAAACGTGCCGTCATTAATACCTTGAAATACAAGGTTGCCGCCAGTGGACAACATACCGCCATTCCACATTGAATCGTAATCGACCGACCATCGGGCTTTTTGGGCGACGGGATCCCACGCAAGAAGCTTGCCTTTGCCATCGCCCTCGCCGTCGATGACTGGTTCGATCATCAAGCCACCAAGAGGGGCATCCTTGTCCGTCCAGAAACGTGTGCCAACCTGCATATAAGGGATGTAAACGAGGCCGGTAACGGGGTTGTACGACATCGGTTGCCAATTGTGCGCACCCCAAGGCCCTGGGTACACAGTAACCGGTCCATTTTCATATCGGATGTTGGGGGCTTCTACAGGACGGCCCGTATTGAGATCTATGCGCTCGGCCCAAGTAACCTTGCCAATCTTTTCGGCTGAAAGAAGCTTGCCGGTTTCGCGATCAAGAACGTAGAAGAATCCGTTGGTCGGTGCCTGCATGAGTATTTTTCGACGCTTTCCTTCAATTTCGAGCTCAGCCAGTTGAATATTCGCTGTCGCTTTATAGTCCCAAGCTTCCCGCGGGTTCATCTGATAATGCCAGATATATTTTCCGGTTTTTGCATCCACTGCCACAATGGAAACCAGGAACAAATTGTCACCGCCGCCGGGGCTGCGCACCGCCGGATTATATGGTCCCGAATTGCCCGTGCCGAGATAGACGCGATCCAACTCCGGGTCGTAGGTAAAGGCATTCCAAATAGTCCCGCCGGTCCCCGTCTTCCAATATTCGCCTGTCCAAGTTTTTGCAGCCATTTCCATGACGGGATCACCGGCATTCTCCTCGGGAGATCCCGGCGTAACAAAGAAACGCCATAACTGCTTGCCCGTCTCTGTGTCGTAAGCAGTAATATAACCGCGCTCGCCAAAATCGCCGCCGCCATTACCGATCAGAACCTTGTTGCCATATGCGCGTGGCGCTCCCGTAATTGCTCGCTTGGAGCTTTTATCGATGGTGAGCACATCCCAATTCACCCTACCCGTCTTGGCATCAAGCGCGATAAGGCGGCCATCAAGCGTACCAACAAAAACTTTGCCGTTCGCAAAGGAAACGCCTCGATTGACAGGCAGCGTGTAGCGCATCCGCTCCGGATCCATGCGTCCCGACTCCGGATCAAATTTCCAAAGGATCTTTCCGCTCAGGGCATCAACGGCATAGACCGTCGCCGTTGATCCCGAAAAATACAGTACGCCATCAATCGCAAGGGGTGTTGCGGCAAGTGAATTTTCTCCCTCAAGATCCAGAGACCATGCCAGCCCTAACTTGCTGATCGTGTCGACATTGATCTGCGTTAGAGGACTAAAATGCTGCTCGCTGTAATCCCTGCCTCCAGAAGGCCAGTTATCACCATTACCAAGTAGCGCTGAAAAAGTGATTTCTGCGCCTTGATTTGTGCGGTGATACTGCATCGCACCGATGGCCGACACAAGCAATGCGGCACCAATAGCAAAAGTACCGACAGCAAACTTCTTCTCCATACCCATTCCCCACTCAAGACTTTGCGCCGATTTGGCTTGGCTAAACCATTGAACATGCCAGCGAGAGAGGAAGCGCTGGTATTTGCTTGTATTCGAGCGTTGTCGCCCCGAGTGCCCCCTCTGCCAATGTTTAACGTTTGAAGCGCTTATTGATGAAATGGACCGCCAATACGGCGACCACGCAAACTACTGCCGGCACCGCAAGCAATCCAAAAGAGGTGCCCACAGGAAAGCCCTGCGCGACGATCCAGCTTCCGGCCAAGGGGCCAGCCACTCCACCAAGACTTGCGATGGCAGCAGCAAGGCCGATAGATGTAGCAAGTATCTCCGAAGGGTAAATGCGCGATGCGAGTCCGATCGCAATGAAGGATGTCCCCAACGCAAGACCTAAAAACAGCGCGGTCACAGAGTAACCGGCTGTAGCGATGAGGGTGCCAGCGCCTAAATACACAGCAGCAGCGAACGCGAAAGCTGCAGCAGGTACAAAAAGTACACGGTCCTTGGAACGATCGAGCAGCATCGAAAGGATGAAGCCTCCAGCAAAGCCCCCTGCGTTCAAATATGCGACAGAACGAAGCGAATCAGCTTCGCTGGCACCTGCGTTCAGAAAGAGAACCGGTGTCCAATTCATTAATCCGTACATGAAGGTGCCAGTGAGCGCGCATTGTATCCAATAGGGTATCGACAGCGGCAAGTAGCGGCCCATTGAAGCGGTAGTTGGCGCAGTCTTTGCGTTTTCTTGAGACATGCTCTCAGCTTGGCCAAGATCGCTTACAACGATGTTCATCCTTTCGAGCAAGGCCCGAAGAGCAGGCGTATAACCGTGCTTCTTGGCCAGAAAGCGAGGAGACTCGTCCAGCCAGAAGTACATGATGGCTACAAGCGGTAAAGGCAGGATACCGCCAACGATAAAAAGAAGCTTCCAGCCTCCCGCTGCGATCAGGGCCGGCGCCAGCAAGCCGGCTGCGATGGTACCAATTGCAACGCCCCCGCTGAGCAGAGTCATGGCAACCACCCGGCGTCGGGTAGGTACAAAATCAGCGATGAGCGCCATACCATTTGGAAGCGACAGACCCAAGCCGATGCCGGACAGCAACCGCCATAGTGCCAGCGATGTTACATCCGTGCTTAACGCTGTTCCAAGGCAGCCCAAGCCAATTAGCAACGCAGCCAGGATCAAGAACGGTCGACGCCCGAAGCGATCACCCAGCGATCCCGCAACAACGCTCATCACACCAAGACCGGCGACCGCTGCCGTCAGTGCGATGCCAAAGGCATCGGCCGACAGCTTCCATTCGGTGGCCAGAAGAGGGACTACTAATGCGAGAGCCTGTAAGCAATATCCGTAACAGAAAAACAGGAGGAAGCAGAAGAAAAACACCGTGTAATGTGTACGGTTGAGAGGCATTTCATCGAGCGCTTCATCAATTTTTGATAGATCAAGCTTGTTCATTGTTTGTGTCATTATTTTTCCTCTCCCAAGTCGAGCAAAGCTCGACATTCTAACGATTAAATCTCTGCCTATTTGGTTGCCCTGTGGATTTTGAAGGGACGTTCCTTCATAAAACCTCAGGACAATTGCTTCTCTTCAATCCAATCTTGGATAACCTGCGCGATTTCGTCGCTATTCGTTTCAAGCATCATGGCGTGTCCGTTGCCGTGAATGCCGACGTCTTCGAGACGTAAATGCTCAATCGTAGCGCCCGCCTGTGCCAGAAAATCGACAATCCCATGATTGTCTGCAGCCATCCATGACGCCTCCGCCGTAACGACGACGATCGGGACATCCCGAAAGTGCGGTAACTGACGTGCAGGTTCTCTTTGGACTAGGCAGGCAACGTTATCTGAACGAGTAGGCAAACGCTCTTGCAATTCGAACTGATCAAACCGTTCAACTGGAGGATCATACGTTAGCTGAGCCGCAGTGACGCCCCAATTAAGTTTCCCGTCAGGGTTCTCTGCAAACGGAGGCCCTACCGGTTCTACAGCGACTATTCCTTTCACCAGCGCAGGCCGAGCATCAAGCATCAGCCATCCCACTGGACCGCCTGCGGAGTGCGTCATCAAAATCGCGGGCCCAATCTGATCAAGCAACTCTGCACCACCGCGCTGTGCATCTTGATGGTGCAACTCCATGCTCGCCGGCATCGGCCCAGCACTAGCCAAAAAGCTTTCGAAAGCAGGGTCGCCAAACGTGCCCGAACCCGGCCATTTGTCATGCAGCCGAGCCTGCGGCCAATTGTCTTCGAACGTCGATGGACGCGAAAAGAGACGCTCCACCACAATGGAGGGAAGAAGCGGCATCATTTCGCCTTGAATATCCGGATGGAATGGCGAGCGGCCATGACACGGTCGATCAATAATATAAACAGCGTACCCTTGGCGTACAAACCAATGAGCCCAGCCCTCGCGGCCATCGCCAGTCCCCAGAAAATCCAACCCCTGCCCGCCACCACCATGGACCATGACGATTGGGAATGGATGCCGCAGATCTTCAGGAATCCAATACTCGACGTAAGTCTGCCCGCGGAGACCGGGACCTACTGATGTATCAACAACCTCGCTCCCGACCCAAAAATATCCCTGTGCCGCGAGTTGCAAAGGGGATCCCCGTTTCGCCGACCAAAGTTCGTGAGGCAATCGAGAAGCCGACATTCCGAGGCAATCCTTTCCACTATCACTACTGCTCTGCGGCAGCTTTTCGCTGTCAGGCACCCTAAAGCCTAAGGATGCCTGCTGCAACCAGTGTTGGCAAAGACAAGCTAAGCCGACAAACAAAAAATTAAAACCCTTTAATACTACGGCAAAAAAAACTGGGCTTACTGACGCTAAAACTAAACTATATCTCAACATCAAAGGCGTTAAATTACCTACAAATTAAGTATTCTATAGAATATGATCTGCGTTTCATAATCTAACATTACTTTCATAAATTATAATGCATAGTAATATTCAATTACGCATAAATTCTCCCAAACATAACAATCGCTTTACACTGAAATGCCTTCAGCGGGAGGCGGCAGCATAAGAACATTCCTTAAAAATATCTCCTAACCCTCAATTTCTGCTTGATCTTTATATGACAATCATTCAATTGACCGCAACAGACTCGCGCAAAGCGTGATATTAGGAGAGATATATGATCGATGCTGGAGATGTCCTGATTGTTGGTGCTGGGCCCGTTGGCCTGTTTACGGCGCTTGCGCTCGCTCAGGAAGGTGTTCGTGTAACAGTGATTGAAGGCGAGCCGTCGATCAGTGACGCACCCCGCGCTATTGCTTATTTTCCTGTCGTAATGGCCGCGCTTAAGAAACTCGGCGTATTGGAAGATCTTGATCGCGAAGGCTACCACTTCCAAACCGTGTTTCAAAAAGCTCCCGCGTTGGATTTTAGCGCTACTCTGTCTTTCAAGGTGCTTGAAGGCATTACATATGACTATCAAATTCAGGCTGGGCAGGACGTCGCCGCACGGATCGCCTGCGAACACGCCGTAAGGCATGGTGTTCAGGTGTTGTTTGGTCACCGTGTTGTTTCGATGGAGCAGCATTCAGACAACGTTATCACAATTGTTGACACACCGGAAGGGCCTCGTACACTTCAATCGAAATGGCTGATTGGATGCGATGGAGCGCGCAGCACCGTTCGAAAATCTTTGGACATCCCGTATGAGGGCTTCACCTGGCCGAACCGGTTCGTCGCCACCAATGTCTACTGCGATTTCACCAGCTTGGGCTTTGCTGATGGGGGCTTCGTTTGTGACCCGGTCTATATGGCCGTCATTTCGATCATCAATCCCCAGGGACTGTACCGACTCACATACCAAGAAGATAGCGCTCTGCCGGCTGAAACCTTTATGGAGCGACTTCCGGAGCGTTACGCATTCCACATACCCGAAGGTGTGAAACACGAGATCGTCGCGGCCAGGCCTTATACGATCCATCAACGTTGTGCATCGCGGTTGAGGGACGGTCGAATTTTGCTCGCCGGGGATGCGGCACACTGCACCAACCCGATGGGAGGCCTTGGACTTACCACGGGCTTCTGGGATGGTATGGTCTTAGCAGACGTACTTGCAGCGGTCGTTCGTGGGGAAGAGGACGATTCGATCCTTGATCGCTACTCCGATGAGCGTCGACGGGTATATCTGGAAATTTCGTCGCCCGCTGCATCTGAGAATAAGCGCATGATGGAAGAAGCGGATCCAGTGCGGCGCAGACAAGATTGCGACAACTACCAACGGATGGCCGACAGTCCTGAACTAACACGACTAGCCATGTGCTTCCCGTTCAAGATTGTGGGTGACTTGCTACGGCCGGATTCACGATGGAAGGATGTTGCAGACCCGCTCAAATTAGCCGGTATCGAAATTAGCGAACGCAAATCGCAATTCTCATAGGTCGGCATTGGGATGTCAGCGTGCATGTTGCAACGCCGCGCTCTCAGAAGGAAAGAAACCCTTACCTGAAGTTTAGGACAGGTGATCATGGCTAACCGTAGAGAATTTATCCAAGCCTGCATTGCAGCTTCGGCTGCTCCCTCTACTACGGCTCTAGCGTGGAATCCTGCTATCGAGCGCACAACCCGTCCAAATTACTTCTGCGCCATTTTCGACGAACGCTTTCCGGAAAGCGTCGCATTTGGTGAAGAAGTCGTTCGGCTAGGCGAGTCTGCCCGTTCCATCAAAGGTGACATAACGCAGCTATGGTTTAGCGAGATCGATGTGCAGTGGCGTAAGGAGCCTATGGCTATCGCGGGACTGACTTCATTTGGACCACTTTTCTGTTTGGAAAGATGGGGTTGGGACGCCGACCTCAGGGTCGTTTTTCGCGCTGAGCATAGCGTCGTTCAGAATCGCTTACAGCACAAAGTCTCTGGTCCACCCGACGTTCTTGCCGAAGCTCAAGCACGCCTATCGGGTCCAAACTGGGCCACCCAGATAGCGCGTCTTGCCTTCTCGTGCCGCCATGAAATTTGCCCTCCGACCGAAATCGCTTTCCCAGGTCATGATAGAGCGATCGGGACGACAGAGGACGAAGCTCTGTTCTCATGGGTTATCGCGCCGGTCAATCGAGCTAATCAACGCAGACGCGCGTAAAACTCACTTGAAGGAGCTATAATGCCGCTTCCCCTCCCTCCAAACGTATCCGCGGCCAATTTCAGGACTGCTCTGGTTAAGTTCAAGGAAGCCATCGGCAAACGTTGGGTTTTCGACAGCGAAGAAGACGTCATGCTCTACCGTGATGGCTATTCACCTCTGCGTGACGAGCCAGAAGAGCTTCTGCCCTCTGCAGCAGTGGCTCCGCAAAGCGTTGCGGAAGTTCAGGCGATCGTTCGAATCGCCAATGAGTTCATGATTCCGCTGTTCCCGATTTCAACGGGGAAAAATCTGGGATACGGTGGATCTTCACCCAATTTGAGCGGAAGCGTTGTCGTCGATCTTAAGCGAATGAACAAGATAATAGAGGTCGATGATCACCGACATTTCTGCATAGTAGAGCCGGGGGTCGCCTATTTCGACTTGTACCGCCACATTCAGGAAAACAAACTTAAAGTGTGGATCGACTGTCCCGATCCAGGTTGGGGCAGCGTTGTAGGAAACAGCCTCGATCACGGCGTGGGTTATACCTACGGACATCACCGCGATCACTTTAGCAACCATTGTGGTATGGAAGTCGTACTACCCAACGGCGAAATAATGCGCACAGGTATGGGCGCCCTTCCGGGTGCCAAGACTTGGGGGGAATACAAGCACGGCTTCGGCCCTTCGGTTGACGGACTATTTGCCCAAGGAAATTTTGGCATTGTGACCAAAATGGGCTTCTGGTTGATGCCCGAGCCCGAAGCCTACATCTCCGGCACAGTATCGGTACCGAAGCGCCAAGATCTGATCCCGCTTGTTGACGTCGTCAACTATCTTGAGCACACGGGTATGATCGGCATGCCTAACTATGGCAGTCCTCTGGAAGTGCTGATGAACGAGCCGAAGACGCGTGACTTCGTACTTCGCCCGGAAATCACCGATGCCGAGTTTGACAGCTTAGCTGCAGACCTTAAACTTGCATCATGGACATGCGAGCTCCAGTTCTATGGAGCAAAGGAGTCAGTTAAAGCCAACTGGGAGGCGGCCCAGAGGCGTCTTGCTGCCGCGATCCCAGATGCAACCTTCAAGCTGAATAATGAGTTCCGTTTTCCAATGACGCCCGACGAGCAGGAAGCGGTTCATCAAAAAAACGCTCTTGGCATCCCGAGCATGTTGATCTTTTCTCAAGGTGCGCGGTCAGATTTAAACCCCACACCACGCGACGGCCACTTATGGTTCGCATCTGTGATCCCAAAGTCTGGAGAAGCAATCTTCGAAGCTCAAAAAGTATATGCCAAGGCCTCACGCGAACTCGGCCTTCCGCCGGTGTTCAGTCCGTTCGCGTTTCCTTGGACATGGATGTATCGTGCTTTTGTGATGATTTCCGGCCTTCCCGTGTCGCGCACCGACATTGAGGGCAATAAGCGCAATCGGAAGCTCTTTTCCGCGTTCATCAAGGCAGGTGCTGAGGCGGGTTATGGGGAATATCGCGCTCCTCCAGCGTTTCAGGATCAAGTCTCCAATACCTATTCGTTTAACAACCATGTCCTGCGCCGTTTTACCGAAACGATGAAGGATGCGGTCGACCCGAACGGAATCTTCGCGCCAGGTCGCGGCGGTATTTGGCCCAAAAATCTGAGAGAGAAGCGCAAGTGAAACATATCCTGTTTATCCTTTCCGCTACCTTTGGCCTTATCTTGATCTCACAGATTCCATCCAGAGCACCTGCAGAGGATCTTAACTCAGCAAAGTTGCAAAAGGGGAAGCAAGTTTACGACTATTGGTGCGCGACGTGTCACGCGCCAAGTACCGTGAATAGCAAATACCCAGGCACTGAGGCCCTGAAAGCCAAATATGAAGGCAAGCTACCAGGTGCCCTCGCCGAACGCACCGACCTTTCTCCAGAAGTAGTGGCCTATTTTGTGCGCAATGGTGTTTCGGTGATGCCGCAGTTCCGGAAAACTGAGATCAACAATGAGGATCTTGAGGCGATCTCCGCATTTCTTACCCGGAACAACAAGCCTTAGCACATCTCCTGATTAGAGCCCGCCGAGCAATTTCTCTTCGAGAGCAGCAGATTACAAACTTCAATGCGCCGAGAACTTCATAGCTTTTGATTCTGCACCTTCACTGTGCCGCTTCTGGTGGCTCACCGATGCGCTTAGGTTTCGCAGGATTGAGAGGCGACGGACCTGCCGGAAAGCCATTGGCACTAAGGATGTAGGCTGAAACATCTTCATATTGCTGCTCGGTCAACGAATGGCCCAGCCCAGGAGGCATTTTCTCTGAAATATATTCGACAAGATCTGTAGTTGTCTTTGGCGACCAGCCAAAGAGAAAGTCCGGGCCTTGCAAGGGCGGTGAGCCTCCGCCTCCGGTAAGTTCGGCACCATGGCACATGGCGCAATGGGCGCCCGAAATCTCGCCCCCACGGGTCGCCTGGACTGCGGAGAACAAGCCACTGTCTTCCGAGCCGGCAGTCCCGATATTCTTGGACGGATCGTATGCTGCAATTCCACCGGAATATAGAATTGCCGCTGTCCCACCGATCGCCCAACACATACGCGTAATTGTCAAAATGCGTATCATCTACCGAGCACTTCAAAGACGTAGAGCGCATTATGATTTCCTGGATGCAAATCCGAAGTAATCGTGTTCAGCGCGCCGGTATTCAGCGAACTGCCTGTACTTACAGCGACATACTGGCGCCCTTTTACGGCATAGGTAATAGGAAAGCCGGTGACCGGCGCCCCAAGATTTACCGACCACAAAACCTTGCCCGTTTTTTGGTCAAAAGCGCGAAAACGACCATCGGCGTCGCCGCCGAACAGCAGGCCACCGCCTGTTGCCACGAGCGATACGGCTCCAGCGCGCTGCGATTGCGTCCAGATGCGCGTACCGGTTTCAGCCGAAAAAGCCTGCACCGTGCCCATATTCGTGACGCCCGGCGCCAGCTTTAGATCCACTCGAATACCATAAAGCGAGCGAAGATCGCGGCGATTCATGGTCGACGTAACGTCCATACAAGTCAGTTGCAACGGGAAGTAAAGCATCTCGCTTTGCGGACTGTAAGCACCTGCAGGCCAGTTTTTGCCACCATGCGCCGAAGGACATACATTCCGCTTCTGTCCGACTTCCGTAAACTGGGTTTCAGGATTGACAGTCACTTTTCCGGTGGCAGGGTCAATAGTCGACACGATGTTCTGGCTGACGGTGGGCGTGGCCCACAGAAACTCGCCTGTTTTGCGATCCAATGTATAAATAATGCCCGTCTTGCCGGGGATGCCGGTAACCACGCTGCGGCGCTCATTAGGTTTAAGCCGCGGGTTGATCCAGACCACGTCCTTGGGATTGGGTGCTACAACTTCATCGATTAGATAGCGCTCGAACGGATGGTCCATGTCCCAATGGTCGACGAGGTGCTGGTAATACCAGACGATCTTACCGGTGTCCGCATCCAGAGCCAGCGTCGAATTGTGGTAGAGATAAGTCTTGTCGTTTCCAGCAAGCGCGAATTTGGGAGCCGGCGACGTTACTGAGGTCCCGAAGTATAGCAAGTTCAGCTTGGGATCGTAACTTGGTGGCTGCCAAGTACCAACGTGCCAACGTCCCTCCCAAGGGATGTCGCCCCAACTGTCGCCGTTCGGCTCTCCCGGCTTAGCGATGGTGTGAGTGCGCCAGAGTTCTTTACCGGTACGAGCATCATGACCTGTAATCACGCATGCGTCCGGGCCGCCCTTTGGTTCGCATCCTCGACCACTAATAACTTTGCCATTGGCGACGATCGGACCCGATGTTTGTTGCGCTGGGTTAACGCGGTAGTCGGTGACCTGTGTTTGCCAAACCGGCTTGCCGGTTCGCGCGCTCAGCGCGTAAACATAGCCGTCCGCGCTCGTGTTTATGATGAGATCTTCCCATATAGCAATATTGCGCTTGATATCTGGGAACGGGACCGCACCCTTGAAATCGTTGGGCCGCGAGCGTTGATTGCGCCAAATCTGCTTTCCGGTAGTCGCATCAAATGCTTCGATGATATCACCCGGCGACACCATGAAAAGCACACCATCGCGGACAAGTGGAGTTCCTTCTTGGAGCCCAGGACCGAGTCCTCGTACCCAGGATAAACCCAGACGAGAGACATTTGTTTTATTGATTTGGGTAAGTGGACTGTAGCCCCAGTTGTCGAGAGTACGCCTCCAACTCAGCCACTCACTCGCGGGGGGCGCCTGCAACTGAGCATCCGTAACGGGCGAGATGTTAGCCACGCCTTCAGCGGGATCTGCGTCGGGGAATGGTGACTCACTCTCCTGAGCTTGGGCGGTAACCGACCAGATGGCCGCACCTACCCCGATCGTCAGACGCGCTAAAACTTGGGCGGATGATTGCCTCATGGCATTCCTTTCTAGTCCCGATCTCTATCGGCGTGACTTGCGAGATTGCGTCTCGCGGCTTTGCTTTCCCAAAAGCATGGATGCGACTCGTAAGGCATTTGGATGATCGTGTCACCGATATTGTATGACAAAATGCCTTCCCTCCACGTCACATTAGACAAAATCTGACCGCCATTGACGGCGCATCATGGTTCGCTTTCCGGCAGAGCGAATATCCATAGCGTGGTTGCCCCTACAGGATTATCAATCTCTGGCGTCAAGATCGGCCAAGTTGAGTCATGCGCGTTACCTCCACCAGCCACTACGGCGATATATTGTCGCCCTCCAGCAGAATAGGTTATCGGCGTTGAGCTGGGCACGGCGCTCAATCTTGCCTCCCAAAGTGTTTTACCCGTCGAATTGTCTAGCGCCCGGAATCTGCGATCTCGTCCTCCTTCGAAAACCAGTCCACCCGCAGTTGCCAAAATCGAACTAGACTGCGGAGCCCTTCGACGATTTACCCACAGAACCTTGCCAGTCTCGACATTGATCGCCTGTACCCGGCCGAACTTCCCGTCCGACCCAGGCCTTACTTTCAGCTTCCAGCGAATATCTGTTCCGCCCGCCGCAGTCCGCGCGGCATCGCGGGGCGTCCAGGTAAAATCCATGCATGATTCTGCAAGCGGTACGAAGGCGATCTTGCCAACCGGATCGACTGCAGTAGCCGGCCAGCTACGAGCACCACCAGCATGCGGACAAATTGACTTGGATTCGTCCGCTTTAGGTGCAAGCGCAGGATCAATCCGTTTAGTTCCCGTTTTGGGGTCGATTGCCACCACCAGCGTCTGCAGCCCGACATCATGCGATAGCAGATACTTTCCGTTTGTTCGGTCGATCGCATCGAAAATGCCAAGCTTACCTGCTGTCAGACTGACGCGACGAGGCCGCCCATTAACATTCAGTGTGAGTAGCGAACGCTCAAAGGCCCAGTCAAAGTCCCAAACGTCGCGCTGAAAGTGCTGATAGTGCCACTTCAACTTGCCGGTGTCAGGATCGAGTGCAAGCGTGGTATTCGTGTACAGAGCATCAGCCGATGCCCCGGCCGCCTTCTGCGGCTGGAGAAGTGTCGCTGTATCGTAAGTTTGTCCAACACCGATATAGTAAAGGTTCAACTCTGAATCATAGCTGCCACTGGTCCAAATCGCGCCGCCATAACGCTCGCTAAGCGGGGCACCGTTCCAACTGTCGCCGCCGGGCTCGCCTGGGCGAGCGATGGTGTTGAAGCGCCAAACTTGCTCTCCGGTACGCGCATCGAGCGCCGTGATGAAACATCCGCCTTTATATGTGAAACACAAGCTGGTGCCTTGGATCACTTTACCTTTGACGACCGTGGGACCGCCGGTCAACCGAACGCCACCGGCGTCTTCAGGGACAATTTTTTTGTCCCACACCAGTTTTCCGGTCTTGGTTTCAAGCGCGACCATATGGCCATCAGCTGTAGGAACGAAGAGCTTGTCATCATAAATCGCAATGTTGCGAAGGCTATAGCCTGTTCCGCCACCCAATGCTGATGGTAACGCACGAATGTACTGCCAGAGCAAATCACCATTGGTTCCATCTAGCGCTTGGACGCGGTTAGCGCTGTAGACGAAAAGTACCCCGTCGTGCGCCAGCGGCGTAATCGCATTGGGCGAAACAGGAAGCGACCAGCTCCATGCAGTAGTCAGCATTCCTGCATTTTCTCGATTAACTTGGCGCAAAGGACTGAAGCCGAGACCCGCGTAAGTCCGCCTCCAAGTGAGCCAGTCACCATCTGCAGGATTGGCTAGCATGGCATCCGTTACAGGCGACAATCCGGCAAGACGCGCATGACGCTCCTCCAACGCCCGTATATACGTGGCATCGGCGTTGACGGCTCCTTCCTGCTCCTGACCCTCGGGGACACGATGCTGAGTAGTAACTTCTTTCGCTGGCGTGGCGGTAGGTGCAGGATCTGTAACGTTAACTGCGTTCGTGGCGCCGCTAGGTTGATCGATAACCCGCAGCGTCGTGGCAGTGAGTGGTGATTGGCCCGCCCGAAATCCGTTGGCCCCCAGAATGTACGCTGCAACGTCTTCATACTCCTGACCGGACAATGAGCGGCCCTGACCTGGGGGCATGTTGACGGAGATATAGTCTACTAAATCTTTTGTTGATTTTCGCGACCAGCCAAAAAGAAAATCGGGGCCTTTCAACGTGGGAGAGCCACCACCTCCCGTCAGCTCAAAGCCATGACATACCGCACAGTGGGATGCGTATACTACTTTTCCTCGCGTTGCCTGATCTTCGGAAAACAAGGAACTGTCGGCTTGTACGGGAGGTTCAGCGCTGACCGGCAAAAAGGCGATTACTGTTCCACCGACAAACAGTGCTGCGGCTGCCCGTGGCGCCCAGCGAAACCTTCGGCTGACTGACAAAGCTAAGCTTTTCACCGGATCACCTCACACATACAGAATGCTTCAATTTTGAGCCAAGCTCCAAGGCTGGCTGAACGCCGTTCAATAGGGCCGCTTAGTGCGGCAATCGCCAAACGTGATACTGTCCAGCGGCATCGATCCCAAAGGCGATCGAGTTCAACCAAATGCTCGCCCGCCGCTAATCACCAAATTATGGCCAGTGATAAAGCTGGCATCATCGCTGCCGAGGAAAGCGATACCCGATGCGATCTCGTCTGGTTCTCCATAGCGGCCGAGCGGGATAAGCGCTGACATCCTTGCTCGAAGCTCAGGAGAATGGCCGGCTTGAGTAGCGGGCGTATCAACTTGACCAGGCGATACGGCATTCACCGTTACATTGAACGGCGCGAGTTCAACTGCCAATGCGCGAGTTAGCCCAACTATACCTGCCTTCGCAGCGGTATAATCAGCAAATGTCGGATTAGGCGCAAGCATTGCAAGCGACGCAATATTGACGATTCGGCCCGAGCGCCGCTCGCGCATCGAAGGCACTACCTGCCGTGTGCAGCTCATCGTCGCTTTCAACGATGCATCAATGACGAAATCCCAGACTTCGGGATCAGACTCCCAAAATTCGGTTCGCCTCGCACCGGCGGTACGTCCAACCACGTTGACTAGAACGTCAATTCGCCCATGCCTTGCCAAAATGTCTGAGAACGTCGAAGCGACTGCGTCGCGGTCACAACAGTCGAGGGTGACGCCTTCGCCATTCTCGACCTCAGTGGCCATCACTTCCCCAACACATGGATCGATATCAACCCCGACGACAAAAGCGCCCTCCGCCGCAAGTCGGTTAACCGTTGCGCGCCCGATCCCGGATGCTGCTGCGGACACTACTGCGATCTTTCCCTCGTACCGTCGCATGCCTGACCAATGTGCGTTGTTCAAATCCGACTTCCTCGATAAATTTCTGCTTTGGTTTGCGATGTCAGCGATCAGCTCGGCATAATCGCAACAAGACAGCAATATCTGATTGTCTGTCAATATTCCAGATTTCTGACGGCAGGTCACCGGTATCCCACGCGCTAAATTCGCAATTACGTACAAACTTTTCTACAAGTTCGCCGTCGCTTAGTGGCTGACCCAAACTGCCATGAGCGACATCACGCCGAACCTCTAATTGTTGTCCATCTGTGAGCGATACCCGTAAGACTGCAGCTCCCAGCGGCACGTCGCTATCGACCTTCACACGAATCTTTTCGCGCATCGCGGAGATCATAGGGTCCGTAAGAGCCGTATCGGTAAACTCATTGAGTGTGCAGCTTCCTCTGACGACGCTCGATGCGATACAATGCTGTGCACTAACCCGAGCGTCAGCAGGCGTAAGAACGACCCGGTCTCCACGGTCTGCGAGCAATTGGTGACCCAATAGCACGATTTCGGTCACAGCCTCGGGCACGTTGATCTGCCCGTGCAACGATAAAGAGGCATCGATGGCAGAATGGAACACAACCCCTGTCGGGTAAGGTTTGAAAGTATTGTTGAGCAATTCCCAGTTCTGCCCTAGCCCTTTGGTGGCTTCACTTACACGGATGTCGTCACCCATTATCCGCGCCCAGCCGAACCGGCCCTCTATGGCAGAAGGCGCCGCCTCACACCCCTCCTTGGCAAGTAATGCGGACAGGAGGCCATTCCGTGCGGCATTGCCTACACTAACATTCTTCGGGAAATAGGTCAGGTTCTCAATACTCCCGGCAGATTGGCTGGCGGCAATACCAAGGGCATTCCAAGTTTGCTGGGCATTAAGGCCCAGAATCTTGGCTGCAGCAGCGGCAGCACCGAACACCCCACAGGTGGATGTTATGTGCCAGCCGCGTGCATAATGCGTCGGCGAGACCGCCATACCGATCCGACAAGCGATTTCAGCTCCAAGAATGAATGCGTGCAACGTTTCTGCACCTGACGCTCCAGTCATCTCACCTATTGCGAGCGCCGACGCAAGGACAGGCGCTGTAGGATGGATCACCGTGCTGGCATGAGTGTCATCGAAATCAAAAAAGTTGGCAGTCATGGCGTTCATAAACGCGGCTGTCGGCGCATCAGTACTTTCCGGGCGCCCGACGATCGTAGCCGTCTCCAAAGCAACGAATTGCCCCATCACCCGACTGACGCGGTCCACGTCAATCGCGTCGCGGGCGGCGATCGAGCATCCAATATGGTTGAGAACGCAGCGCTTCGCCTGATGCCTCACCTGCTCATTTAGCGCCTCCCATGACGTCATAGCGACGAAATGGGCGAGTTCCTCTCCTAAATAGGAGAATTTGGTATCACCACCGTAGCCTGTCTTGTTTTGCAGGCTTGGACCCACGGCATTGCCGATCATGTTTCATTTGGCTCCGCATGCAACTGGACTCCGGAAAGCCGTTCCGGGAGTCGCGCGAATTCAGTGTGGTCGCGGCCAGGGCCAAGCAGTCCAGCCGTTGACCGCGCCAATTCCAAACAAAGGGCGGAAAATGGCGTAGCCGTTCCGCCCGCAGCTCCCACATCCAGCGCTATAGCCAAATCTTTGACCATCAAGTCGAGTCCGAATCCGCTGTCGAATTTGCCCGAGAGCACGTACTGCTTGAATTTGTTTTTCGTGCTGTTGTTCATGCCAGTCGAGCTGTTTAACGCGTCGACCATAAGCTCTGGATCAAGTCCGAAGCTCTTCCCGATGATAAGCGCTTCAATGCCGATTAGAAAGCCGCCAGCAGAAACAAGATTGTTTAGCGCCTTCATGGCCTGCCCTGCACCAACTTCACCAATCCGATGGATGCTGGAACCCATAGCTTCAAGCACTGGTCGCGCTCGCTCAAGCGCAGCAAGATCACCCCCTGCAAGAATTGCAAGTGTGCCCGAACGGGCACGCTCGACCCCGCCGGATACCGGCGCGTCAATCATCGCAACGCCGCGTAGTGCCAGCGCTTCTGCGAGAGTCCGGGTCACGCTTGGCAAGCCCGAGCTCATTTCTATAACGAGGCTCCCAGCACTGATATTTTCGGTTGTTGCGGTTAGCGCTTGTTCGACATGAAGGCTAGTGGGCAGCATAGTAATGATGACATCGACACCAGCCGATATATCTGCCGGGGTATGCGCGGCTGCACCTCCTACTTCTTGCACAAAGGCATCGGCGCGGCCGGGAACTGCATCGAAAACCTTCACATCGTATCCTTGGCGCACGAGACAAGCAGCCATTGGCCAACCCATGTTCCCGATCCCGATGAACGCAATTTTCTCCATCGCACTACTCATTCGGCGGGCTGCGCAGCTGGTACAGGATCCGTGACGGGCGTGAGCCCTTCAGCTTCAAGAACGGAATGAACGGACTTGAACGCGTCGAGCCCGGCGGGAATGCCGCAATAGGACGTCGCATGAAGCAGAATCTCGCGGATTTCGTCCACTGTAACACCGTTGGTGAGTGCCCCTCGGGTATGTAGCTTCAGTTCGTTGCTCCGGTTCAGCGCAGTCAGCATCGCAAGATTAAGCATGCTGCGCGTCTTGAGGTCGAGCCCCGGACGTGCCCAAGTGTACCCCCAACACCAACTTGTCACACAATGTTGAAAGGCCCCCATGAAATCATCAGCCGCTTCTATGCTTGCATCCACATACGCAGCCCCGAGTACCTCTCGGCGTACCGCGAGACCCTTTTCGTAAATGTCATCCATAATTCGGTGCCCTTCTTGTCCTAATTGAAAATTGTTGGCCCTGCCCGATAATATCGAGTTTACAGCAAGGACTTCGGCCCCCTGCAAACAGACTTGTAATTGTCGCTTTTTGGAAAACCGACTTCATGGATTTTCGCCAATTACATTGTCGCCTTGCAGCGCGGTTATCGCATTCGCATCAAGGTTGAGCCAGCGTTCAAGCACGTCAATGTTGTGCTCGCCAAGCAGCGGAGCCCGGGTGACTGGCAGAGTGGAACCTCCAAATCGTACCGGCCACCCACTCATCGTATATTCGCCGGACTGAGGGTGTTGAATCGTCTGTCGAATTCCACGTTCGATGAAATTCTTGTCCTCCGCCAGTTCTCGCGTGTCCATAACAGCGCCCGCCGGAATCTTGGCCTCCCCGAGAATTTCCATAGCGGTGATTTTGTCCTGCTGACGCGTCCATTCCGACACGATCGCATCAACTTCCGCACGCCGCTCTGTGCGCCCGTGGTTGTCATAGCGGGTGTCGCCAATCAGATCTTCGCGCCCCATGATGCGCAAGAGGCGAACCCAATGCTCGGGGTTGGCGAAGCTTGTATAAATGTAGACAAAGTCATTCGCCCCCCCGCCCTTGCACGGATAAGCGCCGTTCGGAGGGCATCCACCGCCCACAATGCGCGAGCCGGAGCGCGGCGCGACCTTGCCAGACGATTCCATGTAAGTGAATGCGTTGCGGATGTAATGCAGGATGGCGTCCTGCATAGCGACCTCCAAAAGTTCACCCTGCCCTGTACGCAGCTTGCGGATATATGCGCCGAGGATCGAAACTGTTAGAAGCATGCCAGTGCCAGAGTCGCCTAAAGATGCGCCGGGCTTGCATGGTGGACCATCCTCATCACCGGTGATGCTCATTAGCCCGCCGCAGGCTTGCGCGATCATATCAAAAGCCAAATTGTGCTCGAACCGGCTTCCGACGCCAAACCCCTTGATTCTGCAATAGATAAGCCCAGAATTGATTTTCATCAGTTCGTCTGGCCCCAGTCCCAACCGCTCAATGGTGTTCGGGGCAAAATTTTCAACGACTACATCCGCTGTCCGGACCATATCTTTAACGAGTTCAAGTCCACGCGGATCTTTCAAATTGACGGTGACGGACCGCTTGTTCGCATTATACTGCAGAAACTGATAATGATGGTAGACGTCGTCATGTGCACCCCGCATGGGGTCCCCACCCTTGGGGTTTTCGATTTTTACAACCTCAGCGCCCATCCATGCCAGAGCTTCTGTACAAGACGGTCCTGCTTCGAACTGGCTTAAGTCGACAACTTTCATACCAGCGAGGCAATTTTCGCTCATTCCCAAATTGATATCCATTGAAATTTCTTCTGCTCCCTAACAATTTGGTCAAGGCCAACGCCCTCGACTGGCGCAATCCCGACTCAGTTGAGTCAGACATATTGCCTGATAATTTTGATCAAACGTCCTTTGATCAGTTCAAACACAACCTGCCCCTTATTTTACCGGGCAGCAACACCAGAATGTTTGCCAAACCCTGCATAAGGGCAGAATTTTCGTCGTGGCTCAAAAAAAATCTAGCACGAACTGCCCGAGTACATCCGTCATCCCGGTAGTTGTAATTGACATACAGTCTGCCAGATGGCAAGCCCAACTTGGCTTTGAAAAATATTGGAGGAAGAATTGATCCTGCAAGCTCAGGAACCTGACGTGGGCCGTCCAGGTAAATGTCCAATGGAGTCGGCACTAACCGAACCATCACCCGCCTGCCGGAGGCAAAAGCGGCTGAAGTTGAATGGGCAATGACAATCATTCCTAAATCCTCAAACTGAATCAGGAACTCAAAATGAAACTGCTATCTTTTGTGCGTGACGGCAAAGAAACATGGGGCGCCGTGGTAAACGACGGTGTCGTGGACCTTGGCGCGGCGTTGCCACAATTCCCCGAACTGACATCCTACATTGCCGCTGGTCGGCACTTGCATGCAGCAGAAGATGTGCAGGGCCGGAAGCCTGATTTGGTGTTGGACAAGTTGACACTTCTACCTGTTATTCCAAGGCCTGAGAAGATAATCTGCGTGGCGCGAAACTACCTCGGTCACCATCAAGAAGTTCTGGCTGCAGGCAAAAAGGTCGAGCTTGCAGGCGTCCCACCCATCTTCCTGCGGACTTGGCGGTCGCAAGTCGCTCACGATCAACCGATGGTCAAACCCCGGAGCTCTAACGCGTTCGACTGGGAAGGCGAATTGGCCGTAATTATAAGCAAGGAAGGTCGCGACATCCCCGAAGACAAAGCCAGCGAATATGTCGCAGGCTATGCATGCTACAACGAGGCCAGCGTCCGGGATTGGCAGTTTGCATCGCCGCAAATCACGCCAGGCAAGAATTTCGATTTCACAGGGGGTTTCGGACCATGGATGGTTACACCCGATGAAGCCACACCAGAAGATGGCCTTTCCATAGTAACCCGTCTCAACGGTGAAGTGGTTCAGTCAAGCACGACCGACCGGATGATTTTCAATATCGCCCAGATCATCGCTTACGCATCGCAAATCATGACGCTGGTCCCGGGCGACGTCATCGCAACGGGAACGCCCGACGGCGTGGGCTGGACGCGCGACCCACAATTGTTCATGCTGGATGGAGATGTATGCGAAGTCGAGATCGAAGGGGTTGGTCTGCTTCGCAATCCTATTGTAGAACGTTGAACCAACGGAGCGCGACGACTGGTCGCGTATACTAGTAAGGCCCAAAGTCGCGTGTCATTTTCGCTTACAGGTAAAACGGCCCTAATCACCGGCTCCTCAGGAGGTCTTGGCTACAAGATCGCAGAAGTGCTGGCATCGCACGGCGTTGCCGTCGCGCTTCATGGATTGGAAGATCCTGGTAGCACAGAAGCCGCAGTGAAGGATTTGCAAAATAAGCACGCGATAGAGGCCTACTATCTGCAATGCGATCTTGCGAACGCATCCGAACTCGACCGTCTCATCGAGGATACGGAATCACGCCTCGGGCGGATTGATATTCTAGTGAACAACGCAGTTGTTCGATATTTTTCTCCAGTCGAAGCACTAAGCCTCGACGACTGGAACAGGGCTCTTGCGGTGAATCTGACGGCGCCTTTCCGCCTCTCTTCTCAATGCATACCTTCGATGCGCGAGCGCGGATGGGGTCGCATTTTCAATATTTCTTCGATTTACGGCTCGCGCGGAGCCGTCAACCGTGCCGATTATGTGGTAACGAAAACGGCGCTACTCGGTCTCACAAGGAGCCTGGCTCTCGAAACCGCTGGCGATGGGATAACCTGCAACTCCATTTGTCCCGGCGCAATGCGAACCCCGGATGTGGACAAACGTATAGAACAAATTATGGACGCGCAGTCGCTCGATGAGCAAGAGGCCGAGATCGCGTTTCTGGCAAATCGCGTCCCGATGAAGACGTTCGTGGATGCCGGTCACGTGGGCGAGATGGTCGCGTTTCTTAGCAGCCCAGCCGGAAATACAATCACCGGAACGATGCTAGCCAATGATGGCGGCTGGTTAGCAAGTTAAAGAGGAAATGATGGCTGATCACCTTCCCGTATTCAAACTCTTTGCTCTTAAATACGCCACCCGCTCTGCGCGTAGAAGCGAGCATTTTATCGGGGGGGACCCCCATGACGGCCCCATGTCGATGGATTATTTCGTTTGGGTGGCCGTTTCCGAAGAACGGACGGTCGTGATCGACACCGGCTTCGGAGAGGAAGTCGCAGCGCGCCGTCGCCGAACGCTACTCCATGATCCTGTCGATGCTCTAGGCCTTATTGGCGTTGATGCTGCAACAGTTCAGGACATCGTCATCACACACCTACATTACGATCATGCAGGCAATCTGGGTCGCTTCCCCAATGCAAGGTTCCATATTCAAGAGCTGGAAATGCATCATGTGGCTGGCCGACAGATGAAGCATCGCTTCATCGCACAAGCATTCGAAGTAGAAGATGTCGTCGCGATGATCAGACTGAACTTTGCAGGACGTGTGGTCATGCATTCAGGAGAAACTCAATTGTGCGATGGGATAGTGCTGCACCCTGGTCCCGGTCACACTCCGGGACTTCAGTTCGTTCGGGTGTTCACAAAACGTGGCTGGGTGGTGCTGGCGTCAGACGCTAGCCATTATTACGAGAATCTGGAGGCTGGTCGTCCCTTCACTATCGCAAACGACATCGGCGCAATGGTGGAGACTTTCGATCTCATTCAATCACTGGCGCCATCGCCCGATCATATCGTACCAGGGCACGACCCCTTGGTGATGTCGAGCTATCCGCCCGCATCGTCGGCACTGGACGGGATCGCAGTCAGGTTGGACTTACCTCCCATTATAAGTCGTTCAGCAGAAGCAAAAGTCTAGTCCCGACCGACATTTGCCTGTCGTACCCACCTTCAATATCAATTTATTTATTCAGACACGCTCTATCGCCAATGCCACCCCCATGCCGACCCCTACGCAAAGGGTGGCAAGCCCGCGGCGGCCGCCAATCTTCTCCAATTGGTGCGTCAGCGTCATGGCTAATCGCGCACCAGACATACCAAGCGGATGACCAAGAGCAATCGCACCGCCATTGGCGTTTATGTGCGACGCATCTTCGGAAAGGCCAAGTGCTCGGATCACTGCAATGGATTGACTTGCAAACGCTTCGTTTAACTCAATAGCGTCAAAGTCCTCGATCCTAAGCCCTAAGCGTTCAAGCAATTTGCGTGTTGCCGGCACTGGGCCGATGCCCATCACGCGCGGCTCGACACCGGCAGATGCGAGTCCGAGAATTCGAGCACGCGGCGTCAGTCCATTCGCTTTCGCCGCAGCTTCGCTCGCAATGAACATGGCAGCAGCCCCATCGTTGATTCCCGATGCATTTCCAGCCGTGACGGTTCCTTCGGGTCCAAACAAGGGCTTCAGTTTCTGCAGCCCTTCAATCGAACTGTCGGCTCTTGGATGTTCATCGACCCGCACCTCATGCATTTCTCCTTTACGCCCGCGGATAGGAACTGCGATAATTTCCTCGTTGAAATAGCCGCTTTGTTGAGCGGCCACGGCGCGCTGCTGACTACGCAAAGCAAACGCATCCTGAACGTCTCGCGAAACACCATAAGCGACGGCAACATTCTCGCCAGTCCGCGGCATGGTTTCAGTGCCGTAGAGTTGGTCGAGCGCTGGATTGATGAAACGCCAACCCATGGTCGTGTCTTCCAATTTCTGGCTACGATCAAAGGGTGACATGCCTTTGCCCATCACAAAGGGCGCCCGGCTCATGCTTTCAACACCACCTGCGATTGCCAATGACATTTCCCCGGTGCCGATTGCACGGGCGGCCGCGCCAACCGCTTCAAGTCCGGAGGCACACAGGCGGTTCAGCGTCACCCCAGGCACAGTTACAGGCAGTCCGGCAAGCAGCAGACTCATGCGCGCGACATTGCGATTATCCTCGCCTGACTGGTTTGCGCAGCCATAGAAAACTTCGTCCACGGATGAAGGATCAAGATCCGCATTTCGGGAAAGGAGTGCCTGCATAGGAAGAGCTCCAAGATCGTCGGCCCTTACGCTGGCAAGACTGCCCCCGTAACGCCCAATTGGCGTTCGAACAGCGTCACAAATGAAAGCGGCGGTCATCAGCGTATCTCCAATTCACCAGAATATTCTGACAATGGCACGCCTGTGAGATTGCGAAGTTCATCAAGTGTCAAGCCATCGACCATTTCGATCACCTGTGCTCCATTTTCACCAACCGCAAAAACGGCCAGATCTGTATACACGCGTGACACGCAGGCCAATCCAGTCAGTGGGTAAGTGCAGGCTTCAACCAGTTTGCTGACCCCTTGCTTCGTCAGCAATTCCATCATTACAAAAGTCTGTTTAGCACCAATAGCGAGGTCCATTGCTCCACCCACGGCTGGTATAGCTCCCTCTTCACCTGTGTGCCAGTTAGCCAGATCGCCCCGGACCGACACCTGAAACGCGCCTAGGACACAGATGTCGATGTGACCACCACGCATCATGGCAAAGCTGTCCGCATGGTGGAAGTAGCTGCCTCCCTGAAGCAACGTCACTGCCTGTTTGCCAGCGTTGATCAACTCCCAATCCTCTTCGCCAGCGGGAGGCTGCGGTCCCATACCCAGCAGCCCATTCTCGCTCTGCAGAAAAATATCGCGTTCCTGCGGGAGATAGTTAGCCACCTTTGTCGGGAGGCCGATCCCCAAATTCACATAAGCGCCTTCAGGAATATCCAGAGCGACGCGGGCGGCCATCTGTTCGCGATTATATCGGTTTGTCATCAGCCTTACTCACGTAGCAGGGTCGAAACGCGTAGGTGCGACTTCGACCACATGTTGAACAAAAATTCCCGGCGTTACGATGACTTCTGGATCAAGGGTGCCGAGTGGGACGATTTCCGAAACCTGCGCGATCGTGGTTTTAGCTGCCATAGCCATGATAGGGCCGAAATTGCGGGCCGTTTTACGATAAACAAGATTTCCCCAACGATCACCTTTATGCGCCTTGATCAACGCGAAATCGGCATAAATCGGATGTTCGAGGACATAATTCTTGCCCCCGATAGTGCGCGTTTCCTTGCCTTCCGCAAGCATCGTTCCATAGCCTGTCGGAGTGAAGATCGCGCCAAGTCCCGCACCCGCTGCCTGAATTCGCGCGGCAAGGTTGCCCTGTGGAACCAGTTCCAGTTCGATCGTTCCTGCGCGATAGGCCGCGTCAAAATGATGAGAATCGGACTGCCGGGGGAACGAACAGATGATCTTGCGCACCCGTCCTGCCTTGATCAGCGCGGCCACGCCAGTTTCGCCATTGCCTGCATTGTTGTTGATGATTGTGAGATCTCCAACATTCCGGGCGATCAGTGCATCGATCAATTCGTCGGGCATCCCGGCCGTACCGAATCCGCCAATCATTACCGCAGCGCCGTCTCCTATCGCTCCTAATGCGAGATCCAGACTTGCCATTGTTTTGTCGATCATCGTAACCTCATATTGCGCGCTCGGTATTGAGACGATCTAAGGGCACAACGCCCTCAGATAAGCGAAATCTTTGCATTTTTAGTCGGAAGATCCGCCATCACCAGTTGGCGGCGATGTACTTCACTTCGCAGAACTCCATGATACCATGGTGAGAGCCTTCTCGGCCAATACCGCTATGTTTCGAACCGCCAAAGGGGGCAGCAGGATCGGACACGAGTCCGCGGTTCAGGCCGATCATGCCCGATTCAAGTCGCTCTGAAACTCGGAGACCGCGTGCCAAATCAGCTGTATAAACATATGAAATCAATCCATATTCGCTATTATTAGCAGCCGCGATTACCTCATCCTCATCGTCAAATACACTCAGTGCAGCGACAGGGCCGAAGATTTCCTGATGTGTAATCTCCGCATCGGCAGACACATTCATCAGCACGGTTGGTGCAAGAAAATATCCCTCGTCCGTGTTGGTCGTTCCGCCTGTTAGAACGATGGCACCGCGCGAAACGGCATCGTCTACAAGACCTTTCACACGGTCGACCGCGTCAAGGTTGATCAAGGGGCCGCACTCGGTCTGTGGGTCATATCCCGCACCGACCTTCAGTGCGGCCATACGGTCGGAAAGAGCCTTCGCAAACTTGTCTGCGATTGCGCGATGCACGAAAAAGCGATTGGCGGCCGTGCAGGCTTCACCACCGTTTCGCATCTTGGCAATCATGGCACCTTCAACCGCTGCATCAAGATCGGCGTCGTCGAACACGATGAAAGGCGCGTTACCGCCAAGTTCCATGGAACACGACAAAACATTGTCGGCAGCAGCGTGCAACAATACACGTCCGACTTCGGTAGACCCCGTGAATGACAACTTACGCACCCGCCGATCCTTCAACATGCCACCGACCACAGCACCCGACCGCTTGGTCGTAACCATATTGATGACTCCGGCGGGGACACCCGCTTCGGTAAATATATCGGCAAGCAGAAGAGCTGTAAGCGGCGTTTCGGCCGCGGGCTTCAGTACGCATGTGCAGCCAGCCGCTAGCGCCGGGGCGATCTTCCGCGTGGCCATTGCAGCCGGGAAGTTCCAAGGCGTCACCAGTATGGCTACACCAATAGGCTGATGCTCTACCAAAATGCGGTTGGCACCTGATGGCGCAGTATAAAGTTCTCCATTGAGACGCACAGCCTCTTCCGCAAACCAGCGGAAAAACTCCGCCGCGTAATTCACTTCGCCCATAGCATCTGTGAGCGACTTGCCATTTTCGAGCGATATCAACTCGGCCAGTTCGTCCGCGCGTGTCTTCATCAATTCAAAACAGCGCCGCAGAATTTCCGAACGTACGCGCGGTGCGGTTGCCGCCCATGCTGGTCCCGCTGCATAAGCCGCCTCTACAGCCTGCATCCCTTCCTCTTCGGAGCAGTCTGCAACGGTCGCGATACTTTTACCTGTCGAAGGATCAATGACTGGGAACGTCGAGCCGCTGAGTGCTTGCCGCCATGTCCCGTCAATGAAAAGACCGGTAGGGACGCGGCTCAAGTCGAGGCCGGAAGCGCGAAGAGTGCCAGTGTGCGTGTTCATTATACGATTGCTCCTTGGGCATTGATAAGGCTCGCGCGATCACCAGTGTAGGCAGCGCGGACGAGATCCAGCATGGTTTCTGAGGTAAGTTCTCTTGGGTTGTTTTTTACAAGCCGAGTGGTTCCGAGAGCTAATTCGGCAATTTGCGGGACATCACTCTCCGCCACGCCGATATCGGCAAGCGACCCAGGAATACCTATTTCGGTGAATAAGTTGGCAACAAGGTCAATCATGGCGTCGGCTTTGGCGACATCCGTATGTCCGCGAAGATGCGGCGCAAGCACATCGGCCATTGCTGAAAGTTGAGGCAAAATATGATTGCGGTTATAGGCCATCGCAAAGGGTAGCAAGATCGCAACGCCAATGCCGTGCGCCGTGTGGGTCAGGGCCCCAACCGGATACTGGATTGCGTGCGCCAACGAAGTACCCGCAGTGCCAAAAGCCATAGCGGCACTCATCGCTCCCTGCATAACGGCGGTGCGGGCTTCAACATCATCGCCCGCGCGATAAGCACGCGCTAGATTGTTACAGATTAGCTCAATTGCGGCCAGTGCATGCCGGTCGCTGAGAAAATTCTTGCCCACAAATACATGCTCATATGCAGTGTGGCTCGACCATTCGCGAGGAGCGGACGTAAAAGCTTCAATCGCGTGAGCAAGAGCATCGGCGCCAGACAGGGCCGTCAGTCCGGGCGGACAGGTCATTGTGAGATCGGGATCGCACAATGCCACCTCCGGAATGAGAAACGGGCTAGAAATGCCCACTTTCATTAGGCGCTCCTCGTCGGCAACAACCGCTACCGGCGTGACCTCGGAGCCTGTGCCAGCAGTGGTAGGTACGGCGACAACCGGCAGAGTCGGGCCGGGGACCTTAAACTCACCATAATAGTCCGACAAGTCGCCGCCATGCTTCATTAATAGAGCAGCAAGTTTTGCCGCATCAAGGCAGCTCCCACCGCCAATAGCTATAACATGATCCGCACCGAATGCTGAGCCAGCTGCTGCCGCATCTTGAATGCAGCGTTTAGGCAGTTCAGGCTCGACGTCGCTAAACACATGAACCGCAACGCCGCTTTGCTCGAGACCTGCAAGTAGTTCCGCAAGCTCCGGACTAGTCCGCAACCGTTCGTCGGTTACAATCAGAACTCGCCGGCCGAGACTTCGCGCAATAGTCGGTAACGCCGCTCTCTGGCCTGGCCCGAAAAGGACGCTTCGAGGCGATCGTTGTACGCTATAAATGTCCGATGACTGCATCTTATCTCTCCTTGGAAGCTGTGGCTTCGGCGATTTGCAGCAACTCGGCCCAAACCTCCGCCCCGACGGGAATGCCTTGCGCAAGTCTCTGCGCGCGTGTTGACTGCGCCCGATCCCCGGGCACACGCACTTCGTCAAATCCATTAGCGGGTGGCAACGCTCGAATTGCGTCTAGATAAGCGCTCAACGCGCCTCCCGAACCATTGATGACGATGAAAAGGTCTCCCTTTGTGCACGGTTCTGTATCATCGAGAGTGCCAAGTACGTCACGCCCGAGGGCTGACCCTGTAAGGCTCGCTACTAGCAGCTCGAAGGCCAATCCTAGAGCATAGCCTTTTGCCCCGCCGAATGGAGATATCGCCCCGACCTTGACAGCGACAGGATCGGTGGACGGCTCTCCGCTTGCGTCGACGCCCCAACCCTCCGGAATTACCTGACCGCGATTAGCGTAATCGTGTATTTTGCCCATTGAGACGATGCTGGTTGCAGTATCCATCACGAATGCGCCGTCGTCCGTCGGCACACCGATCGTGATCGGATTCGTACCAATCATCGCCGTGCCACCACCCCATGGATGCACCAAGGCCTCGCTTGTCGAAAATCCGATGAGCGTTTGGCCGCGATTGGCGATGCGCTCAGCATACCAAGCCAGCATCCCGACATGGTTTGAGTTGGAGATTGCGGCAACTGCCACACCCGTTTCCAGGGCACGATCTGCAATCGCATCGATAGCCCTTGTGGCTATCACCGGTCCTAGTCCGCGGTCCCCATCCACCTTCAGAAAACCTGGCGATGTCCAGTCATGCAAGCCTGTCGCCAACGGATTGGTAACACCATTTTCGATTCTACGTAGTATTCGAGGTACACGCAGAATTCCATGCGATGCGACGCCGCGAAGCTCGGCCTCCAGAAGGACCGACGTTTGCACTTCTGCAAGTTCGGCTGGTACCCCGAATCGATGTAGCAACGTCTCCACTAATTTTTGCACTTCGCTTGCGACAATAGTCGGCATCACCCATTTCCCTGCACGGCGTTAAACTCAGGCACCTCAAATTCCGGTGCCTTTTCAATCGACTGAGACATTAAGATGGCGCTGAATCGAAAGTAGATGCGAAGAAAACGTCTGGCATCTCCCATATTCAAAAATTCGCGACATCCCTTCCAATCAACTTCTCAGTTTCGTTTCCCGATTCTCAATTTTAAAAGCCAATCAGCGCGGTTTTTGAGGACACAGCTGCACAAAAGCGTGATCGCACACGTCCTTGCAAAAGATGTTTATGCCCATTGACAACCTCCGATTAATGTTTCAGATAACGTTATCTGAGCAGGGCGTCTAGTCCTGATTTGATATTATTGAATGGCGAGTTGCTTGCGTTGGTGAAGTCTGGCGACGATTGGCATCCAGCCAGCTTGGATAGTCGCTTAAGATCTCGGAGGTCGAGGACCAAGAATGAAAACTTTGCTAAACGGCATGCGTGTAATCGACTGCGGAACGTATATTTCCGCGCCCGCGGCTGCAACTATCATGGCGGACTTTGGTGCAGAAGTCATTAAAGTCGAGCAGCCATTTACAGGCGATCCATATCGCAACGAACACCCTTCCCTTATGGCATTGCACACTGTGCGGAATGCGCAAAAAGGTTCTGACGAAGCTGCCAAGGAATTGATTAGCCCAAATTGGGTCATCGATGCTCGGAACAAAAAAAGCATTGGGCTTAATCTCGGTTCGCCTGAGGGCAAGGAAGTGCTGCGTGACTTGGTCAAGGACGCGGACGTATTTATCACAAACTTCCCACTGGACGTCCGCGGGCGCCTGTCGATTACCGAAGAAGAGATGCGTGCGATCAATCCGCGGTTGATCTATGCTTCATTTACCGGCTTTGGTGAAGTGGGGCCAGAGGCGCTAAACCGCGGGTTTGACGCGACTGCTTGGTGGGCTCGTTCGGGCCTCATGGATCTTGTGCGAACCGGCGACAACGCGCCAACCCGACTACCGCCAGGTCTCGGTGACCACAACTGTTCTGTATCGCTTTTTGCAAGCATTATGCTGGCGCTCTATCAACGCGAAATTACTGGTGAAGGCGCGCATGTTGGCACTTCCCTGCTAATGAACGGCTATTGGTCTAACGCTCTTTCCGTTCAGGCAACCTTCTGCGGTGAACCCGTTAGTCGTCAACCTGATCGGAAGGACTCACGAATTCCAATGCGTAACGCTTATCAATGTAGCGATGAGCGTTGGCTTATTCTTTCAGTCATCCCCGATCAACGGAGATGGGAATTACTGAAGGAAGCGTTGGAGTCGGATCTTTTGGACGATCCTCTCTTTGTCGACGTCGCCTCACGTTCGGAAAATGCCAAACATGTAACTGCTGCACTGGATCGCGTTTTTGCAACGCGAACGCTGAAGGAATGGACGGAGCGTCTTCGTTCCTTTGACGTAACTTTTGGGCCAGTCGCCGAAATGAAAGACATTTTTGAGGACGAGCAGGCCAAAGCGAACGGTGTTTTCGTGCCATTCGCTGACTCTGATCTCATGACAGTTACCAGTCCGTTTTGGGTAGATGGTTACGAAAAGCCCAGACCCAAACAGGCGCCGCGTGTCGGCGAGCACACGGACGAAATTTTATCGCGTCTTGGTTACGACGCTGAAAAGCAAGGAGCTCTTAGGGAGGCAAAGATCGTAAGTTAGTGGAAAGTACGAAGTAAGCTCGGATTTTAGGGTCGGATGGCCTTTAAACACCCGAGTGAAATTATGAGTTTGTAGCAAGTCACCAACCAATGAGCGTTTACAGCTCAGAATTGAGGGAGAGATACTATGAAAGGTAGTTTTGTACGTGCGTCTGCGATGCTTTCAGCCGCAGTTGTTGCCTTGGCTTTGCCAAGCGCTGTTCAGGCACAGAATGCGCAAGAAAATGCAGCTCAAGAAGACACGAATGACTCTGATGCTAACGCTGGAGACATCGTTGTCACAGCGCAATTCAGGGGCCAGCGGGTCCAAGATACACCGCTCGCAATTTCGGCTGTAACGTCGGAATTAGCAGAGGCCCGCAGCCAGTTTTCGATCAACGACATCGCTAGAACCGCACCCAGCGTCAACATTGAAGCCGGCACCGGTACAGGCGGTTCGTTCCCCTCGGTTTATATCCGCGGTGTTGGTCAGTCGGATCCGTTTCCGCCACTCGACCCTGGCGTTGGTGTATACATTGACGACGTCTACTATGGCATTTTGACAGGGGCTAACTTCGATCTGCTCGATCTGGACCGTGTCGAAGTTCTGCGCGGCCCTCAGGGAACGCTGGCTGGGAAGAACTCTGAAGGCGGCGCCATCAAGATCTTTACCAATCAGCCGACCAATGATTTGGGCGGTTATGTTGAAGCAACCTATGGCTCATATGATCGCAAGCAGATCCGCGGTGCAGCCAATATTCCGATTGTCGACGACAAGGTAATTCTTCGCGTCAGCGGAATGGCCCGCAGTGTAGACGGCTTCTTCAAGCGCCTTGATTTCGCATGCGCTAACCCAACTGCAGTGCCCCAACTGCCATTTACCGCTGGCGTGTCGGCGGTAAATGATTGCGAAATTGGTCGCGCAGGTGGCGGCGATCTGACCGCGGTCAAAGGCTCGCTGCTGATCAAGCCTGTCGATAGCGTCCGCAACACCATGTCGTTCACAACGATCACCGATAACCAGCAGGTGCAACCGCTCAAGCTGCTTTTCCAATCTACGTCATGGAACCGGGGTCTCAACTTCATTACCGGCCCCAGAGAAATGACCAGCTATGCAACCTACGTTGGAAATCAGTATAGCGCCGCGCCGTACCAAGGCATCGACTACAGTCATGTTAAGCAAAAGATTTATTCGAACACCTTGGACATTGATATCAATGACAAGCTGAGCTTCAAATCAATCACCGCGTACATCAAGACTGACTCTGAAGGTGGTTATGACAACGACCTTTCACCGCTCAGCGTGTCGCTACAGGATATCATCGTCAAATCGAAGCAGTTTACCCAGGAGATCAGACTCTCTGGCACGTCGTCTTTGATTGACTGGACCGTTGGCGGATTTTACTTCGACAATGACATCCTGTTCCCGGGCCGCATCAACATTAATCGCGGTTTCGATCCTGCCGGACAGCCAGGGTTCACTCTCGACTTCCTGACGAACGACCCAATCAAGTCGACGTCGAAATCCGGATTTGCCCACGCTGTTGTGCATTTGACGGATAGTCTGAATGTAACCGGCGGTATCCGGTATACCGACGACTTCAAGCGTTACACGTTCGTCCGGCTTGACCCCGATGGTTCGCCACAGTCCACACTGCTCGGCCCTATCAACGGTTTGTCGAACACGTTCAATGGCAAGCGTTGGGATTACCGGGTCGCACTCGACTACCGCTTCTCACCCGACCTACTTGTGTATGCCCAGTTTGCAACGGGGTATAAGGGTGGTGGTGTAAGCCCGCGTCCGATCCTTCCTGGTCAGGAACTTCCTTATCAGCCAGAGTCGGTCAAGTCCTTCGAAGCAGGCTTCAAGTCAGACCTGCTTGACCGGCGCGTGCGCTTGAATGTCACCGGCTTCTATCAGAAGTTCAATGACATCCAGCTACAGCTCGGACAATGTCCTGCTATTTCGGGACCTGGCGCACCTTGCGCCCTGACCGCCAACGCCGGCAAGGCGAGAATCCAGGGGGCTGAGGCTGAGCTTGACGTGCGACCCGTCGATGGTCTCTCGATCAATGCGACTGCAAGTATCGTCGACTTCAAGTTCACCGAGACCAGTGCGGACTCAGGTGTGCTGCTGACCGACAAGGCGCCCTTCATCTCGAAGTACAAGTTCTCGATTGGCGCACAGTACGAGTTCGTTCTTGCCGGTGGCACGCTGACTCCGCGTATCGACCTCGACTACCGTTCCAACTTCTCGGTCGGGGCACCAGCCAACGCACGGCCGTTCAACGTTACAGAAGGACGGTCACTCGTTAACGCTCGGATAAGTTACAAGCCGAACGGCGATGAGTGGGAAATCGCCTTGGCGGCAACAAACCTGTTCGACAAGTTCTACTATGCGAGCAAGTTTGATCACGCATCTGAAGCTCAAGGTGCGACCGCAGAAGGTCTCGTCGGTCGTCCACGGGAGTTCTCGCTATCCGTCAAACGCAAATTCTGAGGCGCATGACAAATTGAAGTTCGGCATCGCAAAGGGTTTCGATCCTGCGCGATGCCGAATGTTTAAGCTTAATTGTGTTTTCTCGCCGGCAAGGAGCATAGAGCGTGACAAACAGACGGCAATTTCTGACAGTCAGCATTGCCACTTCGGCTTTAGTGACTTCCTTGCCCGTTAATGCCTCAGCTCTTCTCGCCAATTCCTCAACCATGGCACTTGGCGATTTCGTATTTGATAACCGTTTTTTACCCGCTTCACAGATGGCGGAGAATATTGGCCAACGTTCGACACGAACCTACCCCATATCCGGAGATGTGGCTGAGTTATGGTATGACGAACTGGCTCCCGCAATTGCAAAAGGACCGCGGAATATTGGCGGGCTGACTACTCTTGGCGAGCTTTTCGTGATGGCACGTTTGGGTCACGATGCGGGGTTGACGTTGGCGATGCACGGCTCGCACCAGTTAACAACCGATGGACTACCTATTTCACATACATTGTCGGCACCGGCACGCAACCGGCGACGTTTCACGGCGGCCTTGGCAAGCGGAGCGCCGTGGACTTTCGCAGTCCAATCCGAGTTGCTCGCACTCGCATCACGATCCGTTACAGACCGGTTCGAGATACCAGACTTGATATCCAACGATCCTGCCGGACAAATGACATTGCATTCCTGGCTTTTGACACCGCGCGCCTGATTGGGTGCAAAGGAAAAGAATAATGACGATATTACCGCCTAACGTTTCCGCCGCAGAGTTCGCGTCAGCGATGAGCGCCTTTGAAGCTGCTGTCGGAAAGGAATGGGTGCTGTCGTCAGATATGGATATAGCCGCCTACCGTGACCCTTGGTCGATGGTTCGCGACAAGCCCGGCGAGTTGCTTCCTTCAGCAGCTGTGGCACCAGCATCTGTCGAAGAGGTTCAAGCGGTCGTCCGCGTGGCCAATCAATTTAAAATTCCTCTGTACACGGTGTCTACTGGCAAGAATTATTCTTATGGCGGGGCTGCGCCAAACGTCCGGGGCAGCGTGATCGTTGACCTGAAACGGATGAAGCAGATCATTGAGATCGATGGTGACCGTAATTTCGCGTTGGTTGAGCCGGGCGTTACCTATTTTGATCTTTACCGGGAAATTCAGGCCCGCGGCCTGAAACTGATGATCGATAATCCTGATCCAGCTTGGGGCAGCCCTTCGGGCAACAGTCTTGATCGCGGCGTTGGATATACAATGGGCCCCTACCGCGACCACGCAAGTTCGGTGTGCGGCATTGAAGTCGTGTTGGCGAGCGGCGAAGTTATGCGAACCGGCATGGGCGCCTTACCCGGCTCGAAGTCATGGCAGGAGTATAAGCATGGGTTCGGTCCAGATCCGGCAGGCTTGTTTTTCCAAGGCAATTACGGGATCGTAACCAAGGTCGGGGTGCGATTGATGCCGATGCCCGAACATTACCGTACGGGCAAAATTACGGTACCGCGTCGCCACGATTTGCACGGTTTGATCAAAACCGTAAACTACCTAGCCGACATGTTCATGGTGGGCGAACCCGTATTCTCCAGCCCCCTTCACCCACTAATGAAGAACAAGGAGTTCGCTGACGAAGCAACACGCTACGGCAAGTTCAACGATGATCGGCTGGACGAAATGGCCGCCGAAGCGAATTTGCCATTTTATCAGGTAGAGCTGCAGTTCTACGGATCAGAGGCCACTACGCGCGCCAATTGGGAATATGCTCAAGAGATCGCCAGACGCAATGTGCCTGAATCAAAAGCGCTGGACGGCGTTTCTTACTCCATGCCGCTGACCCGCGAGCAGATTATGGACAAGAGCCCCCCATATGGAGAAAGCGCGATTAGGCGATATGCTGCAGTGGCCGTTCCTAACCTTACGACGTTCGATTACGTTGGCCGCCATGTCGAGAACCCCGATGACTATGTGCATCTCCATTACGGTATGTTCACAGTCGTGCCGCGTTCGGCTGAGGCCGTGTTTGAAGTGCAGCGTGCATGGGTGGACTTGGTCCACGATGCAAAAGCTACTCTGGTTACAGAGCAAACCCCTCGCCCAAGCGCGCTTACACTACCCATGCAATGGCATCAGACATGCTTCTTTATGTGGGCTGGGTTTCCGCTTCAGACTACAAAACGTCCGATATCGGAGGCCCTTTTGGACATGCTGGAGCGGGTACTTGAAGTAAACGCAAAGCATGGCTGGAGCGAATACAGATCAGAGCCTATGTTACAGGACAAGGTCGCGGCGCACTACAACTTCAACGACTTTGCGCTTCGCCGTTTTAACGAGACGATCAAGGACGCGGTTGATCCAAATGGCATTCTTTCGCCTGGACGTGGTGGGATTTGGCCGAAAGCATTTCGGTCAATGCGTGGAAAGGTCGGATTGTGAAAGTTGCGTTAGGACTTATGCTATTGGGCACAGCGGGGGTGGTTAGTGGTTTTGCTATGCAATCGCCCACACCGCAGAAGCCAAATTTGCCGCATGAATCTGACCTAGTCACACAAGGAAGACTGGCTTTCGAACGCAATTGCGCGGCATGCCATGCCAAGGGACCTAGTGAAGGCCGGGTACCACTTCTTCCCGGTACTTTCGCGCTCTCACTCAAATATAGAGATGATAAAATTCCGGCGGCACTTGAGGATCGTAGCGATCTAACACCCGAATATATCGAAACGGTCGTGCGTCATGGTATCTTTTCTATGCCGCCGCTGGGCAAAACGGACGTCAGTGATCAAGAGTTGATCGCTATCGGCGCATATTTCCGAGAATCTTCAAAAAATCCAAATGGACCTATCAGAACTGGGCCCAATAAAGTGATCGACCGTTGAGCAAATGGATCACACACAAATATCCTAGAATGCCTTACAAAATCACCACTCAAATCAAAATTTTTCTCATCAAGTGAAGGTAAAAAAGTGAACGACACCAAATTTTGTCACGTGAAGGACGAGGGAAATATCCGGATCATCACGATCAATCGGCCAGAAGTCTTAAATTCGCTGCATTGGGAGGCTCATGAAGAGCTTGATCAAGTCTGGGATGACTTTGCCGCAAACGATGCGCTTTGGGTCGCAATCATTACCGGCACTGGCGACAGAGCCTTTTCTGCGGGGAATGACCTCAAAGTTCAGGCTGCAGGAAAACACCGACCTAAGCCGGTAACAGGCTTCGCTGGCTTCTCTCGTCGCCATGATCTGGACAAGCCGGTCATTGCGGCCGTCAACGGTCTCGCCATGGGTGGCGGTTTTGAAATCGCCTTGTCCTGCGACATTATTGTGGCTGCTGAGCATGCCTTATTTGCGTTACCTGAGCCGCGTGTTGGAATGATCGCCGGCGAAGGCGGTATCACGAGATTAGGTCGCATGATTCCACAAAAGCAGGCACTCGGGATGATCTTGACGGGTCGCAAAGTTTCCGCAGCAGAGGGAGAGCGGCTCGGCTTCGTAAATGAAGTTGTGCCA
Source organism: Sphingorhabdus lacus (assembly GCF_009768975.1). NCBI lineage: Bacteria > Pseudomonadati > Pseudomonadota > Alphaproteobacteria > Sphingomonadales > Sphingorhabdaceae > Sphingorhabdus > Sphingorhabdus lacus. Next base: position 100,763 of record NZ_CP035733.1, on the reverse strand, counting down.
ACCGGCGAGGCATTGAATGGCGCGCTGCGTTGGGCCCATCAGATACTTGAAGCCTCGCCATTGGCTGTACGCGCATCCAAGCAAGCCTTTTACCGTGGGTTCGATGAGCCGACACTCGCCGAAGCGATCAGCACAGTCTATTCTGTGCAGCAGCAAAACATGGCGAGCCAAGACTATATCGAAGGTCCAAGAGCCTTTGCCGAAAAGCGTAAACCCAATTGGCAAAACAAATAACTGTCAACGCGGCCAACCGGGCGGGCAAAATGAATGTGCCAGCCCATCATACTGAACTGAGGGATTGCAATGTCTAACACCGAACTCATGTCGCCGGCCTATTTGACCCGGGATATGGCCGAAGCCGCTGTCGAAGCGGTTGTCGAAGCAATTCTGGATCCGGCAGCCGATAGCAAATTGGCCAACGCCGCAAACTTTGTTCGCCCGAAGCGCAATCAATGTCATGTCGTGGTCGTCGTCCCGGGTACATCGGGGTCTATCGACCATGATGGGGGTCCTGACTGGATGGAGAAACGAGCGACAAAGCCACTCGTTCTGTTCGACAAGAGCTTTTTCGGCGGGCGGGATACACTTGATGCGACATTCGGGCCCTTTGCCCGGATGAAGGCGCATCAGCTATGGTACGATAGAAATGATGATCGTACTGGTATCCTCCCCCATATGCTTTTTGACGGAGACACGGTGTATTGGGGTGGCGTGAAGCGCTATGGGATTGTCGTGACCTGTTCCGGGCTTCAGCCCTATATCGACAAAATGATTTCCGGCATGGTTGCGGATATGCTTATAACCATGGCCCATGAGGCATGGATGACAAGTCCTGAAACGACCGAGCACAAACACTTCGTTGGCGGCTGACAACCCTGCCTAGGCAGGCCGACCGCCACCGATCCACTCAAAATACTGCAACAAATCCAGAGTGAATTGGAAACGGCATGGCATCAACTGAACAGAAACCGCCCCATGGCTGGGCCAGCCTGTCTCAGGAAGCGCGTGACGCTGCCTATAACAACCGAGCAGCAATTGCAGATGCCGAAAAGCTAGTTGCGGCGAGGCGGGCAGAATCCGATGCGATCCATGCGCGCAGCCAAGGGTTTCTGGACATGCCGTATGGGCAAGGTGAACGTGAGCGTTGGGAGATATTCCCTGGGCGTGACCCAAGTGCACCATGTCTTGTCTTCATCCATGGTGGCTATTGGCAAGGGGGCGAACCAAAGGAGTTTGCCGCGTGCCTCCGTGGTGCACTTGAAAACGGTTGGTCAGCGGCACTTTGCGGATATCCGCTGGCACCACAAGCATCAGTTACCCAAATCGTTGAATGCGTTTCAAGCGCCCTCTCTTGGCTGGATGGACAGCGTGTCACGCAAGGTACCGCCGGCCCGCTTGTTCTCGCAGGATGGTCGGCAGGTGCGCATCTAGCGGCGATGAATGCCGGACACCGAATAGTTTCGGCCGTTCTTTGCATTTCGGGCATTTTCGATCTGGCGCCGATACGCGACACATATCTCAACGCTAAACTTAACTTGTCCGATGAGGAAATTCAGCGCCTTTCCCCAATAAGCGCTCCTGCGGTCAACAAGCCTTTCATCATTGCGTGCGGCGGCGAAGAATTGCCTGAACTTCAGCGTCAAAGCGAAGACTTTTTCCGCATGCGACAGAAGCATGGGATGCGCGATCGATTCATCAAAGTCGAAGGTGCCAATCATCTCACAATTCTGGAGCAATTGTTGACCGCGGATTCCACCTTCATCAAATCGGCGGAAGCGGCCCTCACCGTTGGTTTTGACATATAGTGAAAAGAATAATCTGTTCTCAATTTTGAACTGAAACCACTTCCCACTTGTGTTTCAGCAATTTTATAGATAACGTTATCTCAGCTGTCATACGGGATTAAAAGATAGCGTTCACAGGCTTCGAGCCGACGGGGTCTGAAAACGCAGGAAACTGCAATATAACTTAGAAGGGGAAGCGTTACCGATGGCGATTGAAATAGCCACTATTGAAGGCGATGGAATCGGACCAGAGGTCACGCAGGCAGCCATCAAGGTCCTGCGCGAGGCATGCGGACATGATGCGTTAGATTTCGTCATGCTGGAAGGGGGCGCTAGCTCTTACCAGAAAACTGGTCAGGTTTTGCCTCAGGAAACGGCCAATGCATGCGCCGACATGGCAGCGATCCTGCATGGTGCTGCGGGACTTCCAGGAGTGGTATTTCCCGATGGGACAGAAGTTGGCAACGAATTGCACTTGCGACTTCGTTTTGATCTCGATCTCTACGCCAATGTCCGTCCGATAAAGCTTCTCTCGGGCGTGCGTTCGCCACTCCGGGATGCTGACACCACAGGGATCGACTACGTCATTGTCCGCGAGAATACCGAGGGCCTTTATGCGAGCCGTGGCGGCGGGATAGAATTGCGCAACGAAGTAGCAACCGATACGCTGCTTATCACGCGCAAAGGCACTGACCGGGTCGCCCGCTTCGCGTTTGAGCTAGCACAGAAACGCTCAGGTGCATTGCGAGACGGCCAATCGCGTGTCACCGTCTGCGACAAGGCCAATATTCTAAAGTCTTTCGCGTTTTTCCGCCGCGTTTGCCAAGAGGCGAGCGCAGATTATCCCGATGTCGAACTAGATTATTCCTATGTGGATGCCATGACAGTCCACTTGGTAAAGCGACCGGATTTCTATGATGTCATCGTCGCCGAGAATTTGCTGGGCGACATTATTTCCGATCTGGGTGCTGCAACCGTCGGGGGAATGGGTATCTCCCCTTCTGCCGAAATCGGGCCAGCGCATGCGCTTTTCCAAGGCGCGCACGGCTCTGCACCAGACATAGCAGGCCTTGGCGTAGCAAGTCCGGTCGCGACGATACTCTCCGGCGTTCACATGTTGCGGTGGCTCGCGGATCGGAATGACGCGCCTGGTTTGTCGGAGGCGGCCGACCGCATCGACGCTGCAGTCGTAAACGTGCTGGCACAAGGGGTCTCTTTGCCAAGAGATCTGGGCGGTCAGGCAAGTTGCACGGAAGTAACCGAAGCGATTTGCTTCGCTTTAAATTAGAAATCAGTTTTATGTCTTTGAATTTTTATCATATTCTGAAAATCAACGGAGTATAATCAATATGCCACTGTCGAATACAAAGCTGCAGATGAGAGGACTCTATCCGGCTACAGTCGCCGTCTACAATGACGATTTCTCCCTCGACGTCGAAGCCACGCGAACGCATCTAGCGTCTGTGGCGGCCGTGTCCGGTGTGAAGGGTCTCGTTGTGACTGGAATGCTAGCCGAAGTGCTCGAACTAACTTCGGAAGAAGAAGTCGAAATCGTGAAGATCGCTTGCAGCGTCCGCAAAGAAGGCCAACTCATCATAGCTGGCCTGATGGAACGTAACCCGGACCTTGCGGTCAAGCAGGCAAAGGCCCTGAAGGCGGCGGGCGCTGACGCCCTGCTCGTCTTCCCGCCCTACGAACTGCGATCTTATCGCAAATTACTGAGCGATGAAGCCGAGATGGTGAAATATTTCTCTCGCCTTGACGATGAGGCCGCCATCCCGCTCATCGTGTTTCAATATCCGCCGGCTAGTGCCGCCGCCTATCCGATTAACATTCTTGAACGCTTGGCGGATATCCCTGGCGTGGTTGGGGTCAAAGCCGCAACCGGTACAGTTGAAGCTTATTACGACATCTGGGACAAGCTAAAGGATAAGATCTCTGTGCTTGCGGCAGTGGATTCCCCTCCCCTGCGCGAAATGCTTCTTTACGGCGCCCACGGAGCTCTCATCGGAATCAGTACAATCACTCCGCAACACTGGGTTAAGCTGCTTGAGGCAACCGAGGCGAAGGATGTGGCCCGAACCGATGCCATCTTTGACAAGATATGTCGGCCGCTCATGGCATCTGTATTCGAGAACCAGAAGCCGACGCGGGCAACCCATGAAACGGCCTGCGTCAAAGAAGCTCTCGTGCAGCTTGGCGAAATCCCCTCAGCGCGAATTCGTCCTCCGGCCGTGCCAGTAACGGAAAGCATTGCACAAGAAATTCGCGAAGCTCTTATCGCTTCTGAATTGCTTCAGGGCGAGGCCGTTCGCTGAGCCGCATGGAAATAAGTACTGCCTGCCCAATCGGCAGACCAATTAAACGGAGTTACTAAAAATGACGATTAGAGTCGCAGCGACCGGTGTAGGCCATTGGCATTCGCTATATGACGCCAAGTACCTCAACATTTTTGATGATATACCCGACACCGAGCTTGTCGGCATCCAAGATACGCAAATGTCAGTGGCTGAGCATCGCTCGGCTGCGATCGGCAAAGGTACACCTGTCTTCACCGACTATCGTAAGATGATTGATGATACGAAGCCGGACTTCGTGCTCGCGCTTGGCAGACATGATGAAATGGCCGAGACTGCACGCTATCTGGTCGAAAACGACATTCCATTCATGATGGAAAAACCAATGGGTCTCAATTCTGACCAGGTCGGCGAAGTTGCTGAGCTTGCTGCATCGCGTAACAGCTTCGCCGCAGTACCTTTTACCCAGCGCTACCTGCCCTGGACGCAACAGGCTCGTGAACTTCTGAACACAGGCAATCTCGGAACTGTATCCCACCTCTATTTCCGCAACAACCGCCCGACTTCTGATCGTTACCTCGCTTGGGATTCAGAATGGATGTTCGACCCAGCGATGGGCGGAGGCTGCCTTAGGAACCTCGGCATTCACGGCATCGATCTATTCCTGCACTTGACCGGCGAAGACGTCGAGGTGATCGGTGCACAGTCCAGCAATCGAGTCCATGGCCGCGCAGTAGAAGATTATGTGACGGTAATGCTCCGCACACCCAGCGGCATTTTGGGCACGATAGAGTCCGGCAACACATTCCCGCAGGACGGAACCGATGGCGAATGGAAGATTTCGGGTTCAAAGGTTCTGCTCGCGGCCAAGGATGGTAAAATCCGTCGCGTAACGGCAGATGCTGACGAAACCAGCGAAGGTGCTCCGCACCAGCATCTCAGCATCACGGCTGTTGAACAGATCCTCGCTGCATGGCGGGCGGGAGAAAAGCCACCGGCGAGCGTAGTAGACTGTTACCGCGCAAACAAGGTCGTCGATGCGGCGTTCGATCTGATTAGGTCGCGATAAAACATAAATCGCGACCTGTTCGCCCATTAATTACAGCACATCCGGCCTAGCGTAGATTGTGGAAATCGCGCTAGGCCGACGACTGTAAAATAAATCTATGAAAATATTAAAAGATCGCTGTGGGGCACTCAGCACTCGGATTTCGTCCCGTGGCTTTGTTGGCCTGCGAAAAGGCTGAACTCAACGGCGAAGCAGAGCGGATCTGGAAGTTTCGCGCTTTGAAAATTTGTAGCCCCAACCAAGACTTAATATCGGCACACATAGATGCAGAAATCTTGGCTTGTCTCCTTGAGCAGGCTAATAGCCGATTTGTTTGCAGAAGCTTACGGCGGTATCCGCTAACAAAGCGGTCTCTGGCGAGGCGTGATCACCTCATCTAAAGCTGCCGTACATTCATGTCTGATCCACAAGAAGAACCGGTAGACTTTTCATTTGATTGAGCCAGAAAGGACTGAAGCGATTTGCGTCGCATTTCTGATCCCGGAACTTGCTGCGTCCAATTTTCCCGGCGCCAAGATGTTTGTCACTGGGAAAAAAGATCCGCTGAGGTCCAATCGATCGTCTCGAAAACTGATGATAGCTCCTCCGGTAGCCCAAGCTGGAATCCCGTCATCGAAAAACAACTCATCCACGAAAAACTGTGGGCCTGAGAAACCTCCTCTTGATCCGATTGAGTCTGCCACATAGGCTTTCGTAAAGGCAAAATTGGCTTGAAGCTGAGGAATCACGTCGAAATACCGCTCGATGCTCGCCGCCTCTCGAACAGCTTGATCGGCTGATATAGCTCCAGCGGCAAGCCGCTCGAGAATCGACCCTAGTTGGGTCCTCCCGAGGTCAATAGACCGGCGGCTACCTAAGGCACGAAACCCTGTCGCCACGAACATTCGTGCGCCGGGCCACCCATTGCGGTACTCACTGGCCTGAAGCGCATTATACAAGTCGAATGCTCGCGCGAGAAATTGATGGGTCGGTCCAACGCTTCTGAATGAGAGATCGCGTTGTGCTGCGGCGCCATCGTTAAGGACCAGAGTTCTGAAGTTTCGGTCACTATGCTCGGCAACAATTCGATGGAACGCGCGGAGTCTCTGTATCGCTTCCTTCGCCTGAGGACTGAGCGGGTCAAAGCTCCCTCCGGCGATCATGCCCCCATATCCCAGCAAATCCACCCAACACACGGCGGAAACTTGACGCGGCAGCTTGCGAGCTTTCGCTTGAGCGATGTCGGGGTGATGACCTTTCCTACGGGGTGCTATTGCCGATCTCCTTTGAACAAACGAGCATTTATGACCCTCGCCCTTCCAACAGAAATCCGCCTGTAAGCAGATCTTTCTTACTTAGCCAGTGCCTTAGGTGATAACTATCTAAGTTGTAGCCGCTGACATCTTGTCCCGAAGGTGCCCATACTGATCGATCAGGAGCCGACTTTCGTGCACACCATGCTGTTGGCAGTCATTGGCCGATGTTCGGCATTAGGCAATTTGAGAATGAAAACGTGCTCCTGCAAATTGCCACATATGAGTAAAAAGGTAACATAGGCTAATGCTGGCTCTACCGAACGGCCACTTCAAAACTCATCTTGCTAAAAACCCGCTGTTTTAGCTGATCAGCATAGAAACTTTGCAGCAGACAATAGCCGCAAATGAAATCAGGGCTTGCGCAACCGAGGGCTGCGCCATGCTGTACACGTCAGGTGATAGAATCCTGGAGCGGCTTGTCGATTAACTGCGCAACAGGTCTTCAGGACCGAGATATCGAACATCGACGGTATCGCCGAGCCAACCGACACTTGCCAATGCCAGTCCAAGCCGACCGGGATTGAGCGGTTCGACAAGACGTCCGAGAGGTTTGAAATCCGCGGAATAGACAAGCGTTTGGTCACCTGAGTCGACCAAGCGCAGCGCCGATCCAACCGGCGGGCCGACACTGTCCCATTCTACATCGCCCTCATGGTTTGTCGACGCCCAAGTCCGCCGTCGTTCTGGTGCCATACTCTCGATGAACTGAAGCCAGAGCCCATGCGATGCTATCGTCGGCCAATCGGGGTCTTCGCGTCCGTTGGCGACAGTGTCTTCACGCAACCAAGCACGTAATTCCGACATGGTAGTGAAATCCGCATTTGTCTGCGATACCGCACTAATCGCCGCCAAGCGCGAGCTGAAGCCCGCATGCATCAGCATGGCCGCCGATATGTTGAGAGAGCCGGTCTCGACGGCGCCCACCGCCAAGCCAAGCTCAACATCCTCCATCAACAACCCGCCTTCGAGCACATCTCTGTGTGCCAGTCCACGCACCCGCACTGCTTCCATAGCCCAGGGTAATTTATAGACGAGGGCTTGCTCAACGAATTTCAGGACTTCATCTTCCCTGCCAGCAGCAATAGGCGCGAGTGCGCGACCTTTGAGCCACGCATTCAGGATCGCAGGCCAGTCGTCAGGCAGGTCGTCGGGCGCGAAAGGAGAAATCGCAAATACCTTTTTGGCAAACGCCGTAATTGAGGCAATCGCTTCCTCCGCGTCATCGATGAGTATGGCTCCATTGGATCGAACAAGCAGCTCGTTCAATTCGGCGGCATCAGCATCCAAGGCTTCGCCAGTCGCAAGGCCAACGCCAGCAAGAAAATAACCTCGACGCTGCGAGGCTGTCGTCCGGGCCCAGATGAATTTCGCGCGCGCGACCAGTCCTGACTTCAGCAACTTCTGGACAGCCGGCGAGCGGTGCTGCAGGCGTCGCGTCCACAGCGACGAGGTCAGCACGTCATCGAGCATTGCCTCGATCTGATCGTCCGGCACTTCCTGCTCGCCGAGCATGCTGAGCAACGCTGTGTCGAGTGTTGTCAGATAGCCTGACCAGCGCCCACTTTCCTGTTCATTCATCTCGCTGGTTTCGGTCGGCATCACCGGGAACTCCCATGCAGTCACGCCGGCAAGATATTCTAGAACCGTCGTCATTGTCTTGGCCTTAGTCTTGCGGACGATCCGGCCCATCAACGAGAGTAGCAAACGCAATAGGCCACTTTCCATCTCCTTGCCCTTGGCGCTATCTACCATCACCTTCCATTCGGCACGACGACTGGTAAGCCGGTCGTACATTGGCATGAGCACTAGGCCTTCGACGTCAACATAAGCGCGGCCGGCACGTCCGACGACGTTGCGGAATTCAGCGATGTCGATTGGCTCGCTTCCGCGTTTGAGGCCGTGGAAGATCAACGTCGTGGCCGAGAGGTTTAGTCCCTGAGCAAGCGTTGGTGACGACACCGTCACCCGTAGGATACCATCGCGGAGCAAGCGCTCGACTTCCTTGCGATAGGGTGTGGGCAGCGCGCCATGATGGATCGCGACGCCGAGGCGCAGGCACGCCAACACCGGACTGTCGACGCCAAGCCACTCTGTCCCTATTGCAATTGCATTGTCCAGTACCACCGGGTCGTGATCGAGCACCGGCACGATCGATCCGCGCTTGGCAAGGTCGACGATAGCTTTGGCGAAAGGCTCGACCGACCGGCGTTGCGGGCAGAAGATCAGCACAGAGTGCCGATCTGCGACCATTGCCCAAGCTGTCGCGATGCACAGTTCGCGTTGATCGCACGGGAAAAAGCGCGTCTTGCGACCCTTAGGCAGTCTAGCTTTGATGAACCGCGGTACGAACGGTTTCTCTGCACCAACCGAGATTTCGAGTTTCGCGTGATTGCCACGCCATTCGACCTCGCCGTAGCGCAGGCGCGTTGGCCGCCAGTCCATCTTGATCAGTCCATCGTCTTGATCGCCCGTCAGCCACGCCGCGAAATCTTGCAACTGATCACCATCGGGAAGGATGGCCGAAAGACATACAATGCGCCGCGTCTTGGCATCGCTGCGCCGCAAGAGGCGCTGAATCTGAACCTCATAGCGGACTTCACGCTCGGTCAGTCCAATCATGTGGCCTTCGTCGAGGACGACGAGGCCTACGGTATCGAGTAGATTGGGGTCGTTACGAAGCGCGAAATCGAGCTTCTCAGGCGTCGCGACGATAATATCACTTTCACGCAGGAAATCTTCGTCGACATCGCTGACGCCTATCGCACCATACAGACTTGAGACCGTTTTACCGAGAGGCTGAAAGGTACGCTGAAGCGTCACTTCGGTCTGTGCCGAGAGCGCACGCAGCGGGGTAACGAACACGACGCGGCGCCCCGCCGCGAGACAGGCCAAAATACAAAGTTCAGCGACGCGCGTCTTTCCAGCACTCGTCGGTAACGAAACGACCATATTGTCATTGAGATTCAGCGCTCGGGCCGCAGCGTCGATCTGCGAAGGCCAAAGGTCGATCTCGGCACGACCCCGGCGGAGGAGCGACGCGATAAACAATTCGCGATATACGCCCCAATCCTGCGCTGCTCCGTCGTCTGGTACTTTGGGGAGGCGAACATGAAAGCTCGACGACCACATATCTTTGAGAAGATGGATGGTGAGCCGATGGCACCACCAGCTCGGTACCATGTTGAGTTCAGCCGCAGAGAAAAGGCCGCGATTCAGGCGATCGACTGCAGAGCCAATCAGCGCTTCATCGCCATTCTCGAACGCAAGTAGCGCGATGGCAAGCGCCGCCGTAAAATTGTCGGTCAGCGCCCGATCAACAACCTGCAATAGTGGTTCGTCTGACAGTTCGTCATCAGCATCGCCTGACGTTTGCACATCGTCGGCGCCTTCTACCTCGAGATGGGCAATCATCTCATCCTCTGATACAGTACCACGTTCCTCGCCGATCAACGCCTCGAGTGTCGTCAGGTCGCGCAACATGAGGAGCGCGACAGCGCGTTCCGGCACGCTAAAATTGGCATCGTTGAACCCCTCGTGCAGCAATGAGAAAGCCCGTGCTGCATACCGGGCGAGATGGTAGCAGGCACCGGCTATCAACCGGTGGAAATCCCGGTCGTTCGTAGAGCGGCCTCGCGACGTCGCCGCCTCAATTGCTGACGCGGCATGTTCGAAGGCACGTCGCGCCGCAGTAAATTCAGCCTGCTGATCGAGCAGGCGTAGGCCTAGGTTCATCAGCGAATAGGCGTAACTTAGGAGATCATAGGTGAGCAGCGTCGAGAATTGCGGTGCTTCAGGCGGCACTACTCCGTTGCGCCAGATCATCGCCCGCGCCTGTCCCTTCGCGAGGAGATCCTCACGGAACCCGGTCGTCGTCGCCTCTGTAATCAACTGCGCGATGACTTCAGGGCTTGTCGGCATCCGCAATCACCTTTTCGAAGACATCTTTGATAAACGCCTGATGGGTCGACACTCGCAGACCGACCGCGAATTGAGGTATCTTGCCGTTATAGGCGCTAAGGTTGGCTGTGAGGAGGCTGCTCGGATTATTTCCGGTGAACATGAACATCAAGTGCGATAGCTGATTGATCTCTATCCGAGCCTTTAACTGAAATTGATCGATCACCTCAGAGAGGGCTGTCTCGCCCGTTTCAAACAGTCGGTCCGCAACGAACGCAAGCGCATGCGGCGTTGGCCGGCCATTACTGGATCCAAGCGCTGTCCGCGCTTCATCGACTGTCTTCTTGCCGAGGGCGGCGCGGCTCTTGACCTCGCCCTTGAGGAATTTGACTGTAACTGAGGGATCAAGCCTTATTCCCAATATGTCGTCACCACGCATTGCCATCTCACGATGATCAGACCACCGCAACTTGTAAACGCCCACCGAATAGCCAGTGTACTCCGAAACGTAACTGGATGCTAGAATCTCTCCGAGGTCGCCCGACCGTGATTTGGCACCGTACGGCAACTTTGTTTTGATATACTCTGCCACGGCCGGCTTTCCGAGCATGTGTAATATCTGAGCAATGCGATCTGGTGCGGCATAGTGATTAGAGACAGCTGCAGCCAGGGATTTGATGCCGGTGCTTGCGACGGCCACAGTATCAGCCTCGAGATAGACGAGGCTGTGTGTTTTGACCTTGGTGACAGTCTCGTCACACCACGCTTTGATGCCCGCCACTTTGCATGCCCCTTTTGTCCTCTGTATCACAGTAACTCATTCGACGGCATCGTTTAAGTCAGCCTTCGGGCAAGATTTTCTCCGATCCTAACGAGCGATCGCCTCTTGTTATTCCATAATCCTGTATCGAAAACCAAAGTTGGATGGGCAGGACGGTAGCTTCTGGTGTTGTTAACGAACGTCCGCTAGTAGCGTTTTTTTGGCAGAAGCGGACCGTCAGGACTGTCCGACACACCGGACATCGGATCGTTCGACGCACAAGAAACGCCTGTGCCTACAGCCGTGGCGAAGTTAACGAAGCACCATGATATGGCCGTTGAAGCACACTTATACCGGTGCAATAAGCAAACGATCCGAGAACATGCCGCTATACTAAATTGTCGGAAAGTCTGGTCCAAGCGCGTCGACGTCGATCAAACGATCGGCTACAATTATTCCGGAAATGCGAACGCGCTTTTCAACGTGGTCGACCGGTACGCGGTGCATATCAAGCTTCCAGCGTCCGCCTATGTCTCGGCGCAACGCAAAGCCTCCGCCATCGCGAATTAGTGTTCCTGTTTCTTCGACTCGGCTTCCAATGGATGACATGAGCAATTGAGTACCGTTGAATTCTGTCCCAATCTATATAGAAACGCCACTTAGGGCTGCATTCACCTTTATTGATTAGAGATCGCAACGGATATGCTGGCTAATCCCCGCAGCAGCCGACATACCCCTCTTCTGATAGGCATATTCAAAAAAGCATTCCAACAAGGTACCGCCGTATTTGTTGAAAGCTATATCAAGCAGTTCTTTATAAGGTTGAAGCGGCTTGAGGCCCAGCTGCACGCAAAGGTTTCGTGTTTCATGGTATTGCGATGGCTTGAATCATTGCTTCGCGAATGAGCGCTTTCGTTCCTCTACGAAACGGTTTTGAGAATATTGTTCTGCTATAGAACGGTATTCCGCCGACCCATAAGGAATTTGTCTGCCATTGCCACATGTGTAAGTAGGCACCATAGGCTTGTAACCTGCAGCTAACCGAGCAGCGGTGCCAAGGGTGCGGCTGACACAAGTTCGTCGGCCCATTATTGGGCCTTGGTCTTCTAATTTGCGAATACCAAATCGAACGGCATCGGCAGGATTTATGCCTTTGAGCATGTATTTACGAACCGCCACGCTATTTCGCGTATATTGAATATCTACGATATGATCTGGCACAGGTTCCATATTCATGGATCGTTTTTGTCGACCGTTATGTTTGTTCATGACACTGGCGACCCATTTCGGAAGTAGTTCACAGAAATCTTTGTACAATTCTTCAGGCATATGCAAATTCCAGTGGACATCGCCCTTTTCAATCACGGCTATGTACGTAGGTTTGAACTGCTTATTGTGTTGTTTCGACCTTGTGCGAAGCCATCGGCAATATCTTTCATTACGCAATATCCGAAAGAGGTCCGTACTCGCTCCCATTAGTCCCCAATTGATTGTTACGAAGAGATTCAGTGGCTTGTCGAGCGTAACATTGGGCGCTGGGTACTTCCGATGTCCGTTTCCACCAATCTGACCAGCGAACCGCGATGCGTGATGCATGTTTCGGGCGGCAGATCGACTGATTGATTTTGATGATTTCGATTTTGACGACTTGATCAAAGTTGAATTGGACTTGTTAGACATGATGAGTTTGTTCCTAAGCAATACATATAGCTCTTAGGATGGCGGTCCCCGTTCTGACGGACCGATTTTTCGGATGTCCCAAATTGAAACAGTGCTCTGTGCAGCGGCTTTTAGCGGCTGCTGTGTAAAAACCGCTAAACCTAAATTTATTGTGGAAGAAACCTTCAAACCAAACTGCAACGATGCCTTCATAGTGTATCACAAATCATAAATCTGCGAACTATTAAAGCAATCCATTGGCTGTTTTCTTGATCGTGGATTGAGCAGAAGTGAGTTTAGTGCTACCCCGCACATTAGTCGGATCGATGCCCACGAATGAAAACTGTTTGGGCAAATTTTGGGCAAGAGTAAAAGTAGAGGCGCTTAAAATGCTGATTTCTAACACTATTGCTAATGCCCACCACCGCATTGACATCGCAGGGGTCGCAAGTTCAATCCTTGCTACGCCCACCATTTTCCCCTTCTATGTCAACTTTTACTGGGCGCGTGTCCGAACCAGCGTTTGAATGCACGCGTGAATGCCGACAGTTCGCTATAGCCGAGCAGCAAGGCAATTTCGCTTAATGTGCGTTGGTCTTCCAGAAAATAGAGTTTGCACAGATCCTGTCGCACCAGATCGACGAGCTCACGGAACGGATAATTTTCCTCCACCAATTTGCGGCGCAGCGTGCGTTCGCTCATTCCAAAAGATTGGGCCATCCGGTCCAGCGTGGGGGGTGATTTGTCGATTTCGTTGGAGAGATAAAAATAGCTGTAGGCAAGATGCTCCCTCCCTTCGGCCATCCAGTTGGCGGGTTGCTGGTACCTTTTGGTTGCCGCGTCGAACAGGCGCGGATTTGCATGGGGCGACGGGCGAAATACCTGGCGGGCCGCAATTTCCATACGTGTGGCAGGCTTCGAAAATTCGACGGTACAGCCGAAGGCTTCTTCATATTTCGACACAGCAAAGCGGGGTTTATGCTGGAAGTGTAATGCACGCAGTAGCGGGCGTTCACCCAATATCTGCCGCGACAACCGAGCATAAGTCGAGACCGAAAATTCGATGAAGGGGGCGTAGGAGACAACAAAGTCGGGATGACATTCCCAGATCAGATAAGGTGGCTTGCCGGCAGGTTCGAATGTCGTGCGAAACATATTTTGCCGCAGAATTTGAATCCCGACATTAGCCTCAATAACCGAGGCCAGATTCGCCTCTAGCCGGGTCGCGTAACCGAGATCGGAAAAATTCTGCATGGCGGCCTTGTCACCAAGCCGCAAATGGATCGAAGGATCTTTGAAATATTGCTCCAGAACGCTAAAAAAACGCAAGGCCAAGGGCGCCGACAGGCGGCTGAGAGGATTGCGTAACCGGACTTCATCAATCCCGACCGCTGCCAGCAAAGCCCGTTTGTCGGCCCCTTCCGCAACCGCCGCACGCAATATGCGCACCAGCAAGCTTGCAGAAATCGTGTCTGGGGCCAACGCCCGGCCATCTTGCGATAATGTTTTAACCCAGCTGTATATGCGACCACTCCTGCATGCCGTAGCGGAAGGATTGAACATGCCCCGCAAACGAAGGCAAGCCTGATTCTGGAAGGCTTGCGAGGCAAAATATCTGTCGCTAAGCCTTTGATATGAACCTAGCTGCCATATTGGAAAAATTCCAACCCGACGCGTCGACCCACCGCATTTCGATTCCACCCAGTTGGCATCAAGGGCGGACATCTTATGGCGGATTAAGCTCTGCACTCGCCTATCAGGCGGCAAAATTGTCCGCGGAGGAACTACCCCCGTTGCAGTCCGCGCAGATCGCTTTTGTGGGCCCACTGGCAGGCGATGTGGAAGTAACCGCGACCGTGCTACGCCGCGGCAAAAACACCGCCTTCGTAAAATCGGAAATCAGCAGCGCCGACGGAATCGGTCTATCCTGCACCTTCATTTTCATGAACCGGCGCACCAGCCATCTGGACTATGAAGAATTGCCGCGCCCCGACTTTCCTCCAATTCCAGCCGAGGAAAATGTGCGCAGCGGCCCGGCCGAATTTTTTACCGGGCATATGCAATATCCCGATAAAAGACTGGAACTGGGAATGGCGACAAACCGTCTCGCCAGTTGGCACCGCTTCACCGAACACAGCGGACTGGACCATGTAGCTGAGCTGCTCTGCATCGGCGATGCGCTGCCGCCTTCTGCCATGGGCCTGATGACGGAAAAAGGTATGGTGAGCTCTATGAATTGGCAGATCAACATGCTGACCAACACGCCTACGACCAAGGACGGGTGGTGGTTTCTCGAAAGCGAAACCCATCAGGCGGCCAATGGTGCGAGCAGCCAGTATATGACCGCCTGGAATAGCGAAGGCCAACCGATGCTGACCGGCATGCAGTCCGTCGCGATCTTCGTCTAGCGCGCTAGCAAGTCCCGTTCTGCCTGCGCCATATAATCGCGCGTGATGGGCAGGCTGCGGCGGTTGCGGACATATTGGATCTGGTAGTTGCACATGCCGCCCGATTCAAATGCTGCCGTCGCGCCCGCCAGATAGAAAATCCACATCCGGAAAAAGCGTTCGCCATATTGCGCCACGATGGTCTCACGGTGCGCACATACCCGCGCATACCATTCGCGAAGCGTCAGGGCATAATGCAGCCGTAGATTCTCGATATCGCTATGGATCAGTTTCACCTGTTCGCTGGCGGCCAAAGTTTCTGACAAGGCAGGGATATAGCCCCCGGGAAAGATGTACTTGCGGGTAAAGGCATCGGTGGCGCCGGGTTTCCCCATCCGCCCGATCGTGTGGAGCAGCATCACCCCGTCATCTTTCAAAAGATTGGCGCAGGCCCGAAAGAAGGTATCGAACTGGGGCACGCCAACATGTTCGAACATCCCGACCGAAACGATCCGGTCAAAATAGCCCGGTGCGCGTTTGGCGAGGACGCGATAGTCGAGCAATTCAAACCGGACCTTGTCCGACACGCCTGCAGCCTCCGCCCTTTCGCGGGCGAGTTTCAGCTGTTCCTCGCTTAAGGTGATGCCGAGAACCTCGACGCCTGCGACACGGTTGAGATAAAGCGCGGTCCCTCCCCAACCGCATCCAATATCAAGCACTTTCTGGCCCGGCTGCAATGCTAGCTTTGCCGCTATATGCGCCTTTTTGGTTAGTTGCGCGCTTTCCAGACTATCGTCGGCCTCGGACCAATAGGCACAACTATATTGCATGTCCTCATCGAGCCACAGGCGGTAAAAATCGTTGGATACATCATAATGATGCGCGACATTGGACCGCGAACTCGCCAGCGAATTGAGCTGCATCAACGGGCGCGCAAGGTAACGGAGCCATTTGCGAAAAGGTTTGGGGTCACCGATTTCCCCGCCATTCTCCCATGGATTGTTCCGGCGAATGATTTCGACGAAACCCATGATGTCGTCATTATCGACGCTCACATCGCCATTCATATAGGCTTCGCCCATTCCGAGGCGCGGGTTCAAAAGGATACGCGAAACAGCGGAAGAGGACTGGATCCGCATGGTGACGTCGGGCCAGCCGGATTGCCGCTCGCCATAATGACTTGCTTCGCCGTTTTGCGACAGGATTGTCAAACTACCTTGTTTAATCTTGCCACGCAAAATGCGGTCGAGCATCGACATAGTGCAACTTCCTCTGGTTTAGTTGCCCCCATTTTCGTTGGTACTATGTTTATTGTTACGGATGCATTTTTCAACCGCCCGTATTCGCGCCATCCTTAACCGTCGACAGACTTTGCATTTTGCCCGCGCGCGAACCGCAAGGCGAAGAAAACCAAAGCTATCACGATAAAGGAGTCAACAAAGGTCGTGTAGAAGAGCCAACTGTCGGTTGTCAGGAGCTTGGCCGCAGCATAGTTCAACGCGGCCATGATAACCCCAATACTCCCCATTGCAATCGCAAAGCGCCCGGGGTTCAAGTCCGAATAGGGCATATAGCGTGCGAGCCCTTTGCCGATATAAGGACCACCTCGCAGACCATCGATTAGGAAAATGCTCGCCGCAATCAGCCCCGTGATCGTCCCTCGCAGCTTTATCCATTCATCGTCATTCAGCCACAGCGCCAAAGCTGCTGAGATGCACAGCATGGCGATCCCAAAAAGCGCAAGGCCGCCCGTCACATCGATCTTCGTAATCCGCTGGAATAACACCAGTCCAAATCCCACCACGACGCCAACCATTGCTGCGGTTTGCAGGTCGGTCATTTTGGCGATCAGATAAAAGAGCAGGCCGGTCACCACGTCTACGGCGAATGGTAAACGGTTTTCCTTGGCAAGCACGCCGCCATTCATCGGCGCGCCGGTAGTACCCTGCGCCATTTTCATACTGGCGGAAAGGCTGTCATTCTCGGTCGCTGCCTCACGGTATTTTTCTGGATAGGCCGGCACTTGTCCTTTGTGGCTTTCGTAAATCGTCCGGCCGTCCAACCGCGCAACAATTCCCGTCGTCCATATTCCGATATAGCCGAACTCCACTTCAACGGTTCGTCCATCCGGCAAAGTTGCATTGAGTAGATGGTTACGGACAGCATCGGATCCAAACACAGGCGTCCGGTCCGAAGCCTGTTCCACTCCCAGCATCAACAAAGTCGAATGCAACCCGTCGCCCTTCGCGCGGCTTACAACGGAAAAATTTATGCCATCAACGTTGAAGCGCCGGGTCGGGTATCGCCACCAGGTAAAGCTCATAAACTCAGCCGAGCGCGGCCTGCTTTTCTTCGGCCAACCGGTCGAGTTCGGCACGGCTCTTCTTTTCGCTCGACGACTTCAACTGGCCACAGGCCGCCATGATATCGCGTCCCCGCGGCGTGCGTATCGGCGCGCTTATTCCGGATTCAAAAATGATGCTGGAAAAGCGCTTGATACGATCGGGATCGGAGCATTCGTAAATGGCCCCCGGCCAGGGGTTGAACGGAATAAGGTTCACCTTTGCCGGCAACTTATACTGCCGGATCAGATTCACCAGTTCGCGCGCATCCTCATCGCTGTCATTCTTGTCCTTCAGCATCACATATTCAAATGTGATCCGCCGGGCGTTGCTCACCCCGGGATATTCCGCGCAAGCCCGCAGCAGTTCGTCGAGACCATATTTGCGGTTGATGGGAACGATCTCGTCCCGGATTTCCTTGGTGACCGCGTGCAACGACACGGCCAGATTGACGTTTATTTCGTCCCCGGCACGGGCCATCATCGGAACGACGCCGCTGGTCGACAGGGTAATGCGTCGCCGCGACAATCCCAACCCATCACCATGCATCACGATCTTCATCGCATCGCGGACATTGTCGAAATTATAAAGTGGTTCGCCCATGCCCATCAACACGATGTTGGTGAGCATCCGGCCGTCGGCGGTGTAGTGGCCGACATCGTCATCTTCGTCATCCTGATCGGCGGCACTCGCCATATTGCCCTTGGGCCATTCCCCGAGCGCGTCGCGCGCGAGCATCACCTGCCCCACAATCTCGCCCGGCGTTAGATTGCGCACCAACCGCATGGTACCGGTATGGCAAAAGCGGCAGTTGAGCGTGCAACCCACCTGGCTGGAAATGCACAAAGTTCCCCGATCTGCATCGGGTATGAACACCATCTCATAATCTTGCGCGTCGTCGGTGCGCAAAAGCCATTTGCGGGTGCCATCGGACGAAACCTGCGCCTCGACTACCTCCGGGCGACCGATCACAAAGCGATCGGCAAGCCACGGGCGCATCGTTTTGGCAATATCGGTCATCGCTTCGAACGACGTCACACCCCGATGGTAAATCCAGTGAAAAACCTGTTTCGACCGAAGCTTCGCCGCCTTTTCATCCAATTGTGATTCTTCGAACAATTGCCGGATTTGCAAGTGGCTAAGGCCCATGAGGTCGATACGACCATCGGCACGCGGGGTGATGGCGCGCGGGGTTACTACGGGATCGATATGGCCAGGAATCTGCATGATGGCCGGGCATATAGGGTGGATTGCGCGTAATTGCCAGCGCAGCAGCAGGATCAGATGCGGGCGATCGTGACCTTGGTTCCAGGCCCTTGATCGGTAACAACAACATTTGCCTGTAATTGGGCGGCAAGAGCCTCCACAATTCCGGTGCCCAATCCCGGTTTACGGTCTTGCTCATCCCTTGGCATCCCGACACCGTCATCAGTGACCGTAAGCGCCCACCCTGCTCCAACCGTTTTGTAATCAACCAAGATAGTGCCCGTCTGCGTCCGTCCGGGAAAGGCGTGCTTCAGGGCGTTTATCACCAGTTCGGTCACGATAAGACCCAAGCTGACCGATGTGTCGGGATCGACAATGCTGTTATCAACCGTCGTCGCGATCGACAGACGCTGCGGGTCCCCGATCATCGATGCGCCGATGCTCATGCATAGGTCGCGAAAATAGGATGCGAGAGCGACATTCTCCACTGAGGTGGTCGCCAGATGCTTTTGCAACATCGCAATGGACATGACGCGATTATGGGCATCGCGCAGATGGTCTCGCGTTTCGCTCGACTGCACCTTGCGTGCAGTTTGCAACAGGACGCTGGCAATGATCTGGAGACTGTTTGCAACCCGATGTTGTATTTCATGGAGGAGCAGTTGCTTTTCCCGAATCAGGTCATCCTTGATTTTTTCCGCCAAACGCTGTGACGTAACATCGGTAATCGCCAACACTACGCGGATGTGCTCTGCTTCGAAATAGTCCAGAGTATGTGCGTTTATCAACAAACGCAGCGTGTCCTTGCCGGAACGGACCAAGTCCATTTCATACACATCGATCGATGCATTTCCTGCAATAGTTGCTTTTAGCAGCGAGTTGAGTTGCGGGACATTCCATTCGCCGTTTCCGATATCGGAAAACTTCCGACCGGCCACGCCCGCGCGCTCCACCCCGAATGCGTCGCAGAAGGAAGAACTGGCCGCAATGATTGTCAGATCGTCATCAAGCAAGACAAGCGGCGAAAACGACGAAGAAACCAGCGCGATCGACATATTGTCGGCGTGTGATGGCAAAGGTGTCACTGATTTTTCCATGGCACAAAGCCGTCATGAACTGGAAACCCGCAAATTGCTTGTTTTAGCCAGGCGCATCGTTTCACAGCCGTCATTTCTGCGGAACCGGTTCGCCCTATCAGACTTGCTGTGTCTTCGTGAATCAATTCGGGTGGGTCGATGAAGGGCTATTTCGTAGGCACGCAGCCAATTGCCGCTGAATCTATGGCGCTCGGTGCCCCGCGCAACGAATAGGCATCCACGATGGAACGCCCGTCCCGGCCAATGGATTCCACGCTCAAAGACGTCGCCGAACGCATGGCAGCAATGATAGCGAGATCCATCCTGCGGTCTGTCGCCCACCCGGAACTGCCCTCCGCCCGCAAGCGGAAACGGCGACCACCTGCACTCAGGGTAATGCCGCTGTTGGTTGAACGTTCCCGCGACAAGCGGACATAAATCTGGTGCGTGACTTTGCGATTTGGCCAAAAACCGATCGACAGGAACGCCTTGGCCGTCGGTTTGCCCATCGTTTCCTCAGGCGCCGAGATGGCATAACAGCGCAGCGGAGTCGCGTCGCGGAAGGCGGCCCAACCATAATAGACGCCCAAGCGGTCTTTGGCGGCAAGGGGCGCGGCAAGCGCGGCGACACCCAGCAACCAGACGCCAAATCTCACGCCCGTTCCCCTGAACCTTCGCCATCAATGACAAGATGTTCGACCCCGTCCCGGATCATGACCATGCTTCCCTGCGCCAGGCTGGAAGCAATCGGCGCATCAAAACCATTCAGTGACGGCTGGCCCAACATCAGCCCCCGCAAAACACGCGCCGTCATCCCGTGGCATATGACAAGCAGGTCCTGCTCGAAACTTTGCTCTGCGATCCAGTGGGAGAGCCTGCGCGCGACATCGTCATACCATTCCCCGCCTTCGGGCCGGACCGAGAAAAGGCGGTGCTCCATGTCGACAATGGGGCCTATTTCTGCGGCAATGTCGGAATAGGTGCGGCTCGACCAAGTGCCGACGTCAATTTCCAGCAGGCGGTCATCGCGGCATGTCTGGTGCCAGTCGGCATCGATCTCTTCCGCAATCAACGCCAATGTCTGCAAGGCCCGTCCGGCGGTCGAGGACCAGAGCTGCGGCCGTGGATCATCGCCGAGATAGTTATGGAGCGCCCGCCCCATGACCCGCGCCTGCACGCAGCCATCCCAGGTCAGCGGCGTATGCAACTCCGCTTGACCCTGCATGCGTGCGATTTTGTTGAACACAGTTTCACCGTGACGTGCGATGAAAACCCTTTTTCCCCCGGTCGAAATCATGGCGGCGCTTATTCCACAGCTTATTGCACATGGCAAAAGCTATCGACTTGCCCTTGTGGACAAAGCGGTTAAGGAAGATTCGCCGAAAGAATAGCGCTTTCCGGCGGATTTACGGGCAGGCAGCCCGATTAGGGGAATTGGAATGAGAGCCACGATAGAACGCGCGACCCTGCTGAAAAGCCTGAGCCACGTCCAATCGGTTGTCGAACGGCGCAACACCATCCCGATTTTGTCGAACGTCCTGATCGAGGCGAGCGACAATGGCCAGATTAAGCTGACCGCGACTGACCTTGATTTGCAGATTGTCGAAACCTTCGCCGCCGATGTGGAAACCCCCGGTGCGACCACCGTTTCGGCGCATACATTGTTCGAAATCGCCCGCAAACTGCCCGATGGCAGCCAGGTGCAACTGCACGCCGCCGATGGCCGCATGGCCGTCAACGCCGGCCGTGCACGCTTCAGCCTTGCGACCCTGCCGCGTGACGATTTCCCGATGATTGCCGAGGGCGAATTGCCCACGTCATTCGAGATCCCCGCCAGCTCGCTGGTGCAGATTATCGACAAGACGCGCTTTGCAATCTCGACCGAAGAAACCCGCTATTATCTCAACGGCATTTTCCTGCACGTCACCGAAGATGCGGAACCCGTGTTGAAAGCCGCAGCGACCGACGGACACCGTCTCGCGCGCGTCACCCTGCCCCGCCCGGCGGGTGCCGAGGGCATGCCTGACATCATCGTGCCGCGCAAATGCGTCGCAGAAATCCGCAAGCTGCTGGACGAAAGCGGCGACAATTCCATTCAGGTCGACCTGTCGGCATCGAAGATCCGCTTCACCTTTGACAGCGTGATCCTCACCTCAAAGCTGATCGACGGCACCTTCCCCGATTATAGCCGCGTCATTCCAACGGCGAATGACAAGCTGCTCAAAATCGACCCCAAGGCGTTCAGCCAGGGCGTCGACCGCGTGGCCACCATCGCGACCGAAAAGACCCGCGCCGTCAAGATGGCGCTCGACAAGGACAAGATCACGCTGTCCGTAACTTCGCCTGAAAATGGCACGGCCGCGGAAGAAGTGTCGGGTCAGTATTCGAGCGACGGGTTCGAAATCGGTTTCAACGCGCGCTATCTGATGGACATTTTAAGCGAGATTGAAGGCGATGTGGTCGAACTCCACCTCGCCGATGCCAGCGCACCGACCCTCATTCGCGAGAATGACAAGTCGAGCGCCCTCTATGTGCTGATGCCGATGCGGGTTTGATCAACTCAAACCCGCTCGCACATTCGGAAATTAGGTTACTCGGCCGCTTCGGCCATTTCGATATTTTGTGGACCACGCACAACAGTGCCTGGCAGCGCCCCGGTCATCGCGCCGTCGCGGAAGGTCACGACGCCTGACTTGATCGTGGCGACATAACCCGTCGCCTTTTGCAGCAAACGCTTGCCTCCGGCAGGTAGGTCAAAGGCCAGCCATGGCTTTTGCAGACGCAAATTGTCGAAATCGATCACATTGATATCGGCGAGGTAACCGGGCTTCAGCACGCCGCGATCGTTCAGCCCATATAGCTGGGCTGTGTCATGGCATTGCCGTTTGACCGCGAGCTCCAGCGGGATTGTTCCCGCCTTGCGGTCGCGTGCCCAATAGCTCAGCAAAAACGTCGGTGCCGCAGCATCGCAAATCGTTCCGCAATGCGCGCCACCATCAGATAGCGAAGCCAGCGTATCGTCCGACTCCAAAAGCTCTTTGGTGAAGTCCAGATTGCCATCCATATAATTGAGGATGGGCAGATAGATCATGCCGTTGCCATCATCCTGCATCAACTGGTCATAGGCATATTCGGCGGCATCCTTGCCGGCGGCGCTGGCAAATCCGAAGACGCTTTCTTCGCGCGTAGGTTCGTAACTAAAATCATCCACCAGCGGGAATTGCATGGCCCATGCGGCTGTGACGAGCATGAAGAAGGGTGCCATGTCCGGCGATGGCGGGGGAATATTGTCCTCAGCCAATATCTGCGCCTTGAATTGCGGATCGGACAGCTTTGCCTTTTGCTGGTCCCACGGCAGGTCCTTGATCGCGTCCCAGCTTGGCTTGCGCATGAACGGGTGCACGGTGCCGCGCCAGTTCATGATGACGCCGATACCCCGCAGCCCAATTGCAGCAACAATCTTTGCGCCATTGTCGTTGGCCGACCGCATCGCGGCCATCTGGTCTTTCCAGTGCATCTGCTTGATTGGCGATTGCAGCATGGAAAAGACGATGGGTTGGCCGGTTTCATCCGATAGCCGCCGCATCCAGCCAAATTCGTCCCATTCGGGCAACAGGTCGGATGTGAGTTCAAAAACACCATGCCCCGCCCGTGCCATTGCCCGGCCAAGCGCGAGCAGTTCGGCTTCGGTCGCTGTCGTCCCAGGTACCAGTTCTCCATCAATCGATTTGTGCAACACGGTCCGCGAGGTGGAGACGCCCAAGGCACCGGCCCGCACACCTTCTTCGACCAGCCGCGCCATTTCGCCGATATCGGCTTCCGTCGGCTCTTCATTATCGGCACCGCGCTCACCCATCACATAGGCACGAAGCGCGCCGTGCGGAACATGGGTGCCAATGTCGATGGTACGCGGCAGACGCTCCAACGCGTCAAGATAATCCGGGAAGCTTTCCCAGTCCCACTTCATGCCCTCGGCCAGCGCCGTGCCGGGGATATCCTCGACCCCCTCCATAAGTCCGATAAGCCATTCATGCTTATCCTTGCGCGCAGGTGCAAAACCGACGCCGCAATTGCCCATGACAGCCGTCGTCACGCCATGCCAGCTGGACGGCGCCATCTCGCTGTCCCAAGTGGCCTGACCATCATAATGCGTGTGGATATCGACAAAGCCGGGTGCAACAATCTTGCCGCTGGCATCGATTTCTTCGCGACCCTGTGTGCTGATATGCCCGATCGCGGTAATGACCCCTCCGTCTATGGCGATATCGCCAGAATAACGCGCGGCCCCCGTGCCATCGACAATCGTTCCTCCGCGTATAACCAGATCATGCATGCCGACTCTCCTCTATCCTCCCGTGGAGAATAGCAGCATTAATCGAACGGTTAAAGTCTGGTTGCGCAGACACCCTATTCGGCGGGCTGCACGTCCTGTGCCTTGCGCAAGCGGTTGCCTGCCAGTCCGCTCAAGGCGGTGAAAAAGCGGGGGACGAGCGCGTTCCGGTTCATCCAGGCCGCATATTCGGCATAGGCGGGATCGGCCATGAGATGCTTCTCTTCGGTCTTGGCGCGCCAATAGTAGATTCCGCTCACGAGCGCGAGGATCGCTGTATTGCGGATCATGTCGGCTGTACTGCCGGTTGTGACCAGAAAGGGCATGGTTGCTAGCCACCAATAGCTGTTCTTGCTCAAATAGGCAGGATGCTTGGTAAAGGCATAGGGACCATGTGTCAGGATGCCGCGATGGGTCAGGTTGGAAAAGCGCAGGCCGAACGCCACGGTTGCCCAGGCATAGATGCCGGTCAGAACAACCAGTAGCCCGCCCCATATCCACAACAGCACTGTCTGTCCTTCAAACCAATAGGCCCAGTCGCTGGTGCCGATATGATAGTCCAAGGGCCCGCCATTGTTCATCAGGATGAAGGGCGGATAGCACATCAGCGCCGCAACCCAGCCGGCCAGATAGGGATTGGCCGTGCGGATATGCGCATCCAACGGCTTCATGGTCAGCATATAGCCGACAGTAGCAAATTGCACGTCGACCAGAAACATGGCGGTGATCAAGGCGTTGGCCAGCCAGACGGGGTTGGTCACCACCTCGGCAAAATTCATGTTCACAATATCGCGGAAGCCGCCCGGAACGATGGAGATCATGAACGCTAGGAAGAACCCTTTGACCGCCCATGCGCGCAGATGGTGGAAGATTTCGTCTTTGTCCCAATCGTCGCGGCCCGCGATCCACGCACCCAGATGCCATGCCCCGTCGCGGGGGTTCACGAGATAGCGATCCAGCCAGACGACGTAGACAACGGAAAGAAGCACCAACGGAATGGCCGCCGCCTCGAACATTTCCATCGAAAACAGATAATTGCCGTCCCAATAAAAGCGGCAGAGGCCGTATATGGCTGCAATCGCACCCCAAGTGGCCCACAGCCCGGCAATTTTGACGATGCTGATATCCAGTACATCGGCAACGGGCCGCTTCAGCGACCAATCCAGTCCTGTGGAAGGCCGCCTGTGCACCTTGTCGACCAGCAGGGACCAGAGGACCATTGGCAGACCGCAAAATACCAGCGCGACCATCGCGGAATAGGCACCGTCCGCGCGCTCGGGCCAGCCTGAAAAGCCAAGACTTTCCATGATCATGCCGAAATTTCGCGCAATCAGGACCGCCAGCGCCAGACCCAACAGACCGCACAGGCCGACAGCGGTGCTGACGGCGGACACGGGTCTGGAATCAGGGGTCGCTATTGGGTCGTCCTTCACAGGTCCGTGGATAGCGCAAATTGGTTAAGAAAAGGGTGCCTTAGACCCTCGCCGCGACCCAGACGATTAACCACGCCGATGGCAGGAGCAATGCCTGCGCCAATAAAGTGCCACCGACGCGGCTCATTGACAGCCACACGATGGTGCGCCGGTAATCGGCTTCCGATACGCGGCCGTCGACCACATCGTCGGTCATGACCGACAATTGGGGGTCAATCAGCACAAACAGCAAGATGGTCGCAAAGCCGTTGACCACCGCAGAAAGCTGCGACGCCGTCACGCGGAATTCGGGGTAAAGATAGCCCGCATAAAGCGACGCGATCACCCCGACGGTCAACAGCGCCTGTGCCACCACATTCATCGCGATCACGCGCCACGAGAGCACGGTGGGCTTTCGAAGAGATTTGGCATTGGCACCTTTGGGCAAGGAAACCGATTTCAGAACGACTTGTCGTCCTCGCGGCGTGAAAGCGCTGAAGAGAAGCTTGGCGACCGAGCGATGCTTGTGAAATTCACCAATGGCTGCCGCGAACCAGCGTTGGACGGTAGGCACCATCAAAGCACCGAGAACCGTTGCAATCGTGGCAGATAACAACACAATCCGCAAATCCAGCAGCAATCGTTCCCCTGTGCCGTTGACTATCCCATTCTCGATCCGCTTGGCAAGAAATGGTCCCAAAAAGCTGTTCGACGTGCGCGACACGAGCACCAGCACGTTGAACAAGGCAAAGGACAAGGCGATCTTGTGCGTCCGCACGCCTGCAATGCGGGCGGCGTAGGCAAGCGCCCCTATCAGGTGGATGACCAGTGTTAACAGGCAGATATTGAAAAGCGGCCAATCCATGGCCCTAGCCTATCAGCCTTTGCGTTGACCCAATAGCCGTAAACGAAGGGCATTCAATTTGATGAAACCTGCCGCATCCTTCTGATCATAGGCTCCGGCGTCATCTTCAAAAGTCACAACCTTTTCGCTGTACAGGCTGTTGGGCGACTTACGGCCAACAACGCTCGCCAGACCCTTATAAAGCTTGAGGCGTACGGTGCCGGACACGAGAGTCTGGCTGTGGTCAATGGCGGCCTGCAGCATTTCGCGCTCCGGCGAAAACCAGAAGCCGTTATAAATAAGCTCTGCATATTTCGGCATCAGCTCATCCTTTAAATGGGCCGCTCCACGATCGAGCGTAATGCTTTCGATCCCGCGATGGGCCCGTGCATAGATTTCGCCACCCGGTGTTTCGTACATGCCGCGCGACTTCATGCCGACGAAGCGGTTTTCGACCAGATCCAAACGGCCGATGCCATGCTTGCGGCCGAGGTCGTTAAGAGCGGCCAGTAAGGTCGCCGGCGACATCGCCTCGCCATTCAGGGCAACGCCATCGCCCTTTTCAAAATCGATGGTGATATATTCTGGTGTATCCGGGGCGTCTTCGGGGTTTACGGTGCGGGAATAGACATAGTCCGGGGTTTCATCCCACGGATTTTCGAGCACTTTACCCTCGCTCGATGTGTGCAAAAGATTGGCGTCGGTCGAAAATGGGCTTTCGCCACGCTTATCCTTAGGCACTGGAATCTGGTGCTGTTCGGCCCATTCGATCAACCGGGTCCGGCTCGTCAAATCCCATTCGCGCCAGGGGGCGATCACCTTGATGTCGGGGTTCAGTGCATAGGCCGACAATTCGAAACGAACTTGGTCATTGCCCTTGCCGGTCGCACCATGCGCAATGGCATCAGCCCCTGTTTCCGCCGCAATTTCGATCAAACGCTTGGAAATAAGCGGGCGGGCGATCGACGTGCCGAGCAGATAGTCCCCTTCATAGCGGGCGTTGGCGCGCATCATCGGGAAGACGAAATCGCGAACGAATTCCTCGCGCAGATCGTCGATATAGATGTGATGATCGGGAACGCCCATCAGCACAGCCTTAGCCCGTGCCGGTTCAAGCTCTTCACCCTGCCCGAGGTCGGCCGTGAATGTGACGACTTCACAGCCATATTCGACCTGAAGCCATTTCAGAATGACGCTGGTGTCGAGACCGCCCGAATAGGCAAGAACCACTTTTTTGACAGAATCTTTCATCAGAACCTCGGGAAACGACTGAACACTGCGGCGCGGCTAGCAGGGGGAAGCAGGGGGCGCAACCCTAGGGTCAAAGCCTAGACCACAATCTCGAATATTTGCCAGAGCCCTAAGGCGAGAAACAGCGTGGCGGCGAAAAGGCGTACGAATTTCATCGGGACCCGCTTCACCAGTTCTTCCCCTAGAAAGACAGCTGGAACATTGGCCACCATCATGCCCAGCGTGGTGCCCGCCGCAACCGCAAGGACGTTTTGGTAATGCGCGCCCAGCGCCACCGTGGCGACCTGCGTCTTGTCACCCATTTCGACGAGGAAAAAGGCTATCGTTGTGGTCAGAAAGACGCTGCCCTTATGCGAAACCTGTCCGTCCTTTTCGTCGATCTTGTCAGGGACCAACGTCCATAAGGCCATGGCAACAAAACCGAGTGCGACCGCCCAGCGAAACCAGGGCGCGTCAAGCAACCCGGCAATTTGTTGTCCGGCCAGGGCTGCGAGGGCGTGATTGACCAATGTGGCCGCGAATATCCCGAAGATGATCGGTATGGGGGCGCGGAAACGGGTGCTGAGCAGGATGGCGAGCAGCATGGTCTTGTCGCCGATTTCGGCAAAGGCAACGACGGCGGCAGATGTGAAAAAAGCTTCCATTGGACATTCCAGAGGTCAGGCAGTTCAGTTACAGACGCAATGCCACCAACAACCCCGCCCGACCGGAACGGATTGCCAGTGCCATTGGTCTCGCCTTGAACCGCAATTGCGGCCCCAAATGCACCATGACCTCTCGGCCAAATATGTTGATGCATAATCCGTTTCCGAAAAGGAAACGACTGGCTACTCCCCAGATGACAGGCTATTCTCTAGGCGCGTTGGAAGGGAGAAGCAAGATGGCCAAGGCGGAAAACAAAACCAAGCCGACCGCGCTGCAGGTCGATGATTTTCTGGAAACCGTATCCGATACGCAGCAAAGGCAGGATGCAGAAAAGATTATAGAGATAATGCAGCGGCTGTCCGGCCATCCCCCCAAAATGTGGGGGCCAAGCATTATCGGTTTTGGATCTTATCACTATATCTATGAAAGCGGAGGTGAAGGCGACATGTGCCGGATCGGCTTTTCGCCCCGCAAGGGCCAGACGGTGCTGTATCTGCTGGATGGATTTTCGGATTATACGCAGCTTCTGGAAAAGCTTGGCAAACACAAAACGGGTAAATCATGCCTCTACGTCAAACGCCTCAATGACGTTGATACGGATGTTCTGGAACAGCTTGTAACCAGATCCCTTGAATGGATGGCGGAAAAATATCCCGAGTGACGCGGTAACCTTGCGCCATTTCCCTGCGAACAGAGGGCGCGGACGTCACGAAGATGCCCGCTTCCCATTGTCCAGTTGCGGGACCTAAGCCGATGAAATGCAGTGCCCTATTTGCCGTGCCGTTGATCCTTGCGATTGGCGCCTGTTCCGAGCAGCCGGACATCATATCCGAGGCGCAAGCCAAACAACCTGCGTCAGCAGCTTCGGCGGAATCACCTATTGTTGTCGAACTCTACCAAAGCCAAGGCTGTTCTTCATGTCCTCCGGCAAATGCAGCGGTGAACGCTGTCGCGAACCAGCCGGGGATCATCGCGCTCAGCTTTGCTGTGACCTATTGGGATCGGTTGGGCTGGAAAGATGTCTTCGCGGATCAATCCTATACGCAACGGCAATATGACTATGCCCACGCATTGCGCAATCCCAATGTCTACACACCGCAGATCGTTATCAACGGCAAGACCGCGCTGACCGGGATTAGGCGGGGTGAGTTGGCGACTGCACTAGATAAAGCCAAGCCCATTGCTGGCGGGCCTGCGGTCGACATTTTGCCCGATGCAATACGGATCGGCGCAGGCACCGGTTCCGCCAATATCTGGTTGGTCAGCTATGACCCGCGGATACAAAATGTCGCGGTCCGGTCAGGCGAAAATGGAGGGCGGACATTACCGCACAAGAACATCGTTCGTTCGCTCGTAAAATTGGGCGAATGGTCGGGCACATCAATCCGCGTGAAACGGCCGGCGGCTGTTCAAAAGGGTCTCAAGAACGTGATATTGGTCCAACGCAAGGGCGCTGGCCCCATTATCACGGCAAAGATATTTTAGAACTACTCGGCGGGAAAGCTGTCCGAGACATTAGTCGTTTTGCCACGCCCGGACTGCCGGATCTTGAATTGCCGACGGTTGATCAAATAACGCACGGTTAGTGCTGCTAAAATCAGCAGCATGATTGCACAAAGCGAATAGGCAATGATAAGCCTGCTTTCCATAGCTTTGACGATCTCCAGTAATTCGTTGGGGGAGGATTTTACATTTCGGGACGTTTTAATCGATCGGTAAAACGTATCAACACTATTTAAAGTGAAATTTTAAGTTCACAATAGTGCAACAATTGCTTGGAAAATCACCACGCGACAAGCAATTGCGCCCCATCGCCAAATGTGATTTTGGGAAGTGCTTTGAAGATGAGGCAATCGCCAGCCACTGCGCGCTCGCCATCAACGAAAACCTCCCCATCTACCGGTATCAACGCCAACTGCGTTTCGGTCGGCATTTCGGCAAGTTGCCCCGCGTCTGTGACATGGCGCACGTAAAAATAGGAACTGTTGATAATCAGCGGCCCGGCATCAACATTGCCTGACCGGGCGTCGACATAGGGCTCGGCATTCGACACGTCTATCGCATCTTCGAGATGGAGCGCACGCGGGCGGCCATAATCATAGAGGCGGTAGGTGATATCCGCATATTGTTGCACTTCAACCAATGTAATACCCGCGCCGATTGCATGCACCGTTCCGGCGGGAATGAAGAAGAAATCGCCTGCCTTAACCGGCTTCCAGTCCATCAGATGCTCAATTTCGCCTGACTCACTTGCCGCACGCAATTGTGTCGGGGTTAACGCCTTCGTCGTTCCAATTCCGAGAACCGCGCCAGGTTCGGCGTCCACGATGAACCAGCATTCTTCCTTGCCCGATGCCTGCCCCCGCGCCTTTGCCTGCACATCGTCGGGATGCACCTGGATCGATAGCTTTTCCGACGTAAACAGCCATTTTATGAGGATCGGAAAAAGCGAGGATTCGTCGCCTTCGAACCAGACTTCACCGATCCGCCGACCCTCCATATCGCCGAACGCGGATGGAATATCTGTGCGGCCCCATGGTTTTTCGACCATATGTTTCTTCAATTTCATCTCTTTTCGCCTAACAGTAATTTTCCGCTTTTGCACCGCCGAAAGTCCGGCTAGGGCGTTGCCAACAATAAAACTCTCCCCGGGCACCAATGTTCACACTGGAGCCAAAAATGACTCAATATGTATCCCGCGCAGGCCTGCAGATCGCAGAGGAACTGGCGCATTTCGTGGAAAGCCGTGCCATTGAAGGTACCGGCATAACGGCGGACGAGCTGTGGCAAGGCCTCGCCACTATCTTCACCCAATTTGTCCCACAGAACAGGGCCCTGCTCGCAAAGCGGGACGAATTGCAGGCAAAGATCGACGCATGGCATCGCGCCCATCCCGGTCCGGTTTCGGATATGCAGGGCTATCAGAGCTTTCTGCGGGACATTGGTTATCTAGTTCCCGAACCCGCGCCTTTCTCCGTGGGAACGCAGAATGTGGATGCCGAGATCGCGACCATGGCTGGACCACAATTGGTGGTTCCATCCTTGAACGACCGCTTTGTCCTGAACGCGGCCAATGCGCGCTGGGGCAGCCTATATGACGCGCTCTATGGAACCGACGTCCTTGACGCGGACCCTGCGCAATCGGGCGGCTATGATGCCACGCGCGGCGCAGCGGTCATTGCCTATGCCCGCAGCTTTCTGAACGAGACGATCCCGGGTTGGGAAGCTGTTTTGGCGGGTGGCACCTCACACCATTTTGTCGCGAAGGCCGTTTCGGGCGACACCTCGCGCTATCTGTTCAAGCAAAATGGCCTACATATCGAGATTGTCGTCGATCCGACCCACTCCATCGGTGCAACAGATGCTTTAGGTATTGCCGACGTCACGTTGGAAGCAGCACTGACCACGATTATCGATCTTGAAGATTCCGTGGCTGCGGTGGACGCGGAGGATAAGGTCGCGGCCTACACTAACTGGCTGGGCCTGATGCGCGGCGATCTGGTGGCGTCGTTTGAAAAAGGCGGCCGGACCCTGACCCGTGCGCTGGACGCGGATCGTGTCTATGGCGACATCACCCTGCCCGGCCGCAGCCTGATGTTTGTGCGCAATGTCGGGCATTTGATGACCAACCCGGCGGTCCTGCTTGCCGATGGCGGCGAAGCACCCGAAGGCATATTGGATGCACTCTTCACGTCCTTATGCGCGCTGCACGATCTGAAAGGTCTTGGCACCCATCGCAACAGCCGCGCGGGTTCAATCTACATCGTCAAACCCAAGATGCACGGCCCCGAAGAAGCCGCATTGACGAACGCGCTGTTCGACGCAGTCGAAGATGTCCTCGGCCTTGCGCGCCACACTATCAAGGTGGGCGTGATGGACGAAGAACGCCGGACCAGCGCCAACCTCGCCGCCTGTATTCATGCCGTCAAGGACCGTATCGTGTTTATCAACACGGGCTTCCTCGACCGCACCGGCGATGAGATGCACACCGCGATGCAGGCAGGCCCCATGATCCGCAAGGCGGAGATGAAAACATCGAGTTGGATACAGGCCTATGAAGCACGCAATGTGCAGATCGGTCTGGCATGCGGCCTGTCCGGCAAGGCACAGATCGGTAAGGGCATGTGGGCAGCGCCCGATATGATGAAGGACATGATGGTCCAGAAAATCGGCCACCCCAAGGCAGGCGCAAACACCGCTTGGGTGCCCTCCCCCACCGCCGCGACCTTGCACGCAATGCATTACCACCAGTTCGACGTCTTTGGCCGGCAGGCCGAGCTTGCGACCGAACCAACGCCGGGTCTTGATCCGCTTCTCACCATTCCGGTCGCACCGGTGGGCCACAACTGGTCGGATGAGGATGTGACGCAGGAACTGGAAAACAACGCCCAGGGGATTTTGGGCTATGTTGTCCGTTGGATTGACCAGGGCGTTGGCTGTTCCAAGGTTCCCGATATTCACGACGTGGGCCTGATGGAAGATCGTGCAACCTTGCGCATTTCGTCACAGCATATTGCCAACTGGTTGCTGCATGGCATCGCGACCGAGGCGCAGGTGGACGCTGCCCTCATCAAGATGGCCGCCAAGGTGGACGGACAAAATGCAGGCGATCCGCTGTATGAAAAGCTGACGCCGGACAGCATCGCGTTCAAAGCCGCCCGTGCGCTTATCTTTGAAGGGGTACAGCAACCGAACGGCTACACCGAACCGTTGCTGCACAAATTCCGGCTGGAGAAGAAAGCCGCCGCTTAAGGCGCGGGATTTTTCTTCAACTGCTCCGCCTTCCAGTCCATCGCACGGCGCACCCGCCGTTCGACGGACGGATGCGAATAAAAGGCAATTTCTTCAAAGGCCGAAGGGCGCGGATAGCGATATTCCGCGGTCTTCACCAACGCGCCTGCGAGCGCATCCGGCAGGTTCACCGTGCGCAGCGAATAGGCGTCCGCCTCGCTCTCACCCATGCGTGTCACACTGTTGAGTACCGGTTGCGCCAACAGGCCAAGCACCGAAACAATGAACAGCAATATGGGCAAGCCCTCAGCATCGCTGACCTGCGCCTTGCTGCCAAACAGGGCGGCTACCCGGCCAAACAGCCGGTCGGCAAGAAAGAAGCCGAGCATCGCCAAACCGGCAAACAGAAACACGATCCGCCAGACATGGCCCAGCACATAATGGCCGATCTCATGCCCGGTCACCGCCTTCACTTCGTCAAGCGAGGCTTGTTTGAGCGCAACATCCGAAATCGCAATCCGCGCCGAGCCGAACACACCCGATACATTGGCGGTAAAATTATTCGACTGCCGTGAACCGTCGAACATCAGCACCCGGTCATGGGGAATATTTGCTTCATCCGCCATTTCAAGCAGCGCAGTCCGAACAGGACCTTCGGGCACCGGCTTATATTCATTGAACAGCGGTTCGATGAGAACCGGAGACAGCAAAATAGTTGCGGCGGCTGCAAAGGCAGTCAGCCCGCCCGACCAAAGCCACCAACTTTTCCCGGTCCGCCGGATCAGGGCGTAAACTCCGAGGAAGAACAATCCGCCCAAAAAGCTCGACAACAGAATACCGATGGCATCTTGCGTGAGAAAATCGCCCAAAGGCTGGCTGGTGCGGCCATAGCTGCGCTCAAAACCCCATTCTTCATACAAGCCCCATGGCAGACTGATCAACGCCGACAGGAAAAAGAAGGACGTGGTGATCACCCATGTCCGCAAACCCCAGCCACTTTTTTCCAAACGGGCCGACAAACGTTCCAGCAAGCGCGACCGCACGATGATCCACGTCACCAACGCGGTCACAAACAACCCCCCGAGCATCAGCCAATGCGTTGCCGTCGTGTAGCTTGCCGCCTTTTGCAGGGCCTCAGGCCCCAAACTGTCAATATAGCGCGCGGTTTCCACCGCAGGATCGAATGCCATTCCTATAGTCCCTCTGTTCTGCTGTGTTAGCTATATCATACAGCAATGGCGTGCAAGGCGTATTGCACGCATGGCTTGCGCCATTGGAAAACGCATGGTTTATTCGCACGGATGTGGAGGTTGGTGGTCCTGTATGGCTTGGCGCTTGCGGCGCTCGCGTTCCTGCTGGAATGGCTCGATTATACACGAAGCATCCAGCACTGGTCTTTTGAATTTTACGTTACCTGCGTTGCCGTCATCTTCGTCCTTTTGGGTATCTGGATCGGGAACCGTTTAACGGCGCGACCACGTGAAGGCTTTGCCCGAAACGAGGCCGCGATCGCGTCGCTGGGTATCAGTGCGCGCGAGGTTGAAGTTTTGGAAATGCTATCCGCCGGACATGCCAACAAAGTCATTGCCCGCCACCTCGACATATCCCCGAACACCGTCAAAACCCATGTCGCGCGTCTGTATGAAAAACTGGAAGTAGCCAGCAGGACCCAAGCGATAAGCCGCGCGCGCGAGCTGGATATTTTGCCCTGAAATGGGGTGATATCCGCCAAATCACCCATTTGGGCGATTTCTTTCCCCGATTGTCCGGCCCAGAAATTTGGGGCATCCATAACCAATAGGGAGATATTTTATGGGACGGATAATCCTAGTTTACGGCGTAATCGCCGGCGTGACCGTGGCGATCCTCATGCGCATCGCAATGATGCTTTTCCCGGAAGGCGGCACCGGCGGGATGGTCGCCGGTTTTTCATCCATGATCATCGCGTTGTCTTTTGTCTTTATCGGGGTGAAGCGATATCGCGATATAGAATTGGGCGGGATCATCCGCTTCTGGCGTGCCTTGGGGGTCGGCTTTGCCATCGCGTTCATCGCGTCGCTTTTTTACGTCGCCGCATGGGAGCTCTATTTATACTTCACCAATTACACATTCATGGATGAGTATATCAGTGCGACACTTGAACAGGCGAAAAACCAAGGCAAAACCGCCACAGAACTCGCCACTATGGCGCGGGAGATGGACAGTTTCCGTGCGCTCTACGCGAATCCGTTCAGCCGCATGGCTGTTACGTTCACGGAAATATCGCCGATTGCCGTGCTTATGCCACTGATATCTGCCGCTTTGTTACGCAACAGCTGCTTCCTGCCATTGAAGGCGGCTACTGCTTGATTTGAAAGTGTTTTCCGATACAGTCCGCTGTATCGGGAGATATAAATATGCGCGAGTTAACAATCCGGTCCGTCATCTTGGGCGGTCTGATCACTTTGCTGTTTACCGCAGCAAATGTCTATTTGGGTCTGAAGGCCGGATTGACCTTTGCCACGTCTATTCCCGCTGCAGTCATTTCGATGGCCATACTCCGCCTGCTGCCGGGCGGGACCATTCTTGAAAACAACATCGTGCAAACCATCGCCAGCGCGGCGGGGACGTTGTCGGCCATTATCTTTGTGCTGCCGGGCTTGGTGATCTTGGGATATTGGCAGGGCTTTCCGTTCCTGACGACCGCCGCGGTCTGTGCGACTGGCGGGATATTGGGTGTGATGTTTTCTGTGCCGCTGCGCCGTGCACTCGTTACTGGTTCGGACCTTCCCTATCCTGAAGGAAAGGCGGCGGCCGAAGTGCTGATCGTTGGATCGGCCGAAGGCTCAGGGTCGGATGAGAACAAGCGCGGCCTTGCGACTATTTTGGTCAATGCGCTGCTTTCCGCCGGTGTTTCACTGCTGATCTCCATGAAGCTCGTGGCCGGTGAAATCGCACGCTATTTCAAAATAGGGGCAGGCGCGACTGGTGCGTCCACATCGCTGAGCCTTGCTCTGGTCGGGGTCGGCCATCTGGTCGGGCTGTCGGTCGGGCTTGCGATGCTTTTGGGCATGGCGATCAGCTGGCTCGGGCTGGTTCCCTATTTCAGCCAAGGTGTCGCAGGCGCGGACGCCGCGGAAATCGCAGGCACCGTGTTCCGCGAAAAAGCCCGCTTCATTGGCGCAGGCACCATCGGTGTCGCCGCCATATGGACCTTGCTTAAAATCATCGGCCCGATTGTGCAGGGCCTTAAAGGTGCAATGGCCGCCTCTGCCGCGCGGTCGGCGGGTGATAGCTTGGCTTTGACCGAACGTGATATTCCGATCAAATTGGTGGGCGCGATTATCGTCGCCACATTGATACCCATCGCCTTTCTGCTCTGGCAGTTTTTGGGCGCTACGCCGCTTGCCGGAATGGCAGGCCCGATGATTGGTCTCACCATCGTGTATATCTTGCTGGCGGGTGTCGTGATCGCGTCGGTCTGCGGCTATATGGCGGGCCTGATCGGCGCATCGAATAGCCCGATATCCGGTGTCGGCATTTTGGCCGTGGTTGGCGCATCGCTGATGCTGCTCGGCTTTTTCGGCCGTGGCGGTACGCCCGATGAAACCAGCGCGATGATCGCCTATGCCCTGTTTGCGACTGCAATCGTGTTCGGCATTGCGACCATTTCGAACGACAATTTGCAGGATTTAAAAACCGGGCAGATTGTCGGCGCGACGCCATGGCGGCAACAGATTGCGCTGGTGATCGGCGTGCTCTTCGGCAGCCTTGCAATCCCGCCGGTGCTAGATTTGCTGAACAATGCTTTTGGCTTTGCGGGCAGCGCAGGCGCGGGCGAAAATGCGCTTGCCGCGCCGCAGGCCTTGCTCATCTCGGCGCTGGCAAAGGGTGTCCTTGGCGGAGACCTCGATTGGCCGCTACTCGGGCTTGGTGCCCTTATCGGGGTTGCCGTGGTGATCGTGGACGAGCTGCTCGGCAAAGCGGGCAAACGCCGCCTGCCCCCATTGGGTGTCGGCATGGGCGTCTATCTGCCGATGGCGCTGACATTCCTGATCGTCGTCGGGACCGTGCTCGGCCATTATTACGACAAATGGGCCGACGCGCGCAAAGACCCCGAAGCCGCCAAACGGATGGGTGTCCTTGCCGCGACCGGCCTGATCGTCGGAGAAAGCCTGTTTGGCGTCGCCTTCGCCGGGATCGTCGCGGGCAGCGGTAGCGATGCACCTTTGGCCGTCGTCGGCGAAGGCTTTGCCCCTATCGCTGAATATGGCGGCGCGATCCTGTTTATCGGCATCCTATGGTGGATATACCACCGCACACGTCGTGAGGCCGCGCAATAGGCGGACCGTCGCAGGTAGGCCTGCCCCTAGGCGGGATCTAGCCCGTCCAGAAAACGTTCGGCATCCAGCGCCGCCATGCAGCCGGTCCCCGCGCTTGTGACCGCCTGGCGATAGATGTGGTCCATCACGTCGCCACATGCAAAGACGCCGGGCACGCTGGTCTCGGTCGCTTGGCCTTCGGCACCGCCGCGGACCTTGATGTAGCCGCCGGCCATATCGAGATGCCCTTCGAAAATGCCGGTGTTAGGCTTGTGGCCAATGGCGATGAAGACGCCGTGCAGTTCGATATCCTCGGTCCCGCTGCCATCGGTCGCGGCAATGCGCATGCCGGTGACGCCCATCGCATCACCCAGTACTTCATCGAGTGTGTGGTTCCACTTGATCGTCACCTTGCCCTCGGCCTCCCGCGCGAAGAGCCGGTCTTGCAAGATCTTCTCCGCCTTCAGCTTGTCGCGGCGATGGACGAGGGTGACGTGGCTGGCGATGTTGGCGAGATAAAGCGCCTCTTCAACCGCAGTGTTCCCGCCGCCGATGACAGCCACCGGCTTGTTGCGGTAGAAAAAGCCGTCGCAGGTGGCACAGGCCGACACGCCCTTGCCCATGAAAGCTGTCTCGCTCGGGAGGCCGAGATATTGCGCGCTGGCGCCCGTTGCTATGATGACCGCATCCGCCGTATAATCGCCTGCCCCGCCCGTCAGCGTAAAGGGCCGCTTGGAGAAATCGACCTTTTCAATATGGTCATTTTCGATCCGCGTTCCGAAACGTTCGGCATGCTTGCGCATCCGCTCCATCAATTCGGGGCCCATGACGCCCGCATCGTCGCCCGGCCAGTTGTCGACTTCGGTCGTCGTCATCAACTGCCCGCCGATTTCCACCCCGGTGACGATCATCGGCGTCAGATTGGCGCGCGCGGCGTAAACGGCAGCAGTATAGCCTGCCGGGCCGGAGCCGATGATGATGACGGGAGCGTGGCGATTTTCGGTCATGGATGCGCTTTCTGATTCTGTTGGAGGGGACATAAGCGCCCCGACCCCGCTGGCCAAGGGGGACGCCCTACTTATCCCCATAAATTAGGGCTTCACATTAGCGTCCCGTCCACTTATCAGGCGGCGCGTAACAAGCTTCAGGGAGCATTTTCATGGCCAAAGTCACCGTAATCTCACGCAATGGCGAAGGCCGCGAAGTAGAGGCGGAAAATGGTCTGTCGTTGATGGAAGTCATTCGCGACAATGGCTTTGACGAATTGCTCGCTTTGTGCGGTGGTTGCTGCTCTTGCGCGACCTGCCATGTGCATATCGATCCGGCCTTTGCCGACAAGCTGCCCAAAATGGGTGAGGACGAAAACGACCTGCTCGACAGCACCGATCATCGCAACGAAACATCGCGCCTGTCGTGCCAGATTCCGGTCAGCGATGCTCTCGACGGCCTGATCGTCACCATCGCGCCGGAAGATTAGGCCGCGAACTCATAACTATCTTCGTCGAGGTTTGAGGCCATTTTGCACAGGGCAAGGAAGGAAGCCGCCGGGATATAAATATATCTCAAGGCTTTCTGACACAGCCATGTGCAAAATGGGTCAAATCCCTTTGGGACGTCAAAATGGCTTTGATCTCGAACCAAAATACGCTTTCCGATAGAACGACTATCGGTGGCGCGCATTTTGGTTCGATATCTTTGCCATTTTGACGCCTCGATGAAGATAGTTATGAGTTCGCGGCCTAAACCACCGTCACCAGCCCGATCATCGCCCCCGTCATGGCGGAGGCGAGGTTGCCCGCGACCCAGCTTTTCATTCCCAGCGACGCCGCATCGGTGCGGCGTGCGGGGCAAAGCGTGCCGATGGTCGACACGAGCAAACCAACGCTCGCAAGGTTAGCGAAACCGCATAATGCATATGTAATGATCAACTTGCTTCGGGGCCCGAGTTCGCCTTCGGACAAAGCTGCCATGTCGAGATAGGCGACATATTCATTCAGAATAGCTTTCGTTCCCATCAGCCCCCCGGCGGTGCCAGCATCCTGCCATGGAATGCCGATCGCCCACATCAGTGGCGCAAATATCCAGCCGAAAAAGCGGCGCAGTGTCAGCGGACTACCGTCGATGAGCGGCAAGACGCCCAATATCTGGTCAACCAGTGCGACAAGCGCGAACACGACGATGATGATGCCGATCACGGCCAGGAACAATTGCACCCCGTCCATCGTGCCGGTGATGACGGCGTCGATGCTGCTTTCATATTTCAGACTTGTATCGTCCGGCTCCATCTGGGTGTCGCCATCGCCCGGGACCATCAGGCGGGCGATCAGTATCGAGGCGGGTAAAACGATCAGCGATGCCGAAATCATATGCCCCACGGCATCAGGAACCGTTTTCGACAGCGTCTGCGCGTACAGGATCAGGATCGCACCCGAGATCGTCGCCATCGCCAGCACCATGACCGCGAACAATTCGCTTCGGCTCATTTTTTCGAAATAGGCCCGCACCACCAAAGGGGCCTCGACAACGCCGAGGAAGATATTTGCACCGGCGCTCAGTCCGACAACGCCACTGACCCCCATCGTCTTTTGCAGAGCCCAGCTCAGCCCGCGCACGATGAACGACAATATCTTCCAGTGCCAAAATAGGGCGGAAAGCGCCGAGAACACAATAACGAGCGGCAAAATCTGGAAGGCAATAATCAACGGAGGTTGCGCGCCATCCTTAAGGACGAAGGGCATTTCGCCCCCGCCCGTATAACCGAACATATAGCTGGACCCGACCAAGGTCGCCTTTTCGATGGCCATCACCGCATAATTGGCAAGCATGACGACATCCCACACAAAGGGGACACGCACGATCAAAAGCGCGATGCCGATTTGCAGCAGCAAAGCCCCGCCGACCCAGCGCCAACCGGGAAACGCCTTGCGATTTTCCGACAAGCCCCACGCGATCAATACAACCAGCGATATGCCGATCAGCCCTTGCAACTGCTGCAAGACTGCCATCATCCGCGCATTGCCGTTTCAATGGGTTCGGCAAGAACGGGATAGCCATGCCCTTCCGGTATGCACAGCCAACTCCCGTCCTCGCGCTTGTCGATATAGGTCTGAACCATCGTCACAGGGTGCTCAGCCGCATGTCGGGCGGCAGAATCAAAGGTGCCGAAAAGGGCAAGCCGTTCGAGGTTGCGCCGTG
The DNA here is from genome assembly GCF_009768975.1 of Sphingorhabdus lacus. Taxonomy (NCBI): domain Bacteria; kingdom Pseudomonadati; phylum Pseudomonadota; class Alphaproteobacteria; order Sphingomonadales; family Sphingorhabdaceae; genus Sphingorhabdus; species Sphingorhabdus lacus. Next base: position 60,282 of record NZ_CP035733.1, on the reverse strand, counting down.
TCGGAAAGATAATCTTGACCTCATCGCGATCCGCTTTGTCCAGGACTTCAGCCGCCGTGGCCCAGAACAGCGCGCGGTTTTCCGTATGGTCTACGGTCGCCACAGGGGCGGTAGCACCCGCATCTGCCAGATAAAAACGCGTGTCAAAAACACGGCTCGCCCGCTCGAATGCCGGGGGACGCCAACGCGACCAAGGAACCAGCCGGTCAAAGTCCGGTGTCCAGCCATGGCGCGTGCATATTGCCTGCAGGCTCTCTCCATCATGCAACGCCGCCCGCGCTTCGTCACATTCGGCGGGGTCAGAAACACCAGCAAGGCCCAATGCCAACCCGGCTTCCTCGATCGTTTCCCTTATTGCCGCAAGCCGCGCCGCCGCCTCGTCCAGCGGCAAGGGGCCACCCAGCATTTCCGCATAATCGAAATCGGCCGCATCCACCTTGCCGCCGGGAAACACCGCCGCGCCGCCTGCAAAGGCCATAGCTTTGATCCGTTCCACCATCAGCAAAAGCGGCGCGCCGCCGGATGGATTCTCGCGGAAAATCACCATCGTGGCGGCGGGCGTGGCTATGGGCTCTTCGGCGGTGTCAGTATTCATGCCGCCACAAAAGCATGCTTTCGTGACAGTTAGAAGCGGAAACTTAACCCTGCGATTAAACTGGTTGCCTCCGGCCCCGCAAATCCTAGCGTGCGGTTGGCGTTGAGGTTCAGGCTGATATCTTGTGACAGCGCAAAAGAGGCGCTCGCGCCAACTTCCGCCCATTCATCACTTTGCCCCGGGACATTGCGTGCGGCGACAATGCGGCTGATGGTCCCGCTTCCCGTTCCCGAGCGTGTCGCGCTGCTGTTCGACGTGGCAACAAAAGCCGCGTTCACGCCAAAGCTGTGCTCGGCATCGGATCCGAACAACGTCTGCAGGGCGACACCAGCCGAGCCGGTCACACCATCTTCGCGCGATTTCACGGTCGTGACCTCGCCGCCTGGAAGCGTGACTGCACGACCAACATCGATACGGTCATAATCTACGGCCAAAAAGGGCGATGCGATCACGCTCTCACCCGACATCACATCATAGCTTATCCCGCCACCGACGGCGAAGCTTGATCCGTCGCTGTTGATCGTCACACGGCGGCCGAGGCGTTCGAACACTTCCGTATCGAAACGGCGTTGGCCCAACGAAACATAGCCGTCGACGCTGAGGTCGCCGAAGCTTCTTCCGCCCGAAAGGGAAACGGTTTCGCTATTCACGGGCACCGCATTCAGCACGCCCTGCGTGACCCCGCCGCGCACGGCGGAAACGGACAATTGGATAAAGCCCTGCTCAAATTCGCGGGCAAGCGAGAGGCTTGCAAATTGCGGGTCCTCATCCTGTGCATAGACGGTAACACCCGCATTGATGGACGCGCGCCAGTTATTTTCATCCTCCGCATGAGCTTGCGCCATGGGTATCAGACTAGTTGCGGCGCATAGGCCGATCATCCAGATTTTCATAAACTGCCTCCTGTTGAAACGCCCGGTTAAGGGCTGGTTCGCATTCAACGGACGACAAAAGAAAAACCTTCGAAATTTTTTCGAAGGGTTTTTGCTTTATAAACGTAAAGCATGTGAACCGCATTATGATGAGTGGCGAAATGATGCAGCAAGCGATAAAATTAACGCAGGAAAATGACGACGAACTGGTGGCTCGCATTGCCGCCCGGGATCATGGTGCCATGCGGCTTGCCAGTGATCGCCATGCCAATATGGTCTGGCGCGTTGCCTACCGGATGCTGGGCGACGCCGCCGAAGCCGAGGATGTTGCGCAAGAGTCGCTTCTAAAGCTCTGGAATCATGCGGATCGCTGGAATGCAGGCGGGCCCGGCATTGCGCCTTGGCTCAAAAAAGTGACGGTCAACCAATGCCTCGACCGGCTGCGGCGCAAACGCTTTGCCAGCGACGAAGAAGTCCCCGAGCGGGAGGATGAAACCCCGTTGGCCGACCGCCAGATGGAAGCGGTGGAGACCGGACAGGCCGTGAAAGACTGCATTGAAACCCTGCCCGACCGGCAGCGTGCCGCGGTCATTTTGACCTATTATGAAGAGCAGCCCAATCAAGGCGCTGCGGAGACGTTGGACATGCAATTGAAAGCTTTTGAATCGCTGCTGTTCCGGGCGCGGTCCAGCTTGAAAGGCTGTGTCGAACGCAAGGGCGTGGTTGCGCACGGGAGGGCAGGACAATGACCGACCCCGCATTCTCGCCCGAAATGGAAAAGGCGTTGAACGCCTATGCCGTTCCGCCCGCACCCGCCGGATTTTCCGACCGTCTCATGGCCCGTATCGCCAGCGGTGATACCGGCAACGTTGCGACTGCTATGCCGGAATTACCTGCACGCCGCCGCACACCCAGCCCATGGCGGCGGACAAGCCGGATCGTCGGATCCGTAGCCTTGTTTTCACTGGCGACCGCAACCGCCGCTGCTGCAGGTGTGTTCGGGCATCCGGTGTATCTGCCGGGGATTACCGAAGCGCTGGTCAAGGCCGAGATTGTCGAGGCACCGGCGCCCCGTCCGCAACCAAAGCCCGTCCAGATTGCCGAGCAATCCACGCCATCGGAAATTGTTACGCCCGCACTGGATGAGCAACCGCAAGGAAGCGCGATCGTGACGTCGCGTTTGACGGCCTTGCGCGAAGATCCGCGTTTTGCCGAACTGACGCCCAAGCAAAAACTGGCAGTTGCGGGGCGCGAAGTCCGCACGATGGTGCGCAGCGGCGAAGTTACTCGCCAGGAAGCGCGTGCCGCCGTGCGCGACATAGCACGCAATGCCGATCCTGCGACAAAAGCAGCTGTGCGCACGGCGATTGCAGAGCGCCGAGAGAAACGACTTGAACGGCGGAACGGCGCGGTCGCTCCCGCTAATGGTGCGGCGACAGAACCGCTAGCGGTAACCACGCCATCGACCGCAGAAGAAGAGCAAGCCGTTGCGCAAAGCGAAGCTGTACCCGCTTTGGCCGCGGGCAAGTTGACCGACGAACAGGCCGACGCCTTGCGCGAGCGCCTGCGCACCGCCAGCCCCGAACAACGCGCCGCCCTGCGCAACGCACTGCGGGAACGCCGCCAGCTGCGCCAGCAACGGCGTGCGCAGTGAGGGTGATGAAAAGGAAACACGAAGCCTAACTCGCCTCTCCCGTTGGCCTCCGGCCGCCTTCGGCTCAGGGGAGAGGTACGTAGTCTTATGGCTTTAGCCATTAGACGGAGTGGAGAGGGGGCGTTGGTGCGCTGACCTCGCCGTCGGAGCCCCTCACCAACTGCGCCTAGGCCTGTCGGCCAAGGCTTCGTATCCTCTCCCCTGAAGGGGAGAGGAAATAACCTTTCTTATTCATCCCGAAAAAACTCCAAAAAAATTTCGAAGGGTTTCCAAACCTCATGCGTTTCAGTTTCAGGAGCGGGGAAATTCTCCCTCCCTTTGAAAACTGGAGAATGACCATGAAATATCTTATTGCACTTCCTCTCGCCGCCCTTGCCTTTGCCGCATCGGCCAATGCCCAGACCAGCAAGACGGTCACCGTTGAAAAGCCAAAAGGCACCGCAACCAAGACCGTAACCCGCGAAAACGGTAATGTAACCGTTGATGCGGTCGCCACACGCGCCAGCGACGGTGCAACCGCCACGCATCACCGCGAACGGACAAAGACCGAAGATGGTGTCAGCGGCAGCGGATCGCAGACCGGCTTTAACGGCAAGACCCGTTCCTATGAATATGACCGTGTCCGCACCGAAGATGGCTTCACCACCACCGGATCCGCCGTCGACAAGCAGGGCCGCACCTATGAATATGACGCCTTTGGCCGCAAGACGGAGACGGGCCGTGAAACCGGCCGTACGGTGCTGCGCGATGGCGAGCAGGTGTATAACCGCACCAGCAATGTGAACCGCGCTGACGGTCAGGTAACGCGCGACGTCAATGTCACACGCGCCCAGGACTTCCGTCCCAAAAAGGCCCTGCCGATCCGTCCGGGCAAAGCCCTGAAGCGTCGCGGTAACTAAGCTGCGAGGTTGGGGACTGTCCCCAACAGTAAAAGCAAATCTATCCAGTTTGCCGCGCGCCTGTCCGCACTCAGGGCGCGTGGCAATCCTTCCCCCCGCCCGGGCCATGCGACCCTGAACCCGGGCACCCTATGGGGAGCAGAGATGCGGGCCTCCACATCCCTGCTCCCCACCCTTTTTGGAACTTCGGATGTTGGGCGACAGTCCTCAACCCGCCTGCCAACAGCCCCATTGCGCCCGACATCCATACATGGCAGCGTAGCCGGATACGGGTGGAGGACAATATGGGCATCATCGAACTATTAGGACTCGCCGCCAGCCTGAGCCTGCTTTCCGGATGGCGCTTTTACCTCACCATTTTTGCGACCGGCCTTGCGATGCATTTCCAGATCGTACCGCTTCCCGAAAATCTCCAAATGCTGGATGTTCTCGCCAACCCCTGGGTGTTGGGGATCAGCGCGGTCGGGGCCATTGCGGAGTTCTTTGCTGACAAGATTGCCTGGCTCGATTCCATCTGGGACGGCATCCACACTCTGGTCCGGCCCGTCGGCGGAGCGCTTCTTGCGCTGGCAATTGTCGACAGTTCGGACCCGACTTGGCAGGTGATTGCCTTCCTCTTGGGTGGCGGGGCGGCTTTTGCGAGCCATGCCACCAAGGCAAGCGCGCGGGCGGCGGTGAATACGAGTCCTGAGCCGTTCAGCAATATCATCCTGTCCAGTGTCGAGGATGTCGCGACCGGCGGCCTGCTCGTGCTGGCCTTTGCCAATCCGGTGGCAGCGATGCTTATTGCCCTGACGCTGCTGGCGCTGGCGATATGGGGGTTGTGGGCGGGCTACCGGGCGTTCCGGCGGCTATTTCCGAAGCCGGTGGCGCAGCAGGAAAAGCAGGCGCCGCCGCAGGAGTAGATCCGGTCCCCCGGGCAAAGATCACATTGGGATTGGCGACCGGCACGATGGGTTGCGGCAGCTTGCCGCTATAGCCCGCATAGAGGAAGCCGCCGTTCTCGAGCGTTTCCAATATCCATTCGCGCTTGTCCGGTTCCACCACAAAACAGCCTTCACTTGATCCCGGGCGGCCGCGGGTGGCGATCAGGTCGGCGTTGAAGTAGCGGCGGCGTTCGGGGGTGTAGCTGTGCACGACGATGTCGCGGACGCGCATCTGGTTGTTGCTGGGCTCCAGCCCGTCGAGCCGGAGCGAGAGGCCATTGATACCCACATAACGCTCCCCACCCCGCGCCGCGCCGAGGGAGGAGGTCAGGCTGTCCTGCACATTGGTGAAGATCGTGGCAAAGCCGTCGTCGTCCGGATCGGAGCCGATACCGTGCGCCACGCGGATCGGGCTGTCGAGTCCCTCCCCGCTGCGCAGGTCGACGCGGTAGAGGCGCGGGTCGCTGCTGTGCCGGGCGAAGTCGACGATGACGATGACCGCAGGGCCGCTGCTGCGCCCGAACTGGCAATGATGCTCGCGATACTTCGCGACCGCCGCGGAAAAGAGCCCGGCATCCAGACGCTGCCGCGGCGCGTCCAGCCCGCCATAATAGCCAAAGCCGATCGCCCGCTCGGCAAGGGCCAGCGTGTCGCAGCCGATCTCGGCGCGCGGCGGCTTGACATAGATGGGTTGCGCGACCGGGGCGTTTCCGGTGCCGCTCTGGAACACGATCGGAGATGCGGCCTCCTGCGCCAGACATGGCGCCGCAGCCAGTGCGCAATACACCGATATTTGTTTCCGGAGGATAGTGTACCAAGTCATGCGTCTGCCCTAGCCCTGCCCAAAAGCTGTTAGCCCAACGTTGCGACCATTATTTCGTTCCATTATGCTGCATTTGCGAGATTCGGCAAGCTTGGGAAAAACCCTGCCTTGAAATGGGACGCAAGTCGGGCCATTTCGCATGTCACGCACCCTCTTGCGCATTTAGAACAAATCTGGAACAACTGACCCCATGTCACTCACCCATATCAAGGTGCGCGGTGCGCGCGAGCATAACCTCAAGGGCGTCGATATCGACCTGCCCCGGGACAAGCTGATCGTCATTACCGGCCTGTCGGGGTCGGGCAAGTCGTCGCTGGCCTTCGACACCATCTATGCCGAGGGGCAGCGCCGCTATGTGGAATCGCTGTCCGCCTATGCGCGCCAGTTTCTGGAAATGATGCAGAAACCCGATGTCGAGCATATCGAGGGCCTTTCCCCTGCCATCTCCATCGAGCAGAAGACGACGAGCCGCAACCCGCGCTCGACCGTCGCCACCGTGACCGAGATTTACGACTATATGCGCCTGCTCTGGGCGCGGGTCGGCGTCCCCTATTCCCCCGCCACGGGCCTGCCGATCACCGCCCAGACCGTCAGCCAGATGGTCGACCGCGTCATGACCCTGCCCGAGGGCACGCGCGCCTTCCTGCTCGCGCCCGTGGTGCAGGGCCGCAAGGGCGAATATCGCAAGGAACTGGCCGAGTGGCAACGTTCGGGCTACACCCGCGTGCGTATTGACGGCGAATTTTACCCCATCGAAGAAGCCCCCGCGCTCGACAAGAAATACAAGCATGACATCGAAGTCGTCGTCGACCGCATCGTGGTGAAGGACGGCATCCAGCAACGTCTGGCCGAAAGTTTCGAGGCGGCGTTGAAGCTTGCCGATGGCTTGGCTTTTGTGGATCTGGCGGATGGGACTGTGGCGGAGGCTATGGGCACCGCCAGCTCCGGTTTTGCCGAAGCCAGAACCCCGTTCGTAACACAAAACCGTAGTCCTGAGCTTGTCGAAGGACGACCCACAGCCGAGAACCGCCCTTCGACAGGCTCAGGGCTTACGGTAGATGGAGATGGCAGTTCATCCAAAGCCAAGATGAAAGGCACCGGCCTGCCCGCCAACCGCATCGTGTTCAGTGAGAAATTCGCTTGCCCGGTCAGCGGCTTTACCATCGCCGAAATCGCGCCGCGCCTCTTCTCCTTCAACGCACCGCAGGGCGCTTGCCCCGAATGCGACGGACTGGGCGAGCGGCAGGAATTCGACCCGCAACTGGTCGTCCCCAACGAACATCTCAGTCTCAAAAAAGGCGCGATCGTGCCTTGGGCGAAGTCCAACCCGCCGTCGCCTTATTATATGCAGGTGCTCGCCAGCCTCGCGAAGGCCTATGATTTCAGCCTTGATACCCCGTGGGAAGACCTGCTGCCCGACCAGAAGCTGATCATCCTGCACGGCACCGGCGGCCTGCCGGTCGAGCTTACCTTCAAGGACGGGCGCAAGGAATATACGGTGCGCAAGGCGTTTGAGGGCGTCATCGGCAACCTCAACCGCCGCCTGCTGCAAACCGACAGCGCGTGGATGCGCGAGGAGCTTTCGAAATACCAGACCGCGCAGCCCTGCGAAACCTGCCACGGCGCGCGGTTGAAGCCGGAGGCGCTGTCGGTCAAGATCGCTGGCGTCGACATCTCCATCCCCACGCGGATGAGCGTCGCCGACGCCGTGAACTGGTTCGCCAGCGTCAACGACACGCTGACCAACCAGCAGCAGCAGATCGCCAAGGCCATCCTCAAGGAAATCAACGAACGGCTGGGCTTCCTCAACAATGTCGGGCTCGATTATCTCAACCTCGACCGCACATCGGGCACGTTGAGCGGCGGCGAAAGCCAGCGTATCCGCCTCGCCAGCCAGATCGGTTCGGGCCTGTCGGGCGTGCTCTATGTGCTCGACGAACCCAGCATCGGATTGCACCAGAAGGATAATGACCGCCTGCTCGCCACGCTGCGCCGCCTGCGCGACCTCGGCAACACGGTCATCGTCGTCGAACATGACGAAGACGCCATCCGCACCGCCGACTGGGTGGTCGACCTTGGCCCCGGCGCCGGGGTGCATGGCGGCACCGTCATGGCGGAAGGGACGCTGAAACAAATATTGAAAGCCAAGGGCAGCCTGACCGCCGACTATCTGAACGGCACGCGCGAGATTGCGGTGCCCAAGACACGGCGCAAGGGCAACAAGAAGAAGCTGACCGTCCACGGCGCGCGCGCCAACAACCTGAAGAATGTGACCGCCAGCATTCCGCTCGGCACCTTCACCTGCATCACCGGCGTGTCGGGGTCGGGCAAGTCGAGCTTCACCATCGACACGCTCTACGCCTCTGCCGCCCGCGCGCTGAACGGTGCGCGTGTCATTGCGGGCGCGCATGACAAGATCACGGGCCTAGAGCATTGCGACAAGGTGATCGACATCGACCAGTCCCCCATCGGCCGCACCCCGCGCAGCAACCCGGCCACCTATACCGGCGCCTTCACCAATATCCGGGACTGGTTCGCCGGATTACCGGAATCCGAAGCGCGCGGGTACAAGCCCGGCCGGTTCAGCTTCAACGTAAAGGGCGGACGCTGCGAAACCTGTAGCGGCGACGGCCTGATCAAGATCGAGATGCACTTCCTGCCCGACGTCTATGTGACGTGCGAGGAGTGCAACGGCAAACGTTACAACCGCGAAACGCTGGAGGTGAAGTGGAAGGGCCTGTCCATCGCCGACGTGCTCGACATGACGGTCGAGGATGCGGTGGAGGTGTTCAAGGCCGTCCCGCCCATCCGCGACAAGATGATGATGCTGGCCGAAGTCGGCCTCGGCTATGTCAAGGTGGGGCAGCAGGCGACGACCCTATCGGGCGGCGAAGCGCAACGCGTCAAACTCGCCAAGGAACTCAGCCGCCGTTCCACCGGCCAGACACTCTACATATTGGACGAGCCCACCACCGGCCTCCATTTCGAAGATGTCCGCAAATTGCTGGAGGTCCTCCACCGCTTGGTCGAACAGGGCAACAGCGTGGTGGTGATCGAACATAATCTCGACGTCATCAAGACCGCGGACTGGATCATCGACCTGGGGCCAGAAGGCGGCGTCAAGGGCGGCGAGATCGTGGCCGAAGGGACGCCCGAGGATGTGGTGAAGGTGCCCGCGAGTTATACGGGGCATTATTTGAAGCCGATGTTGGGGCGGGGGTAGAAGGCAGAACCTCTCTTTCAGGGGGAAGATATCAAGGCTTAGCGGCTTGCCCCGCCGGAACCTACCGCCGCAAAAAACTTGTTCTGGATGTCTGTAAAATTTGAACCGGATGTGTCCGAAACGAAATCTGATAATTGAGCACCAAAAAATATACCGCGCCTTGCGTTTAAAATTGCGAGTTTTTTAATAGTGCTAGAACCTGTTGACCGGTCTTGAAATATATACGTGATTAGCTGTCTAAAATCCGTAGATCGAAATGTACGATCGACCGATTTTACTTCAATTATTACATCAGTTGTTCGGATATCTCCCCTTGAGTGATTTAGTAAACCACATCCAGAAAATAAAGGATCATATTGAAGTGGAATGTTATTACCTGCTATTCGTTGAGCCATAATTCCTATTCGGTGAGCTAGATCAGTAGCAGCCTTTGCCTCGTCACTGCTCAACTGTTGATCATCAACTGGCACACCCGGCAAATTCGCAAGCCGGATTTTTGCCTCCGAGAATGCATCGGAAATCGTCAACGAAGGGTGTCGACGCATGCAAAACGCAACTTCGCTAACGAGGGCGCTTCGCAGTGGTGCTATAGGCCAACTTAATTCATTGAAGCTTCGTTCGTACCCGCCAGCATTGATTACTCGAACGTAATTTTCCAACGCTGGAAAACAATCTGACCAAAAACTGTGATGCGAAGAAGCGAACTGTGCCGATGAAATCATATCAAATCACCATACGATGACGCGTCAAAGTTGGAGGAGGTATCTCTTACAAAACGATCAAAATCATTCAAAATATTGTCGTTTCTCCAATGCTTTCCTTCGTCGCCCAAGCCATAGGAAGCTGCAATCATCGCGCGTTTGACCCACGCCGTTTGACCAGCCGTCCTATTCTTGAAATCAGACAGGTGGTCCCAGCCACCGCGCGCAGCGAAGCCTATTATTACGTCCCTTTTTAGTGCCGAGCACCCGTTCGCTAGCCAATCGGTAAACACGCTATCGACACGATAATCCGGTAGTCGATAAAGTAGTCTAACGGCATACGCCCTGTGAACATCCAGCGCCATTAGATATGATTTATCGGAAACCATTTTTAAAATTGCATCACAAACAATTTTAGTTTCGTTTTCCGTAAGATCATCTCTCATGCTGTTTAACATTATCAGCAATTGGGAAAAAACTGGGTAGAGCAATGGCACATTGCCGACGAGAGTTTTAATTGCTTGTTCTCGGACGGTTCCGTCAACCGCGCGAAGTGCACGGATTAACTTAGAAACAGTTGGCGTATGAACCTGTGACTTATGCAACTCCTCATCGAGCAACGACAAAAAATCTATACCACTGAGAGACTGCTTAAGTGTCTCATAGTCAGTCTCCGCAGTGGGAGAGTATGGATCGTAATTCAAATCAATTGTGAACAGGCGCTCACGATCAGACTGGGCCGTAGCCCCTGGCACTAAATGGCTAGGAAATGTGCCAATAAATTCAGCGCCGGTCATCACCCTAGTCTTACTCTTCTGAAGATTAAGCCCCTGATTTATTATCAATAACTCAGTTAGTTGTTGTAAACATCGATAAGCGTCTTCTTCTGAATTTGCGAAGATATGAAAGTCATCAACGAATCGGCAGAAATTTATTCCTCGAGCATTCAAAAGGTGATCGACTTGATTTATAACAATCTCAGCCATTATGCGCGATGCCGGCCCACCAATTGGAAGCCCGTACGATGTTCCCAAACTAAATGCCGACAGCAGTTCTATTATTTTATCGGGAATGTTGGTTTTGCACACGCGCTCTAAAGAATTTTCCACGCGGTGATGATAAATTCGTCTGTAAAATTCCGAAATGTCGGTTGTGACTACGTACGCATGTTGAGAGGCTCTAGCATACGATTCTTGCATGAAGCTTCGCCAATTCCATTCCTTTTCGAACAGATCGTCGGTGGTTTGATCCGCTGACAACCGATATGAATGGACGGATCGCTCGGTTGTCGGAGTTCTTGCATTTTCCAGCTCGACCGCATGGCGGAGTAAACCAGATAGCATGAACGCGTTCCAGTACGGGTCAATTTGGGTAATCCAACGGTATCCGTTATAACCTACTGGCGAAAGTATGTTTTCAAATTGTGGCGGGTTTGACTTAATGTATTCGTCAAACGAGTTTGAGAGTCTCTCAATAAGTTCCACAAAGCCGTCAGTGTTGCGCCTTATAAGTACATTTTCGAACGAGTACGGAAAGACGTCAGTGTCGCCAAACGATATGACATTTTGCGCCGCGCGCTTTATATTCTTCTTATGTATCTCCGGCATCTTTAAGTGTCCCTGCTAGTCGAGATCGTTTTCTAAGGAAATTCAGTAGTATAAGCAAGTAGCTGAGGTGTTGGGCCGATGACTGTGTTAATGCAACAGGCGCAGAAATTATACCGGCTTTAGCCATCGTTCGATAAAGTATATCTGAACCGCCGTAACCGAGAAGAAGCGACAAATGATTATGGTATCGAAGCGCTTGAAAACTGAAGAGAAGTGGACCGGACGTCGCGTAGACTTCCCGGTGTTCAGCGACACCTTGTCGAAACGCCGCGCAGAGCTCGGCAATCCGGAACTGGCCCGCAACAGCGGCAAAAACCGTACAGAGAGCAAAAAGGCACTGCTGAAGGCAATCAAAGACGCGGGCGGGAACTGGTAACCACCCCCATTGAAATGTAGGCAAACCCCTGCCACCCTCCCCGCATGACTGCGCGCGCCTCTGTTACGACGCTTCGCTCCCCCGCCTCCCCCGCTCTTAACTTAAAGCAACAAAGGATACAGTTTCCGACCCGTTTTGCGTGTCTTTTGTATCTTTATCTCGGCGGCCCTCGCCAAGGTCATGGGACCCGTCTAAGCGAAGGTCTGTCATGCGGGCGTCATCTTCTTCTGCGACGCCGCGCGGGTCTTTTGAAGGAGAGTATCATGCGTCACCCATCTTCCCTGTTGCTTGGCCTTGGCCTGATCGCGGCGGCGGCTCCGGTTCTGGGCCAGACGGCGCCCTCCCCCGCTCTGGCGCCAGCGTCCGCACAGGCCAAGCCGCCGGTCGCGACCAGCGAAGGCTATTTAAAGGCGGGACAGGATGAGCTGAAACGCTTGCAGGCGGACAAGCCCAATAACCGCAAGGCGCGCAATATCATCCTGTTTATCGGCGACGGCATGGGGATCAGCACGCTGACCGCCGGACGCATATTTGAAGGACAGCAGCAGGGCGTGGACGGGGAATCCTTTGTCGCGCAAATGGACCGCCTACCCCACACCGCTTTGGTCAAAACCTATTCCCATGATGCACAGGTCGCCGACAGCGCGCCGACCGCCACCGCGCTGGTCGCCGGGGTCAAAACCAAAAATGGCGTGATCGGCGTCGGGCCGGAGGCGATTGAAAATGACTGTTCCGCGACCGCGCCGTTCAAGGTGCCGTCGCTGTTCGAAATGGCGGAGGACAAGGGCTATGCCACCGGCGTCGTCACCACCGCGACCATCACCCACGCGACCCCCGCCGCCACCTATGCCCATGTGGCGCAGCGGAATTGGGAGGTCGACAGCCTGATGCCCGATGCGGCCAAGGCAGCGGGCTGCACCGATATTGCGCGGCAGATGGTCGAATGGCCGCATGGCAATGGCCTCGACGTCATGCTGGGCGGTGGACGGGCGCATTTTCTGCCCGCCGCTACCGTCGATCCCGAATATCCGGCCTTCAAGGGGCTGCGCGCCGATGGCAAAGACCTTGCCGCCGTCTGGCAGGCCGCCAATCCCAAGGGCGCCTATGTGTGGAACAGCGACAGGTTCAACGCGGTCGATGTGCAGAAATCGTCCAAGCTGCTCGGCCTTTTTGAACCGTCGCATATGCAATATGAAGCGGACCGGACCGCGGCGGGGGAGAAGGAGCCTTCGTTGGCCGATATGACGCGCAAGGCGATTGCGATGCTGTCCAAGAACCGCAAAGGCTATGTCCTGATGGTCGAGGCCGGACGTATCGACCATGCCCACCATGCCGGCAATGCCCGCCGTGCGTTGCAGGATACGGTGGCGCTGAACGCCGCGTTGAAGGCCGCGATGGAGAGTGTCGATCTGTCCGATACGCTGATTGTCGTGACGTCGGACCATAGCCACACCTTCACCATGTCGGGCTATCCCGAGCGGGGCAATCCGATCCTGGGCGTGGTGGCGGCGCCCATCGGCACGCCGACGCTCGCCAAGGATGGCAAGGCCTATACCACGCTCGGCTATGCCAATGGCCCCGGCGCGGTTTCTGCGGCGGAGCGGGCGGACCCCTCGAAGGAAGATACCGAAGCGCTGAACTATCGCCAGCAATCGTTGGTCGGGCTGTCGTCCGAAACGCATGGCGGCGAGGATGTCGTGGCGCGGGCGGCGGGGCCGAAGGCGCATCTGTTCAAGGGGACGATCGAGCAGAACACGATATTCCACATCCTGCGCGCGGCGTTAGGCTTGTAAGTCGGTGTCGCTGTCCCCAACTCATGGCATGGGTTTGGAGCCTGTGAAGGAAAGTTGAGAATTTATGCGAACACACTCCCTATTGGCGCTCCCCTGCCTTGCCCTCGCCCTCACCGCCTGCGGTGAAGGGGGCGTGCTCGACGAAAGCGTCAAAACCACGGTGCGCGAACAACTGGTCGCCACCTGCACCGCCACGGCCGAAGGGCAGATTCCCGAGGGCGTCACGGTCGACCTCAACCAGGTCTGCGACTGTGCCGCCGACAAGGTGCTGGACGGCAAGAGCGTGCAGGATCTGGTATCGAACCCGCCGACGAGCGCCGAGGATCTCGACAAGGTGCGCGAATGTCTGAAGGAAATGGGGCCGGTGAAGCTGGATCCTGTGGGCACATAACAAAGAACCCCGCCCGGAAGGGAGGCCTCACCGGACGGGGTCTTTAGGCCCCTCCCACCTGCTAGGGGGAATGGAAGGGCTGTATTTTCAGGCTCCCCCCGAAAGGGGAGCCTAGAAAACTCAGGGCATAACGACCGTATCAACGGCGTGGATGGTGCCGTTCGAACCAATCATGTCCGCGCCGGTAACGGTGGACTTGCCACCCTTGGCGTCGGTCAGGACGATCTTGTCGCCATCCATGCTGGCCTTCAGGCTCCCGCCGTTGAGCGTCTTGATGCTGGCCATGCCTTTGGCGGCGGTGATCAGTTGGGCAATGTCACCCGACTTCAGGTTGCCGGCAACGACATGATATTTCAGAAGCTCGCCCAACTTGGCTTTGCTTTCCGGCTTCATCAAACCGTCGAGAGTGGCCTTGTCGACCTTGGCAAAGGCATCGTTGGTCGGGGCAAAGACCGTAAACGGACCCGCACCGTTCAGCGTTTCGACGAGGCCGGCTGCAGTCAGAGCGGAGACAAGCGTCGAAGCTTGCGGATTGCTCTGCGCCAGACCAACGATGGTCTGGTCACCGACAGGGGCCTGCGCCACCATCGTGTCGCCAGCCGTCTCGTTCTGAACGACTTCGGTGTCGGCAGCGACCGGATCGGCAGGTGTCTCTTTCGCACAGGCCGCCAACGACAGGGCGGACATGGTGGTGATAAGCGCGATTTTGATGCTATTCATAACTGGTTCCTTCGGAAGGATTGTCCCTCGGGCATTCATAACCGTGGCACAGGGCAAAAGGTTGCATCGCCCCCACAAAAAATCGCCCGTCCAAAACACCCCACCGAAACCCGTGCCCGGATTGAGACAGCTTGCACCGTTCAACGGCGACGCTATGGGCAGAGACGATGGGTACTCTGGCCTACACATTGCGCGACACCGCCATTCGTCTGGCCGAGGTCAGCACCACCCCGCGCCTCGACGCCGAATTTCTGGCGGCGCATGCGCTCGGTCTGGAAAGGTCGGCAATGTTGCTCCGGTTGACTGATCTCGACACACCGCCGGACCTAGCAGCATTGACGCAGCGGCGGCTGCGCCATGAACCTGTCGCCTATATTACCGGACGACAGGCTTTCTGGGATCTCGATCTTGTTGTCACACCCGATGTCCTGATCCCCCGCGCCGACAGCGAAACGTTGATCGAAGTCGCGATTGACCACTTCAAAGCTACCACCGCCCTTGGCCAAGTCGGGCCGGCGCGCATCCTTGACCTTGGAACAGGCTCTGGCGCGCTTCTGCTTGCCTGCCTCTCGGCATTTCCGGAGGCGAGCGGCGTTGGCATCGATGCGAGCGCCGCTGCCCTGGCTGTGGCGCAGGCCAATGCAGCCCGACTGGGGTTTGCCGCGCGGTTGCACTGGCTTCATCGCAGCTGGATCAATGCGGACTGGAGCGACGATCTGGGGCGATTTGATCTCATCATCTCCAATCCGCCCTATGTCGAAACAGATGCTGATCTGGACCCGATGGTTGCGGACTATGAACCCCATTCTGCCTTATTTGCGGGGTCGGATGGGCTGGACGATTACCGCATTCTCGTTCCCCAACTCGCATCCATGCTCTCGCCGGGAGGCATCGCCATATTTGAAATCGGTCATAGCCAAGCCGATGCCGTTAGCGATTTGGCAAGCAATGCGGGGTTATCCACTGAAATGCGCCGCGATCTGGCTGGCAAACCCCGCGCTCTACGCTTTTCGCTTGGAATCGGGGGTATGAACGGCTAGGACGCATAGTGCATCGCAGCAAAAACGCCCCGACCCGGGCCTTTCGCGCGAAGCCGCCCCCCAGCGCAGATGGTATGATATCAAGGTCGGGAAGGATCTTGGCAGAACCCGAAGGACTGGGTTCAAGGGGGCACCAAGCAACATTTATGCTAAGCAGAGGACAGGGCAAATCCTGATGAACACCAACAACCGGCAGCAGAATAACAACAACCGGCGTCGCGGTCGTAACAACAATAACCGTCAGCAGAACAACAACCGGAGCGGTTTTGACTATCAGAACCAGATCGACAACCGTGCGCGCGGAAACGCAGCGCAAATGCTGGAAAAATATAAGAAACTGGCACAGGATGCGCAGTTTAACGGTGACCGCGTCAACGCCGAATATCATCTGCAATTTGCCGATCACTATTTCCGCGTCCTCGCTGATTTCCGTAGCCGTCAGGAAGCCCGTCAAGAGCAGCAGGGCGAACGCCGCCCCCGCGACGAATGGCGCGATCAGGACCGTGAAGGCACCTTTGATGAAATGGATGCCGGCGAAACTTCGGACCGTGACAGCGAAGCCGAAGGCGCTCAGGAAGAAACTGAAGAACAGCCCCGCCGCGAATCGCGCGACAACCGTCCTCGCCGGAACGAACGGCCGGAACGTGGCAACCGTCCCGAACGCGATGGCAACCGCGCACCGCGTCGTCACCACAGCGAAGAAAGCGATGACGAACCAGCAGGGCTCGATTTGGCGGTATTGCCGCCCTCGATCGCTCTTGCGTCTTCGGACGATGGTGATGTCGAGATCGAAGCTGTCAAACCAGCCCGCAAGCCCCGCGCGCGCCGTCCTAAATCGGCGAATGACGAGGAAACGGTTACCGCTGCAGAATAATTTCCGACACAGCGTTAAGCATCTGGTCATCTAGGAAAAATTAGCTAACTCTCCACAGGTCTTTACTGGGGGAGAGATGAAATGCGCCATTTGCTGCTTTTGGGAATGGGATGCATCATCGCAGCCCCGCTATCCGCGCAAGGCGACGTAGCCAGCGCACAAGGCGACGTCGCCGTCACCATCTATCAAAATGGCCAAAGCCTCGTCCAGGACAGCCGGCAGATGAACCTGCCGTCAGGCCGGTCGAAACAGGAATTTCCTGACGTTTCGGCCCAGATCCGTGCCGAAACGGTGACTCTGACGGGACCCGGAATTGGGATCGTCGAGCAGAATTTCGACTATGACTTACTGACGCCCGCAAAGCTGATGGAAAAGGCGGTCGGGCAAACAGTGACGTTACTGCGCACCAATGTTGCGACTGGTGTCGAGACGCGAGTTCGCGCTAAAGTATTGGCCGCCAATGGCGGTGTGGTTCTGCAAATCGGCGACAGCATCGAAGTCTTGCGTGACGATGGCCTGCCCGTTCGCGTCATATTCGACCGCGTCCCGCCCAATTTGCGTGCGCGCCCGACACTTTCGGTCACGGTTGAATCAAAGGGCGGCCTGACCCCTACAACTCTGACATATTTAACCCCCGGACTCGGCTGGACATCCGATTATGTCACCCTGTTCGATGATGCGAAGCAGACCATCGATGTCCAGGGTTGGGTTACCCTGACCAACAATACCGGCACCGACTATACAAACGCCGACGTGTTGCTCGTTGCGGGGAATCCCAATCAAGGGGGTAACCGCCGCATGTACCAGACCCCCTATAGCCCATCGACCGGAACGATTGACGAGGCCGGTACCGAGTCAAACAACCGCGAACGGCTTGGGGACTATTATCTCTATCCTTTGGGGGAGCGCACCACGATCGCCAATGCCCAGCAAAAGCAAGTGAGCTTTCTGGATGTAAAGTCGGCGCCCGCGCGCAACACCTATGAATTCAACAATGGCTGGCTCGCGACCAACGAAGCGGCCAGTGCGTCATCCGTGCTCAAATTCTCCACTTCGCGCAGCGGCGGTTTGGGTGACCAATTGCCCGAAGGCACGATGAGGGTCTATATGCGCGACAAACGCGGCGATCCGCAATTCATCGGCGAAAGCCGCATTGAAGCTACCCCCATGGGCAGCGCGATGTCGATCCGCACGGGTGAAGCCTTTGACGTAAAAATCAAAACCGTGGTGGAGGAACGCACCCGGATAAGCAGCAATCGCTGGAAAACCCGCATGCGCTATGAAATCACCAATGCACGCGGCAATGCCGTTACCGTTGACCTCGGCCAAAACGGGTTGTGGGGCGATGTTCGGATCAGCGAGCAAAGCCAGGAAGGCAAACGCGTATCTGCCGACCGGATTGAATGGAGTGTTCCGGTCCCGGCAAATGGCAAGGCGACCGTAACCGCCACATTCGACAGCCGTTATTAAGCCTGTGCGCGGGCTGGTTGCCCTTTTCTTGGTGTTGGCCGCGGCTCCGGTCGCGGCACAGACCGTCGTGGTTTCGGAAGAGCCCGAGGCCGTCTCGCTTACCGTGTACCGTGGCGAGAAATATGGGGGGCAAGCGATCGATCCCAATTGGCCGACCGGTTACGCCCTTGTTACGGAAACGCGCACCCTCACCATTCCAGTAGGAGAAAGCGTCATACGCTTTGAAGGCGTCGCCGAAGGAATGTTCCCCGAGAGCGCGATCGTCACCGGCCTTCCCAAAGGCGTCAAAGAAAAGAACCGGGATGCACGGCTGCTATCGCCATTAGGTTTGGTTGACGCCTATCTGAAACGGCAAGTGATAATTACCCGCACCGAACGGGCGACTGGCAAGACGCGCGAATTTCCTGCAATGATCACATCGGCGCCCGGTGGAGCTGTTATCCTCCAAACCAGCGACGGATATGAAGCCCTGCATTGCACGGGTTTGCCGGAGCGGATGGCATTTGCGCAGATACCTGAAAAACTGTCTGCAAAACCCACCTTGTCGGTCATTACACAAAGCGACAAACCGGTAACGGCGAAAGTTACCTTGACCTACATGGCTGCCGGATTCGACTGGGAAGCCAATTATATCGCGCAAGTCCAGAATCGTGGGTCAGATGGCAAAGGCAAGGTCGACCTTTTCGCATGGTTGACCCTTGCAAATGGAGGAAACCAGAGTTTCACCAATGCCAACACAATGGCCATTGCCGGCAAACCGAACCGTGAAAATAATGGGCCACAAGTCAAACCGACGGGCGGCAGCCTGGAACTGAAATGCTGGCCCAACCAACGCACCCATGAAGTACCTTATAGTTTAGGATATTTCCCCGCTCCACCTCCTCCTCCGCCCGCGCCTGCGGCATATATGGACGAAGAAAGTGACAGCATCGTTGTGACGGCCCAACGAATGCGGGGTGAGTACTTGGCTTCTTACTCTCCAGTCGCGGTCGTGGTGGCAGAGCAGGAGAATTTAGGCGACCTCAAACTCTACCGCATTCCTGAACCGGTAACAGTCAACGCAAAGGGACAAAAGCAAGTTGCGATGCTGGTCAAACCCGGGGCGGCATTTACGCATCACTATTCCGCATCCGTTGAAAACTACGGCGCACAGAGCGAACCGATGACCCTGATGCTGCGCGGTAAAAACACGACTGACAAAGGCCTCGGACTTCCGATGCCGCAAGGTCAGGTCATGGTGTTTGAAAACAGCGAATATGGTCCTCTGCTTACCGGTGAAACAACGCTTAAGGACCGTGCGGTCGGGGAAGATGTGGAGATTGCAGTCGGGACGTCTGTGGATGTGCGCATGAAAGTGACCCCACAGTCGGAAAAGGCGGACAATCAGCGGTGGGAAATCAAGGTCACCAATGCCCGCAATACGCCGGTCAACATAGAGGTCGAGATCCCTTACGAACTGCGTGGAAAATCGAAAGCCGTCACCAAAATCAGCGGGGTCCCGACTTGGAAAACTACCGTGGCTGGAAATGACAGCGCAACGCTATCTTACGACATTAAGCTGGAACGGGATTAGCTTTCAGGCAGTGGCCGCGGCTTGTGCTGCTCATCAAGAGCAACGAAGGTGAACAGACCTTCGGTCACCTTGACCTCTTGCTGCCCCCGCTCACGCGTTGCGATGACTTCGATGCGGATACCCATTGACGTCCGCCCGCGCCGTTCGAGCGAGGCATAGACCGAGATAATGTCGCGCAACAAGATCGGCGCAATGAACTCCATTTTTTCGATAGCGACTGTCGCACAGGCACCCTGCGATACACGGCCGGCAACAATCCCGCCTGCCTGATCCATGACACCCAATACCCAGCCACCAAAAATATGCCCGTTGGCGTTGATATCGCTCGGTCCGGGAATAACGCGTAAAATAGGATCCGTCCGCTTT
Source organism: Sphingorhabdus lacus (assembly GCF_009768975.1). NCBI lineage: Bacteria > Pseudomonadati > Pseudomonadota > Alphaproteobacteria > Sphingomonadales > Sphingorhabdaceae > Sphingorhabdus > Sphingorhabdus lacus. Next base: position 40,379 of record NZ_CP035733.1, on the reverse strand, counting down.
GGAAGATTACGGATTGTATCGCTCATCGGTCGGCTTCATCTTTAAAAATGTCTTCGATCGACTCATCATGGCCGGTTCCGCTGGACAGGAAAACTAGCCCCATAAGAGCCGCGGTTAGCATCATGGCTCCAATGATAGCACCCGCAGTTGCAATGAAAAAATGGATGGAAACCATGCCATTATTCCACCAAAAACTGCCCAAAACCAACAATGTGACTGACACTGTAAAAAGCAGCATCCACCGCATTAGGCGCCAATAGCGTTTCCAGGCATAGCTGGCATATTCGGGATCTTCGAGGCGGGATGGTTGGGTCATAGCTTGATAAGGCCGCCTTATGCTATAAGTTCCCCCAGGAGCAAGGATATAGGGAGAGAGTCGATGACTATTTCTGAAATATTGGGCAACAACCAGCATAGCGTGTTTACAGCGCATCCCAATGAAAGCGTCGGGGAGGTTGTCACCCGCCTTGCGGAAAACCGCATCGGAGCGCTGCCGGTGGTGGATGGCGCGGAAGTTGTCGGCATATTTTCGGAGCGCGATATCGTCTACGGCATTGCAAAACACGGTGCAGCTTTTCTTGCAAAAACCGTCCGTGAGACGATGACGGCGCCTGCCATTACTGTGTCGAGCGATACCGCGATCATGTCCGGTCTTTCCCTCATGACCAAAAGGCGTATTCGGCACCTTCCTGTCGTTGAAGAGGGGAACCTCACCGGCTTTGTTTCCATCGGCGATCTCGTCAAGCATCGGATTGAAAAGATTGAAGCAGAGGCCGCCGCGATGCGCGATTATATCCAGATGGCCTAGCGCGCAGAACGTCTGAAATTTCTCCGCGTAAGCCTGATTTTACAGTTAAGGGGAAATTTACGCTGATGCGATAACCGTCGGGGATGCAGGCTGCGCGCATCTCTCTTCTAAAACCCGTTTTGGCTGCGCTTGCCTTGTTGCTTTCCTTTGCCATGGGAGCACCCCAAGCATCGGCAAAAAGCGTTCCTCTTGATAGTTGTACGCTTGCAGCAACAGCTTCAGACACAGTACCTTCGGTGCTTTCCAAGCCTCAAGCTTTCTCGTGCGCGGACACGCAAAACCAGCTCTCTCCCGGAAATTACTGGGTTAAAATGCAGGCCCCGGCCGTCGCACCGGGTGACGGTCGCAATCTTATTTTCCGTACCGCCAGTCTCTGGGACGAAGGTTTTGAACTTTGGACCATCCACAGTGATGGGCACATTGAACATTACCAGCCTTTTCAGAAGCAGGCGATCAGCCCCATGCGCCTGGGTGCGACCACGATCGTACCGCTGCGCAATCATCCCGCACCCATCAGGATGTTTCTGGCGAAAGTTTCGGACAGCGGCGCGGTGCGGGGTGTGATGTTGCAGTCACAGATCAGTACAAGCGAATCCGCAATCACATTCGAAATGATCATGAGCGTCTTTTATGCAGGCTTTGCAGGCGTTTGCATCGCCTTACTAGTCTATAATATCGCGCTGTGGCGGGCGATGCGGGAACCTTTCTTGCTCGCTTATTGTATGATGATTGTCGCAACGTTGTCCTATGGTTTGTTTACTTCGGGCGCATTGCACTATTTTGTATCGGGTCTGTCGGGACCTGACCGACTCCGTATCACGATCCCATTGTTGGCCTACAGCGCCAGCGCAGCGCTGATCTTCATCCGCTTTTTCTTCGCCAATACCGAGATTCCATCGTGGTTGGTAAGAACGACATATGTCCAAGCGACAGCAATGGCGGCAACCGCGACGATCTATGCGATCCTCGCTCCATGGCAAATAAAGACACTCGATGCGATTTACGTTTATAGCTTCACACCGGTTCCAGTCATATTCGGGGTGTACGTCTGGAAAGCCTGGAAGAGCAAAGACCGCTTCCTCGGCTACTTCCTGTTGGGCTGGAGCGGCGTCGCGTTTTCAACATTCTTACGGATGCTGCATGCCTTTGATATTGTCCCTTACCATATCCTGATCGAAAACAGCACGTTGTTCGGGCTGGCATTCGAAGCATTGGTCAGTTCGCTCGCTATCGGTTACCGCGTTCGCCTGCTCGCAAAGGCACGCGACCGTGCCGAGATTGCGGAGGCGCATGCCATGGCGATCGCCGATACGGACCCCTTGACCGGGCTGCTGAACCGACGGGCATTTTTGCGCGCTTTGCTTGAAAGGCACAGCCATTGGACCTTGGTTCTGCTCGATGTCGATCATTTTAAGCGGGTTAACGACAGCCTCGGCCATGCCGGCGGTGACGAGGCATTGGCGCTTATTTCGGAAACCCTTCAGGAGGTTGCACCGCAAGGTGCATTGGTCGCACGCTTGGGCGGCGAAGAGTTTGCGATTGCCTATCGTGGAAACCTGTTGCTGCTTGAGCCTGAAGATCTGCTGGCGTCCGTCCGGCAAATCAATCTACCTCAAGGCTATAGAATTACCGCAAGCATCGGGATCGCCAACCGCATTGTGACGTCCGAGGATGACTGGAAAATCCTATACCGCGCTGCCGACATGGCCCTGTACCGGGCAAAAACTGGCGGTAGAGATCGATTCATTCTGATCCGGCCACAAAACGTAGCAGCGTAACCGGACCACATTAGCGATCCTCTAACCTCCAGAAGCTTTAGAGGGTGGTGGCGTCGTGACGGTCTGCTGTGGCAAAGGTGCAAAGGCCGGCTTGGGCCCATGTTTCATATTCCAATCCGCAAGATCACGTTCATATTGCGCATAGGCGTCAAAAAAGCGGATGAAGATGCCGTCGATATCGGTCAAGCCGCCCATGGCATATTCGGGCAAGGCAGCTACAGGAACCGAGTTCACCTCCACAACCTTGCGCAAAGCCGCATCGCAATATTCCGAACGAACCGGCGGTAACGCGAAATAATTATACAGGTCTGTCAGTTTTGTGTCGCGTACACGCAGGCCATTTTGGCCAGGATAGCGTGCCACATATTCGCGATCCACAGTCTTGCTGCTCTTTGAAAGCTGGACCTTATGCGTAATGATGAATTTGTTATATTGCGTCGCGATCTGCCCCCAGACAGGACCTTGGCAGTTAAGCGCCGCGACGTTTAGTGCAGCCCGGAAATGCCAGATTTGTTCGTCTCGGCTAAGACCCCTGTTGGGAGTAACCCGCACGCCATCTAATCCGAGCGCCGGGATCCTCATCGAAGCAGCCGCGCCACCAGGGGGCAGCGGCATTACAGGCGGCGGGGGTGGTGGAATATAGACGGGCGGAGGCGGAGCAATGACCACCGGCTTTGGCGCAGGAGCACAAGCCGATATGGCGGTCACCGTAAAAACGATAGCTGCCACATTTTTAAATCCGCGACGCATTATTATCCCTCCAACCAAAGAGCGCCTTTCCAACAGGATTTTTACAACAAAGAAAAGTCTTCTTCGGTAAGCTGCATAAAGAAAATGGCCCAGCGGTTTCCCGCCGGACCATTGTTAGCGCTTCAACCTTAACCGCAGGTGACTTTTAGTCGCGGTTACCCAAGAAGCTGAGCAGGAACTGGAACATATTGATGAAATCCAGATACAAGTTCAGCGCGCCCATAATGGCCGCCTTGCCCACCATGTCGGAGCCACGGATCTGGAGATAGATGCTCTTGATCGTTTGCGTATCATAAGCGGTCAGGCCTGCAAAAAGCAGAACACCAACCGAACTGATCACCCAATGCATCGTATCGGACTGAAGCCAGATATTCGCAATCGAAGCGACAATAAGACCAACCAGACCCATGATCAGGAAGGTTCCCATCCCGCTCAGATCCTTCTTGGTTGTATAGCCCCAAAGGCTCAAACCGGCGAAGGCAGCGGCGGTTGCAAAGAATGTCTGGGCAATGGACTCACCTGTGAACATCATGAAGATGCGCGACATGGAAAGGCCCATAAGAACCGCGAACGCCCAGAACATCGCCTGAAGTGCGGATGTCGAAAGGCGGTTTTGCCCAAAGCTCATGATCAACACGACCGCCAAGGGCGACAAGATGATAACCCAGCTTAACAAGCTGGGGTTGGTCATCAGATTTTGCGCCAACTCGGTTTGCGCAAACAACATGGCGACGATTCCGGTCAAAAGGACGCCGGACGCCATATAGTTGTACACCTTGAGCATGTGCGCGCGAAGGCCAGCATCAACCGCGACGTCGCCAGCGCTCGAGCCTACACCTGCAAGACTTGACTGGGTCCCGGTTACCCGTGGATCGGACCACTGTGCCATGACTTATTTCTCCTCAAAACACGGCACCATAGCCGCATGGACATAATATTGGAGGGAATCGCTCCAATTTCAAGCAAAACACGACACAGCCGTGCCGGATTTTGCAGTTCCCGGTTCAACCGGACGATTAATTATCCCGAAACGAGCTTTATTGTTCCAGCTTTTTCAGAAAATGCTCCGTTGCGGACTTCACTTGCTTCCAACAGATTTCGAAATCCGCAGCGGCTCCATAATAGGGATCGGCAACAGAGCGACCCTCGGCTCCCGGCACATAATCGAGTAGAAGAGAAAGGTGAGCACTGGATCCCTCAGGCATCATTGCTTCCAAATTTCGTAAATTAGCGGAGTCCATCGCCAGTATAAAATCAAACTGGTAGAAATCGGAACTACAGACCTGCCGGGCCCGCAGATCGCGAATGTCTACACCCCCAAGGCTTAGTGCAGCGGCACAGGCCCTCGGATCAGGTGAGCTTCCAATATGCCAGTCGCCAGTTCCCGCAGAATCGATGCTGATCGCAAATCCGCTGTTCGCCGCCGCTTGGCGTAATGCAGCCTCCGCGAGCGGTGAGCGACAGATATTGCCAAGGCATACCATCAACACCGACGGCGCAGAGTTCATTTTGCTGTTGTTCATTCTCGCCCCGCCAAGTTGAATAGTAATTCAGGTTGCGCCAAAAACATGTTCTGCTAGCCATGATGGCACGCGGCGACAACAGCCAAGAACAGGGAGACGGATGTGAGTGATACGGTCGAAAGCGCCAAAGAGAACGCTGGAACCGCGCCAGAAACACCCGCACGTGAAGCCACTGGATATAGCTGGTATGTCCTTACCGTACTGGTCGTTGTCTACATTCTCAATTTCATCGACCGCCAGATCGTCAGCATATTGGCCGTCGATATCAAGGCCGATCTAGGACTGACCGATTCCGATATGGGCTTTCTGGGCGGCGCGGCTTTCGCCGTGTTCTACGCCCTTTTCGGCATCCCACTGGGGCGGCTTGCGGACAATTGGAACAGGGTTCGACTGCTGTCGATTGGCTTAGCCCTCTGGTCGTTGATGACCGCGCTTTCCGGATTTGCCCGAAACCAGGTCGAATTGACCTTGGCACGCATGGGTGTCGGCGTAGGGGAGGCAACGGCGAGCCCGACGGCATATTCGCTGATCTCCGACTATTTCCCCAAACGGCAGCGGGCAACTGCGCTAGCGATCTACTCTTCCGGTCTCTACATCGGTGGCGGTGTGTCACTGTTTATCGGCGCTCTTATTGTGCAGGCCTGGAACAAGGCCTTTCCCGGCGGCGGCCCCCTCAATCTCGTGGGTTGGCAAGCGGCATTTCTGGCCGTCGGTATTCCCGGAATCTTGGTTGCTTTCTGGGTATCCAGCTTGCGTGAACCGGTGCGGGGCGCGATGGACGGCCTTGCCGCGACAAGTCACACCAACCCGTTCCGCGCTTTTTTCAGCGATCTTTCGATGATTGTACCGCCCTTCACTCTCTATGGTGCGTGGCAGCGCGGGCCGGTTGCGCTTGCAATAAACCTGCTGACCGCGGCGGCCATTGCCGCATTTGCCGCATGGATGATACGGCTCACGGGTAATTTCCCCCAATGGTCTGCAGTTGGCTTTGGCTATTATGCCGTATTTTCATGGGCCTCCACTTTGCGGGCGAAAGATCCGGCGACGTTCCGCCTGATCTGGGGCACGCCGGCCTTCATCTGCACCACCCTTGGCTACGGACTGGTATCGCTGGCTGCCTATGCTCTGTCTTTCTGGTCGGCACCTTATGCCGAAATCGTGCTCAAGCTGCCGAAGCAAGAGCTTGCTTTCATACTGGGCGCCAATGGCGCGTTGGCTGGCTTTCTGGGTGTTATCATCGGAGGACGGGTCGCCGACGGTCTGCGTGCAAAATACCCGGCGGGTCGCATATTGGTCATCATCCTCGGCGTGATCGGGCCCGTTGTTCCGATCTGGATCGGCTACACGACCGAAAATTCAACGCTGTTCTATGCGATGAATTTCTTGGCAGGTATGTTGGGTGCAACCGCCCTCGGCGCTGCGGCGGCCACCACACAAGACCTGGTCCTGCCCCGCATGCGCGGTACGGCTACGGCAGCTTTCTTTCTGGGCACCACCCTCGTCGGATTGTCGTTCGGACCTTATATGGTCGGCCAGATTTCGGATCTCGCAGGCACGATGGTCGACGGAAAGCTTGTCGGTAACTTGCGCGTCGGCATCCTGGCACTGATCGCGGTCGCTCCCATTGCGCTGGCGCTTCTCGTCTTTGCCTACCGCCTTGTCCCAAAAGCCGAAGCGAGCATTGTCGAGCGCGCACGGGATGCTGGAGAAGCCATTTAATCGCTCGATTAAATTCTGCTTGACCCTAACGTAAACTTGGTGTCTCTACATGGTATCAACGATATCAATTGGAGAGTCCCATGTCGCTCGATACCATCCCGCGTTCCGCCTATAATGAAGACCATGAAGCGTTCCGCCAGTCGGTAAGGCAGTTTCTGCTCAAGGAAGTCGCGCCGAACGCGAAACAGTGGCAGGAAGACGGTATTGTCCCTAAATCGATCTGGCCCAAGGCAGGCGAAGTCGGCATGCTCTGCCCCACTGCTCCGGTCGAATATGGCGGCCTCGGCCTCGATTTTGGCTACAACGCAATCGTGGATGAAGAGTCGGCCTATTATGGCGGCGCCGCCACAGGTTTCTCGCTGCAATCCGACATCGTCGTCAATTATCTCGTCAGCTATGGCAGCGAAGAGCAGAAAAAGCATTGGCTACCCAAGATGATTTCCGGCGAGGTCATCACGGCGATTGCGATGACCGAACCCGGAACGGGCTCTGACTTACAGGGGATGAAAACCACCGCACGTAAAGATGGAAACCATTATGTCATCAACGGCAACAAGACCTACATAACCAACGGTCAGAATGCCGATCTTATCCTTGTATGCGTAAAAACCGACACCGAAGTGCAGCCTGCGTGGAAGGGCATGTCCATCGTTCTGGTCGAAGCAGACCGCGAAGGTTTCAAGCGCGGCCGTAATCTCGACAAGATCGGTATGGACGAAGCGGATACCTCCGAACTCTTTTTCGAAGATGTCCGCGTGCCAATGACCAACTGTCTAGGTGAAGAGGGTAAGGGCTTCATCTACCTAATGAGCGAACTGCCGCAGGAACGTCTTTCCATTGCCGTTTCCGCGATGGCCAGCACGCAGAAAGCGTTCGACGAAACGGTCGCCTTTGCCCGCGAACGCATCGTTTTCGGCAAGCCGTTGCTGGATTTCCAGAATACGCGTTTTGTACTCGCCGACATCAAGTCGAAGCTGCAGGTTGGCTGGGCCCATCTCGACTGGGCCCTAAACCGCCACTACAAGAAAGAACTCACCGCCGAAGAAGGCGCTGCTGCCAAGCTTTGGCACACCGATCTTCAATGGGAAGTTGTCGACGCTTGCCTCCAGTTACACGGCGGCGCGGGCTATATGAACGAATATCCGATCGCACGCATGTGGCGCGGTGCACGTGTCACCCGGATTTTTGGCGGCACCAATGAAATCATGAAAGAACTGATCGGTCGCGGTCTATAATCGCGAAACTCTATATAGCGTTATCTTGAATCTGGCGGGCCCCGGCCCTGACATTTTCGGATAACGCTCTATAGGCATGCTCGCCGAACCAGATTCGGTGAGCAAAAATGTTGAAAGTGTTTTGAATGCCCAAACCGCAGTCCTGGCAACTTGATCCTGCAAGTTACCCGTTTAGCCACCGTACCGAAACGCGATTTGCTGACATGGACGTGCTGGGGCACATCAACAACGTCTCTATGGCGGGTTTGTTCGAACATGGCCGCGGTATGTTCAACCACGCGATTGAAGTTCAGAACAAGGCCGCGGGTCAACGTTGGCTGATCGTGAGCGTGTCGCTCGATTATATCGCCGAAGCCCATTTTCCAGAGCATGTCGATGTCGCGTGCGGCATCCTGAGGATTGGCAACAGCAGTTGGGATATTGCGTCCGCCGCTTTCCAAGGCGGAGAGTGCAAAGCGACGTGCATAACAACAATCGTTTTGACCGACGCCAATGGCCCCACTGCAATCAACGAAGATTTGCGCGCGAAATTTGAACGGCTGACCGTTCGCCGGTGATTAGTCCTTAAAATTCGCTGCCCTTTTCAACATCTGCGACATTACAGCTTCGATCTGGTTGGGTGTGCGTATCACACGGTTCTGGCGGACGCTTTCCGCCATCAATATCGCATCTTCGTCCAGGTCTGCATATTCGTTGAACAGAGATTTTGCTTCACGCATGGCTTCCGGATTGCGGTTTGCAATTTCCTGCGCAATCGCCATGGCGCGCGTATGCGGATTCTCGTCGACATAGGTCGCAAACCCCAAGGCCAGCGCATCTGACCCCGAAAACTCCCGATTGGTGTAAGTCAGTTCCCGCAGCACATCTTCGCGTACCATGCCGCGCCAAAGGGCATAGCCGCCCATATCGGGGATCAGGCCCCATTTCATCTCCATCACCGCCATTCGCGCATCGGGGGCAACGACCCGGATATCCGCGCCACTCGCTATTTGGAGTCCTCCGCCAAAGCACACACCATGGACAGCGGCGATGACCGGCATGGGTAATTTACGCCAAAGCATGGCCACTTGCTGGAAGGTATTTGCATTGCCATGCGTGCGGTCAGTCAAGCTTTTGATGCCGCCGCTCGCGCTTGCGCCACCGCCTTTCATGCTTTCCATATCAAGACCGGCACAAAAACTCCGGCCCTCACCAGATAACACGACGGCCCGAATACCCTGCATCGCCGCGAGTTCTTCGCCGGCGGCGATGATCCCTTGAAACATGGCGGGGTCGAGGGCATTCATCTTGTCTGCCCGTGTCAGTCGCACGTCGGCGACATGGTTTTCGACGGTGATGCTGACACGTTCATTCATGCGGGCGTTTCCTTCAATGCAAATTCTACCAGTGGCAATTGGTCGTTACCAAAATACATCTTTGTTGTGTCGACGAAAATAGTGGGCGATCCATAACCGCCGCGCGCAATTACCTCTTCGGTGTTCGCGCGAAGCAACATTTTCACCTCGTCCGTCTGCGCTGCGGTCCGCATGGCTTCACCGTCCAAACCTGCCGCATTGGCTACCGCGACCAGAGTATCGGGATCATCGAGATTTTCTTCGCGTCCAAAATAGCTCTCGAATGCCGCCTTCGTAAAAATGGCAAGCGCGGCCATATCATCCCCTAAGGTGCACGCCATACGCATGGCATTCACACTTTTCGCCGGATGATATTGCGAAGGAAATCGCAACTCTACACCGGTTAAAGCGGCCCAATCTTTCAGAACCCGCCAACTATGCTTCAATTTGCGGTTGTCGGTGGCTTCACGCGCGGCATAGACGGACTGGTTTACCGCATTAAACACGCCGCCCACCAATATGGGACGCAAACGCGCTGTCGCACCCGTTCGTGCCAGCACATCTTGTAAATTGGTGAATGCCAGATAGGTCCAAGGGCTGGAAAGATCATAAAAAAATTCAACGCGATCGCGTGGCATAGCCGCCTCTCTTTCACATCGATTCATAGCATTCGAACGTTTTTAATGAAGTGATTAATTATCGGCGCCTGAAATATTGCAATTGTTCCCGCGCTTGTCGGCGAATTTACACATTTGGCCGCATGTAACGATAAACGAACCACGTCTTAAATTGACTTTAACCATATCGCGTCACAGGGGATGGGGGATAAAATTCCGTCCAATTCGGATTAGGACAGGGGTCGCTGATGTTTGAAGGCAAAGATATGCGCTTTGCCAGTGCTGGGGTAGGAGGCAGCGTCGCGCTTGCGGACGCGATGATTACCCCATTGCGCCAAACAACCATCCGTTCTTGGGTGGACCGTATTTCCGAACTCGACCTGGTGCCCGATTTGGGCGAAGATATTGGCTCAATTCGCTGGTTCCGTGGTCTAGGCACTCTGACCGTTCTGAGCGTTTGTGCACTAGCTTTACTGCCTGATTTTGGACCTGTGTTCGGCGCACAACCCGCGTTACCCACAGAGGCCGAGTTTGAAGAAGCGCGCGCACAAATGATCATGCCAATCGCTTATGGCAGTGACAGCGGCAAACGCATGGCAGCGACCGACACCGTGGTCGCGCTGGCGGGTAGCCCGGAACGCCCCCGGATCGAATTGACCGCTACGCTTGGACGCGGAGACAGCTTTTCGCGCGTTCTGCAGCGTGCTGGCGTCGGCGGAAGCGAAGCCAGTTATGTGACCTCACTGGTTTCAGGCGTGACATCCTTGGGTGGTATTGAGCCCGGCACTCCGATCGACATCGTGTTGGGCAAAAGAACCACTAAGAATATGGCCCGCCCCCTGGAATCCGTTGCCTTCCGCGCCCGTTTTGACCTGAATTTGGAGATCAACCGCAACGGCAGCGGCTTGCAACTGGTTCGCAAGCCGATCGCGGTTGACGAGACACCGTTACGGATAAGGGGCGTCGTCGGCGACAGCCTCTATCGCTCCGCCCGGGCTGCTGGTGCGCCTGCAAGCGCTATCCAGGATTATCTGAAAGTAATCTCGGGACGAACATCGCTCTCATCACTTCGACCCAGCGATGAATTCGACATCATCGTGGATTACAAGCGCGCCGAGACAGGCGAAGTTAAGGTCGGGAATCTTCTTTACGCTGGCGTAGATCGCGATGGCCGCTCCGCAATCCAGATGCTGAAATGGACCATGGGGGAAACAACCCAATGGTTTGAAGCGTCGGGCGTAGGCGAATCCAAAGGCGCGCTGAGCCGCCCGGTCAACGGAGCGATCACGTCAGGCTTTGGCATGCGCCGTCATCCCATATTGGGCTATAGCCGCATGCATAGCGGCCTCGATTTCAAGGCAAGTTACGGCACACCGATTTATGCCGTGACCGATGGAACAGTGGCATTCGCTGGACGCAAGGGCGGATACGGGAATTTTGTTCAGCTGAACCATGGCGGCGGCCTTGCTTCGGGCTATGGGCATATGAGCCGCTTTGCGGTGTCATCGGGCACACGTGTCCGTCGTGGGCAGATCATAGGATATGTGGGTTCAACCGGCCTATCGACCGGACCGCACCTGCACTATGAGCTGTATCGCGGTGGCCGGGCGGTAAATCCGATGTCGGTCAAATTTACCCAACGCGCGCAGCTGTCCGGAAGCGATCTTGCCCGCTTCAAAGGACGTCTTAACAACCTGAAATCGGTTAAAGCCGGTGCGGCGCTGGCTCCATTGCGGCCTACCGAGCGCATCAAGGAAGAACCCAAGCGGGAAATCGACCGGTTGACGCAAAATATGGATGGTCGCCCGCCACGCGGATAAGCCGTTGAGCATAGTGCAATGCTTCGCTAGACAACGGTCATGAGTGACAATGCAAGCTTTCCGAATACCCGCATGCGCCGCAGTCGCGCCGCATCGTGGAGCCGTAAAATGGTGTCGGAAACGACCCTCAGCCCCGCCGATCTGATCTGGCCCTTGTTCATTACGGAAGGCGAAGCCATTGAGGAGCCCATAGCTGCTTTGCCCGGTGTATCACGCTGGTCGGTAGATAATATCGTCGCGCGCGCCGGCGACGCTATAGCGCTTGGCATCCCATGCATCGCGTTGTTCCCAAACACACAGGCCGACCGCAGAAGCGATGACGGTGCCGAAGCATTGAACCCGGAAAATCTGATGTGCCGGGCGATCCGCGCCATAAAGGCTGCCCATGGCGATGCGATAGGTGTCCTGACCGATGTCGCACTCGACCCCTATACAGCGCATGGCCAAGACGGGTTGATTGATGAATCAGGTTATGTCCTGAATGACGAAACCGTAGCTGTCTTGGTCGATCAGGCGGTGAACCAGGCCGACGCTGGCGCAGATATCATTGCGCCAAGCGACATGATGGATGGCCGCATCGGCGCAATCCGCAAGGCACTGGAGATGAACGGACATTCCAATGTGCAAATCATGTCCTACGCGGCCAAATATGCGAGCGCCTTTTATGGCCCGTTCCGCGACGCGGTCGGATCGCGCGGGCTGCTAAAGGGAGATAAAAAGGGCTATCAAATGGACCCCGCGAACAGCGATGAGGCATTGCGCGAAGTGGCAATGGACATCGCAGAAGGCGCCGACAGCGTCATGGTCAAACCGGGCCTGCCCTATCTCGACATTATCCGCCGTGTGAAGGATCGCTTTGAAATACCTGTTTTTGCTTACCAAGTTTCTGGCGAATATGCGATGATTGAAGCAGCCGCCGCTGCGGGGGCTGGCGATCGCGACGCCCTGGTTTTGGAAACCTTGACGGCCTTTAAGCGGGCGGGTTGCTCGGGCATTCTGACGTACCACGCAGCACATGCGGCACGGCTACTCCGGGCCAAAGCATGACCGCAGGCACCACGGGCAACAGCAGGGCGCTGTTCCTCATCACGATTTTGACCGGCAGTTTTCTGCTGTTCTTAGTACAGCCAATGATCGCCCGCATGGCCTTGCCACGTCTGGGCGGCGCGCCGGCGGTCTGGAACAGCGCCATGCTCGTGTATCAGGCCCTTCTGCTGGCGGGATATGCCTATGCCCATCGCCTGACACAGACATCGCCACGACGACAGGCAATCATTCACATCATTCTCTTTGCAGTCGCCATCTTATGGCTGCCCATCGGCCTTGCGAATTTGCAACCCCCGGCGGACGGATCGCCTATATTCTGGGTGCCCTGGTTGTTGATTGCATCCATTGGCCCCTTGTTCTTTGTTGTCGCCGCGCAGGCTCCATTGATGCAGCGCTGGTACAGCATGTCCGGAAATCAGGGTGAGCCCTATGCTCTCTATGCCGCTTCCAATATCGGAAGCTTCGGCGGGCTGATCGCCTATCCCATTTTGGTTGAACCGTTTACAACCCTCCAGAGCCAGAAGTGGATTTGGAGCGGTATCTATCTGGCCTTGATGGCACTGGTCGGTATTTGTGCCATCCAGATCTGGCGCACAGCAGGTGCCAACACGACACCCACTGAAGCGGCAGCGAACGAGGCGCCCATCGGTTGGCGTCGGCGGCTGTACTGGATTATTCTGGCGGCCGTTCCTTCGGGCCTGATGTTGTCCACTACTTCGCATCTTACAACCGACCTCATGGCGATGCCGCTTATTTGGGTCATACCGCTTGGCATCTATCTTCTTAGTTTCAGTGTGGCCTTTGCCGACAATCAGAAACCCGCCTATTGGATCAGTCGCTTTGCGCCGATCGTATTGATCGTCTCTGCTGCCTTTGTCTTCGTTGTTTGGGGGAAGGCAGCAATCGGAGGGCTTACAGCGAGCTTGAGCTTGCTCTTTATCGTCGCGGTCGCGCTACATAACGAAATGTACCGGACGCGTCCGGCCCCTGCCCAGCTTACGAGTTTCTATCTCATGATGTCTGTTGGCGGTGTTCTGGGCGGATTTTTCTGCGCAATCGTTGCGCCTTTGCTGTTCGATTGGACGTGGGAACATCCGATTCTGATCCTGATGGCAGCCGCGCTGCTTCCGGCGATCCCGCTCCTACGTCTGAACGAAAACGACAAGCGCTTACCTCTTATAATGGTCGTAATCGGAATGATCGCACTCGCGCTCGGCCTGTTCGGCGGCATTTCGGAACCGGTTGAGTCCAGCTTCACCAAAATCCTTCTGGCCGCGACGATTATGACGTTGGGCATTGCGGTAGCAGGGTTCCGCATACCTTTTCTGCTCGCGGTAGCCGGTCTCCTCACGATCAACGGCGGCTGGTATAGCGTCCAGCAAAGCCTCGATGGTGTCCGGATGCGCAGCTATTTCGGCACTTATACCGTCAACGCCAGCGAAAGCGGGCGCGTGCGTTGGCTCAACCACGGAACGACCATGCACGGGATGCAATTGCTGGACGATCCTACACGTCCGATCAGCTATTATCCCGACACATCCGGCGTCGGGATCGCCATGCTAAATGCCCCCCGGCTTTATGGGCCAGAGGCGAGCATAGGCGTGGTAGGTCTTGGGACGGGCACCTTGGCTTGCTACCGTCGGCCCGGACAATATTGGCAGTTTTTTGAAATTGATCCGTTGGTCATCGAAATTGCCCGCGAACGCAAAATCTTCTCCTTCCTTGAAAAATGTGCACCGGATGTTCCCATCACATTGGGCGACGCACGCCTAACCTTGGCCGCCGTTCCGGAAGGGAAATTCGACATTTTGGCGCTGGATGCTTTTTCGTCCGATTCCATCCCGCTTCACCTTTTGACCAAAGAGGCATTTGCAACCTACCGCAAGGCGTTGAAACCTGACGGCATATTGCTGGTCCATATCTCCAACCGGTACATCGACCTGAACCCAGTGGTTGCAGCCGAAGCAAAGGCGAATGGCTGGAGCGCAGCCTTGCGCCACGACAGCCCGACCGAGCAACTGATAAACCGCGGCAACCGTGCCTCGCAATGGATCGCCCTCAGCCGCGATCCCGCCAAGCTCGCTGAACTTACCGGCAAGGTCGATAAGGTGAAAAGCCGCTACTATAATTCAGAGCAGTGGCTTCAACTGGATGCGCCCGGAAAAACAAGCCCGTGGACCGACGATTATGCGTCCGTTTTGCCCCATCTATCCCTTTGGAAAACCCTATGACCCTTCATCGACCAGACGTCAGCATCATTTCCATAAATGGCAAGACGCCCAAAATTGATGACCGCGCTTTCATTGCGCCCGGCTGCCGCATTATCGGCGACGTCGTCATCGGTCCGGAGTCGAGCATCTGGTACAATTGCGTGGTTCGTGCCGAGGTCAATCGCATTGTCATTGGCGCCCGCACAAATATCCAGGATGGCAGCGTGATACATTGCGACGGCCCTGCCCCAGGCTTCCCAGACGGATTTCCGACGCTGATCGGGGACGATGTGCTTGTTGGACATAATGTACTGCTGCACGGCTGCGTGCTGAAAGATCGGGCATTTGTCGGCCTATCGGCCACCGTGATGAACGGCGCAACAATCGAAGGCGACGCAATGCTCGCCGCCGGGTCCATGCTGACACAAGGCAAACATATCGAGAGCCGTCAGCTATGGGCGGGGTCACCAGCGCGCTTTGTCCGCGATTTGGATGATGCGGCGGTGATGGGTATGCGCATGGGCGTGGCGCATTATGTAGAAAACGCCAAGGCCCATGCCGCGGCTATCGCGCAAAGTTAGAATTTCGCCCGGATCGTGAAACGTCCATTAATGGGCGCTCCGGTCGAAATATTATTGTTGTTATGGGCGTCCGAAAAATAGGTCGTATCGAACAAATTCTCGACATTCACCTGCACTTCTACCGTATCGCTGAGATCGTAATAGAGCGCAGCATCGACGCGTGTGAATGCAGGGAGGCGCGTGGTATTTGCCGCCGTGCGAATGGCGGCGAACTGGCTTGATTGGTGAATGATGCCCACGCCAGCCGCAAAGCGGCCGCCGAAATCATAGCGGTTCCACAAACTGGCCTGATGTTTGGGCACCTGCCCCAGTCTGATCAGATCGTTGCCCGCAAGAGTCGCATCCTGATAACTATAGCCGCCATGCACCTGCCACGTCGGCGTAATGCGACCGGTTACTGCCAGCTCAAGGCCCTTTGTGGTGGTTTTGCCCACATTGATTGTCGCCAGCGGATTGAGGGGATCCGGCGTGGTCGCGTTGCTGCGGTCGAGTTGGAACAGGGCGAGCGTTAGATTGAGGTTCGGCCGCACATCCCATTTTGCCCCCACCTCGTAGTTGGTGAACTTCTCCGGTGCGAGATTTTCTTGCGTGGTGCTCAAGGACAAGAACTGGTCGCCGGAGCGCGGCAGGAAGGATTGACTGAAGCTGCTGTAAATCGACACACTCTCGACAGGTTTGAATATCAACCCAAGCCGCGGACTGACTTTGGTATCCTTTCGTGCGAACGGTCGGTCCACGACGGGGAACAGGTCTACGCCCTCAATGTCGAAACTGTCGTAGCGCAATCCGCCGACAATATCGAAATGTTCCCCGATACTGATCTGATCCTGCACATAGGCCGAAAAGAAAGTCACATCGGAAACGGTGTTGCGTGCCGGTGCGTTGAAGACAACGGTCGGGAAAACGGGATTGGCCAGATTGAAGGACGCGTTTGACAAGGTTCCGTTCGTGCGTCGATTTTCACTCTTTTGATCGCCATATTCGATGCCGACCAAAATCTTGTGCGCAAGCGGACCCGTTTCGATATCCCAAACCAGATTACCCTGGGCAATGAAATTGGTCCGCTGCGTAGGATCGCTATAGGCGGCGAGCGCCACGGTGCCATTTGGTCCGCTCGCAGGACCGTTGGCAAACACATTGTCGTAGATCTTGTCATAGTCGCCGTACAACATCGTGCCGTTGAACTGCAGGTTTTCGGCCAATTGCCCGTCCAAACGCAATTTGCCAATCTGGGCCTCCAGCGTTGTTCTGTTTACGCCCGGAATTCCGAAAAACTGATCGCGGATGCCACGCAGAGGTGCATTCGGTTGACCAGCGACCGTTGCCACCGAAGGAATGCCACGATCGGTTGTGCGATCATCATAAACATATTCGTACGAAACGCCGAGATTCCAGCCATCACCCAGTTTAAAGGCGACGTAAGGGTTCCAGGCATAGCGCTCGCCACCCACAAAATCGCGATGGCTATCGAGATTTTCATAGACGGCATTCAGTCGAATGGCGGCGGCGTCATTCAGCGGTGCATTCAGGTCAGCGGAAATATCGAATGCACCGAAGCTGTTCACACTGGCTTGGCCTGCGTAGAAAATGTCGGTCTTTGGCGATTTCTGCACCCGGTTGACAATCCCGCCGCCACCGCCACGTCCGAAAATCAGAGCATAAGGTCCCTTCAATATTTCGACCCGCTCTATGTTATAGATACCGCGATAATATTGAACGTCGTCGCGCACACCATCGAGAAAAAAGTCCGCCGTCGTATTCTGACCACGCAGCGTGATCTGGTCTCGATTGCCCTCCCCTTGGCCGACAGTCGTTCCCGCGACATAGCGCAGCACGTCACTTAACGAATGATGGGCCTGATCTTCCAGTTGTTCGCGCGTCACCACGTTGATGCTCTGGGGGATATCCAGCAGGGGCGTGTCGGTTTTGGTGGCCGTTACAGAGTTGGAGGCGACATACCCCTCGCTCTGGCCTGTGACGATAATGGTCCGGCTATCGTCATCGGTTGCGATTTCCTCAGCGTGAACGGGTATATGTGACACGGCAGCCAAAACCATTGCCACCGAATAAGAAATTGAATGACGCACTTTAATCCCTTGAAACTTTATATTGAGAATGAGTCGCAACGATAGTCCGGCGTTATTGCGAATTGTTCTCATATGCAAATTTAATTTAGGTTATATGCGAAAAGATTTTTGCAACTCTGTGGGTGGCGCGATAGCAGGCAGATATTGGACCATGGCAACTAGGAAATAGCGATGCATGCAACGATCTGGCACAATCCGAACTGCGGCACATCCCGCAAAACATTAGCGATATTGGAAGCCACGCCGGGTGTCCAACTTACCGTGATCGAGTATCTTCGACATCCCTATAAGGAGGAAAAGCTGGTGCAATTGTTTGAGGACGCCGGTCTTACAGCACGTGAAGCGCTGCGCACACGGGGATCGAGGGCTGAAGAATTGGGCCTGATCGAAGGCGCTTCTAACGAAGTAATTCTGGAAGCAATGGTCGCCGATG
Source organism: Sphingorhabdus lacus (assembly GCF_009768975.1). Taxonomy (NCBI): domain Bacteria; kingdom Pseudomonadati; phylum Pseudomonadota; class Alphaproteobacteria; order Sphingomonadales; family Sphingorhabdaceae; genus Sphingorhabdus; species Sphingorhabdus lacus. Next base: position 22,437 of record NZ_CP035733.1, on the reverse strand, counting down.
CGATGCTGGTTGAGCGTCCTTTTGTCGAGACCGAAAAAGGCGTCCGCCTGTGTCGCCCACAAGAAAAGGTCGGCGAGATCCTTTAAGCGCGACAATAATCCCTGTCTTGGCAAGGTCAGGCGACGTTGCGTCGGGGACCTTTGAACAGCTCCAGACTATCCGCGAACACCATCGGGCGTCCGAAATAATAGCCCTGGATTTTCTTGCAGCCGAGTTGCTGGATCATCGCCAACTCGCTCTCGGTTTCCACACCTTCGGCCGTCGTTGCAATGTTCAAACTGTCGGCAAGAGCAACCACCGCCCGGATAATGGCCAGGCTCTCCGCCTTGTTCTTCGCCGCGCCCTGAACAAAACTGCGGTCGACCTTGATGGTATCAAATCGCACGTTCCGCAAATAGCCAAGCGAAGAATAACCAGTGCCGAAGTCATCAAGCGACAGCTTGATCCCCAACCCACGCAAGCGATCCAATACTTGCACAGCGAGCGTGCCGTCGCGCAGGAAAATGCTTTCGGTCACTTCCAACTCAAGCCGCCACGCGGGCATACCGCTGTCATGAAGCGCTGAAATAACAGTCTCCACGAAGTTGGTGCTCGTCAGCTGGTCGACCGAGATGTTCACAGCGACACGGGTCGATTCCGGCCAGCTCATCGCATCTTTACAAGCCCGGCGCAGAACGAAGTCGCCGATCGGAACAATCAGCCGGGCATCTTCTGCAACCGGCACGAATTTGGCCGGAGACACATTGCCGAACTTGGGATTGTTCCAACGCAGAAGCGCCTCGAAACCGACCAATATGTTATCGCCATCCGCATTCACGACCGGCTGATATTCCACATGTAGCTGTTCGCGCTCGAGGGCGTTGCGGAGCTCGAACTCCATCAAGCGCCGCTCTTCCGCATTGGCATGCAGCTTATGCTGATAGCTATGATGCGTATTGCCGCCTTGGTCCTTGGAACGGTACAGCGCCAAGTCCGCACTGCGCATCAGCAACTCTACGGTACGCCCATCAATTGGACCCAACGCGCTGCCGATACTGGCGCCAATATATAATGTGTTCTGGTCAACCTCATATGGGCGTGACAGGCTTTCGATGATGCGTCGTGCCAATGTCGCCACATATTTGCTGTCGTTGGCGTCTTTGATGACGACGGCGAATTCGTCACCGCCCAACCGGCCGCACAGCTCATTATCGGACATGATCAGTTGAAGGCGCCGCGCAACTTGCGCCAATAGTCGGTCACCAACCGGGTGGCCCAGCGTATCATTAACTGCCTTGAACCGGTCCAGATCGATCATCATAAACCCGCACCGACGGCGCCACTTGTCGGCATCAGATAGAGCTTCGGCAAGCGTTTCGGTCAATTGCAGCCGGTTCGGCAAACCGGTCAGCGTATCAAACCTGGCCAGATGCGAAATCTTGTCAGCCGATTCCCGCTGTTCGGTCACGTCGGAACCAACACCCCGGAATCCGAGAAAGCTTCCATCTTCGGAATGGCGGGGCGATGCCGACAATTCCCACCAGCGGGTAATTCCCTTGATCGTCACCGGGACAATCAAATTGCTGAAGGACTCGCGCCGTTTCAACCGATCCGCAAGATCGTGAAGAGCCTGCGGATATTGACCCTTTTCCCATGCGTCGCCTGCAATGAGCTTGAGCAGTGGCTGGCCTTCAATGGCCTTAGCTTCTTCGCCCAACGCATATGCGAAGCGCGGCGACACATGTGTTGCACAGCGCGAGGTGTCCGTCTGCCAAAGCCAGTCTGCGCCGCTATCCTCAAACTCGCGTAGCAATAAGCTCACGGTTTCGGACTTTTCCTGGACGATGCTGTTGGCGACCTCGAACAATATTTGCGCCCGCGCCGACCGCAAACAGGCCATGATGAGGAGTGCACCTATGCCACAGGCGGCAACGGCGAGATAGTAGCCGCTGTGAAAAACAAACCCGATGCTTGCGCACAGGCTCGTAACGCCGATGAAAATGGTCGCGGCCATGGGCGCGGTCGGCAGGAGAAGCGACGCATAAACCATCATGCCCAGCACGATGGACCACAGCCCGATCAACTCCATGAGCGAACCACTCGTGCCCAAAAACCCGAATGCCGAACCCCACATTATGGCGGTTACGGCGGAATGCGTGTTCAGTTTGCGTACGTCTTCCCGGTTTATCTGAGGTCGATCCCACACCCATTTCGTACCAAATTGATGGAAGGTGAAAAGATGAAAGGCACTGAACAATATGGCCCAGGACGCCAAGGCCCAAGTCGGGGCAACGCCCTTGTACAGAAATATCGCCATGATGGCGCAAACGAGGTTCAACCCTACACGCAAGGTCGTGCGTTGACGCATCGTACGCGCCTGAATGCCGCGCATGACATCGCCATCCAAGCCGACAGGCTCGGCAAGGCCCAACAGCGCCTTGAACGACAGTTCATTTGGCAATTCTAGGGACGCGTCTTTTTTTATCACGCCCGACATTTAGCGCGGGAACCTTACTCAAAGGTAATCAGACGCATCAATTCGGCGTTTTTATCCACATAATTTACAAATAAAATCAACCGTTACCGAACTTTACCGGATATTCACCATAAGGGCTTTGCGATGCCCCAACAGATATAGCTTACGACCCCCGAAATATGCACCCGGTTAAGCCGCTACGGCATAGGGTTGAATTTCACCCGAGAGATAGAGATTGCGTGCCTTAGCGCGGCTCATCTTGCCCGAACTGGTGCGCGGGAGCGTCCGCGGCGGGACCAGTTCAACCACGCAATTCATGCCGGTTACCGACCGCACCTTATCCCGTATCTGTTCACGCAATTTGGCACGCTCGACCTCGTCCGTTGTCCTGCATTGGACCAATACCGCGGGCGCTTCTTCACCGCCGGGTGTCGTCACAGAGAAAGCAGCAATATCACCGGCCTTGAAGCCCGGAAGTTGCTCCACCGCCCACTCGATATCCTGCGGCCAGTGGTTTTTGCCATTGATAATGATCATGTCTTTGGCGCGGCCGACGATGTAGATATAGCCATTGGACATATATCCCATATCGCCGGTGTCGAGCCACCCATCAATCAGGCACGCATTGGTCGATTCTGGATCGCGGAAATATTCTTTCATCAGCGAAGGTCCGCTGCACCACACTTTACCAATGACCCTGTCGGACAAGGGCGTGCCATTTTCATCACGGATTTCGATCGTCATGTCTTTGACCGCTTTGCCGCAGTTAACGATGGCGCGGTAACGCACCGGCCGATCCGCTGCACCCGGATGACCGGTCAACTCGGTTTCCTCAACCAGTTCTACCTGAATGCCTTCGCCCGGGGGCATGATCGAGACAGCCAGGGTCGTTTCAGCGAGACCGTAGCTCGGCAGGAAAGACGATGCCTTGAACCCGGCGTCGCTGAACGCGTCGACAAAAGACTGCATTACATCGGGACGGATCATATCGGCCCCATTGCCAGCCAAGCGCCATTTTGAAAGATCGAAGCGGTCGTTGACATGGCTTTGGCTTGAAATCCGGCGCGCGCAAATGTCGTAGCCGAATGTAGGAGAATAGCTGATAACCGTACCATCCGCCGCGCTGATGACATCCAGCCATGCAAGCGGGCGCCGGGCAAAATCTTCGGTCTTCATATAGTCCGTCGAAACCTGATTGGCGACGGGCGATAGGAAGCATCCGACGAGGCCCATGTCGTGATACCAGGGTAGCCACGAAACGCAGCGGTCATGCTCATTTACTTGCATGCCATGGGAGTGCGCAGACAGATTATTCAGCAGCGCCTTATGCGTCACGGCCACACCGTGCGGGAAGCGGGTTGAACCGCTGCTATATTGCAAATAGCAAATTTCGTCCGTGTCCGCGCTCGGCAGATCGGCCTTCAGCGGAATTCGATCCGCAAAACTATCCCAATCCAGCCCTTCCACACCACAGGCGCGCGCGGCATCGCCCGCCATGTCGGCCAATTCCGGTGGGTAGAACAATATTTTGGGATCGCAGCTTTTGAGCTGGACCGACAATTGGTCCACATAGCTTTCCTTACCGCCGAACGATGTCGGCAGCGGAAGCGGAACCGGCCATGCGCCCGCGTAAATGCAGCCGAAAAAGAGCGACGCGAATTGCGTGCCTGTTTCGGCGACCAAAGCAACCCGATCACCCTTCACAATGCCATGGCTGATCAACCGATACGCCATGTCCAAAGCATCGGCCCGCATTTCGGAGAACGGATAGGGGCGCGCCAAGCGACCACGCATATCGTGAAAGTTCAGACCACGCTGGCCAAGAGCGGCATAATCCAGTGCTTCACCCAGGGTAGCAAAATCCGAAAACCGGCGTTCCAAGCGGTCCAGCGTAGGCGTGCTCGCGAGTTCGCTCATATTTCATCCCATTATTGAGGGCGGCGGCCCTAGTTGCGTTTATGTTATGGCGACATTTTAGGCGCTGATACCAGTTCAAAATTCGACCCGACTGTGGCAAGAATAGGGCGTAATGTACCGTACATCTGTCAAACCGTCCCCTCCTGCGCTGAACGAAGAGCGAATGCGAGGGTTAGCGCTGCATTATGTCGGAAAGTATGCAACGACCCGCGCCAAGCTTGCCACCTACCTCAACAGGAAAATTCGCGAGCGCGGCTGGGACGACGAAAAACAGGCGGACATCGAAGCACTTGTGAACAGCTTTTCGGAGCTAGGATATATAAACGACACGCAATTTGCGGAAGCACGCGGCCGCGCGTTTGTCAGGCGAGGATATGGAAAGCGGCGGCTCGACGAAGACCTGCGCGCAGCCGGAATAGAAGATGGGGATTCCGTATCAGCTCGTGATTTCGCAGAGACATCGGAGTTTATCGCTGCGGAAAACTTCGCCCGACGGAAACGCATCGGACCATTCGCGCAGGAAATCGCTTCGGAGGAAAGGCGACGGAAAAACATGCAGGCATTTTTGCGGGCGGGCCATGGATGGGAATTGGCCCGCCTCTTTGTGAATGCCGATCCGGGGGACGTCATAAACGAAAACTAAGGTGTGGAACAAACCCCACACTAGGGTGTTAATGTGCGCGCAAATGCCAAAAATTTCGTTGTTAACAACCGCCAGGGAAATTTCTACGATTTGGCCGATATTTTCTGAAAACTATCGATGCAAACGTTAGTAATGGCAAATTTTAACATTAAATAAAGCACAGCCCGAAAGATGCGTAACATTATTATGATTGTATATCATTATCCTACGCCAGATTTTAAAAATCGGGCCGAAAATTGTTAAAAGTAATTGTAAAATTCACTTGGAATCCGTTAACCTTAGGACGTGGGCATCGAACAGGGACATCCGGTCACTCGTCTTAGCGCCGTTCAAATCGAAACGTTGCGCCTTGTATACGCACATAAAAACTCCAAAGAAATCGCACGGATCATGGGCGTGTCCTCCCACACCGTCGATGAGCGCATTCGCACGTCCATTCGGAAGCTCGGAGTAGACTCCCGAACGAAGGCGGCGATTTTGGTCGCCGAAACTCTCGACCCCAACACCTATCAACCGTTGAGTTATCAACCGTCCGTTATAGGTTTTGAAACACAATTTGAGCAACCCAGTGGCCTTGACCCGGAAGATCTGCAGTCGACGCCAATCTGGCTGAGGCCGCCCTTCCCAACGAAAAGGAGGCCACACAACACCGATTCATTTGGAGAGCGTTTGCTGTGGCCTGTGCTGATTGCAATGGGGACGATCATGGCATTTGCCGCTCTCTACGCCGTAATGCTCGGACTGGGGGCAATGCTATCCTGACCGGGCTTTCTTAAAAACGATCCGAGCGAAGAGAGAAATCGTTCGGCAGCCAAGGGAAACAGGATAATGTTGAAACAAAGAGTGGTAGCAGCCGAAAAAATTGCCACGGAACTTCACGAAGCTGAAGACGCGATCGACCAAGCCATTATCAAGTTGGCCAAATTAGCCGGGACACTTCCGGTGGCGCGTTTTGAAACAAATATGTCCGCCATCGTTGGGCAGGATGCTGTCGCGAAGGTAACGCAAGCCGTTGCCGCCGCCGGACAGGTTCGTCAGATGGTCGCAGAAGCGCATCAGGCGCTGAGCGAAACGCAACGGCAGGTTGGACTTGGTGCACGGATGTTCGGTGCCGGTACGGAAAAGCCAAAGGGTCAGTCGGTAACGAACGACCGAAACGCTGCGAACGAAGCTGAATTGCAAACTCGGGCAGTCGCTTGAAATAATGGAACCGCACGTCGCCACATATTATGCGGTGCTAGTTGCAACGGTCGTTGCGGCACATTGGCGCGGCAAATCATGTGAAAAGGCAGGTGCCTGGATTGCATTATCCGGTTCCCTGTTGACCAGTGCAGTGCCTTGGGGCGGCATCTGGATGACGTTCGCGGTTCCAATATTTTTCATCGATCTTATGGTCTTGGCAGGGTTTTGGTCCCTTGCATTATTCAGCAGCCGTTTTTGGCCCTATTGGGCAACGGGATGGCAATTGGTGGGTTTACTCATCCATATTCAACGGATGATGTTCGATGATATTTTGGAAAAACCTTATGGTCTTCTTTCCATGTACATCGCTTATCCCATCCTTCTGGTCATTCTAATCGCATCTTTGCGGTCAGGCGGCGCTGTAAGAATTCAAAGGATCCATGCCACCGCCAAATAGGGGGCGAAATGGGGATTAATCAGATAATAGATGAGCTGTCGGCTCTGAAATCTAATATTGCTGAAATTTCCGAAAAAGTCGAAAATCAACTCAGAGCAGACATATTAGATAATGATGATAACAAACTCCTTACGGTTTTCGTGTCGAGATATATGGAGAACCGTAACCTACGAAGCAAAATGATCAGTCAGGATCTGTTTTCGGATCCTTGCTGGGATATTCTTATGGACGTATTTTCCGCCAGACTGAATGATAAAAACATATCAGTCAGTGCGGTCGCAACTGCCGGGAACATGCCCCATACGACGGGACTTCGCTATATCGATACGCTCGAAAAAATCGGCTATATTTATCGCGAACGTGATGACTGGGATGGACGAAGAATTTTTGTCAAAATGTCGGACGACACATTCCGCATGATGAAAGAATATTTTCTACGCGTCCTGCAAAAATCTCAGGAATATCGTTACTCGTAGAATGTCTAACCGCAAGGATTGTGGTGGGGCGGTCTTCATGGCCGCCCCATTTCACAAGGGCCTATGCTTCCTCAATCATAAACGCGATCTGCCGTAGCGACCGCCTCGCTCGCTCTCAATGCGGAAATAATCCGCATCAAATGCTGCAGATCGTGAACCTCCAGATCGACTTCAAATGTATGGAACTCAAGGTCACGGGCGGTCATTCGCAAGTTAATGATATTCGCCTTATGATATCCAAAAATCCCGGCTATTTCACCCAAAGTACCCGGCCGGTTGTGAATAACCACGCGCAATCGGGCAGAGGCGCCGTCGCTGCCCTGCCCCCAGCTGAGGTCAACCCAGTCCGCATCCACGCCGCTCGCAAGCCGGTCACACTCAATGGTGTGAACCTCCACAGGTTGCCCCGGCAAACGCAGACCCACGATACGATCACCCGGAATGGGGTGGCAGCAATCGCCAAGATGGTAGCCGACGCCCGGGGTTAGACCCCGGATGGAAATCGCCCGTTCTTGGTTGGGAAAATCACCGGAGACATCGCCTGCGTCAAAACCCGGGACAAGCGCTTCCAAAAGCGCGCGATCGTTGATTTTGCCGGCACCAATGCGATGCATCAGTTCTTCTTCATTTTCGAGCTTCAAGCGATCGACCGCCGCCGTCAGCGCTTTCTTTCCGATCTTTGCCGGAAGGCGTTGCGCGATTTCTTCATATAATTTTCGGCCGATTGCGACCAGTTCGTCGCGTTCCCGGTGCCGGACATGGCGACGGATCGCCGCACGGGCTTTTCCTGTGGTCACGAAATTCAGCCAAGTCGGCTGTGGCTCCTGCGCCTTTGACTTCAAAATCTCGACCATGTCGCCGTTGTTCAGTTGTGTGCGCAGAGGCACATGACGACCATTCAGCTTCGCGCCTACGGTCTTGTCGCCTAGATCAGTATGCACCGCATAGGCAAAATCGACCACTGTCGATCCCTTTGGAAGCTGGTGAAGAGCACCCTTTGGTGTGAAGGCAAAGATGCGATCCTGATACATCGCCATGCGGGTGTTTTCGAGGATGTCTTCGGCATCCTGGCTGGTCTCGAGAATTTCGATCAGGTCGCGAAGCCAACCGGCCTGTCCATCCGGTTTATCGGCTTGTTTATAGGCCCAATGTGCCGCGAACCCATATTCGGACGCGCGATGCATTTCCTTGCTGCGGATCTGGACCTCCACCCGCATATTTTTGGCAAACATGATGGTGGTGTGGATCGATTTATAACCGTTGCGTTTGGGCGTTGAGACAAAGTCCTTGAACCGGCCGGGGACCATCTGCCAGCGGCGGTGCAAGACCCCCAAGGCCCTGTAGCAATCCTCCTCCGTTTCCGTAATCACCCGGAACGCATTGATATCGGTGAGCTGTTCGAATGCGACATGGCGCTCCTGCATCTTTTTCCAAATGGAATAAGGATGCTTTTCGCGCCCCGATATCTTGATCTTCAATCCCGCCTGTTCCATTTCCCAGGCAATTGTCTGGTTGATCTGGTCAATCTCGACATCGGCCTTTTCACGGATTTGTTTCAGCCGCCCCGTGATCGTCTCATAGGCCTCCGGCTCCAGTTGCTGGAACGCAAGCAACTGCATCTCGCGCATATATTCGTACATGCCGATCCGCTCCGCCAACGGCGCGTAGATATCCATGGTTTCTTTGGCGATGCGACGGCGCTTTTCCGGACTTTTGATAAAATGCAGCGTACGCATATTGTGCAAGCGATCCGCAAGCTTGACGAGTAGGACCCGGATGTCGTCCGAAATGGCCAGCAAAAATTTGCGGAGGTTCTCGGCAGCCCGTTCATCTTCGGTCTGGGCCTCGATCTTCGAAAGTTTGGTCACGCCGTCAACAAGACGTGCGACTTCCGGTCCGAATTTGTTTTCGATATCCTCAATCGTCGTGAGCGTATCTTCAACCGTATCGTGCAGCAGTGCGGTGATGATTGTGTCCTGATCCATTTTCAGGTCGGTCATCAGACCCGCAACCTCTACCGGGTGGCTAAAATAGGGGTCTCCACTGGCCCGCTTTTGCGCGCCATGCATTTGGACTGTAAATACATAGGCTCTGTTTAGCCGATCTTCATCAACCTCCGGGTCGTAAGCACGCACCCGTTCCACAAGTTCATATTGCCGCATCATATAATGACACGTTGGGTCATTGCTTCGCGCATGCAACAAAAAAATGCACCGGTGGCGCGTCGATGGTGAAATTTCTCCATCAAGGCACTCCGGTGCATAGGTATTTCGGCACTCTGTGTACCGGTTCGCAAACCGGTTCGGGGGTAAGGAGGAGAGAGGTACCGAAAAATCTGTTCAAAAATCAATTCTTGGCAATTACTTCCTTCTTGCTGCCATTGCAGGCGGCAAGTTCTTCAGCGGTGAATACGCGGTCACCTGCCGAGAAGGCCGATACTTCGCCAAATTCGCGCGCGATGCTGATGCACATATTCTTGGGTGCGGTCGAGGCCATCGGAGCGCGGCAGGCGGTGCCTTCGCACTTCACGAAAACGCTGCGCAGCAATTCCTGCTTGGATGCAGCGGGCTGGGCCAGTTCAACCTTGTAGTAAGGACCGCTCGATGCGGCATGTGCCTGAGGAGCAACGAACAAAAGAGTAGCGCTGATTACAGATGCAGCGGCCAGTGCGCCAAAACGCGCAGAAACATGGGAGAGGGTCATTGTCGTATCCTTTTTAGCTTTGCATGGTCTGCAGAACGACAACCGGAACTTTTGTTGCCTCGTCGGCGTTCTGCGCTTCTGGAAAACCAGTTGCGAATCACTACCTATTAGATTAGGTTTCTAGTTGCAACTTAAAACTGATTAGGTGTTGCATTTTTTTCCAGAGCGGCACAGGCTGTCGCCAAGAGGATGGATTATGGGTGAATTGAGAGAGTCGCTGAATGATATTTTCGAATGCGGATTACCCACCGCATTGGAGGCTATGGGCGAACGATGGTCGTTTATGATTTTGCGCGCCGCGTTCAACGGCGTGCGTCATTTTGAGGAATTCCTCACCGAAATCGCCATTGCGCGTAATATTCTGGCCAATCGCCTGACCCGATTGACCGAAAGCGGTATATTGCATCGCACGCCCTGCCCCGACGACCGGCGCAAGGTGGAGTACCGCTTGACGGAAAAGGGCCTGGATCTTCTGCCGACCATGATCGCGTTGCGGCAGTGGGGCGAAAAATGGGGCACTGGCATCCCTTCCAACCCGGTTCTTGTCGACGAACAGGATCGCCAGCCGATCTTACCCGTCAGCATCCGCAGCCACGATGATCGCGTTCTGGGACATATGGACCTGTGCTGGATGAATTCAGCCGATATCAAACCGATAAGCTTCCAGGACCATGAAGACGATGACAACCGGGTGCGTAAATTAAGCGCCATCTGAGTCGCGTTATTGACATCCGGTAAAGCAGGCATTGAAATTTTATTGCGAATCTGTTACACTCTGTGTCGACAGGCCAAATATGGTCATCGATTGCGCTGACGATAGTGCCAGGCAATCGGAAACGTGCAAGGGACGAACCGAACAGTCTTATGGGTAACTATCGTTACCGGAAAAGCGAATTCATCCCAAATAATCAGAAAGGGTCCGTACATGACGTCCACCGCGGCGATATTTGATGTAGGTGATTATGTAGTTTATCCGAAGCACGGCGTAGGCCGTGTGATCGAACTGCAGGATTCCGAAATCGCAGGGATGCAACTCCAACTTTATGTTTTGCGTTTCGAAAAAGAAAAAATGACCCTTCGCGTGCCCTTTAACAAGGCAGAAGGCGTCGGCATGCGGAAGCTGTCATCCGACAAGACCTTGAAGGAAGCGATGCACACCCTGACCGGCAAGCCCAAGGTGAAACGCACCATGTGGTCGCGTCGCGCGCAAGAATATGAAGCGAAAATCAACTCGGGCGATCTCGTATCTATCGCCGAGGTTACCCGCGACCTTTTCCGCCCCGATGACCAGCCAGAGCAGAGCTATTCGGAGCGTCAGATTTTTGAAGCCGCGTCCAGCCGCCTCGCACGTGAATTGGCTGCGATGGAAAAGACGGATGAGAAAGCCGCGCTGCAAAAGATACTCGCTGTACTGAACGAAGCAGCGCCGCAATATTACGAAAAAGCGGAATAACAGTTTCCTTACCGGAAATCTGAAGGGCGTCGGAAACGGCGCCCTTTTTTTTGTTGCGTGGCATGGCCTGACGTGTATTATTCAAGCAATACACATGGAGTAGATCATGAAAAAATCGCTTTTGCTTATTGCCCTCGCCGCCATGCCTTTGTCCGCTTGCGGTTATTCCGTCATGGACGCGGCAGAGGATATTTCCGGCTCGGACAATGGCTTGGCCAATGGAACAAAAATTGGAACATCGGCGTCGGCTACCGGCTCCTTTACCAAATTAGAGGGCGTTGGTCCGGACAATATCATTTTTGTCGTTGGCGATAGCTTTAGCATCAAGGCCGAAGGAACCGACGAGGCGCTAGCCGCGCTGCGCTACAAATTGGACGATGGAGCCATTCGCATCGGGAGAACAAAGGGCAAATGGTTTGGTGAGGGTGCCAAACCTGCAACGATAACGATAACTGCACCTTTTCTGAGCCAGGCCTCCTTGGCGGGATCCGGAAATTTCGCAGCGGACACAATGGATGCTGAGGAACTGGATCTGGAGATTGCAGGTTCCGGGTCGATCAAAGTTGGTTCGCTGACCGGGCGCAAACTGGAAACCAATATCGCAGGATCGGGCGAAGCATTTTTGGCAGGTAAAGTCGATAAAGCGAAATATTCCATCGCTGGCGCCGGCACCGTCGATGCGGCGAAGCTTGTGTCGACCGATGCCGAGGTGAACATTGCAGGGTCCGGAGACCTGAAACTGAACGCTACCGGCACGGTAGATGTCTCAATTGCAGGAAGCGGTGATGTCGATGTCACCGGCGGCGCGAAATGCACCACCTCGAAAATGGGGTCTGGAAACGTCAATTGTTCGTGAGTCGCCAACCATGAACGGTTTCTGGGACAAACATGTTGTTCCGCGCCTAATCGGATGCGCATGCCGCCAGCCTGCGATCATGAAGGATCGGGCCAAGATTGTTCCACGTGCATCGGGCGATGTACTGGAACTGGGGTGCGGCGGTGCCGCGAACTTGTCCTTTTACGATTGGTACAAAGTGCGCAGCCTTTCGGGCATTGATCCGTCAGCCGAACTTCTGGAGCGTGCGCAGGCGGAACTGGCGCACGCCGGCCGTAAGGCAAATTTCGCAATTGGCGTGGCGGAAGCCCTGCCCTTCGCCAGCGGCAGTTTTGATACCGTTGTCACAACATTCACCCTGTGCTCCGTGCAAGACCCCGCCGCGGCACTTTCAGAGGCAAAGCGCGTATTGAGACCGGGTGGCAAATTGCTTTTCGTCGAACATGGCCAGGCTCCTGATGCCGCCCCCGCCAAATGGCAGACGCGGATTGAACCTGCCTGGAAACATATTGCCGGTGGTTGCCATTTGACCAGACCGGTAACACAGGCCATATCCGCTGCGGGTTTTGCAACAGAGGGGTTGCATGGCCATTATATGAAAAGGACACCAAGATGGCTGGGCTGGGTAGAATGGGGCGAGGCACGCGTAGTATCCTAGCAACCCTGCTGCTTTTTAGCAGCGCTGCGCCGGCACAGTCCGATAAGGCGATCGAGCGCAAACTATTGGTGGCGAGCTTTGAAAATATCGTTGTGATAGGTGATATGAGTGTATCCATTACAACGGGAAAGGCGCCCTCGGCGATCGCCAGCGGTGACAAGCGCGTGCTGGATTCTTTGAAATTAGAGCGTGTCGGAACGACCTTGCGGGTGCGCTTGCAAAATATCATCAATAACAACCTTGGCGTTCCTATCACGGCACCTCTGCGCATTACGCTGACCACTCAAGATATTAAGGACGTCACGCTGAGCGGTAATGGCAAGCTATCAATATCTGAAGTGAAGCAACCAAATCTCGTACGTATGCTGCTCGCAGGAAATGGTGCAATCGCCGTCGGCAAGCTTACTACTGATCAATATAACGCCGCGATCAACGGCAACGGGAAAATTGACCTTGGTGGAGGTAGCGTTCGCGACGCCAAGGTTACAATCGAAGGCGCCGGTGTCTATGAGAGCGAAAAAGTCCGCACCCGCAAATTGCGGCTGGAACATGTGGGCAATGCCATTTCAACCGCGACAGTTGAAGAGGGGACCGACATCTACAATCGTGGATCCGGAAATATCACCATCGGCGGAAAGGGTACGTGCTTTTTGAAACAGGCAGGATCTGCGTCGATTAACTGTGCAAAAGTCGATACAGGATCCAGCAAATGAATAAAACCAAACTCATCCGGTCCGGGATTATCAGTCTCGCAATAGCCTTGTCGGCATGCACCATGCCGGCAAACAGCAAGAGCTCAACAGGTGGCTGCGGATCATCCACGCCATTGGCGGCATCGCCCGCTGGACTTGCACAAACCAGCCTGTGTATCACAAGTGGAACAAAGACCCGGCAGTTCACCGTGGAAATTGCGCGCACATCCATGGAACAGGCCAAAGGTATGATGTTCCGCACAGAATTGGCGGACAATGCGGGGATGATTTTTCCATTTCCGGAACCCAAAGTGGCCAGTTTCTGGATGAAAAATACCGTGATCCCGCTCGACATCATCTTCATTCGGGCGAACGGAACGATCGAGAGTATTGCCGAAAATGCGATACCCTATTCGACTGCACCTGTTGAAGCCGGCGAACCCGTCGTTTCCGTACTGGAATTGCGTGGCGGCTTGACGTCCGAACTGGGCATATCCGCGGGCGACAAGGTCGTCTGGCAATCCAAATAGGGATTGCACACGGCACCGGTTCGCCCTAATCGCTCCAACCATGGGTATCCTTGGAAAAATCTTCACTTGGTGGGACGGTGCCACCATCGGCACGTCCCTGTATAGCTGGCGCAAAGGCAAGTCGGTCGGCCAGGACGACGCCGGCAACAGCTATTACGAATCGGCGGACGGCAAGCGACGCTGGGTCATCTATAATGGAGCAAATGACGCAAGCCGCGTTTCGCCGGACTGGCATGGCTGGCTTCACGGAACCCATGATGGCAACCCAGAAAGCTATTTGCCACCTGTGCGCGGATTTGAAGCGCCAGCAATTCCAAACTTAACGGGCACGGATAATGCCTATCGCCCGTCCGGTGCCATTGAACGCGGCGGACGGCGCGCCCGCGCAACCGGCGATTATGAGGCGTGGAGTCCCGACGCATCATGACATTATATCGCGGCCTGATGCTGGTGCCATTTTTGGCCGTGCTCGCCGCATGCGGATCCTCTGGCGAGGACGACGCTGCTCTTGCCCCGACAAAGTCGGGCAAACCACAGGCAACCCGTGACAAGATCGTCGCAACAGGCGCTGAGTCATTAGGAACACCGATGGCCGAACGCGTTGCTGTTTTGGGTTTGCTCAACAAACGCAACGGTCAAACCCGTGACATTGAATTAAAGCCGGGTGAGGCAATACGCTTCGGCAAAGTCGTTGTGCGTGTCCGTGCTTGCGAAAAAACGGCACCATGGGAAACGCGTCCGGACGAAGGCGCTTTCGTGCAACTGATCGTGAACGAACGGCCACCGGGCACAACGCAATCCGAACGCTGGCGTCAGGTATTCTCCGGCTGGCTTTTCAAGGAAAATCCGGCCGCGAATGTCGTCGAACATGCAATTTACGATGTTTGGGTCAAAGCCTGCAAGATGAGCTTCCCGGGCGAAGACGAAGCGGTAGATGAAAAATCCTCTGATACAGCACCTGCCCCTGCGGCCAAAAAGCCGTCCAATGCGCCCCAGACGCCCGCTCCTGCTGAAACACCGGATGACGCAGGCGCCGCGGACAGCACTACCGAAGCTTGAAAATCCCGTCCTAAGGATTGCTGCAGAAGGACGAGATAGTCCTCTTGTGGCATTTCTACGGCCCCCAAACTCTGCAAATGGGAGGTCATGAACTGGCAGTCCAGCAAGGTAAATCCTCCGACTCGCAGACGCGCAACGAGCCAGGCCAACGCCACTTTCGACGCATCGGTCGCTCTTGAAAACATGCTTTCGCCGAAAAATGCCCGGCCCAAAGCCATGCCGTAAAGCCCGCCAACCAGCTTTTCATCCTCCCAGCATTCAACGCTATGCGCGTATCCGCGCCGGTGCAGTTCGCAAAAGGCATCCTCAATATCGGGATTGATCCACGTGTCTTGCCGCCCCTCATTTTTGGCGGCGCATGTCGCGATCACGCGCGGAAACACGGTATCCGCCGTCACACGGAACCGGTCCTGTCTTATGGTTTTGGCCAGCGACTTGGACAATTTAAACCCATCCAGCGGCAAAATCGCCCGCATTTCAGGCTCGATCCAAAATGTATCGGGGTCATCGCGCGCATCGGACATGGGGAAGATGCCGCTTGCATAGGCCCGCATCAGCAAATCGAGATCGATGGACAAAATGCGGTCCTTTTCCGGATCGGAGTAAATGTGCGCAAAGGGCACTGATTATTCTATCTCGAATTGCACCCGTGCTTGCAATGGCTTATAGCCACTTTACTAGCCCCGGCTGTGTCGAGTCCACGCAGGACCTGCGCTGCCGGGGCATATCATTTCACGTTAAGTCAGGGACCACATATGACCCGCCGCCGCAAAATCTACGAAGGCAAGGCCAAGATCCTTTATGAAGGTCCCGAACCCGGCACGCTGATCCAATATTTCAAGGACGACGCGACCGCTTTCAATGCCCAGAAAAAGGGCACCATTTCCGGTAAGGGCGTGATCAACAACCGCGTGTCGGAGCATGTGTTTACGCGGCTGTCGCATATCGGCATTCCGACGCATTTCATCCGCCGCCTGAACATGCGCGAGCAGCTGATCCGTCAGGTCGAAATCGTCCCTATCGAAGTTATCGTGCGCAATGTTGCTGCCGGTACATTGTCGAAGCGCCTTGGAATCGAAGAAGGCACGCCGCTTCCCCATACACTTCTCGAATATTGCTACAAAGATGACAGTCTCGGCGACCCGCTGGTTGCCGAAGAGCATATCGCATGCTTCGGCTGGGCCAGCCAGGAAGAGATGCAGGACATCAGCTCGATGGCGATCCGCATCAACGATTTCATGTGCGGTATGTTTGCTGCCATCGGCATTCGCCTGATCGACTTCAAACTGGAATTCGGACGGCTTTTCGATGGCGATTTTTCGCGCATCATTCTGGCGGACGAAATCAGCCCGGACGGCTGCCGTCTCTGGGATATCGAAACCGGCGAAAAGCTTGATAAGGACCGTTTCCGCCGCGACCTTGGCGGTGAAGCCGAAGCCTATCAGGAGGTTGCGCGTCGCCTGGGCCTGATGCCCGACGAAAGCGAAGGGGCTGTCCTCGACATGGTCAGCCATCGTCTGCGCAAGGGGAAATAAATCCGGGTGGCGGTACGTCGGTTTTGGCCTGTCTTTGCGACGGCTTTCCTATTCTTCGCAACTGCCGCCAACGCTGCGCCGGATAAAGCCGTCCCCGGCACAGAGCGGACGGCCCCATGGAATGCCGAAACCTCTGATCTGGAACCGGATTCGAGCATAATCTACGGCCGACTGCCCAACGGCGTCCGGTACGCGATCCGGCCAAACCAGCGCCCTCAGAACCAGGTCATCGTGCGTATGACCGTCGATTTCGGCTCTGCCGCCGAAACCGAGGACGAACAGGGTCTGGCCCATTTCATAGAGCATATGGCGTTCAACGGTACGACCAACGTCCCCGAAGGGGAGATGGTCAAAATGCTCGAACGGTTGGGGTTGTCCTTTGGCGCCGACACCAATGCGTCCACCGGCTATACGCAAACCCAATATAAGCTCGACCTGCCCCGCGCCGATCCCGCTTTGCTCGAACGATCCCTGTTTCTGATGCGGGAAACAGCAAGCGAGATTCTCTTTAACGAAAGCGCGGTCGACGCAGAACGTGGGGTCGTCATTGCGGAAAAGCGCGAACGTGAAAATTTCGGCTTCCAGAGTGCGCGGGCGGCGAACAATCTCTTTTACCCGAACACCTATTTCGCAACGCGTTATCCCATAGGGCAGCAGAATATTCTTGAATCTGCCCCGGCAGAACGGATGCGCGCACTCTACAGAAAATGGTATCGTCCCGACCGCATCAAAATCATCGTTGTCGGCCCTGTCGATGTGTCCACGGTCGAACAAGAGATTGTCCGCAAATTTGCCGACTGGTCGAACCCAGGGCCCGGTTTGCGGGATTTCGATACCTGCACTGTGGATACAAACCGAAATGCAGCGGCCGACATGTTTGTGCATCCCAAAATTAGCGAAGGCATAAGCGTCCAGCAATTTTTCCCGGATCGAATGCGTCCCGATACGATCGAGCGGGCATTGGTCGAACTGAAGATGCAAATTGCGTCGTCCATCATCGTACAACGGATGAGCAGGCGTTCCCGCGAAAATGATATTCCCTTCCTGAGCGGCGGGACAAGTTTCGGGATCGGGTTCTGCGATAGCTATGCCCGGGTCGGGTTCAGCGCATCGGGCAAGGACGGAAGCTGGCGCGAGCTCTTACCTTTTGCGGAACAGATCGTCCGGCAGGCGACGCGCTATGGCTTTAGCGAAGCCGAGATATCGGAGCAGTTGAAGCGCTTTGACGCCAGCTATGACAATGCCCGTAAAAGTGAGGCCACAAAGCCCAGTGTCGCGATTGCCAATGAGCTCACCGCCATTGACGAAGACGTGTTGAACTCTGCGGCCTATCGCCAGTTGCTCTGGCGGCAGCTTCGGCCGTTTATGACCAAATCGGCCATCGACACCGAATTTGCCGGCTGGTTCGGTCGGCTGGACAAACCGTTGCTGTTCCTGACAACAAAGTCGGGAGAAGGCTTCACCAAAGATGATCTGCTCGACCAATTTGCAAAAAGCCGCCAAACCGAAATAGCGCCCCCCACTGACCGTAAAGAGCAGGATTTTGCGTATACCGATTTCGGCGCACCAGCGACGGTCGTCTCGGACACGCGCATCGCGGACCTAGGTATCCGCACCTTACGTTTTTCCAATGGCGTACTTCTCAATATCAAAAAGACCGACTTTGAAGATAACCGGATACGCTATTCCCTCCGGATCGACGGCGGCGAGCTGCATTTCGGTAAGGAAAATGCGCCCCTCGCCGCGCTGATGTCCGGTGCCTATATCTCGGGCGGGCTGGAGGCGCATGACATAGAAGATCTTCGATCCTTGCTTGCGGGGACGACTGTATCGACAGGATTTAGCGTTTCGGATGACTATTTCGGCAGCAGCGGTGCCATCGCGCCTGCGGATCTGGAACGGCAGCTTCAAGTGATGGCGGCGTATACAAAATACCCGGCCTATGCGGACAATGCCCTGCGCCTTTTCCGCAGGCCACTTCCGGAACTCTACGCCCGGCTGGATGCCACGCCGGGTTCGGTGATGGGCACGTCAACGCCCAAGATTATGACCGACAATGACCCGCGGTTCAGCATTGCCCCCTTGGAAACGATGCAGTCCGTCAATTTCGCCATGCTCAAGACGGCACTGGATGACAGTCTGCTGAAGAACCGCCTGGAGATTGCCCTTGTCGGCGATGTAGACGAGGACGCAGCCATTGCCAGCGTCGCGCGCACATTTGGTGCATTGCCGGCCCGCAATACAGAAGCCGTTACCACGAGCAAACAACGCGAAACGGCATGGAGCGCCACACGGGGTACGTTCAATTTGCCGCACAAGGGCGAGGCAAATCAAATGGGCTGGCGGCGTATCTGGCCGACCACCGATGACAGTGATCAAAAGGTCAGCCAAGGCATGGACCTTCTTGCGCGGATCGTGACGATCCGGCTGACCGACGAACTGCGCGAAAAACTTGGCGCTACTTATGGAGGTGGCGCGAGTTCATTCATGTCCAATGTCTATCCGGGCCGTGGAACCTTTGCCATCGCGACAAGCGGCGACCCCAAAGACCTGCCCGCAATTGAAGCGGCCGTTGACGCGATCATCGCGGAACTGCGTGCGGCGCCCGTTAACAAGGATCTGTTTGAGCGCGCACGAAAGCCTGTGCTGGAAAGCTATACTGACTGGAAAAAGCAGAATGGGCCCTGGATCGGAATAGCCGCTATTGCGCAGACAAACCCCAAAAGGCTCGACCGGTTCCGTAATAGCGAAGAGCTGTTCAAGACCATCACGACCGACGACATTTGGCAATTGGCGAAAAAATGGCTCGAACCGTCGGCGCCGTTCACATTTCGCGCAGTACCGGACGAACTTGTCGATGTAGATGGAAGTTTGCGACAGGCGCCCTTGGCACCTGCAAAATAATCAGCCTTTGGTTTTATATCCGCAGACGATGCCGAGAATGAACGAGATAAACAGACCAAGCTGAACCTCGTCATTGGCGACGCCGGACCAGCCGAGCATTTCATGCCCGAAGGCAAAAAGCCCGATGAACATTGCCGTTGCCAATCCTACCATAGGTTCCTCCAATTGGCCTAAGTGCCGCCACGAACCATTGTGGTCACCGCGCTTACACCGGATACCGTCAATGCGGGATTGCAGTACATGGTTAAAATTCGGTTATCGCGCACTGCCCTCTTGTTTCAAAATGCGTGCGTTCTATAGGAGGCGAACGGTCCGTAACACAGGTGTAGCCCATGAAAACCCGCGTCTTTGTAACCTTGAAAAATGGTGTTCTTGATCCGCAGGGCAAGGCTATTCACCACGCCATAGAAAGTCTTGGATTTTCAGGCGTACACGACGTGCGCGCCGGACGCCTGATCGAGATTGAACATGAGCCGGGACTTTCCCAGTCCGATCTGGAGGCCATGTGCAGCAAATTGCTGGCAAATATGGTCATCGAAAATTTCGAGATTGAGCAGGCTGCCTGATGCGCGCCGCAGTTATCCAATTCCCCGGCTCCAACTGCGACCGCGACATGGCCGTTGCGATACGCCAAATTATGGGCGCGGATACAAGCCTTGTCTGGCATCGCGAAACAACCCTCCCGGATAATCTGGATCTGATCGCCATTCCGGGCGGATTTTCCTATGGTGACTATTTGCGGTCAGGCGCAATGGCGGCCCGTTCTCCGGTTATGCAAGCCGTTGTGGCCGCGGCCCACCGAGGTGTTCCGGTGCTGGGTGTATGTAACGGATTTCAGATTTTGACCGAGGCGGGACTTCTTCCAGGTGCTCTCATGCGTAATGCGGGCATTCGTTTTGTATGCCGAACAGTCCGGCTTACCGTCGAAAACAGCCAGTCGCTCTTTACCAGCCAATATGACAGCGGGGAAAACATCGCCATTCCGGTTGCCCATCATGATGGCAATTACTTCGCTGACGCCGCGACACTCGACCGTCTCGAAGGCGACGGACGCGTGGCATTCCGCTATGCCGAACCGGTGAACGGATCGTCACGCGCGATTGCAGGCATCCTCAATGACTCCGGCAATGTTCTCGGAATGATGCCGCACCCCGAACGCATGATCGAAGATGTGCACGGGGGATCAGACGGTCGCCGACTCTTTGAAGGGTTGATCCGCCAGATCGCTTGACGCGTCAGGATCGGGAGCAGGCCGGGTTACTTTCAACCGGCGTGGGAAAAGAAACCTCCCAAGAATGACAATGATCGTCGGCCAGAACATGGTGTTGTATATGTCGTGCATCGCGGAATCTAAACCAGCCTCGTCGGGGGCCGCACCGCTTAGATCCGCATATTCATTGAACAGTTCGGCCAAAAACACGACGAGCCAGCACCACAAGCTGTCCGGTCTTCGTCGGAACAATATTGCCGAAACAAACAGGAGGAGTAGCGACATATGAATATGCATCGCGTCGTTCGTCAGACCGACATATTCAATCAGCCTGATCTTGTACGCGATCCAACGTTCAGCCAAGTGCTGTAAAATTTCTTGCATTACACTTTCGTTTTGAATGGCGAGAAATCCGTATCCTCGTCAAATAGGTCAACGCCTTCTTTTCGCTTGAGCCAGCCAACTACGATGTAGGTCACGGGTGTGAGAACGACTTCCCAGCCCACTTTCAAAAGCCAATTGGTAATCATGACCGTAACAACTTGTTCCGTGCTCCACACGCCCAAAAAGGCCAGTGGATAGAATATCACGCTATCCACCCCTTGGCCGACCACGGTAGAGCCGATCGTCCGCGACCAGAGATGCTTGCCTGCGGTCCAGATTTTCATCCGCGCCATGACATAGCTGTTTACAAACTCGCCCGCCCAAAAAGCAGTTATCGATGCAGCGACGATGCGCCAGACTTGGCCAAAAACCGACTCATAAGCCGCCTGCCCTTGCCATCCGGCTGCCGGTGGCAAGGATACGACCACCCAGCTCATAAACGCCATGAAGATAAGGCCGACAAATCCCGCCCAAATGACACGGCGTGCGCGGGCATAGCCATAGACCTCGGTCAGGACATCGCCGATGACATATCCCAGCGGAAAAAAGAGAATGCCTGCACCGAAGACCCATTGCTCGCCATTCAGCGTCAGAGCGGCCGGTTTCGCGGCGCCGATCACATTCGACAACAGCAAAACAGCCACAAAAGCGGCCATGACAAAATCATAATAGCGAAAATGGCGCCCGCTGGCGGCATTAGCGCTCTCTGTCAAAATCGGAGTATCCTGCATGGCGATGACATAAGCAGCTTTGCAGCCGCGCGCAAAGTGGTTATTGCGCTCCCAGCGCGCGCCCTTAGCTCAGCTGGATAGAGCGCGAGACTTCTAATCTTGAGGCCACAGGTTCGACTCCTGTAGGGCGCGCCACGCAGTCCGCGACATCGCATTTTCCCACAGACTTCTGCTGGCTAGCGCCACAGAATAGTGGCCGGCTGGACAATTAGGAAAGCGGCTAGACGAAGTCCTGCGCACTCGATCTACCCGATTTTCACCCGATCGCCTGCCCTGTTTTCGCCCAATCGGCGAGGAAGCCTTCAATGCCCTTGTCGGTGAGGATATGCTTGAACAGTCCCTTGATGACGGCAGGCGGTGCGGTCATGACATCAGCGCCGATCTTCGCCGCCTCAAGAACATGGATACCATGGCGGACGCTCGCCACCAAAATCTCGGTGCCGAAATCATAATTGTCGTAAATCAGACGGATGTCGCTGATCAACTGCATCCCGTCAAAGCCGTTATCGTCGTGCCGCCCAACAAAGGGCGAGATAAAGCTCGCGCCTGCTTTTGCGGCCAGAAGCGCCTGATTGGCCGAAAAGCACAAGGTCACATTGACCATCGTCCCCTC